>NZ_MXAV01000004.1:225000-286843 GCF_002847505.1 Acidithiobacillus marinus
CCATCAACGGCGCTTATCGTCTGGAAGTTTCCAGCCCCGGACTGGATCGACCATTGAAAACCCTGCGGGATTTTGAACGTTTTCAGGGAGAGAATGCGGAAGTGCATTTGCACGGATTGCATCTGGGTCGACGTCGCCTACTGGGGGTTTTACAGGGGCTGGAGGACCAGAAAGTGGTCATTGAAAATAATGAGGGGCGCTGGTTGCTAGCGCTGGATGATATACACAAGGCAAAGCTGGTACCCCAATGGTAAAGGGACGGATATGCAGAGAGGAGCAAGTCAATGAGTCGTGAACTTCTTTATCTGGCGGATGCCGTCGCCCATGAGAAGGATGTGGATCGGGAGGTTATTTTTCAAGCTCTGGAAGCTTCTCTGGTATCTGCGTCCAAGAAAAAATATGGGGCGGACTGGCATGTTGTGGTGGATGTAGATCGCAAGACGGGAGATTACGTCACCCGACGTCTGTGGGAAGTGGTGGCCGATGATGCGGACGAATTTGATGCAGACATACACATCCGTTTGCAAGATGCTCAGGCGCTGCGCCCCGATGTAGAGCTGGGTGGATTTGTCGAGGAAGTGCTACCACCAGTCGAGTTTGGTCGCATTGCCGCCCAGACCGCCAAGCAAGTGATTGTCCAGAAGGTGCGCGATGCTGAGCGTGACCGGATAGTTTCCGACTTTGCCCTGCGTAAGGGTGAGATCATAAGCGGCCTCGTCAAACGTATGGAAAAAGGCAATGCCATTGTCGATATGGGCAGAGCGGAAGCATTGCTGGCCAAAGAGGAAATGATGCCGCGTGAAGCCATCCGTCCCGGCGATCGGGTCAAGGCCCATCTCCAGGATGTGCGCCGGGTGCAGCGCGGTCCGCAGTTGTTCCTGTCGCGGATCAGTCCGGAATTGCTGATCAAACTGTTCGCCCAGGAAGTGCCGGAGATTGGCAACGGGATGATTGAAATTATGGGAGCTGCGCGCGATCCCGGCTTGCGTGCGAAGTTGGCGGTGCGCTCCAATGATCCCCGGGTGGATCCGGTCGGCGCTTGCGTCGGCCTGCGCGGGAATCGGGTCCAGACCGTCATCAATGAACTGAAGGGGGAACGCATTGATATTGTCATCTGGTCTGCTGATCCGGCCAGCTATGTGATCAATGCACTGTCACCGGCAGAAGTGTCGAGTATTGTGGTGGATGAAAACACGCACAGTATGGACGTGGTGGTGGATTCTGAAAATCTCTCCCAGGCCATTGGTCGTGGTGGTCAGAACGTCCGTCTGGCGACTCAGTTGACGGGTTGGACCATCAACATCCTGACGGAAGAAGAGGCCCAGGCCAAAAGAGATGAGGAAGATGCCAAATTCCTCAACCATTTCATTCAGGAGCTCGGGGTGGACGAGGATCTGGCGCAACTGCTGGTCAGTGAAGGTTTCACCTCCTTGGAAGAAGTCGCCTATGTGCCCGTCGCCGAAATGATCGAAATCGAAGGGCTCGACGAGGAACTCGTCGGGGAATTACGCCGGCGGGCGCGAGATGTACTTTTGAATAAAGCCATTGCCCAGGAAGAACAAGTCGCCCTCAGCCAACCCGCCGAGGATCTGCTGCAACTGAAAGGCATGGACAAGGGTCTTGCCCATTTGCTGGCCAGTAAGGGGGTGGTGACTGCCGAAGATTTGGCAGAACTAGCTGCCAGTGAACTATGCGAGATGGTCGGTATTGAAGAAGAACGGGCCAAGGCCCTGATTCTGGAGGCGCGTGCGCCCTGGTTTGCTTGATACAACCCTGTAACGCATTGTGCGAACAAGTGGTTTTGGAGAAAGAGGATTATGACGGTAACTGTCGCCAATTTTGCAGCTGAATTAGGTGTAACCGATGCGCGCTTGTTGGAGCAGTTGAATGCTGCGGGCATCAAGAAGAAAACAGCCGAGGATCCGGTCACGGAAGAGGATAAGCATCGGCTGCTGGCTTCGTTGCGCAGCGCTCATGGAGAAGGCGGGGGTGAGCTGCGGCGCATCACGCTGAATCGTACCAGCACTTCGGAAATCAAGCAGTCTGTGGGTGCGGGTAAATCGCGCACTGTACAGGTGGAAGTCCGCCGCAAACGCACCTATGTCAAACGCGAAGTGGCCGTGGAAGAACCTGTCGAACAGGCACCGATAGCAGAACGTCCTGTTGCTGAACCAGAAAATGTGGTTGAGCAGAAAGTGCCTGAACCTGAGACCGTAGCGACTCCGGTAGAAGTGCCGGCTGTGGAAACTGCCCACGAAGCTGCGGCAACGGTAGCACCAGAGTCTGAAAAAACAGTAGCAGCTGCGGAGGTCGAGGCGCATCAGGTTGAGACTGCGCGAGCCCCGGATAACCGTTCGCGTGGCGAAGGACAGGCAGATGCTGAGCGTCCCGCTACCGGGCGTACTCCCCCTGAACGGAATCGTGCACCAGTCAATGAGCGTCCGCGTCCTGCCGTGGCAGCTCCGGCCAAGGCCCCAGCGAGTCCGCCTCGTGGCAAGAAAACCGGTCCGGCTGGGCGTAGCGATGATGACCGGGCCGGTCGGCGTGGTGTGCGCCGCAATGAGGACGGTGGCAATGCCGAAGCTCTGGCCCGTCGCCGCAAACCTGGGGACAAGAAAAACCGCAATCGTGGCGGGCAGATGGGCAATGAAGCTGTCATGGCTCCGGTCATTCGTGAAGTGGCTGTTCCGGAAACCATTACTGTAGGTGAGTTGGCCAGCCGGATGGCGATCAAGGCCACCGATGTCATCAGGGCCATGATGAAAATGGGGGTGATGGCTACCATCAATCAGGTGATTGACCAGGAAACGGCAGCTATTGTGGTCGAAGAATTGGGGCATAAAGTCAAAATGGTTGCCATGACCAGCCCCGAAGCCTTCCTGATGGATGAAGGTCCGTCGGAAACGCCCATCATGCTGCGCCGGCCTCCGGTAGTCACGGTGATGGGGCATGTGGATCATGGTAAAACCTCGTTGCTGGATCGTATACGATCCGCCCAGGTTGCCAGTGGCGAAGCGGGTGGGATTACACAGCATATTGGTGCCTACCATGTGGAAACGCCCAAAGGGATGGTCACCTTTCTCGATACGCCGGGTCATGAGGCGTTTACGGCCATGCGTGCCCGTGGTGCCCAGGCCACAGATATTGTGATATTGGTGGTGGCCGCTGATGATGGCGTCATGCCCCAAACCATTGAAGCCATTCACCATGCTAAAGCGGCACAGGTACCCATCGTGGTGGCGGTCAACAAGATCGACAAGCCGGGTGTGGATCCCGAGCGTATTCGTCAGGAACTGGCGGGTCACGAGGTGGTTCCCGAAGAATGGGGTGGTGATACCCAGTTTGTGAATGTGTCGGCCAAGGCGGGTCTGCATATCGATGACCTGCTGGACGCCATTTTGCTGCAGGCGGAAATGCTGGAATTGGATGTGCAGAGTAATGGTCCCGCCAAGGGCGTGGTCATCGAATCGCGTCTGGATCGTGGACGTGGCGTGGTGGCCACTGTGTTGGTCCGGCAGGGAACCCTGCATGCCGGCGATATGCTCCTGGCCGGGGCTCAGTTCGGGCGTATCAAGGCATTGGTCAACGATGCCGGGCAGAATACCCAGGATGTCGGCCCTGGTTTGCCAGCTGAAGTCCTCGGCCTCAGCGATGTTCCTCATGCGGGCGACGAGGTCGTGGTCGTGGCCGACGAACGCAAGGCCCGGGAAGTGGCATTGTTCCGGCAGGGCAAGTTCCGCGATGTGCGGCTGGCCAAAAACCAGAAGGCATCGCTGGAAAGTCTCTTCGAAGCGGCCGCAGATGGTCAGTTGCAGCAGTTGAACCTGTTGATCAAGGCCGACGTGCAAGGTTCGGTGGAGGCCTTGACCACGACGCTGGAACGCCTTTCTACCTCCGAAGTGAAAGTTACGGTCATCCATTCGGGGGTCGGAGGCATTACAGAATCGGACGTGAATCTGGCGGCCGCATCCCAGGCGGTGGTTATCGGTTTCAACGTCCGGGCCGAAGCCCAGGCGCGGCGGCTCATTGAAAGTACCGGTGTGGACGTCCGTTATCACAGCGTCATTTATGACGCAGTGGATGAAGTCAAGGCAGCCATGAGCGGGATGCTGGCTCCGGAAATTCGTGAAAAAATCATAGGTCATGCCGAAGTGCGGGAAACCTTCCGGGTTCCCAAGGTGGGAACCATTGCCGGGTGTATGGTGACTGATGGTGTGGTGCGGCGCAATGCCAAGGTCCGGGTGCTGCGTCAGGATGTGGTGATTCACAGCGGTGAAATGGATTCGCTGCGCCGCTTCAAAGACGACGCCAAGGAAGTCCGGGAGGGTTTCGAGTGCGGTATCGGTCTGCGCAATTTCAATGACCTCAAGAACGGAGACGTGATTGAGGCCTTCGAAACCACTGAAGTCGCGCGTACGGTCTAGGGGTTGGCGTTGCAGCATACACATCGTGCCTATCCGCGTGGCGCCCGGGTTTCTCACCTGCTGCGCGAAGAAATCGCGGCCTTGTTGCGGGAGTTGCACGGCTTGCCGGCAGATCTGACACTCTTGCCGCCCACGATTACCATGGTCGATCTGCCTGCGGATATGCGTTCGGCGACGGTGTTCTTTTCCTTGATGGATGGTCCCGAGCACGCCGAGCGGGTGCGGCATGCGCTGGATGCCCGGGCTGGTGAGATGCGCCAGATCCTAGGGAAGCGTCTGGCCCTGCGGCGCATCCCACCCCTGCATTTTATCTATGACGCCCGCTTTGATCGGGGCGCGGAAATGGCTGAAATTCTCGCTCATTTGCCGCCTGCCCCAGACGAGGAGGTGTGAATATGTCCTGTCAGCACGGGCTGCTGCTCCTCGATAAACCTGAGGGTTTGACTTCCAATGCGGCTCTGCAAAGAGCTAAACGGATTCTCGGCATCAAAAAGGCGGGACATACCGGCAGCCTGGATCCTATTGCCACCGGGCTGCTGGTATTGCTCTTCGGTGAGGCCACCAAGGTATCGGATTACATCCTCAATGCCGACAAGTCCTACCGGGCAACCCTGCGACTGGGGCAGACGACCAATACCGGCGACCGCGAAGGCGAAATTCTGGAAGATAAGCCGGTGGCAGTGAACCGCGCTGACGTGGAAGCCATCCTTCCCCGTTTTCTCGGTGAAATTGCCCAGATTCCGCCCATGTATTCCGCGATCAAGCAAGGTGGCAAGCCCTTGTACGAGCTGGCGCGCAAAGGCATTGAAGTAGAAAGAGCGCCGCGTCAGGTACGCATAGACGGTTTGCGGCTGGTAGCATTGAGCGATAAGCGTCTGGTGGTGGATGTGGATTGCTCCAAAGGAACCTATATTCGCAGTCTGGCCATGGATCTGGGTACCGCCCTGGGTTGTGGCGCCCATGTCGAGGAATTGCGGCGCACTGTCACCGGCCCTTTTCGCATTGAGGATGCGTTGACGCTGGATGCCCTTGCGGAGAGTCACAAACAAGGGGAATGCCCCCTGAAGGCGATGGATCTGGCCCTGGAATATCTGCCAGCCGTTACCCTCACAGAAAATACGGCATATTACTTGCGTCAGGGACAGGGGGTGGTGGTCGCTCACGCTCCCTCCCTGGGACGCATTCGCCTCTACGGTCCCGGGGAGCAGTTCCTGGGTTTGGGAGAGGTTATGGACGACGGAAAGGTGGCGCCGCGCCGCCTCATGAGCGTAAACTAGTGAGTATTGTTTTTTCAGAAGTTCCGAGGAGATGGAATTATGTCGTTGTCGCGTGAAGTCAAAGCAGAAGTAGTTCAGGGTTATGCGACCCATGCCGGAGATACCGGTTCCCCCGAAGTGCAGGTAGCCCTGCTCACCACTCGTATTGAAGGATTGGCCGATCATTTCAAAAGCAACAAGCATGATCATCATTCCCGTCAGGGTTTGTTGAAGATGGTGGGTCAGCGTCGCAAGCTGCTCGATTATCTCAAGAAGCGGGATGTGAACCGTTATCGGACGCTGATTGAGCGTCTGGGTCTGCGCAAGTAAGGAGAAGGTTTTGGCCATCATTCGGAAAGAGTTGGATTTCGGCGGGCAGCGCCTGCAGTTGGAGACGGGCCGCATGGCGCGTCAGGCCAATGGAGCAGTGCTGGTATCCAGTGGCGATACGGTGGTACTGGTGACGGCCGTAGGCCGCCGAGAAGTCAAACCGGGCCAGGATTTCTTTCCGTTGACGGTCAATTATCAGGAAAAAGCCTATTCCGCAGGGAAAATTCCCGGTGGGTTCTTCAAGCGGGAAGGACGGCCGACGGAAAAGGAAACCCTCACCTCCCGTTTGATTGATCGCCCCATCCGTCCCTTGTTTCCGAAAGGATTCATGAATGAAGTGCAGGTGATTGCAACTGTACTTTCCGTGGATCGGGATCAGGATCCGGACATTCTGGCCATGGTCGGCGCTTCCGCCGCTCTGGCCATTTCCGGTATTCCTTTTCAGGGACCGCTGGGTGCCGCGCGGGTAGGATACATCAACGGCCAATATGTGCTGAATCCGGGCTATGCGCAATTGGCCGAATCGCAGCTGGATCTGGTGGTGGCCGGTACCCGCCATGCGGTATTGATGGTGGAATCCGAAGCCCAGCAGCTATCTGAAGAGGTCATGCTGGAGGCGGTGATGTATGGTCACGCGGGATTCCAGCCGGTGATTGAAACCATTGCCGCCCTGGCCAGCGAAGTGGGCAATCCTGCCTGGGACTGGGTAGCTCCCGTTGCCGATGCAGCCCTGGGTGAGGCCGTGCAGGCCAAGGCCTCGGGCTTGTTGCAGGAAGCCTATTCCCTGGTGGAAAAACAGGCCCGCAGCCAAAAACTCGAAGCTATCCAGCAGTCCATGGTGGCGGAATTTGCCAGCGAAGATGCCCAGCGTGCCGATATGGTGCGGAGTTTTGTCAAGAAAATCGAAACCGGCATTGTCCGGGGCCGGATTCTCGATGGAGCGCCGCGTATTGACGGGCGCGACACCAAAACCGTGCGGCCCATTACCATTGAGGCGGGAGTATTGCCCCGCACCCATGGTTCGGCGCTGTTTACCCGGGGAGAAACCCAGGCATTGGTTATCGCCACCCTGGGGACCAAGGGCGATGAGCAAATCATTGATGCCTTGCAGGGGGAAAGTCGAGACCGCTTCATGCTCCATTATAATTTCCCGCCATTTTCCACGGGTGAAACCGGCATGGTGGGTTCTCCCAAGCGTCGGGAAATTGGCCATGGACGGTTGGCAAAAAGAGCCATAGCGGCGGTGTTGCCAGAACCCGGTGAGTTTCCTTACAGCTTGCGGGTGGTTTCGGAAGTGCTCGAATCCAATGGTTCATCCAGTATGGCGACGGTCTGTGGTGCCTCTCTGGCGTTGATGGACGCCGGTGTGCCGCTGAAGGCGCCAGTCGCCGGGGTCGCCATGGGACTGATCAAGGATGGCGAGCGTTTTGCGGTATTGACCGATATTCTCGGAGATGAAGATCATCTGGGCGATATGGATTTCAAGGTGGCCGGAACGGAACAAGGGGTTACGGCCCTGCAGATGGACATCAAAATTGATGGGATTACCCGCGAAATCATGGCGAAGGCCTTGCAGCAGGCCCATGCCGGACGCATTCACATACTGGGTCTGATGAATGCCGTGCTTGGTCAGGGACGAGTGGAACTTTCGGATAACGCGCCACGCATTATCACCATGCACATCAATCCGGACAAAATCCGCGATGTGATCGGACCGGGAGGCAAGGTCATCCGCGCCCTGACCGAAGAAACCGGTGCCGCCATTGATATTCAGGATAATGGTACGGTGACCATTGCTACGGTGGACAGTGAGGCGGGTGCTACCGCGCGGCGGCGGATCGAGCTGCTGACCGCAGAAGTGCAGGTGGATACCATTTATGACGGCAAGGTTGCCAAGATCATGGACTTTGGTGCCTTTGTAACGATTCTGCCGGGTCGCGATGGCCTGCTGCATATTTCCCAGATCAGCAGCGAGCGGGTCAGTGATGTGCATGACTATCTCAAGGAAGGGCAGGCCGTGCGGGTCAAAGTCCTGGAAGTGGATCGCCAGGGCAAAATCAAGCTGAGCATGAAGGATATTACCCAATAATTTCTGGCTGGTATTCCCTTTGGTATCAGAGCAGGGGTGGACTGCAGGTGTCCACCCCTGTTTGCATTTTCTGCCTGCGCGGGAAAGACATGCAAAAACTTTTCCATTGTCGCATTAACGGGTATGTATTGCTGTGATTAAAACTGTGGAAGCTTCGGTGACTACCCTGGATAACGGGGTGGTGGTGTTGAGCGAGCGCTTGCCGGGCCGGCAGAGTGTGGCGCTGTCCCTGACTCTGGGTAATGGCAGTCGGGATCAGCAAGACGATGAAAATGGGTTTGCCCATTTGCTGGAGCACATGCTGTTCAAGGGCAGTACTGAAAGAGACGGCGATGCCCTGAATGCCGCGATGGAATCCCTGGGAGGGACCATCAATGCGTTTACGGATCGTGAGAGCACGGTGTTTCACGGGACCGTTCTGGCAGAAGATGCCCGGGATGCTTTTGCCTTGCTCAGTGAAATGCTGACTCGGCCACGCTTTGCCCATGAGGATTTGCGCCTGGAAAAGCAGGTGGTGGCTCAGGAAGCGGCCATGGCGGCTGAAGATCTGGAGGACTGGGTACAGGAACGCGCCCTGCTGGAAATTTGGGGTGAACATCCCCTGGCCTGGCCGGTACTGGGCAAGGCTCAGTGTATTCGTACAGCCAGCCGCAAACGCCTGCAGGCCTACCATGAAAGAGTACTGGCGGAAGCGCCACTGATTGTTACCGCCGTAGGGGATGTGGTTCATGAACGATACTGTGAATGGGCGCAGCAGGCATTTCCGGGAGGGCGACGTCCCGCCTCGGTGATGAATTCCCGCGTACCGCCCCGGTTTCAGTCCGGCAGAAAAAGTATCCGCCGCACCGAAGCGCGTCAGGCCCATCTGGTCTGGATGGCCCCGGCCTGTGCGGTAGAATCGCCGGATTATCTGGCCCATGTGCTGGCCAATGCCATTCTGGGTGGAGGTACGGCCTCTTATCTGTTTCGCGAGTTACGGGAAAGACGCGGCTTGGCGTATCAGGTATTTTCCCATCTGGATGCCTTGCGCGACTGCGGCGAATGGTCCTTGTACATAGCCACTCCTGAAGACAAGGCCCATGAAGCAGGCAAGGCCATGGCGGAAGTGCTGGCGAAGCTCTTAAGTGAAGGCCCGAGCCCGGCAGATATGGACTGGGCCAAACGCAGCTTGCGGATCCAGTTGTTACTGGCCCAGGAAGATGCCGAACTGCGCATGAGCCGGTTGGCGCGGCAATGGTTGTACTTGGGGCGTTTGCAATCCGCCGAAACTTCCTTGCAGCAACTGGAGGCTGTGGATGCCGCCATGGTGCGTCGGGTATTGCGTGCGGCCTGGGAACAGCGCTTTGAACTCCATTGCCTGCCATTCCGCCGGCCAGGCTGAAAGCGGGGCTAAAACTGGTCTTTCCAGCACCGCAGAGTAGTGAATACGGACAAGGGGCTGCCATCACAGTCCGGATCAAACTGTTGAGCACTGGCGATCAGCGCGGGCACATGACAGCGTAAAAAGGGATTGCTGGCGCATTCCAGGCCAATGCTCGACGGCAAGCTGGGTTCGCCGGCATCGCGTTGCTGGCGGACAAGCATTTGGCGCTGCTGAATGACCGGATTTTCCGGATCAACCAAGGCGGCAAAGCGTAAATTATTCTGGGTGTATTCATGGGCACAATAAACGCGGGTGGCAGCAGGAAGAGTGGCCAGTTGTTGCAGGCTTTGAAACAGCATTTCGGGAGTCCCCTCAAATAGCCTGCCACAACCAGCGGCAAAGAGGGTATCGCCACAAAACAGGGACTGACTCCAGACATAGGCAAGATGATCCCGGGTATGGCCAGGCACTTCGAGAACACTGAGTTCGGCTGCAGCAATGGTCAGCTTGCCAGCATGAACCGGGTGCGTGAGGGCCGGAATGCGGTCATTGGCGCCATAGACGGGAATTGCAAAATGCCTGGCCAGCGCCGCTACTCCACCCGTATGGTCCGGATGGTGGTGGGTACATAAAATGGCCGTTGGTTTCATCTGGCGTTGGTCCAGCCAGGAAAAAACCGGATCGGCGCTGCCGGGATCGACTACCCAGATTCCGGCGCGGCTCTCCAGCACATAAATGTAATTATCGGCAAAAGCAGGAATGAAATGCACAGACATGTTTGGTTCTCGGCACAAGCGCGTTACCATAAGCCTACTCTGGTAATGCTTTGGGGTCACGTACACTGGTGTGTCTGGATATTGTGAAGCGGTTTTACTGAAATGGCGAGGCGAGGACGGCGGAGTCGACCCCAGGAACTGCGCGCGGCAGTCTGGTGGGACAGCGGCGCGGGGCAACTGCTGTTGGACCGTGCCCGGGATATTCTGCCGCGCTGGATTGATCGTCTGCTGCCGGAAAGCATTTTGCAGCTGGGGCAGCCGGTGTTCTGGGGAATGCCTCCCGGCACCGGGCGCACCTGGGTGTTACTGAATGATGGCTTTGCTTTCCCCACAGAAGCTTATTTACAGGCCTACGGTGCTTGTCAGGAGATGCCATTTGCGGCTATGCGCTTTGATCTGGTCATTGTGCCTTTTTGCCTGACGCGTATGGGTGATCCCGAAGCTGTGCTGGAAGAATGCTGGCGGGTGCTGCGGCCCGAGGGGCATGTGTTGATCATGGATTTCAATCCTGGCGGTAGTCTGAGTTTCATGCGGCGCTGGCGTTTGTGGCGGCGCGACCGCGCCTGGCCCTGGCGCCGCCCCTTTCTGCCCCTCGGCAAGTTGCGCCACCTTCTCGAAACCCAGGATTTTATTTTGCGGGAGGGTCGTTATTTCCAATACACCCTGCCCGGTCTGGGAAAAAATGCCCAGTGGATGGAGTTGATGGGTGATCGCTGGTGGCCAGCAGGTGCCAATGCTTATTTGTTACTGGCGCAGCGCCGCGACCCGGAGCGGCCACTGGTTGGTGCACTGACCTCGGTGAAAATGCGTCGGGAGCGGCGCAAGCTGCGCTCTGAAGCGCCGGCAGCGTATGATCCTCAGGATGCCAGGCAGCCATAACAGGGATTCATCATGTCTGAAAAAGTTGTGGAATTGTTTACCGATGGCGGCTGTCGGGGAAATCCGGGCATCGGTGCCTGGGGAGCCTGGTTGCGCCGGGAAAATCAGGAAAAGGTCCTCTGGGGATTTGAGCCGGAAAGTACCAATAATCGTATGGAATTGACGGCGGCCCTGCGCGGTCTTGAAGCCCTTAAGCGCCCGACCCGGGTGCAGGTTGTCAGCGATTCACGCTACTTGCGCGACGGCATGACCCAATGGTTGGCCGGTTGGCAAAAGCGGGGCTGGCGCACAGCGGGCGGTGCTCCGGTAAAAAACCAGGATATCTGGGAGCGTCTGGTGCAGGTGGCCGCACCCCATCAGATCGAATGGGTCTGGGTACGTGGTCATTCAGGGCATGCCGAAAATGAGCAAGTCGATGCCTTGCTCAATCGGGTCATGGATCAGTTCGGAGCAGGCAAGCAGCGTCAGGAGGGGGAAGGATGGCTTTACGACAAATAGTGCTGGACACCGAAACCACCGGAATTGACTGGAAACAGGGGCATCGGGTGATTGAAATCGGCGCCGTGGAGTTGATCGACCGGCGCCTGACCGGAAACAATTACCAGCAGTATCTCAACCCCCAGCGCAGTAGTGATCCCGAGGCGCTGCGCGTGCATGGACTCAGCGATGATTTTCTGGAGGATAAGCCCCTGTTTGCTGAAGTGGCTGATGCTTTTCTGGAATATCTGGGAGAGGCGGAATTGATCATTCACAATGCCCCCTTTGATCTGGGCTTTCTCAATCATGAGCTGGCGCTCGTGAAAAAAGCCCCCCTCAGTCACAAGGTGATGGATACCTTGCTGGATGCCCGACGTCGTCATCCCGGACAGAAAAATGATCTGAACAGTCTGTGTCGTCGCTATAACGTCGATAACAGCCACCGTGAACTGCATGGCGCCTTGCTGGATTGCGAAATTCTTGCCCTGGTGTATCTCGGCATGACCGGAGGGCAGGTGGATATGATGGGTCTCTTGAGTGGCAGTGATGCCCAGTCTGGAACGGAAGCCAATGCGATGACGTCGGCACCTCTTCCCGATGCGGCAGGGAGTCATGTTGCTGGTATGGTGGCGGTGCGGCGGGGACTGAGGGTGATCATGGCCAGTGCCGAAGAATCCACACTGCACACACAATATTTGCAGCGTCTGGGTGAAAAAGCCCTATGGCATGAGGATTAAAAATAAGCCGTGAGCGGACTTTTTGATCAGGCCCGCTGCTGCTTGCTCGGATCAGGCTGGATGCTCGTGTTAACGGACAAAATAGTATCATCCGGGCTTCTCGCGGAGTCCCCAGGATTTCTGCTACGCGACGTGCTCCTTATCCCCATTGGCAGGTAAGCTGCAACTTCAGTCATTCGTTATTGGGCGTGTCACGGTTGGCATATATCAAGGTCGCCTACACCATCATGAATCATTGTGACGGCGTGCTCCGCTGGTTCGAAAGCCAGATCACCAATGGGATTATTAAAGCTTCAATAGCCTCATCCAATCCGCCAAGGTCAAAGCTTGGGGCTATCGCACGCAGAAGAATGTTATTAACATGGCAATCTGATTCTGGGTAAGCTGGATCTCAGGCTACCCACTTGAAACAGCGAGGAACAAAAAATTTGATGTTTATATTTTAGTCCATAGAGTTACGAAGCGTTATAGCACTCCATAGGTGGCAAATGTTTGGTGCTGAGGCATGGTCAATGGCTGACGCTGATTTACATCCATAACGAACGAACGATATTGGGTTGCCGGAAGACTGAGGAGACGATGAACCTGATGAGGGAAGCGAAGTTCACACACAATCTTGAGAAAAGGCATATTGATGCGTGGAATTAGGAAGTTGTATGGAATAACGCGCCTCAACTCGATCGGCGTGATTTATCGAGAAACGAGGAAGTTCATCGCCAATAAGGATAATAGTTTTGTTTTTTCAATGATTGCAATTATTTTATCTGTAGTCAGCATTGTGTATTCCATTTACCAAGGAAATGTAGATATTAGTCATGAAAGATATGAACTTTGGACGCATGTTAATAGCTCGTTGGAGCGACAGGAGGATTTAGATCTAGAAATTTACCCGTTGCTCTTTAACCGAATCGTGCAATCAAAGGCAGTGTTACTTGGAATCCATGGAGATGAACTTAAGTGTTCCTATCTTGTAAATCTTAGAAGGAATAATTTGAGTCTCAAAAGGATGCTATACTACAACGTAAAGAATGCGTCCTTGGTAAGGCTTGAGAATAGCGAGCAATATGGATTGCAGGATGTTATATTAGAAAATGGAAGTCTAGCGGATGCCCTATCTGTTAATGGATGGATTCGCTTTCTTAAAGCTGATAACTATTCTAACAAATGGTGGACTTCTCTAAGCTGGGACACGATGCAACTCGGATTCTTCCCAAGACAATGGGCCTATAAATGCACTGGCACTCGCCCTGGCAAGAAAAAGGTCGTTAAAATAAAAATTTCATCCCAATCTCTCCGAAAATTTAAGGCAGACCTACAAGCGGCAATTCTTGATGACACATATATTCAAGATCGCTTGACTCCGAATGTAGCTGCTTTAAAGAATCTTGAGGCAGAAAATATGCCAAGCCCACATGAAGAGTATGGAAGTTTAGGCTCCGTCTTTGGCCCTTTAAATAAAGGCAATGCTAAAAATGATAGCCCTCTAAAAATAATGAATTATGCAACCAGCGTTCTGAATGATATTCTAGCGAGCGTATATGCGAAAGAGGCAGTTGCCACAGGGCAACGATAAGGTGCCCTTCCGTGGTGACCTTGCGCCTCCACCACTTACGAGATTCACAGTGATAGTACCACAGCCCCGTTAGAACAGCGCGGAATTCACGGTCCCAGTTTAGAATGACCGCTACCAGTCTTTACCCGTCATTGGTGGTTTCGGAACGTGCCTAGCGAAAATGACGAATCATCATCATTTAGGAATGCTCCACCAAGGTCAGATGCACCGGCACAAGCTTTGCCGCTGAAACAGGGCCGCCGACCATTGCCAGACCAACTTACTTCAGAGCCGAAAACTCAGGATGAAACTATTTTGTCGAGGATGAGACTTTTTTGTCCGTTAACAGCTCGGCAAGCTAGCTTTTATGCTCAATGAGTTCGATGCGATAGCCATCAGGATCTTCGACAAAGGCGATGATGGTGCTGCCATGCTTCATGGGCCCGGCTTCACGCACTACCTTGCCCCCTCTGGCGCGGATGGCATCACAGGCGGAAGCCGCATTGTCCACTTCCAGGGCAATATGCCCGAAGCCTGTGCCGAGATCATAGTGATCTACGCCCCAGTTATAGGTGAGTTCGATGACGGCCCCGGCGTTCTCCTCTTGGTAGCCCACAAAGGCGAGAGTGAATTTACCCTCAGAGTAATCCTTGCGGCGCAACAGGCGCATACCCAACACTTCGGTGTAAAACTGGATGGCGCGATCCATATCGCCCACCCGCAGCATGGTGTGTAAAAGACGCATACTTTTCTCCTTGCACAGAGTTCTGTGCGCGTTGAAAGTTATCCCTGCAGGCGTTTTTCGATACGCAGACGCAGGGCGTTAAGTTTAATGAATCCTTCCGCATCCTTCTGGTTATAGGCTCCGGCATCATCTTCAAAGGTGGCAATGCGCGGATCAAAAAGGCTTTCCTGGGACTGGCGGCCCACTACGGTGCAGCTGCCCTTATAGAGCTTGACGCGCACCACACCATTGACGAGGCGCTGGGTCTGGTCAATCAGGGTTTGCAAAGCGCGACGTTCCGGACTCCACCAGAAACCATTATAGACAATGCTGGCGTAGCGGGGCATGAGCTCATCCTTGAGATGGGCGACTTCCCGATCCAGGGTGATGGATTCTATGGCGCGGTGAGCCTTGAGCAGGATGGTACCCCCCGGCGTTTCATAACAACCCCGGGATTTCATGCCGACATAACGGTTTTCGACAATATCCAGACGGCCGATGCCATGCTCACCCCCCACCGTATTGAGATGGGCCAGCAATTGCGCGGGATTGAGGGCCTCTCCATCCACCGCGATGGGGTCTCCATGGGCATAGGTGATTTCCAGATATCGGGCTTGGTCAGGCGCCTTTTCTGGAGAAGTGGTCCAGCGCCACATGCTCTCTTCGGCTTCTGTCCAGGGGTCTTCGAGAATGCCGCCTTCATAGGAAATATGCAGCAGATTGGCATCCATGGAATAGGGGGATTTTTTGCCGTGTCTTTCCACCGCAATACCATGCTTTTCCGCATAATTCAGGAGTTTTTCCCGGGAGTTGAGATCCCATTCCCGCCAGGGAGCAATGACCTGAATAGCCGGATTCAGTGCATAGGCACCCAGCTCAAAGCGGACCTGGTCATTACCCTTGCCGGTGGCACCGTGAGCTACGGCATCGGCACCCACCTCGGCGGCAATCTCCACCATGCGTTTGGCGATGAGGGGCCGGGCGATGGAGGTTCCCAGGAGATATTCTCCTTCATAAATGGTGTTGGCGCGAAACATGGGATAAACATAATCGCGGACAAACTCCTGACGCAGGTCATCAATGAAAATTTCCTTGGCGCCCAGCTTCTCTGCCTTAACGCGAGCAGGTTCGAGTTCTTCACCCTGGCCGATATCGGCCGTGAAGGTGACAACATCGCACTGGTATTGATCCTGCAGCCACTTGAGGATTACGGAAGTGTCCAGACCACCCGAATAGGCGAGAACGACTTTTTTGACCATTTACAGAGCTCCTTGCAAAGCGGCCACCGGGCCGATGCCAAATAAAAATTCCATGAGAGCTTTCTGGGCATGCAGACGGTTTTCCGCTTCTTCCCAGACGACAGAAAGGGGACCATCAATGACGTCAGCACTGACTTCCTCGCCGCGATGCGCGGGCAGGCAGTGCATGAACAGGGCACCGGGTGCCGCCGCTGCCATGAGCGTGTGGTTCACCTGAAAGTCCTGAAGAATGGTACGGCGTTGTTCGGCTTCCTGCTCTTGTCCCATGCTGGTCCAGACATCGGTCACAATCAGGTCAGCACCTTCCACTGCTGCAAAGGGTTCGTGGAGGACGGTGACATATTCTCCTCCCGTAGCCAACATTTCGGCGCTGGGCGAATATTTGGCAGGGCTGCCGATGCGCAGGCTGAAATTGAAAATGCGTGCCGCTTCCATCCAGGAATGGGCCATATTGTTGGCGCCATCACCAATGTAGGCGACTTTGCGACCTTCCAGGCTGCCCCAGTGTTCAGTGGCGGTCATGAGATCGGCCAGAAGCTGGCAGGGGTGATGATCATCGGAAAGGCCATTGATGACAGGTACCCGGGAGGCGGCGGCAAAATGCTTCAGGGTGTCATGGCTGAAGGTGCGGATCATCACCATATCAACCATGCGCGAAATGACCCGGGCGGTATCTTCGATGCTTTCCCCACGCCCCAGCTGGGTATCGCGGGGTGACAGAAAAAGGGCATGTCCACCCAGTTGCGCCATACCCGTTTCAAAGGAAACCCGGGTGCGGGTGGAAGATTTCTCAAAAATCATGGCCAGCGTTTTGCCGCTGCAGGGCATGTAGGTTTGGCCCTGTTGGCGCAGTTGCTTCAGAGTGATGGCACGGTTCAGAAGGGCCTTCAATTCGTCGGGACTGAGGTCGGCAAGGCTGAGAAAATGGCGCAGTTTCATGAGCTGGGTTCCAGTAGACGGACAATGCCGGAAACCAGCAAATCTATTTCCGGTTCTGAGATGATGAGTGGGGGCAAGAGGCGAATGACTTTATCCGCAGTGACATTAATCAGCAATCCGGCTGCCAGCGCGCGTTCCACCAGATGTTCGGGTTTTTGATGGAGTTCAATGCCGACCATCAGACCCATGCCCCGGATATCCTGCACATCAGGGTGCTGTTCCAATGCATGGCGCAGCTTTTCCTGCAACAGTGCTCCCATTTTTTCTGCCTGGGCAGGGATCTGGGCACTTTCCATGGTGTCCAGAACGGCCTGGGCTGCCGCACAGACCAGGGGGCCGCCGCCAAAGGTGGTGCCGTGTTTACCGGGCCCAAACAGGTCTGCGGCGCTTTTGCGCGCCAGCAGGGCGCCAATGGGTACGCCGTTGCCCAGACCCTTGGCGAGGCTGAGCACATCTGGAACAACTCCGGCAAGCTGTTGATAGGCAAAAAAGCTCCCGGTGCGACCAATGCCCGTCTGCACTTCATCCAGCATGAGCAAGAGACCATGGGTATCACACAGAGCGCGCAGCTCTGCCAAAAATCCCTGGGGTGCCGGACGTACCCCGCCTTCACCTTGTATCGGTTCCACCAGGATGGCGACAATGCTGGGATTGGCAGCCAGCAGTCCCCGCACAGTAGCCAAATCACCATAGGGCGCACGCACAAAGCCCGGTACCAGCGGTGCAAAACCTTCCTGAATACGATAGTTGCCCGTCGCTGTCAATGTCGCCAGGGTGCGGCCATGAAAAGCCTGGGTAAATACCAGAATTTGCGGTTCGGCAATACCTTTCTGATGGCCGTGGAGCCGGGCCATTTTGATCGCGGCTTCGTTGGCTTCGGCTCCGCTGTTGCAGAAAAACGCCGCATCCAGACCACTGAGTCGACAGAGACTGTCGGCCAGTTTTTCCTGCAAGGGAATCTGGTACAGATTGGAGGTGTGCAGCAATGTGCTGGCCTGGGACTGTAACGCCGCCGTGACGGCCGGATGGCAGTGGCCGAGGCCCACTACGGCTATGCCCGCCAGAGCATCCAGATAACGGTGTCCTTCAGTATCGTAAAGCCACACTCCCTCGCCCCGGCTGAAAGCCACGGGCAGGCGGGCATAGTTGTGCATGAGTGTCATCAGACCGGAGCCTCGCCATCCAGAGCAAAAGCCGCATGCAGGGCGCGCACGGCCAGTTCCAGATATTTTTCTTCAATGACCACGGAAATCTTGATTTCCGAAGTGGAAATCATCTGGATATTGATATTTTCCTTGCCCAGGGTGGAAAACATGGTGGCGGCAATCCCGGCATGAGAGCGCATCCCCACGCCCACCACCGAAACCTTGACGATATGGTTGTCGCCCCGGACATCTTCCGCGCCCAGCTTGGCGGCCACTTCTACGAGAATATCCCGGGCCTTGGCGTATTCATTGCGATCTACGGTAAAGGTAAAGTCAGTTTTGCCGGCCTCGGAAATATTTTGCAGGATCACGTCCACGTTGATGTTGGCGTCTGAGACGGGACCGAGAATGGAGTAAGCGATGCCGGGATGGTCAGGAACACCAACCATCGTCAGTTTGGCTTCGTTGCGGGAGAAGGCAATGCCAGAAACGCGGGGAGCTTCCACAGAATTTTCCTCGTTGGTAACCAGAGTGCCGGGGCCATCCTGAAAAGAGGACAATACCCGAACAGGAACATTGTACTTCATGGCAAATTCGACGGAGCGCGTTTGTAATACCTTAGCGCCGAGACTGGCCATTTCAAGCATTTCTTCAAAAGTAATGCGGTCGAGACGGCGTGCCCGGGATTCCACGCGCGGGTCTGTCGTGTAAATACCGTCTACGTCCGTAAAAATATCACATTCATCGGCATGGAGGGCAGCCGCCAGGGCCACGGCAGTCGTATCAGAGCCACCCCGTCCCAGGGTGGTAATGTTACCGTGAGGATCCACACCCTGAAACCCGGCAACCACGACAATTTTTCCAGCTTCCAGTGCTGACCGGATTTTGTGATCTTCAATGTGCTCGATACGAGCCTTGGTATGGGCAGAGTTCGTCGTAATCGCTACCTGGGTACCCGTAAACGATATGGCGGCTTGTCCCATCCCCTCCAAAGCCATACACAACAGGGCAATGGTCACCTGTTCTCCGGTACTGAGCAGGGTGTCGAGTTCGCGCTCGGCAGGGTCGGCGGCCATGGCGCGGGCCAGTTGCAGGAGACGATCGGTTTCGCCGGACATGGCCGAAACCACAACAACCACCTGATGTCCGGCCCGATGGTTGGCCATGACTTTTTCGGCAACCACACGAATGCGCTCCGGGTTGCCCACAGAAGTTCCACCAAATTTTTGTACGATGAGTGCCATTTCAGTGATTTCAGAAAAAATTAAGGGCAAATAATAAAGCCTTGACGCACTTTCGTACAGGATGGGTAACGGGGCGCATAAAAAGTACCCCCTGTGAGCACCGCAGCAGCGGAAAGGAGGGATACCTGTATGTTGTCGAATGCGTATCCCCGATTAAGAAGGTGATCAGGGCTGCAGTTTGGTCGAATCCCGGCTTTTCTTGAGAAAACTGTATACCGGACAATATCCCCAAATGCCTGTCGCGATGAGAAGCAGGCCGGAAAAGGTCCACTCACGGTAAGGAAAGGGATTGACGAAATAAATCAGAAAAATAATCGCACCGAAGTAAATGCGGAGCCAGCGCTCGGTGCTGTTCATGTTTTTGGTGATTTTCATGATCTTGCCGTCCTTAAATGAGAGGGCTGGGTATGAATATTAGGCCGCTTCTGGAGTTGCTGCAAGGGCATAGTGGATACTTTCTGCATGATCTCCGGCTCTGGTCTACACTGAATGGCATGAACGGAGCTATTGGTTAATCCGTAGATGGCTGGCTAGGGCGTAGCGAGAAGGTTTCTGACGAAATATTCGGAGGGATTCAGTAATGACAACAGATTTGCATGCATTGCACCAAGAGGTAGGCCAGAGTATCTGGCTGGATAATTTGTCGAGGACTTTAATTCACGATGATATTCTCAAGCAGTATATCAACGAGGATGGAGTCAGCGGAGTAACATCCAATCCCAGCATTTTCCAGAAGGCCATCCACTCCAGTCCTTATTATCGAGATGATCTGCGCCAGTCGGCAGAATCTGCCGAGCGGCTGTATGAGCAGTTGGTGTTGCAGGATTTGCGCATGGCCTGCGATCTTCTCCAGCCGGCCCATCAGGCCAGTGCTGGCGATGATGGCTGGGTGAGTTGGGAGGAGTCTCCACGTCTGGCCAAGGATGAAGCGGCCACGGTTGCCGAAGCCCATCGTTTGCGAGGATTGGTGCAACGCGACAACTTGCTCATCAAGGTGCCAGCCACATCCCAGGGGATTGCCGCATTGCGTACCCTGATTGGTGAAGGTGTTTCTGTCAATGTCACCCTGATGTTTGGTCTGGATCATGTGCGCAAGGTGTTTGCTGCCTATCAGCAGGGACTGGCCCACTGGATAAAACAGGGGGGAGACCCGCGCAAGGTTAAGGCAGTAGCCAGCCTGTTTCTGTCCCGGGTGGATACGCTGGTTGATCAACAGCTCGAAAAAATCGGTACGACCGAAGCCTTGGCCCTGCGCGGGCGGGCGGCCGTGGCCTTGGCCAAAGTGGCGTACAGCATTTATCAGGAAACTTTTCATGGGGAGGGTTTTGCGGAACAGACCAAGGCAGGTGGACGCCCACAGTATCTGCTCTGGGCAAGTACCAGTACCAAAAATCCCGCTTACTCGGATCTACTTTATGTGGAGCCGTTGATGGGACCGGAAACCATCAACACCCTGCCTGATGAAACCCTGAACAAGTTACGGGATCATGGCCAGATTGCGAATCGTATCATGGAGGGAATGGACGCCGCACGGACGACCATGAATCAGCTCGAATCCCTGGGTATTCACATGGACCAGATCGCCGCACAATTACAGGAAGAAGGGCTTGCCGCTTTCGCCAAAAGCTTTGAAGAAATGCTTTCAGAAGTGGGCAAGGCCATGGCCGGATAAGTATTCCGGCCGAAAGCGCGTGAAAAAGGGCTTAAAAACCGACGGTATTGAAACCGGCATCCACATAGGTGATTTCGCCGGTAATACCGGAGGCTAAATCGGAGCAGAGGAAGGCTGCGGCATTACCCACTTCCTCCTGAGTCACATTACGATGCAGCGGGGCGTGCTCGGCATAATGGTCGAGAATTTTGCGGAATTCGCCGATGCCGCTGGCGGCCAGGGTGCGAATAGGGCCTGCGGAAATGGCATTCACCCGAATACCATCTGTTCCCAGGGAATAAGCCAGATAACGGATACTGGCTTCGAGGCTGGCCTTGGCCAGACCCATGACGTTGTAGTTGGCCATAGCCCGCTCGGCACCAAGATAGCTGAGGGCCAGCAGGGCACCCTGGCGACCCTGCATCAAGGGATGCATGGCCTTGGCCATGGCAGTGAAGCTGTAGGAAGAAACTTCGTGGGCAATACGGAAGCCTTCTCGAGTGGTGGCATCCAGATAGCTTCCGCTGAGCTCTTCCTTGGGCGCAAATGCGGCGCCATGAATACCGATATCCACGCCACCCCAAAGCGAGCGAACATGCTCCATGGCGCTCTGCAACTGTTGATCATCCATCAGATCCAGCTCGATAGGCTCGGGAGCATCGATTTGTCCGGCTAATTCTTCCACCCGGCTTTTGGTACGCTCACCCTGGTAGGTCAGCAATACTTCGGCGCCCTGGCGGTGCATGGCCTGGGCAATTCCCCAGCAAATGGAACGATCATTGGCTACACCCACGATGAGTGCCTTTTTGCCTGCCATGAAACCCATAATAGAAACCCCTTGCTTGATACTTAGCGTGTATAGATGGTGAGCTTTGAACCTGGTTGAATGTCGCTGGCGGAGGCCAGACGATTCCATTGAATCAGGGACTTGGGTTGGACATGATACTGCTGAGCGATCTGCCAGAGGGTATCGCCCTTGCGCACAATGTAGGTGGTAGCATGCGGTTGGGTGGCAGCACGTTCCTGACGGGCACTGATGGCGGCCACAGCAGTGTCCGCAGGAATGTTCAACACCTGGCCAGGATGAATGACCGATCGCTCCGTCAAGTGATTCGCCTGAGCAATGGCACGCACGCCGACGCCGGCTCTTTGCGCAATCTGCCAGAGGCTTTCGCCGGGACGAACCGTCAATTGGCGATGACTGCGGGCCGCTGTATAAACCGGGGTTGCCCTGCCTTCATAAACGGTGAGTTTCTCGCCGATCTGCAGATCATTGGCCGAACGGATGTGATTCCAGTGCATCAGCTCCAGAACGCTGACACCAGCACGCTGTGCCAGCCCGGAAAGAGTGTCACCGGAATGGACGACAAGATGCTGCTGCACGGGTTGGCGTTCAGTCGCATTTTCCAAGTGATGACCCCCATAAATCACCAGTTGCTGACCCACTTGGAGATCACTGGCGGAACGTAAGTGGTTCCAGCGTTGAATCTGCGCCACGCTGACTCCGCTGCGCAAGGCAATTTGTGACAGGGTATTACCGGGATGGACGGTCAAATGGCTGAGTGCAGGCGACGAAGCAAAGTGGTGTGGTGCTACCTGAGTCGCGAGGACAGCAGGTTGCGGACTGGGTAAAGCCTGGGCTGCGGCCTCCTGGGGCATGGTCAGTAAAGCGGTTTTCAGCGTGGCGGCCTTGTCTTTGGGAACCACCAGCTGATAGTCGGCGGGCACCATCCCATAACTGATACCGGCATTGAGATGCTGTAACTCGGTCACCGGCACATTCATCAGATTGGCGGCCACATTCAGGGCGACGGATCGGGGTGTGGTGATTACTGCGACATGGGCGGTATTGGGAATGTAAGGCAGACTGATGTGGTAAGCCTGGGCGTTTTTGATGACCTGGGCGAGGCCCAGCAATTCCGCCACATAGTTTTCAGTTTGTTCGGGAAGGTTGAGGTCCCAGAAATCTGTGGGTTTGCCGGCGGCCACATTTTGCTGGATGGCCGCCGAAACCGTACCTTGCCCCGCATTGTAGGCCGCAATGGCCAGCAGCCAGTTGCCGCCAAAATAATTGTACAGATAAGACAAATAATCCAGGGCTGCATGGGTGGAAGCCGTCAGGCTCAGGCGGGGATCACCATAACGGGTATTTTGCAGCCCGAAACTGCGTGCGGTTCCGGGTACAAACTGCCAGAGTCCAGCGGCGGCGGCAGGAGAAAAGGCCTTGGGGTTGTAGCCACTTTCGATGGCAGGCAACAGGGCAAGTTCCATGGGCAGGCCCCGTTGGGAAACGGCATTGACTACGTAATAGAGGAAGGGACGGGAATTATTAAGAATTTGTTCCAGCTTGCCTTGATGCTGCAAAAACCAGGTGCGCCATTTGTCCACTTCGACCCGGGACACATTACTTAGTCGCAGACCTTGATCAATATTCGTCCAGACGTTGCCGGTGCCACCTTGTTCACCAAATGCGCCTGCCGCCTCAAACTGTTGAAGGGTTGCGGCAAGACTGTTAACAGAGCTATCGGGATTGCCGATAGTGCCTGTAATTACCGGTATTGAATTCTGAAGATCATTTTGTGGTAGGCCTATGATTTGGCTGTTGGCCCAAGCCATAGGAACATTCCCTAGCGCCAACACAGTGGCGATAGCGATCATTCGCTTGTTCATGTTGCTCCTTCCAGGGCGGGTCAATCCACCATCGGGTGTCCCGCAGACGATACCCATCTCAATAAGGATGTCATTATAAACAGCAGCTTGGTATAGGCTTTGTTTGCTGACTTTGGGATAGTAAGCAAAACCCCCATTCAGAGTCAAACGACTTTTCATCGAATTTCTGTTGGGAACATGGCTGAACATCATTTTTGTTTCTTCTGTTGTCTGCAAGGATACCGAATGCAAGGTGGGCCTGTTATGATTTGACCTTAGATTTTGCTGCAGGTTGATTGCTTATGTCTGTTCGTACCCGTTTTGCGCCGAGTCCCACCGGTTATTTACATATCGGTGGAGTGCGTACCGCGCTTTATTCCTGGTTACATGCTCGCCGGCTGGGTGGGCGTTTTGTATTGCGTATTGAAGATACGGATCTGGAGCGTTCCACGCCCGCAGCCACGGCAGCCATTCTCGAGGGCATGGCCTGGTTAGGGCTGGACTGGGACGAAGGGCCCTTTTACCAAACCCAGCGTATGGACCGCTATCGGGAAGTGCTGGCGCAGATGCTGAAAGAGGGCAGCGCCTACTACTGCTATTGCAGTCGTGAAGAAGTGGATGCGATGCGCGAAGAGCAGCGCGCCCGGGGCGAGAAGCCGCGTTACGATGGTCGTTGCCGGACACGGAGCAGCGCACGCGAGGGGGTTTCACCGGTGATTCGCTTTCGCAGTCCGGATACCGGGGAAACGGTGGTCGAAGACCTGATCCATGGCCGGGTCAGCTTCCAGAACAGCGAGCTGGATGATTTAATTATTGCGCGTTCGGACGGGACGCCCACCTACAATTTTTGCGTGGTGGTCGATGATTGGGACATGGGTATCACTCATGTGATTCGCGGCGATGATCATCTCAATAATACGCCGAGACAAATGCAGATTTTGCAGGCTTTAGGCGCCGATTTGCCAGTCTACGCCCATGTGCCCATGATTCTCGGGCCGGACAAGCAGAAACTGTCCAAACGTCATGGTGCAGTCAGCGTGCTGGAATATCGGGAACAGGGGTTTCTGCCTGATGCATTGCTCAATTTCCTGATTCGTCTGGGTTGGTCCCATGGCGACGAGGAGGTCTTCAGCCGCGAAGAGATGATCGCCTTTTTCCGGATTGACGCAGTCAACAAGGCTGCTTCCGCTTTCAATCCAGAAAAGTTGCTGTGGATCAATGCCCAGCATATGCAACGTCTGAGCCCTGAAGGGTTGGCGCAACATCTGCGGCCTTATCTGGGCGCCCAGGGCGTAACAGAAGTTCTCCTCGCCCATGGGCCGGAGCTTTCAGCGGTGGTTGCCTTGTTGCAGGAGCGGGCAAAGACCCTGGTAGAAATGGCCGGTGCCGCGAGTATGTTTTATGTGGCTCCCGTATCCGGCGACAGCAAAGATGTGGAAAAACATTTGCATGGACAGACTGCCTTACTGGACAGGCTTATTCATCATCTACAGGCTTTGCCGGTCTGGACGGCCGCCGCCATTCACAGTGCCATCCAGGAGTTGGCGGTCAGTCATGCCGAGGGGAAAATGGGGAAAGTCGCCCAGCCGCTGCGGGTGGCGGTGGCAGGCCGGGCGGTTTCTCCGCCGATTGATGCGACCTTGGCGCTCCTGGGCAAGGATGAAACCCTGTCCCGCCTGCGCCGCGCCATAACCTGGACGCAGGCAGCCCCCTGATTTGCGTGCACCAAGAAGTTTCGTCAGCTTATATAAAGGTATTGCGCATGCTTGGCGCCAGCCTTTGCATTTGCGATGATGGAGTCAAACGTGGTTCTCGACCGTAACTTCCAGCTCAGGAGATTAGCTCATGGCTATGAACGTCACCCAGAAAATTATTGCCGCCCACCTGGTGAGTGGTTCCCTCAAGGCGGGGAGTCCGATAGCGATTCGTATTGATCAGACCCTCACCCAGGATGCGACCGGGACCATGGCGTATCTGCAGTTTGAAGCCCTGGGTCTGCCCCGGGTGCGTACCGAGCTGTCAGTCTCCTATGTGGATCACAACATGCTGCAGTCCGGCTTTGAAAACGCCGATGACCATCGTTTCTTGCAGAGTTTTGCCGCCAAGTACGGGGTGCATTTCAGCCGTCCGGGGAATGGCATTTGTCATCAGGTCCATCTGGAACGCTTTTCGAAGCCGGGAGGCACCTTGCTGGGCTCTGATTCCCATACCCCGACTTCTGGAGGGGCAGGGATGCTGGCCATTGGCGCGGGCGGCCTGGATATTGCCCTGGCCATGGGCGGTTTGCCTTTCAACCTGAATATGCCCGAAGTAGTGGGCGTCAAACTGACCGGAAAATTACAACCCTTTGTTAGTGCCAAGGACATCATTCTTGAGGTATTGCGGCGGAAAACCGTGAAAGGCGGGGTGGGTAAGGTGTTTGAATACTTCGGCCCGGGTGTTGCCCACCTGAGTGTGCCCGAGCGCGCCACCATTACCAACATGGGTGCGGAGTTGGGGGCCACTACCAGTGTGTTCCCCAGTGATGCCGTGACCCAAAGTTACCTGACCGCCCAGGGGCGGGCAACGACCTGGTCCGAATGGGTGGCTGATGCCGATGCCACTTACGACGAGGTCCTGGAAATTGATCTGGACGCCCTCGAACCCCTGATTGCTTGTCCCCACAGCCCTGATAATGTCAAAAAGGTGCGGGAAATAGCAGATACCAAAGTCGCACAGGTGGCTATTGGGTCCTGCACCAACTCTTCCTATACCGACCTGATGACCGTGGCACAGATGCTCAAGGGCAAGGTGGTTGCCGATGGGGTCAGTCTGGGGGTGTCCCCGGGTTCCCGTCAGGTCATGGAAATGGTCACCAAGGATGGGGGCTTGCTGGATTTCATCGGAGCCGGCTCGCGCATTCTCGAATCGGCCTGTGGTCCTTGCATCGGCATGGGTTTTGCGCCGCCGACCCAGGGGGTTTCCGTACGTTCCTTCAACCGCAACTTTTACGGACGTTCCGGCACCAAAAATGCCGAAGTCTATCTTGCTAGCCCGGAAACTTGTGCGGCCTGTGCCTTGACCGGCGAAATAACCGATCCTCGCGACCTCGGATTGGCTCCCATTCATGTGCCCCTGCCCGGGCAGTTTCTGGTGGATGATCGCATGGTGCTGGCCCCGGCGCCTGAAGGCAGTGACGTGGAAATCATCCGTGGCCCGAATATCGCCAAATTGCCCACCGGCAAGGCAGCCCCGGCGCGCCTGGAAGGCGAGGTGTTAATCCGTCTCGAAGACGACATCACCACTGATCACATCATGCCGGCGGGGGCCAAGGTGCTCCCCCTGCGCTCCAACCTGCCCGCTATCTCCGAATTTGTATTCCATATGGTCGACGAAACCTTCCCGAGTCGTGCCAAGGCCTCCGGCGGCGGTTTTATCGTGGCTGGACATAATTATGGTCAGGGTTCCAGCCGGGAACATGCGGCACTGGCACCACGCTATCTGGGAGTACGCGGGGTGCTGGTGCAGTCCTTTGCCCGTATTCATCTGGCCAATCTCATCAATTTCGGGATTTTACCCCTGACTTTTGTCCACTCTGAGGATTATGCCAAGGTCCAGGCGGCTGACCAGCTCAGTCTCGACCTGACCGGACTGGCACTGGGGAAAACCCTGATGCTTCGCGATGACACCCAGGGGCTGGATATTGAAGTCATGCCGCAACTGGGCAGTGATCGGGACCTCGAACTCATTTTGAAAGGCGGTGCCCTTTCCTGGGCGAGTGAACAACTGGAGCAGGTGTCATGACGACACAAATTCAGAAGCCATCTAACGGAAGCCCCCTGACCGTCCGGGATGGAGTATTGCAGGTGCCCGATCAGCCTGTCATTCCTTTTATTGAGGGAGATGGTATTGGCTGTGATGTGACGCCCGCCATGCGCAGTGTCGTTGACGCGGCGCTGCAGAAAGTCTACGGCGGCCAGCGGCAGATTGCCTGGATGGAGTTGTATGCCGGGCAAAAAGCCGTGCAGCTTTATGGAGAGGGTCAGTATCTGCCCGATGAAACCATGGCCGCCATCCGGGAATATAAGGTCGCGATCAAGGGACCTTTGGAAACGCCGGTGGGTGGGGGCATTCGCAGCCTGAATGTCGCCATGCGCCAGGATCTGGATTTGTACGTCTGTTCGCGGCCAGTGCGCTACTTCGCGGGTACGCCCAGTCCCATGCGCCATCCCGAAAAAGTGGACATGGTCATTTTTCGGGAAAACTCCGAAGATATTTACGCAGGGATCGAATGGCCAGCGGGTAGCCCCGAAGCTGAAAAAGTCATCCGTTTTCTTCAGGAAGAAATGGGTGTCAAAAAAATCCGCTTTCCCGACAGTTCGGCCATCGGTATCAAGCCGGTTTCTCTGGAGGGTTCGGAGCGCCTCATCCGGCGGGCCATCCAGTACGCTCTGGAGCAAGGTAAACCCTCGGTCAGCCTGGTGCACAAAGGCAATATCATGAAGTTCACCGAAGGAGGGTTCCGTGACTGGGGGTATGCGCTGGCGGAAAGGGAATTCGCCGGACGAGTGTTCACCTGGAAGCAGAAGGCCGCTATCAGCAAGGCTGAAGGCAAGGCGGCTGCACAACAGGCAGAAGCCCAGGCAATAGTCGACGGCAAGCTCATCATCAAGGACGTCATTGCTGATAATTTTCTGCAGCAAATTCTGTTGCGTCCCGAAGACTACTCGGTAGTGGCCACCCTGAACCTCAATGGCGATTACGTTTCCGATGCCCTGGCCGCTGAGGTGGGTGGCATCGGTATGGCTCCGGGAGCGAATCTCTCCGACACCCACGCTATTTTTGAGGCCACCCACGGTACTGCGCCCGATATTGCCGGGCAGGGTAAGGCCAATCCCAGTTCCCTGATTTTGTCGGCGGTCATGATGCTCGAACATCTGGGCTGGAAGGAAGCCGCCGAGGCCATTGTCGAGGCCATGAATGGCGCCATTGCGGCAGGTGAAGTGACCGGCGATCTGGCGGTTTTGCGCGGAGATGTCCCGGCATTATCGACCAGTGCATTTACGGCAGCACTGATCCGGCGCTTGTAAAGGAATCTGCATGAATCTGCATGAGTATCAAGCCAAGCGATTGTTGGCCGAAGAAGGCGTCCCTGTTCCCCGTGCGATTCCCGCCTTTTCTGTGCGGGAGGCCGTGAACCAGGCCCGTGAGCTGGGTGGACCGGACTGGGTGGTAAAAGCCCAGGTCCATGCCGGAGGGCGGGGCAAGGCTGGAGGAGTGAGGCTTGTCCACAGTATTGCCGAGGTGGAAAAAACCGCCCAGGAATTGCTTGGCAAGAGACTGGTCACGGCCCAGACTGGTTCCCAGGGGCAGCATGTGGCGGCCTTGCTGATTGAAGAACCCAGCAGTATTGCCCGGGAACTCTATCTGGCGCTGCTGGTGGATCGTGGTCAGGCGCGGATGACCTTTCTCGCCACCCAGGAAGGGGGTGTGGACATTGAAGAACTGGCCGCCACGCGACCCGAAGCCCTGATCAAGCTGGTGGTGGATCCACGCAGTGGATTTCTGCCCTTCCAGGCCCGGCAACTGGGCTTCCGGTTTGGTCTGGATGCCAGCCAGGTGCAGCAACTGACCCGGATCATGCAGGGGATGTATCGCCTTGCCCTGAAGCTGGATGCTCTCATGGTGGAAATCAATCCGTTGGTAGTTACCCGTGATGGTCGCCTTCTGGCCCTGGATGCCAAGCTGGTCATGGATGACAATGCCTTGTACCGTCACCCCGAATCCGACGAGCTCTTTGATTCCACCCAGCAGGACGGACGGGAAATCACCGCCCGACAGTTTGGACTGAACTATATTTCCCTGGACGGCAATATTGGTTGCATGGTGAATGGCGCCGGACTGGCCATGGCGACCATGGACATGATCAAACTGCATGGAGGCGAACCCGCCAATTTCCTCGATGTGGGCGGCGGTGCGGCAGCCGACAAGGTGACCCAGGCTTTCAAGCTGATTTTATCGGATACCCGGGTGAAGGCGATCCTGGTGAATATTTTCGGCGGCATTACCCGCTGCGATTTGCTGGCGGAAGGGATCATCCAGGCGGCGGCAGAGGTGGGTATTCATCTACCGGTGGTGGTCCGCCTGGAAGGTACCCGCAAGGAGGAAGGGATGGCTTTGTTACAGGAGAGTGGTCTTTCATTGATCACTGCCGATGGACTCACCGATGCTGCTGTGAAGGCCGTGGCGGCCGCGCAGGGCTAAGGTGTCCATCAATATTCTCTGGTTGCAGCGTTTGTGGCCGGTATTGCGCAATTCCGGTCCGTTGATTACCCGTCTGGCTGATGTCTACGTCAAACGGGGGGCCGATCAAAAATCGGCAGAGCGTATGGCGGAAATGGCCGTGCTGCTCGACCAGATTCTCGATGAGCGCCTGAAAACCGTGGCCCAGGTGGACGACCTGGAGCATCTCCGGCAAGACTTTGCGGACCTGCGGACAGCTCTGAATCGAGTCCATCCCCCGGTGCGACGTAATCCCTACATACTGCTTCTGTTAGTGGGTGAAGCCGTGATAATTTTGCTGCTGATTCTGATTTTGGTGCATATATGAGCATATTGCTGTCTCGTGATACCCCCATTATCTGCCAGGGTTTTACTGGCAAACAGGGAACCTTTCATTCCCAGCAGGCCATAGCTTATGGTTCGCGGATGGTCGGCGGAGTGACTCCCGGTAAAGGTGGCAGTCGTCATCTGGACTTGCCGGTGTTCGATACGGTGGTTGATGCTGTCCGGGAAACGGGTGCTGAGGCCAGTGTCATTTACGTGCCTTCGCCCTTTGCCGCCGATGCCATCATCGAAGCGGCCGCTGCCGGTGTTGAGTTGATTGTCTGCATCACCGAGGGTATCCCGGTGCACGACATGCTCATGGTCAAACATTACCTGGCGGGCTCTGCGGTACGTCTGATCGGTCCCAATTGTCCGGGTATCATTACTCCGGGACAGTCGAAAGTCGGAATCATGCCCGGTTCCATTCACCGCAGCGGCAAGGTCGGCATTGTGTCCCGTTCCGGAACCCTGACCTATGAAGCCGTGGAGCAGACCACCCGTCTGGGTCTTGGACAAAGTACCTGTGTGGGTATCGGTGGGGATCCCCTGATCGGCATGAGTTTTGTCGAAGTGCTGGCGCTTTTTGAAGCGGATCCGCAAACCGAACTGATTATCATGGTCGGGGAAATCGGTGGGCGCATGGAGGAAGAAGCAGCACAGTTCATCCAGTCCCAGGTGCGCAAGCCGGTGGTCGCCTTTATCGCCGGGTCCACGGCGCCCAAGGGCAAGCGGATGGGACATGCCGGAGCGATTATTGATGGCAATGCCGGCACAGCTGCGGCCAAATATGCGGTTCTGGAAGCCGCTGGTGTGCATTGTGTGCATTCTCCGGCGGAACTGGGTGCACGGGCTGCGGCCTTGCTGGAGGGCTGATGCGCGTCGCTCTGGCGCAGTGTAATGCCTGGGTCGGTGATATAGACCGCAATGTGGCCATGATTCTGGCGGCAGCCCAGGAGGCCAGAACGGCTGGTGCCGATTTGCTGGTGACCCCGGAGCTGGCCTTATGTGGTTACCCCCCCGAAGATTTACTTTTGCGCGAGGATTTTCTGCAGAGCTGCGATGAGGCTCTGCACTTGCTGACATTGCAAGCGCCCTTGCCGGTGTTGCTGGGGCATCCCCAACGGATCGACACCAAGCTTTACAACAGTGCCAGTTTGTTGCGGAATGGACAGGTCGAAGCGGTTTATCACAAGCATTGTCTGCCCAACTATGCGGTTTTTGACGAATTGCGTTATTTCACACCTGGGACGCAATCGCTCACATTTACTTGTGCGGGCATTTCTTGCGGGGTGGCGATCTGTGAGGATGTCTGGTGTGGGCCGGCAGTGGCCGAAGCCAGCATTACTCAGGGGGCAGAGTTATTGCTGGTACTCAATGCCTCCCCTTATCACCGCCACAAGCAGGGAGAGCGGGAGTCCCGCCTGGCTGCTCTGGCGATCCAGACAAAGCTGCCCATCTGTTATGTGAATCTGGTGGGAGGACAAGATGAACTGGTGTTTGACGGGCGCTCTTTTGTGCTGGATGCCTCGGGTCGGCTGGAAAGCCGGGGGCCGCTATGCCAGTCGGCTCTGCTGCTAACGGATTTTGCACGCAGCTCCCAGGGGCTGAAATTGAAAAGTGAGACGCCTCCCGTCGATTTGGAGGATATGGTCGCCGAAGTTTATGCCGTGCTGACCCTGGGAATTCGCGATTATGTGCGTAAAAATCATTTTCCCGGCGTGGTGCTGGGCCTCTCGGGAGGGGTCGATTCAGCGCTGACTCTGGCTATTGCCGTCGATGCTTTGGGGCCGGAGCGAGTCCATGCCCTGATCATGCCCTCCCGATATACTGCCGCCATGAGTGTGGAAGATGCGGAGGCCGAAGCAGAAAGCCTGGGCGTCTCCCATGATTTGCTGTCCATCGAACCGGTTTTTCAGGCCTATTTACAGGAATTGTCCCCCTTGTTCGCCGGGCGGGCCCCGGATACCACCGAAGAAAACCTGCAGGCGCGGGTTCGTGCCGGTTTATTGATGGCCTATTCCAACAAATTTGGTCATCTCTTGGTCACGACCGGCAATAAAAGTGAAATTGCCGTGGGTTATGCCACTTTGTATGGCGATATGGCGGGTGGTTTCGCGATCATCAAGGATATTCCCAAAACTTTGGTGTATCGCCTGGCCCGTTATCGTAATGCGTTGTCTGAAGTCATTCCCGAGCGTGTGCTGAACCGGGCGCCGTCCGCCGAGCTGGCTCCGGATCAGCGTGATCAGGACAGTCTGCCGGACTATGCAGTGCTGGATGCCATCATTGCCGCTTATGTAGAAGAAGATTGCTCAGCCGAAGACCTGATGGCTGCCGGCTACGCTGCTGATATGGTCAGGCGGGTACTGCGTTTGATAGATCGTGCCGAATATAAAAGAAGACAAGCCGCTCCCGGTGTCCGTATCAGTTCCCGCGCATTCGGGAAGGATCGGCGCTATCCTATTACCAACGGCTACGCTTCCTGGGGTGGCCACCATAAGCTGAACGAGGAGCAACAACATGAAGAAAATTGAGGCAATCATCAAGCCATTCAAGCTGGATGATGTGCGCGAAGCATTGCAGGAGATCGGTCTGGCGGGCATGACGGTGACAGAAGTGAAAGGCTTCGGGCGTCAAAAGGGCCATACTGAATTATATCGGGGCGCAGAATATGTAGTGGACTTTTTGCCTAAGCTCAAGCTGGAAGTGGTCGTGGACGATGAGATGGCGGATCGTGCCATTGAAGCCATCGAGCAGTCTGCGCGCACCGGTAAAATTGGCGATGGCAAGATTTTTGTGAGTGCCGTGGAAAGAGTGATTCGCATCCGCACCGGCGAAGAAGGACCGGAAGCTGTCTGATTCAGGCTGGTGCAGGGCAAGTCGGGCGCAATGAACCGTGCCCGCCAACTGCCCCTATTTTATCCGTTGTTTTTGCCGAGATCTCCCAGGTATTTACTTTTGGGATAGTTATACGCCAGCACCTTGTAGACAGTTTCTGCCTGATTATGCAGATTCAAGTGCCGGTAGGAACGGACCAGATAGTAGAGGGCTTCCTGCCGTGCCGGACTGAGCTGGAAGCGGGTTACCACGGTATTACAGCGGTTGGCTGCGGCCACGTAAGCGTGGCGCACGTAATAGAACTTGCAGATATCGAGATTACGTTTGCCGAGAATATCGATGATTTTGGCCATGCGCAGGCGAGCATCCACGGCATAGGCGCTGTGCGGCCAGCGTTTGGCCAGAGTATCAAGCGCATTGAAGGCTTCTTCGGCCGGTTTGGGATTCCATTCGGCGCCCTGGATGCCTTCATAATAGGCAATGCCTTTGAGATACCAGGCATAATCCACATGGGGATTGGCCGGATGTAGTTTGATAAAGCGCTCGGCCGCTGCTGCTGCCGCATCGGAATCCCCGCTCTTGTAGTAGCTGTAAGCTGTATCCAGTTGCGCCTGTTCGGCATAAGGGCCATAAGGATAGCGGGTTTCCAGCGCTTCATAGTGGCGGATGGCCGCGCTGTAATCACCGCGTTCCATGGCTTGTTTGCCCGGCTGGAACATGGCGGCGGCGGATTCGTGATTCAGTGCAGCCTGATCATCTTTGTGGGGATTGCTGGCACAACCGGCCAGAAGGGCAGTGCAACAACAGGTAACAAGTAAGCGTTTGCGCATGAAGGACAATAGTCTATAGTGGCGAGCCATGAGCGATGATACTACGGGACTTTCGATGATTTTGCCAGTGGATCAAGCCGGTGAACGACTGGATGCGGTGTTGAGTGCCCTGCTTCCGGATGTCAGCCGTAGCCGGATCCAGGCCCTGCTGAAAGACGGGCATATTCGCGTGAATGGCACGGCGGAAAAACCCAGCCTGCGCATTCAGGGAGGCGAGGCGGTAGATATTGACTGGCCGGAAAGTGAACCCAGCGTTTGGGTGGCCCAGGATATTCCCCTGCATATTGTGTTTGAAGATGCGCAGATTCTGGTCCTGCACAAGCCGGCCGGGCAGTTGACCCATCCCGGTGCAGGCCATGCGGACGGTACGCTGGTGAACGGTGTGCTGGCGCATCTGCCGGAGAATGCCTATCTCCCCCGGGGGGGTATTGTGCATCGTCTTGACAAGGACACTACCGGGCTGCTGGTGGTTGCCAAAACCGAAATGGCACGGCAATCCCTCATTGATCAGTTGGGTGACCATACCATGCATCGCGAATATCTGGCGCTGGTGAATGGCCCGATGACCGGCGGTGGACGGGTGGATGAACCCATCGGCCGCCATGCCCATGATCGCTTGCGGATGACGGTCCGGGCAGACGGTCGTCCTGCCCAGACGGATTTTCGCCTAGTCGAACGCTTTCCCCGCCATAGTTATTTGCGCTTGCGTCTGGCCACCGGGCGCACCCATCAGATTCGCGTACACATGGCGCATCTGGGGCATGCATTGGTCGGCGATCCCGTTTATGGGGGGCGGATGACGGTGCCTCAGGGGCTGGATGCCGAGGGCTTGGCGTATTGGCAGCAGTTTCGGCGGCAGGCCCTGCATGCCTGGCGGCTGAAGTTGTATCATCCGGAAAGCGAAGAACTCATGAGCTGGGAAAGCCCACTTCCCGAGGATATGGAAAAACTGCTGGATGTGTTGCGGCAGGTCCGCCGTGCGCGCTGACTCCGGTCCCATCCGGATACCTGACTGGCCCCTGCCCAAAGGCGTTCGTAGTGCTTTTACCCTGCGCTACGGTGGATACAGTGGTGGCCCTTATGACAGCTTCAACCTGGGCGATCATGTGGGTGATGATCCCGAGGCGGTGGCGAAAAACCGACAGCATCTCGTCGCGTTGCTGAGTTTGCCGAGAGAGCCGCAGTGGTTGCGGCAGGTGCACGGTACGGAACTTTTGCAGATATGTGCTGATTCACCGGCCTGTGCTGACGCCGCAGCCGATGGAGCAGTGACGCACGCTGCCGGTTCGGTGCTGGCGGTGCTCAGCGCAGACTGCCTGCCGGTACTGGCTTGTAGTCGTGACGGACAGCATCTGGGGGCTTTTCATGCCGGTTGGCGGGGCCTGCTGGCCGGGATTCTCGAAAAAGGTGTGGCTGCTTTGGAGGTGCCCGGCGAGGAAGTTCTGATATACTTGGGACCAGCCATTGGCCCGGAGTCTTTTGAAGTGGGTCCGGAATTGCGGGCGGCTTTTCTGGCGGAGGATCCCGGTTCTGAGAGTGCCTTTCGGCCGGGCCAGGGGGATCGCTGGTGGGCCGATATTTACCAGCTGGCCCGGCAACGTCTGCAGCGCGTTGGGGTGACCGCCATTTATGGTGGGGACCACTGTACTTTCAGTGATCGCGATTTTTTTTCGTATCGACGTGATGGCGTCACTGGACGAATGGCATCTTTGCTCTGGAGGGAATGAGTCATTATGGCAACTTTGCGCAGAGCCGGTGATCCGGCATTGGTGTCAGATCCGGCGACTATCGCTGAAGTATTGGCAGGGCTGGGGGTCATACTCGAAACGCTGCCCGTGCCGACTGACGGGCAGACCCTTGCCTTGCTGGCTGCACCCGAACTGGATGACGCCGAACAGGCCCGGCTGCTGGAAGGGCTGGATGGCGTTTTCCAGCGCCTGCAGACAGAAAAAGGCTATCAGGAACGGGATCTGGTGGTGCTCTACCCGGGGCATCCCCAGCTGGAGACCCTCAATACCCGTTTTCATCGCATCCACACCCATGATGATGAAGAGGTCCGCTATATTGTCGATGGTGAGGGGGTGTTTGGTTTTGTATTGCCCGATGACTCCCAGGTTGAGCTGACCGTGGTAGCAGGTGATTATATTCATGTGCCTTCCCATGTGGAGCACTGGTTTCGCCTCAATCAGCGGCAACGGATCAAGGCGGTACGCTATTTCAGCGCCCGGGGCGGCTGGACACCTCTGTACACCGATCGGCCCCTGCAGGAATTCGCCCACCCATGAGCCACGTGATCGAAGTGGACTACCAATTCCCTGCGGGTGTGGATGCCGCCCGTCAGGCCCAGGCCATCGCCATCGGGCAGACGGCGGGAAGCTGGGACGCCCGCTTTCAGCACCGGGAGGCGCAGCTGCGTGGGCATCTGGCCGAGCTGCGGGATATTCGCAGCTTACCTTCGGGGCGGCAGCTCGTGACCATCGCCTTTCCGGCAGAAAACGTCGATGGCCGCATGGGCAGTCTCCTGACCATGATTTTCGGCAAATATTCCCTGGCCGGTCCAGCCAAGGTGATGGCCATCCGCCTGCCTGTGGATTATGGGCAAGCCTGTCGTTTTGGTCTGGCGGGTATCCGCAAAAAACTCCATGTGGCAGAACGCCCTCTGATCATGGCTATTTTCAAGCCTGCCCTGGGTTTGAGTGCCGAGGACCACGCTGAAATTCTGGCCGAAGTGGCCATGGCGGGTCTGGATATCATCAAGGATGACGAAATTCTGCCCAATCTTCCCTCGGCAGCCACCCTGGCCCGCTGGGAAGCCTGTGTACCGATTATCGAAGCGCGCCGGGATCGAACCGGACGGGACCTGCTTTATGCCATGAACCTCTCCGGGGATGCCCGGCAGGTTCAGGATCTCGCCCGGCAACTGGTGGCCCGGGGTGCCAATGCCCTGCTCCTGAATGTGCTGACCTACGGATTCCCGATCTTGGAAGCCCTGGCCGCCGATCCAGAGGTGAACGTCCCGATTTTCGCCCATCCCGCCTTGGCGGGAGCCTGGTGTGCTGCCCCGGATCATGGTTTTGCCTATCCCGCCCTGCTGGGCACGGTCATGTCCTACGCAGGCGCAGATGCGGTGCTGTATCCCGCCCATTATGGCAGCCTGCCTTTTCCGGAAACTGATGAGCAGGGCATTGTTCAGGCCTTGCGGGCCAGGGACGTGGCTCCGGTACCCTCGGCGGGCGTGCATCCCGGTATGCTGAGTGCCATTCTCAAAGATTACGGAAAGGACGTTATTCTCAATGCCGGAACGGGCATCATGGATCATCCCATGGGGCCTGCCAGTGGTGTGCTGGCCTTCCATGAGGGGCTGGAGCGCTGGCAGGATGGTGCCTCCTGGCAGCTCTCCGATCTGCCCGCCGGACCCTTGCGTGCGGCCGTCGAAAAATGGGGGAATGCCTGATGTTCGCGAAGGCCATTTTTTGCGATTTTGACGGCACCATCACCGAAACAGAAATATTTGTTGCCTTGATGCGCCATTTTGCGCCTGAGTCCGCCGCCGCCATTCTGCCGGAAATTTACGCGCAACGCCTGAGTTTGCGAGAAGGTTTGCCCCGCGTATTAGAGGGCATTCCCTCCCGGCGCTGGCCGGAAATGGAGGATTTTGTGCGAGATACCGCCTTGCGCCCAGGCCTGCCCGCCTTGCTGGATGCGGCTCGCCGGGCCGAAGTGCCGTTTATTGTCGTCACCGGCGGTTTTACGCGTATGGCGGAAATCGTCCTGGCGCCTTATCGCAGGGCCATTCACGCCATTCATGGTCTGGAAGTGGATGTTTCCGGACCGACCCTGCGGGTTTTTTCACCTTGGCAGGATGCCCAGGAACTGGTCGCCAAACGTCAGGTCCTCGATCACTATCATTCGGCTACCGCCGTGTGTATCGGGGACTCCATTACCGATCTGCGGGTGGCCAGAGACTGTCCACTGGTTTGTGCCCGGGATCGTCTGGCCCAGTATCTGGAGGCGGAAGGCAAGGCCTTCATACCTTTTGAAACCCTTGATGATGTGAATACGGCACTGGCAAAACAGGGGTGGTGGCAGGAGCAACATCATGCACAGTGAAGATGTCCGCCAGCAACTGGCGCAGTCGGCGCGCAGCTTTTATGAACGGGGCTGGATGCTGGGAACCGCCGGCAATTTATCGGCGCGTGTGTCCGATGCTGCCTTCTGGATTACCGCCAGCGGGCGGCCCAAAGACTTGCTGACCCCGGATGATTTTGTGTCCGTGAATCTGCAAGGGGAAGTGCTTTCTGCTCCGGCCGGTCGCAAACCTTCCGCAGAAACATCCATTCATCAGGTGATTTATCGCCATGTCCCTGATGCCCGGGTGGTTTTTCATGTGCACTCCATCGAAGCCAATCTCTGCGGACATTTTGCCCGGAATGGACAGTTGCGTTTGCCGCCCTTGGAGATGCTCAAGGGCTTGGGCGTTCCCGATGCCGAACCCGAGGTGGATCTTCCGGTGTTTACGAATCATCAGAATGTGGCCCGGATTGCCGAAGATATGGATAAAGCCCTTGCGCAATCCCTCCCCCGGGTGCCCGGTGCCCTGATTCACCAGCACGGGGTGACCGTCTGGGGACAGGACCTGCTCTCCGCTCGACATCATCTGGAATTACTGGAATATTGTTTTCGTTATCTCGTACAGGCCAAAGCTATAGGAGTTCAGGCATGAGTCAAGCGCTTCTCACCGTCATTGGCGAAGATCGTCCCGGAATCGTCGCAGCAGTCACCCAGGCGCTGTTTACGGCGGACTGCTCCATTGGTGATGCCTCAATGATGCGTTTGGGTGGATATTTCACCATCATGCAGGTCATCGATTACAGCCGGGATCTGGGTTCGGTGGAAATGGCCCTGGACCCCGCCATCAAACGCCTGAATTTGCGGGTGCATCTGGATCCGATTCCCAGTGTGGCTGTCACCGCAGCGCTGCCCAATACCCGGGTCACGGTTTACGGTGCCGACCATCCCGGTATTGTCGCCGGAGTAACCGGCGCCCTCGCAGCTATCGGCTTTAATGTGATTGATTTGGAAAGTGAAAGTTCCGGCAGTGCTGAGCGGCCCCTCTATGTCATGGTCATCCAGGGTTATGCGCCTGATGGTATTGAGAGCGTGCGCCAAGCGGTCCTGCCCTTACGGGAAAAAGAAGGCATTGAAGTGGGGGTGCATCCCCTGGAAGCGGCGGTTTTCTGATGGCCGTTCTGCCCATTCTGACTTATCCGGATGCCCGTCTGCAGCGCAAGGCCGAAGCGGTGCAGGTTTTTGACGATGCATTGCAACAATTTGTCCGTGATTTGACGGAAACCATGTATGCCGGTCCCGGAGGGGTGGGTATTGCCGCCCCCCAGGTGGATCGTCCCCAGCGTATTGTGATCGTCGATGTGCGCCCCAAACTGGGCGATAATTGCCACGGCCTAATGGTACTCATCAACCCGGAACTGCTGGCCTGGGAGGGCATGGCGGTGGGGCGAGAGGGATGCATGTCCGTGCCGGATTTCACCGGTAATGTCATCCGCGCCGAACGCATTCAGGTGCAGGCTCAGGATGTGTTGGGTCGAGAACGCAGCTACGAGTGTGAAGGCTTTGAAGCCCGGGCCGTGCAGCACGAAATGGACCACCTGGACGGTTTTTTGTTTCTGGATCGCCTGGTATCGCGCAAAACCGACTTGTTCCGGCGCAAGAATTACCAGAAATCCCGATAGATTATAGGGCGTTGGGTATTGCTGGGCGGGAGGGCTATGGCCCTCATCCTGCTCCGTACTGCTGATCCAACCAGTTCCGGTAACTGCCATCCATGACTTGCTGCCACCACTGGGGATGCTCCAGATACCAGAGGATGGTGTCCTGGATGCCGGTGGGAAAATCCACGGCGGGCTCAAAGCCCAGTTCGCGGGTGATTTTGCCGGCATCTATGGCATAACGGCGGTCATGACCGGGACGGTCGCGGACGTACTCGATCAGCTCCGCGCTTTTGCGCTCCAGTGCAGGTGCAGCCTGAGGATATTGGCTGGCCCAGCGCGGCTGGCTGGCAAACAGATCATCCATACTCCGACAGATCAGTTGCACAATGTCCAGATTGGTCCATTCATTACAGCCGCCAATATTGTAGCTCTCGCCTTCCTGACCCTGCTCGAGAATAGCGGCGATTCCCCGGCAGTGATCTTCGACATAGAGCCAGTCGCGGATCTGCTGGCCATCACCATAAATGGGCAGGGGCTTGTTGTGCAGAATGTTGACAATGATGAGGGGAATGAGCTTTTCCGGAAAATGAAAGGGGCCGTAATTGTTGGAGCAATTGCTGGTGGTGGTGCTCAGGCCATAGGTATGCTGATAGGCGCGGACCAGGTGATCGGAACCGGCCTTGCTGGCGGCGTAGGGAGAATTGGGAGCATAAGGGGTATCTTCGCGGAAAGGCGGATCCTGGGGGGCGAGGGTGCCATACACCTCGTCGGTGGAAATGTGATGAAAGCGATGGGGGACAGGGCCGTCCGGGTCGTCCAGCCAGAGGGCTTTGGCGACCTTGAGCAGGGTATGGGTGCCGACGATATTGGTCTGAATAAAGGCGTCGGGATCATGAATGGAGCGATCCACATGACTTTCTGCCGCAAAATGCACGATGACGTTAATGGCATGGCTGCGCAGGCTGTTTTCTAGCATCATGGCGTCATTGATATCGCCATGCACAAAATGAAAACCGGGGTGCTTTTCCAGTCCCTCCAGATTATGGCGATTGCCGGCATAGGTGAGGGCATCGAAGGCGATCAGTGTCCCCTGGGGGTGCGTGGCCAGCCAGTGATGACAGAAATTGCTGCCGATGAAGCCGGCGGCACCGGTGACCAGCAAGCGCTTTTCGGCAATGGATGTGGTGCTCATGGGGGTGGGATCTCCTGTCTTTATTCTGAATCTTTGTCGGCCAGCATCTGGCGAAGGGCCTGTCGCCAGTGGAGCGCGGCGCCCAAGGCGGCATAGCTGACACTTTTATCCAATACTGCACAAGCGGGACGACGAGCAGGGGTGGGATAACTGCTGCTGGCAATCATCTGAATGGGAATGCTGCGGGGAAGCAGGCCCAGAGTCAGGGCTTCTTCCTGGATAGCGACAGCAAAGTCATACCAGGAAGCGACTCCTCCGTCCGTCCAGTGCTGGATGCCGTGGAATTCAGGTTGTTCGGCTGCCCGCCAAATGGCTGCGGCCAGTCCTGCCGCCCAGGTCGGACTGCCCAGTTGGTCTCCCACCACGCCCAGGCTCTCTTTTTCCTTCATCAGCCGTAGCATGGTTTTCACAAAGTTTTTACCGTGTGCGCTATACACCCAGGCAGTTCTGAGAATCAGCACTTTATTGCCCAGGATACGTTCTACTTCGACCTCACCAGCCGCCTTGCTGGCCCCGTAAATCCCCAATGGTCGGCGCAGACTATCGGTAGGGTAGGGGGTAGGCCGGTTGCCGTCAAAGACGAAGTCGGTGGACAGGTGAATGAGTCGAGCGTCCTGTTCTGCAGCCGCTGCGGCGCAATGGGCGGCTCCATCACGATTGATGGCGTAGGCTTTTTCCGACTCAGATTCGGCCAGATCCACCGCCGTGTAGGCAGCAGCGTTGATGATCAGATCGGGATGAAATGCGGCGGCTATCCTGGAGACCTGTTCCTGGTTGCTGATATCCGCCTGGCTGCGCGACAGAGCCAGCAGCTCGGCAGATTCGGGAAGCTGGCGCTGTAGCTCCCAGCCGACCTGACCGTTAGCTCCGAAAAGCAGTACCCGCTGCATGCAACTTCTCCCTTGTTTAATAAGCCCGTTAATTCAGTCAGAACGTCCCGTTGGCGCGTACAAGAATTCATAAAAGTTATCCATGGCCATCCCCTGGGTGTCATACCCTGTCACCCGGACCTGATTATTTTTGATACCTACGACCACCATACAGGCCCGCTGTTTGGGGAGTTCTTCAGGGGCAACAAAAGCAGGACGTTTTTGTCCGCAGGCAGGGTGGGGATATTCCTGATTCAGGCGGGTGATGAGCTGGTCAGCAATCAAACGGGCCTGTTGCGAGGATCCTGCGGCAAAAGCGCGATGATCCTGCCAGGCCCTGGTGATGGCGCTGCGGACATCTGCTGAACTGGCCGAAGCCATGGCTTCCTGGTGCAACTGATCGAGCGTTTCCAGAGCGGCATAGAGGTCTGTGCGGGCGCTGCTCTGCTGATCGATGACATGCACACTGAGAATAACGGCGAATAGGCCATAAATGACGATGACCGCTACCAGCGCCCAGGCAAAACGGATCTGACTGGATTTTTCGGGGCGTCTGGTCATCAGAAAGGACGCCGCTGCGCCGGACGCGCTCGGCGCCGGCCAGGGCTTTTTTGTCGGTCGCTGATGCTGCCCTCCTCGTGACGGACCTGCAAGCGATTTTCTGCGGCAAAGCGCATGATTTCCGCGAAGGCTTCGGGACGAATCTCTTCCAGGCTTTCATCCATGATGATGGCCGCATTGCCATTGATGTTGGCGGGCTCAATCAGAGGCAGATAATGAATTTTGTGATCGGCACCGAAATGGGCAAGGCCCACGCCCTCAATAAGCATTTCTGCCCAGGCCGAGGGACGGAACTTACCCCCGCTTTCGGTTACCCCGTCAATGATGATCATGGATACCGCTGCTCCTCGGGAAAGTGGGCGATGATACCGCTCTTTGCGCAGACAATGAAGGGGTCACGAGTAGGTGTCTGCCTTGTTGAAAGCACAACCGGCGGCATCTTTGGCGGCCAACTGCGGCATGGAGCCTGCCGCCATCGGCCAGGCTACAGCGATATCAGGATCATTCCAGATGATGCAGCGTTCGGCTTCCGGAGCATAAAATTCGGTGGTTTTATAGAGAAAATCGGCCATGTCGCTCTGGACGTAAAAGCCGTGGGCAAAGCCTGGAGGTACCCAGAGCATCTGGTGATTTTCGGCAGAAAGGGTGGCGCCGACCCACTGCCCGAAAGTGGGGGATGAGCGGCGTAAATCAACGGCCACATCAAAAACGGCACCGGAAACCACTCGCACCAGTTTCCCCTGGGGCTGGTGAATCTGGTAGTGCAGGCCGCGCAGTACCCCTTGTTGAGAGCGACTGTGGTTGTCCTGCACAAAATCGAGCTGCAATCCGGCCTCGGCAAACTGCCGCTGGTTCCAGCTTTCCATGAAGAATCCTCGACTGTCCCCAAATACCTTGGGGGTGATGAGTAACACTTCGGGAATGCGTAATTTTTCAATTTTCAAAACAGCTTTCCTTCTTCGAGAAGGCGCAACAGATATTCACCGTAACCACTTTTTTTCAGGGGTTCAGCCAGGCGGCTTAGCGCTTCTGCGTCAATATAACCCATACGATAGGCGATTTCTTCGGGGCAGGCGACTTTCAGACCCTGACGCTCTTCCAGGGTGCGAATGAACTGCCCGGCATTGAGCAGATCAGCATGGGTGCCCGTGTCCAGCCACGCTGTGCCTCGTCCCAAGACTTCCACATGCAGGCGCTTTTGTTCGAGATACAGACGATTGAGGTCAGTGATTTCCAGTTCTCCGCGTGCCGAAGGGCGAATTTCCCGAGCCATGCGACTACCATCGGCATCATAAAAATACAGCCCGGTTACAGCGTAAGAAGAGCGCGGTTTGGCCGGCTTTTCTTCCAGACCAATGGCAATGCCCTGACGATCAAACTCCACCACACCATAAGCTTTCGGGTTGGCGACGTGGTAGGCAAAAATTGTTGCTCCATCTTCAGACTGATTGCATAACTGCAAGGACTCGCTGAGATCATGACCATAAAAGACGTTATCGCCGAGAACCAGCGCCGAAGGACTCTCCGCCAGAAACGCTTCGGCGATGAGCAGGGCCTGAGCAAGCCCATCCGGCCGCGCCTGTTCGGCATAGCAGAAATCCAGGCCCCACTGCTGACCATCCCCGAGGAGCTGCTGAAAACGTGGCAGGTCATTCGGAGTGGAAATAATCTGGATTTCGCGGATGCCGGCCAGCATCAGCGTAGCCAGTGGATAATAAATCAACGGCTTGTCATACACCGGCATCAACTGTTTACTGACCGCCTGAGTGAGGGGATACAGCCGGGTGCCGGAACCCCCGGCAAGGAGAATCCCCTTACGCTGCATTGCCAGCCTCGACGTCTTTGCATTGGCTATGACAGAGATCGTTCATGTATTCAGTAAATTCGGCACCGACTTCGGCATGCCGTTTGCCAAAAGCGATGGTCGCCTTGAGATAACCCAATTTGTCGCCACAATCAAAGCGCTCGCCGGCAAAACGGTAGGCCAGCACCTGACGTTCGTTGAGGAGATGAGCTATGGCGTCCGTCAGCTGGATCTCGCCCCCGGCGCCTTTTTGGGTTTTTTCAAGAAAATGAAAGAGACGCGCCGGGAGAATATAGCGACCCACGACGCCCAGATTGGAAGGCGCTTTCTCTGGTTTCGGCTTTTCGACAATGCTGCTGACCTGAAAAATCCGTTCGTCCCAGGGGCGGGCATCCACTACGCCGTAGCGGGTGGAGTGTTCACGGGGGATTTCTTCGACGCCCAGAATCCCGGCCTGATAACGATGGTGTTGTTCGACCATCTGTGCCAGTACGGGCGGTTCTCCGAGCATGAGATCGTCGGCCAGTAGTACGGCAAAGGGTTCATCACCTACCACCGGTTTGGCCATCAGCACCGCATGACCAAGACCCAGGGGATAGGGCTGACGTAAAAAAATGGTGCTGACATGGCGGGGCAAAATACTTTGCACTTGTTCCAGGAGTGCTTTCTTGCCGCGTTTTTCCAGTTCGTTTTCCAGTTCGTAAGAGACGTCAAAATGATCTTCAATGGCGCGTTTGCCGCGACCACTGATGAAAATCAGCTGATCGCAGCCGGCCGCAATGGCTTCTTCGACGGCGTACTGAATGAGTGGCTTATCCACAACCGGCATCATTTCCTTGGCGCTGGCTTTGGTGGCAGGCAAAAAACGGGTACCTAATCCAGCCACGGGGAACACTGCTTTACGGACTTCAGCCATGGTTCATCTCCTTTATGAATGAGGCGAGTATAACCAAGACCACCCGTTTGCCGCAAAGCGACAGGAGTTCTTGAGTGAATTTATGAAAGCCCGTCTGCACCAGATTCCGGGATTTCCGGAGTGGTAATGTTTTCGGGCTTCTCCCGAGAAATTTTTCCACCCCCCACTCCGCCAGCCATGGCAAAGCGTAAAGCCTGTTGCGGGGTCATGTCCGGCAGTGGAATGATTTTTTCGCGGGGGATCAGGCAGGTGAAGCCACCGACGCCGTAGCTCATGGGAATGAAAACCGCCACGCAATCTTCAGGAAGATGGGGCAGCTCTTGCAGGCTGTCGCGGGTAACCAGCCCGATGATATAGCCCATATCGCCACCCTGGCGCACTAGAACCGCGCTGCGAAAGCCCCGGTCGGCACCGCCGAACAGTAAGCCCACAGTTTCCTGGATCGTGCTGTAAAGGCTGTGCAACACCGGGATCCGCGCCAATGCCTTGTTCAGCCATTCAAAAATCCAGGCAGTCAGGACATGGGAAGCGAGAAATCCGACTCCCAGGATCGTCAGTAAGGTCAATACCAGTCCCAGGCCGGGAATGTCGATACCAAACACCGCCCTGATAGGCGCTTCAAAGAGATTGTTCAGCCAGCCGCCAATCCACAAGACCACATAAATGGTCAGGCCGATGGGCAGGGAGATGAGCAGCCCTTGGGCAAACCAGCGCCGTAAATGCCAATGTTGAAAACGCGGTTTTGGCGTAACCGGTACGGGTAGCGTCATAAGTAAACCATGATGAAAAGATCTCTTGTAGCATAACAAAAAATGGTTGAAACGGGATGCCACTCAAGGCTGATCATCACGTATTTCCGGGCATTTAAAGAGTTGCGGAGCCAGGCCATGTTTGCGCATGAGTTTGTAGAGATCGGTGCGATGCCTGCCGGCAATGCGCGCTGCACGGGAAATATTGCCGTCGGTGGCACGCAGCAGGTTTTCCAGATACACCCGTTCAAAGGCTGTTTTGGCATCCTGTAAAGGGGGGAATGCGCTGAATCCGCCTTGCCTTCCGGCATCGGGAATGGCTTCACCGGCGACCCAGCCCTTTTCGGTGACGGCGGCGGCAAAGCTGACGGCATTTTCGAGCTCCCGCACATTCCCGGGCCAAGGTCTTTGCATCAGTTTATCCATGGCGTCGGGGCTGAAGCCTCGTATGTTGCGATCCAGGCGCTGACTTTCCCGATCCAGAAAATGTTGGGCCAGAAGCAGGATATCTTCGGGTCGTTCGCTGAGACTGGGTACCCGCAGAGGGATGACGTGCAGGCGGTAATACAGGTCTTCACGGAAGGCGCCGCTGGCCGTGAGGGCATGAATATCGTGATGCGTGGCGCTGATAATGCGTAAATCCACGGATAATTCACTTCTGGCTCCAACCGGCCGCAGGGTCCCTTCCTGCAGCACCCGCAGCAATTTGACCTGAAGCGCCAAGGGCAGATCACCGATTTCATCAAGAAACAAAGTCCCTCGGTCAGCGCTGCGAAGCAGGCCGGCATGGTCCTGGGTGGCTCCAGTAAAAGCACCTTTGACATGGCCGAATAGTTCACTTTCAGCCAATTCGGCAGGAATGGCTCCACAATTAACGGCGATAAAGGGCTGCTCGTGACGGGCGCTGGCTTCGTGAATGGCGCGGGCGACCCGCTCTTTCCCGGAGCCGCTTTCTCCAGAAAGAAATACACTGGCTGAGGAAGAGGCTATGCGCGAAATTTCATCGACCAGACTGGCCATGATCGGGCTACGGTGGAGAATACTCTGCCCGGCTTGAGCGCGCAGATCCGCCCGCAATTTGCCCAGCTCGCGACTGGCATGGCGTTGCGCCAGAGCTGCAGTACACAGCGTTTGCAATTCTTCATTGCTGAAAGGTTTGCTGAGATACCCGAAGGCTTGGGCGCGCATGGCTTCTACAGCATTGGGAATGCTGCCATGGGCAGTCAGCAGGATGACGGGTAAATCAGAGTCGCGGGCCTGAACGGTTTCCAGGACAGCCATGCCATCCATGACCGGCATGCGCAAATCAGTAATCAGCACATCTATATTTTCCCGATGAAGTATTTCCAATCCTTGCACGGGATGCTGGCTGCTCAGCACGCGATAATCCTCACTTTCCAGCCACAAACCCAGTAGCCGTAAAAAGTCCGGATCGTCGTCGATGATGAGAATGGTTGGCATGGTTTTCGACATCTCAAGGCACCCGGTGGTCAGGCGTTTTCAGCGTTTTTTCCGCATGGTGCTGGAGCAGACTTTCCAGTTGGTGCAAACGTGTTTCAGCAGTATGCGCCTCTTTCAGGGCTGTTTGGGTTTGCAACTGGCTTTGTTGAAGGCGAGACTTATATTGCTGCAGCAGAATCTGGTTTTCCAGAAGTGCGCGGACAACACGCCGCAAAGAGCGGGTCTGGAGAGCTAGTTTCTGATTTTGAGCTGCCAGATCCAGTTCCCGATCCGCATTATCCAAAGTGGTTTTGTTGAGAGAGCTGCTGTTCAAATAACTGTTTGCCAGGGCGAGATGAATATGGGTGCAGGCCAGTGAATTGGCTATTCCGCAATGGTGAAGGGCGAGCAGCAGATCGGGTCTGGAGAGCGCGCTCAGGTCTATTTGCGGGGACTTGTGTGGTGGCGCTGGCGTTTGAATGGTAGCGCAGGCACTCAGGAACAATAGACTACTGAGTCCTGCCCACCAAGGAATAGAACGGTGATTTCGGTGCATCAGAGTTTGGCCTTCTGTGGAGATGACGGTAACCAGATTTCGGCCTGGAGGCCTCCCAGTGGACGATTCTGAATCCGGATCCACCCGTTCTGGGCGGCTACCAGTTCGCGGGTGATGGCTAACCCCAGTCCGGTTCCCCTGGGGAGACTGTTTCGGACCGGCACCTGATAAAAACGTTCAAATACTCTCCCCAGCAATTCTTCGGGAATGCCCGGGCCTTCATCTTCCACCCGGAACAACACTCCCTGCGCTTCGCTGCTGGCATGGACACTGATTTTTCCGCCGGCAGGACTATATTTATGGGCATTACTGACGAGGTTTCCGAGAATTTGCCGCAGACGTTGCGGGTCCGCATATACTTTCAGCGCGTCGTGACTGCTACTGCAGGAGAGAGCTTGTTGCTTTTTTTCAGTCAATGGCTGCAGGCGCTTGTGCAGGTCATCGAGAATTTCGGGCACAGATACCATTTGCGGTGAAAAATCCAGAGACTGTGCCTGCAGGGCGTGCATATCGAGCATTTCCTGGATGGCCGCGTATAATTCCTTGACCTGTCGCACGACAATTTCGAGGACTTCGCGCTGTCGTGGCAGCAGGGGACCAATACGTTCGCTGAGTAGCAGTTCACTGCCGGAGCGGGCAGAGGCCAGAGGGGTTTTCAGCTCATGGGAAACCTGGCTGAGAAATTCATGGCGCAGGCGTTCTTCTTCGCGCAGCCGAGACTGCATGCTTTCGATGCTGCGGGCAAGATCCCGTAATTCCTGGGGGCCATCACTGGCCACATGGGTAAACTTGCCGGCACCGATGTCTTCCAGAGCCAGACGAAAGTCCCGAAGTGGGCGTGTTAGTGCGGTGGCCACCCGCCAGGGAATCAATAAGCTGAGCAGTGCAGTCATCGCCACCAGAGCATAGAGCAGTTCAACGGCCTGGGTGCGTGCGGTTTCCGCTGCGTTTCCCTGCAGCAGAAGCAAATGCTGCATGGCCAGATGCACCTGTTGAAAACTACTCTCCACTAATGTTTTGCTCTTGGCGATCTGGGTGGTTGCCGGATCTTTGGGGTCAGCAGTTGTCTGGGCCGTCTGAGCGTAATTGCTTAAACTGTTTTGTAGTTGTTCCAGTGCGCTGGTCAGGGCCGGAAATGCTGCCGCACTGGTCTGAATGGTCCGCAAGCTGGCTTGTTCGCGGGCAATGAGCCGGGTAAAGGTTTTTTTATAGCCGGCATGGGGAAGTATTCGCGCCAGATCCTGATAAAATTCGGCTTGGCGCTGTTGCCCATGCATTTCCAGTAATTGTTTTTGTAGCGGTAGTCCGACGGTAACCAGGGTATTGCTGCTGTCACCCAAGGTATGGATAGCCTTGACAGCGACCAACACGACGCCTACGACCAGGAGAAGGATGAGAATGGCAAAAAGCAGCACCCGTCGGGGAATCGAAATGGTTTTATCTGGCGCTTTGCTCCGGGAATCCAAATGGTCCCTTTCTGTCCCGAAATTTTCCATGTAGTCCGCTGCCATTCACTCCGCCCTGTAACACCCTGACACTTTTCGCCACCGCTTGTCTCGCAGTGTATGCGACCCTGGTATTCTGGCCTAGTGTAGAAGATTGGCTACAGAGTTGAGTTGGAGCACAGCGCCCGACTGTGTCTGGGCATCAGTCTTCTACATTGGCCAACAGTGTCGCCGCTGCTTCGTGTACAGCGGCATTGAGATCAATACCGCCCAGCATGCGGGCAACTTCCAGCTGACGCTCGCTCTCTGGCAGGCGCTGGATATTGCTGAGGGTCTGTCCATCGATAATCTGTTTTTCGATATGCAGGTGCTGGTGGCCCTGGGCCGCGACCTGGGCCAGATGGGTGACACAGAGGACCTGCTGCCGGGTGCCGAGGCGACGCAGCAGGCGACCTACCCGTTCGGCCACCGCTCCGCCAATACCCACGTCCACTTCATCAAAAATCAGGGTATCCATGCGCTCGGGTGCTGCGAGAATGACCTGCAAGGCCAGGCTGATGCGCGACAGTTCCCCCCCGGAAGCCACTTTAGCCAAGGGTTGGGGCGGATGCCCGGGATTGGCGGTAATCCAGATTTCGGCCTGATCCCAGCCATGACTTCGCCAGATTTTTTCATCTTCGGGATGACTCTGCAGACGTAATTCCACTTCGGCGTGGGGCATCCCCAGTTGCCGGATCTGCTCGGCCACTGCTGCTGCCAGAGCCTGCTGTTGGGCTTGCCGGGCTGTGCTGAGTGCGCAACTGTGCGCGATATAAGCGGTTTTGGCCTGCAGCAGCGCCTCTTCGGCACTGCGCAGCTGACTCTCCAAGTCTTCGCTGCCCTGTAGTTCCTGGCGCAGGGTGTTGCGTTTGTCGATCAGACCTGCCAGATCGCAATGATACTTGCGCTGCAGATCCTGCAGTTGTTGCAGGCGGCGAGCAATGCTTTCCAGCCTTTCCGGATCCGCTTCCAGATCGGCGAGATAGGCGTGCAGGCTGGCGATACTTTCTTCGGTCTGAATCAGGGCGCCATTCAATAATTCGGCGTTTTCCTGCAAGTGCTGATCATGCTGGCTGGCCACGCTGAGATGCCGCTGGGCCTCTGCCAGTGCCCGGCTGGCCGGGCAGTCCTCACCTTCCAGGCGATCCAGGGCGGCATGCACATGTTCGCGCAGCTTTTCGAACGCGCCGAGCCGTTGCTCTTCACTGCGCAGGCTGTCCCATTCTTCTTCCTGCAGTGCTGCGGCTTCCAGCTCCTGCAATTGAAAGCGTTGCCAGTCGGCCTGCTCGTTCTGATGGGTTTGCTGCGTGCGCAAATCTTCACAGCGCCGGGCTTGTTGCCGCCACTGCTGATGGCTGTCGGCCACCTGATCGAGGATTTCTGTGGATCCGGCAAAGCGGTCCAGAAGCGCCAGTTGCCGGTCTGGATGGAGCAGTTTCTGGTGTTCATGTTGACCCAGCAACTCGATCAGATGTTCACCTAATTCCCGAAGCTGAGTGAGAGTGACGCTGCTACCGTTGATGAAGGCGCGGCTGCGACCATTGCGTTGGATGATCCGGCGTAGCACACAGATGCCCTCAGCGCTGTCCATATCCTGTTCACGCAACCAGTGGCGGGCTTCATGCTCAGGATCCAGAGCATATTCTGCACTGATTTCGGCCTGTTCGGCGCCGTGGCGGATACTGTCTGCGTGGCCTTTGTCACCGAGCAGCAGGGCGATGGCATCGACCAGCAGGGATTTACCCGCCCCGGTTTCTCCGGTCAGCACGGTCAGGCCGGGGTCCAGATCTATGCTGACGCTGTCAATCAGGGCAAAATTGCGCACCTGCAAACTGAGCAACATTCAATCTTCTCCCGGAGATTCGGCCCAGTGCAATTTTTCGCGGAGTATCTGGAAGAAGTTTTTTTCTTCGGGATGAATAAAGTGGGCCGTACAGGGGGCGCGGCGAATGAGAATCTCATCGCCCGCCGTCAGGGGGACGCTGTTATGACTGTCCAGGCTGAGTGCTGCAGGTTGACGGCAAGCCGTCAGACGCACCCGAATCTGTACGCTGTCAGCAACCACGAGGGGCCGTGCGGTAAGCGTGTGGGGACAGATGGGAACCAGCAACAAGGCTTCCAGGCCAGGGGACAGAATCGGTCCACCGGCAGACAGAGCGTAAGCCGTAGAACCGGTAGGGGTGGCGATGATGACGCCATCTGCGCGCTGGGTATACACAAAACGGCCATCCATGTGAACGCCCATTTCGATCATGCTTTCGCCACAGCCCTTGTGAATGAAAATTTCGTTGATGGCCAGGCCGCTGTGGATTTGTGAATGGTCACGCCATAATTCTGCATGCAATACCCGACGTTTATCCTGCAAGTAGTGACCTTCCAGAATGGGGGGTAGTGCTGTTTCCATCTGATCAATGGAAAGGTCTGCCAGAAAACCGAGACGACCCTGGTTGATCCCGAGAATGGCTACACCATTGCTGGCAGTATTTCTGGCGGTACCCAGGAGTGTCCCATCACCACCGATAGCGATGACCAGATCAGTTTCTGGCCGGGTTTCCGCAAAGGCTAAGCGCTGCAGACCCAGGTCGTCATTGATCTCATGGGAACATTGGGTTTCGATGAAAACTTCAAAGCCCAGGGATTGAATAAAGTCGCGCAATTTCCGTAACCCCGGTAGCACCGAAGGATCACGGTATTTGCTGACGAGCAGAACGCGCTGGAAGGGCTGAGTCATGGGAGTAGCCTACATGGGGGAGCGATAAACGCCAAGAGGAAAATGGAGATGCTGGTAGCGCATGGCTGCCAAGTGGCTGAACATTATTTTCGGGTCATGAAGAGCTTTGTAACCACCCATAAAATCCCCGCAGGAGCAGATCCGGTATATAGTGACTGCCGGGAATCCGGGCTTGCCATAGGGGCGCGTCCCCGCCAGTCAGCAAAACCTGTGCATCTGGAAACAAGCCCTGAAATTGCTGAATGGCACCCAGCAAGGCATCGGTAAACATATGCCATACGCCGGATTGGATCGCCGCAGCGGTGGTATTCCCCGTGTCGGCTACGGTCATGGGCAGCTCCAGGTCAGGCAGCAAAGCCGTACCCAGATAGAGGGCATGTATGCTCATCGTGATTCCCGGCAGGATTCTGCCACCCTGGAAGCGCCCATCAGCCCATAAATCAATAGTAATGGCGGTGCCCATGTCGATGACGATGCTGCTTTGCGTCGGGAAATCACGGGCTGTTGCCAGCAGACAGCAGCGCCGGTCAAAACCCAGACTCTCAGCGGGTACATAGCTGTTGGGAATACGCTGCTGGAATACGGCCAGCTCGGGCTCGCGCAGGCGACCAGGGGGTAATGTTTCTCGCCAGCGCTGCATGGCTTCGGGGACAACCCCACCCAGGGCAAAATCTTCATCTTCCAACAACGGTCGGGTTTGTTCCCACAGCTGTAAAATATGGGTTGGATGCAAGGCAGTGGCTACACTGATGCTTTGAAAGTGCAGTCCATCCTCGCTGTAAGCCAGCAGGGTTCGGGTGTTGCCCACGGCGATCAAGATCATGCTGACATCATCAAGAGGCGATCGGCCGCAAGCTGACTTCGCCAGCACTGAGCCAGACCGGAGCCTTGCCCGTTTCCTGAACGTGTAGACGCCCATCTGTGCCGATGCCTCTGACCAGAGCGGGATAATATCTATCGATATCACTGATCTGGACAATCTGACCCATCATGGGAGCAGCCGCATCATGCCAGAGGGGCAGAAAGGCTTGCAGGCCATCGCGGTCAAAGCGGGCAAAATCTGCCTGCCAGCGCTGCAGAATCTGACCCGCCAGTTGGCTGCGCGACAGGTGGACATGGAGTTGTGCCAGGCTCACGGCGCTATCCGGCAGGGAGGTGTCGTGGTGTACATTCAATCCCAGTCCCAGCACCAGCAGATTGGCCCCATGGGGTGGTGATGCACGGAACTTGGTTTCATGGGGCAGGGGTTGCTGGGTGAGGCGTCGGGTTTCCAGCAATATACCGCCCAGCTTGCGGTCCTTGACCCAAATATCATTGGGCCATTTGATCCAGAGCCCCTTGACGCTATTTTTCAGTACCTGAAATACGCCGAGGCCGGCGACCAGGGTCAGGGCGGGATTGATCCGAGTGTTTTGTGACCAGGCCATGCTCATGGCCAGGTGCAGGCCGAATGGCGAAGACCAGTGCCGGGCTCTGCGTCCCCGTCCGGCCCACTGGCTTTCCGCCAGACAAATACCCGGGTCGCCCGGGTTGTCGAGTAATTCCGTATTGGTCGACGCACAGGCTGGCAGAACCCGGATGCGGCTTTCGGGAATACCCGTACCATACGCAATTTCCGTAGCACTGAGAGGCGCGTGGGGATACTCCAGAGAGAGGCTATCACCAGACCGGCGCAGGGGAATACCCCAATAGCGGGCTTCCTGCAGCAGGGCGTGAGGTTCAGTCAGCGTGGCAGCAGCCACAGACGGACTATGACCCAGCTTCTCCAGCAGCTGTTGCAGTGCCGCAGTGGGGGCTTCAGGCGCGGATATGGCCATCTCCCAGAACAATCCATTTTTGCAGGGTCAGTCCTTCCAGGCCAACCGGGCCACGGACATGCAAGCGGTTGGTGGAAATGCCGATTTCCGCGCCCAGACCGTATTCAAAACCATCGGCGAAGCGGGTGGAGGCATTGACCATCACCGAGCTGGCATCGACTTCCCGCAGGAAACGGCGGGCATGAGTATAGTTTTCCGTCAGGATGGATTCAGTATGTTGCGAACCGTAGTGATTGATGTGGGCGATAGCCGCATCGAGATCGTCCACAATTTTGAGCGAAATGATAGGGGCTAAATATTCCGTGGCGTAGTCTTCCTCACTGGCGGCCACGGCGCCGGGCAGCATGGGCAGACTGCGCTCACAGGCGCGCACTTCAATGCCTTTTTCCTGCAGGGCCTGAACAATGGGCAGTAGCAAGTCATCCATGCGGCTTTGATGGATCAGCAGGCTTTCGGTCGTATTGCAGGTGCCCAGGCGTTGAGTTTTGGCGTTGACCACCACTTTCTGGGCTTTCCGGGCATCGGCTTCGGCATCTACATACACATGACAGTTACCATCCAGATGCATGATGACCGGTACGGTGGCATCGGATTTGATGCGGGATACCAGACTTTTCCCGCCGCGCGGAATGACTACGTCCACATGCTTATCCATGCTGATCAGCATGCCGACTGCCTCGCGATCAGCGGTATTGACGTACTGCACCAGATCCAGGGGTAAACCGGCCTTGCCCAGCGCTGCTCGCAGGCGCTCGGCAATGGCCATGTTACTGTGCAGGGACTCGGATCCGCCGCGCAGGATGACGGCGTTTCCCGACTTGACGCAAAGTCCGGCGGCATCTGCCGTAACATTGGGGCGGGACTCGTAAATCATGGCAATCACGCCCAGAGGGGCGCGCATGTGACCCACCTGGATACCGCTGGGCCGATAGCGCAAATCCGTGATCTCCCCCACCGGGTCAGGAAGTGCCGCAATCTCTTCAAGGCCCTGGGCCATTCCTTCGATGCGCGCATCGTCCAGGCGCAAACGATCAATAAAGGCGGAATCTTTACCGGCCTCCTCGGCGCTACGTAAATCCTTGCGGTTGGCGCGCTGCAAATTATCGGCATCGCGGCGCAAGAACTCCGCCATCAGGCGCAGGGCCTGGTCCTTGGCGGCGCTGTCTGCACTTTGCAGGCGACGTTGGGCTATGCGCGCCCGTTCACCGATTTTTTCCATTTCCTGGTGTAATTCCATGATTCATTCTCCTCTACGGTGTCCACTGTCTGGCGGACATGAGAACAGCGAAGATCCATTTCGGCGCTACTAGGTCGTAGCGTGGGGATCAGTTCGCGCGGATATTCTCTCTATTGTGCCGATCTGCGGCGCTTCCGGCAATTCGCAGGCATAAATCGGTTAATGCCGGCCAGATGGGCGTGGGATCCTGACCCTTGATGCGCGCGTCAATGTCGAGGCATTCGCGGATGCCGGCCAGCAGTGACGCGCCGCTCAAGCGCTTGGCCGCATGGCGCAACCAGGCCTGACGCGGGGGAAAAATCCGGTTCTGGCGAAAAAACTGTTCGGTGTTCATATGTCCACCGCGCAACTCAGCGAGAATGCGCAAGTCTTTGTGCAATGCCCAGAGGCAGAGGGCGGGTTCTCCGTCGCCACTGCGCAGACGGTCGATAATACGCAGAATCTGTGGCGCTTCGGCGCGGAGGCTGGCGTCAGCCAGATCATAAATCGTGAACTGGCTACTATCAGCCAGCACATGGCGAATGGCCCGGGCATCGATGGTCTGGCCGGGATGAATTTGTTGCAGACGCAAAATAGCCTGATGGCAGGCGCTGAGATTGCCGGCACCGAGGTCGGCCAGCAACTGGATGGCGTCGCGATCGGCGGAGATTTTTTGCAGGGCAAGGCGTTGCTCAATCCAGCGGATCCACTCTGCTCCTTCCGGGCGATACAACAACAGGGTCTGTCCCTGACTTTCCAGGGCCTTGAACCAGGCGGTTTTCTGGGTGTTGGCATCGGGGCGTGGACCACTGAGCACGAGCAGGGCGTCAGGGGCAGGCGAAGCCAGCCAGTATTGCAGGGCGCCGATCCCCTCCTTGGGGATTTTGGTGCTGTCCAGGCGCAGGAGCAGCAGCCGTGGTTCAGCAAATAGTGAGCCGGCATCCCGTTCATCCCGAAGGGCTTCCCAGGGTGCGGCGGAATGATTCAGGCGCTGGCGCTGGGCAAATCCCTGAACAGCCGCCGCCTCGCATAAAGCGTCTTCGGCCTCCTGCAGCAGGAGCGGCTCATCAGAAAACAGCCCGTAAACCGCCGCCAGCTTACCCTGTAGATGCGCCGACCACTGTCCCGGCTTGAGACGCATCTTCAGTCCCGGGGCTGGCGGACGGCCGGACTGTTCAGTACCCGCCGAAGGATCTGCCGGGCACCCTGATCCATCAATAAGCGTTCAACACGGATTTGTTGTTCATTGGTAGCCAGGGGGTTCCCGCTGTTATAACTGAAGCTGTTTTCCACCAGCAGGGATTGGGCAGGCAGCAGCACTTTTTTCTGCTGATTGATCACGTAGAATTGCGCATGCAGGGTATCCAGAAATTCTAGGGCCGCCCCGCTGCTGGGGCTGATGCTGATGATGCGCTGGGAGACATAGGCATTGTCAATCAGCAGGAGCGGGCCGTTGCTGCTGGCGATGTTACCGTTTTTTTGTAATTCCCGATGCACGACTTGAGCCAGAGCGCCGCCACTGGGGCCGATACCGGAAACACGCATGCCCTGCAGGCTGGGTGGAATGCTCGCTCCCGTCTGCAGATGAAACCCGCAACCCGCCAAGGCGAGAAAGAGCAGGCTGATGAGCCAGTAAGCCCAGCGCTGGTGCAGCCAGCTCATCCCAGCACCAGATTCACCAGACGGCCCGGCACCACGATGACCTTGCGCACGGTTTTTCCTTCCAGATGGCGCTGCATGGCGGGGCTGCTCAGTACGGCTTTTTCGATGCTGTCATTATCTGCCCCGACAGGAAAATCCATACGTTCCCGTAGCTTGCCGTTGACCTGGATGACCAGGGTCAGGGTATCCGATTGCAATGCTTCGGGGTCGGCTTCAGGCCAGCCAGTCTGGAGAAGAGGAATTTTCTGACCCAGAGCTTCCCAGAGTATTTCGGTCAGGTGAGGGGTAAAAGGCGAAAGCATCAGGACGATGGCGCGCAATCCCTCTCCCAGAACCGCGCGCAGGTCAGCGCTGGCCTCGGGAGTGATTTTCATGAGGCTGTTGCTCAGTTCCATGATGGCGGCAATGGCCACGTTGAAATGATACCGGCCTTCCATGTTGCGGCTGACCCGTTCGATGCACTGGTGCACCGCCCGGCGCAAATCTCTTGCCTCTGTCGACAATTCCGCTGGTATGGGCAGGGTAGCGGCCCCATATTCATGGACCAGGCGCCAGATGCGGCTGAGGAAACGATGGGCGCCCTCGACCGCTGCATCGGACCATTCCAGATGCTGTTCGGGAGGGGCCGCGAATAAAATGAAAAGACGCGCGGTATCCGCTCCATAGCGATCAATGAGTCCCTGGGGATCCACAGTATTGCCCTTGGACTTACTCATTTTGCTGCCGTCTTTCAAGACCATGCCCTGGGTGAGCAATTGCCGGAACGGTTCATCGTGGACCTTGTCGGCGGGCAGTAACCCCACATCCCGCAGCAGGCGATTAAAAAAACGGGCATAAAGCAAATGCAGCACGGCATGTTCGACGCCGCCCACGTATTGGTCCACCGGTAACCATTGGGCCGCCCGTTCATCGAGCATGTTTTGCGCATCCGGACAGGCAAAGCGGGCGTAATACCAGGAGCTTTCCACGAAAGTATCCATGGTGTCGGTTTCCCGGCGCGCCGGAGCTGCACAACGCGGGCAGGGTACATTCAGAAATTCCGGGTCATCCAGCAAGGGCGAACGGGGATCCTTGAGCTGATAATGGGTCGGCAAGCGCACCGGCAAGTCCTCTTCAGGAACCGGCACAACCCCGCAATGTTTGCAATGAATCATGGGGATGGGCGTTCCCCAGTAGCGTTGCCGGGAAATGCCCCAGTCGCGCAGGCGATAATTGACGGTTTTCTGCCCCAGTCCCTTTTCGCTGACCGCCTGGGTAATGCGGCTTTTGGCCTGTTCATTGTCCAGTCCATCAAATGGACCCGAATGTACCAGGATGCCTGCGCCAGTGTAGGCTTCCGTCATGGCATCAGCGGCTGGCACGGTGTTGTCTGCGGCAAGGACGACCTGAATCGGCAGATGATATTTGCGGGCAAACTCGAAGTCGCGTTGGTCATGGGCCGGGACGCTCATTACCGCGCCTTCGCCGTAACCCATCAACACAAAGTTGGCGGCCCAGACCGGCAGTTCAGCACCCGTTAAAGGATGTTGGACCTGGATGCCGAGGGGATGGCCTTCCTTCTCCTGGGTTTCGATGCTCGCTTCTGAAACTGAACCGTGACGGCAGCGTTCCAGAAATTCGGCCAGCTCCCTGTTTTGTTCCGCCGCCTGTACGGCGAGTGGATGTTCTGGCGCTACGGCCAGATAGGTCGCACCCATCAGGGTGTCGGGGCGGGTCGTAAAGACCTTGATGACACCTTCTCCGCTGCACAGGGGAAAATGGATTTCCGCGCCTTCGGAACGGCCAATCCAGTTGCGTTGCATGGTCAGCACCTGCTCCGGCCAGCCTCCCACCAGGGTATCCAGACCTTCCAATAATTCTTCAGCATAAGCGGTAATGCGCAGAAAATACTGCACAATTTCGCGCCGCTCGACGGGGGCCCCGGAGCGCCAGCCACATCCATCCACCACCTGTTCATTGGCGAGGACTGTCTGATCCACCGGGTCCCAGTTGACGGTACTGAGTTTCTGGTAAACCAGTCCTTTCTCCCAGAGCTTGATGAATAGCCACTGTTCCCAGCGGTAGTATTCGGGGGTGCAGGTGGCCAGCTCCCGTGACCAGTCATAGGCCAAGCCCAGGCGTTGAAGCTGACCACGCATGTGGGCGATGTTGTCCATGGTCCACTGGGCAGGCGCCAGGCCATTTTTCAGGGCGGCATTTTCCGCAGGCAAGCCAAAGGCGTCCCAACCCATGGGCTGGAGTACGTCTTTCCCGCGCATGCGTTGATAACGGGCAATGGCGTCGGCAATACTGTAATTGCGCACATGGCCCATGTGCAGTTGTCCCGAGGGATACGGGAACATGGCCAGGGCATAGAATTTGTCTTTGCCGGGTACGCCGGGGGCGCGGAAGGTCTGCTGATCTTGCCAGCGTTTTTGTACCGCAGGCTCAAGGTCCTGGGGAGAGTAGGCGGGAATATCCATGAATTCTGTCGTTCAGCCCGATTATGTTGAAGTGGCACAAAGGTTGCCACAGGCACCAGAGTGGCGCAATCTTCCGGGACGAAATGGGGGCTTTTGAGGCTTTGCCATTGGCGCGTGATGGTGCGCAGGTTAGACTAGCCCGCAACCTGAATTAAAAATCGAATATGGAGTAAAGCATGGCTGAATTGCCAGAACTGGAATTACTGAGACAAAAATTACGCCGCAATATCCTCAACAAGCGGGTGAATGTGTTGCAACTGCATAATGCCAAAGGCGAACTGCAGGCAGATGCGGCAGGCATCGAGGAAGCGGCTTTCAAAGGCAAGCCCATTACCGATTTGCATCGTTATGGTCAGTACCTGTTTCTGGAGTTGGCGCGCAGGGATATTCTCGCCATGCAACTCGGCGGCGAACTCAGTGTCGAGCTGGAGCGCGGGTCGGTGCAGGCTGAAAGTGAAGAGGAAGCCCGGGCAGTTCTGGAAATCCAGATCAATGGCCATCAGCGCTTGCGGCTGCATGGAACCCAGTTAGGCAATCGCCTGCGCATGCTCGATGAAAATAGTGATGTGGATTTTCTGACCAAGTTGGGTCCAGATCCCTTGATGGTTCAGGAAAAAGGGCTGGGGGTTTTGCGCGAAGCTCTTGCGCGGCGGCGTAGCGCCCTGCGCAATATTCTGCTGGATGACGCCTTTACTCCGGGTATCGGTGCCGTATGGGCTGACGAAATCCTCTATCAGGCGCGCCTGCGTCCTGATCGCACGGCTCCCAGTCTCAGTGACGAGGAGCGCGACCGCTTTCTGGAACAGATCCCGAAGGTCCTGGACCGGGCGGTGCGCTGTCAGGCCAAAACCAATTTACTCCCTAAAACTTTCCTCACCCGGCACCGGGAGGACAATCAATGTCCGGGATGCGGTGCGGCTCTGGAGACTTTGTCGGTGGGTGGTAAAAACGCTTTGTTTTGTCCTGTTTGCCAACACTGAATTACATTTTAATCAGAGCATTCGGGATATATATATTGGATGTATCCCTGTATACCGACAAATTCTTCGGGGCTTTTATTTGTGTTTCCAGGGCAAACCGCTGGCCTTCCAACCCTCCACTTTGCCACGCTGGCCCTGAGGGTCATGCTTTCCTTCAAAACCACCAAGAATGTTGTAGCAGTGTTGGTAACCCAGGTCGGCCAAGTGCTCGGCAGCTGCCAGCGAGCGCCCGCCGGTGCGGCAGAGCAGGAGCAGGAGATGGTCTGGTTTGGCTGTTTCCGTAATCTGTCGGTCAAAGTCTGGGTTGGCCGTCATACCGGGATAGTTTTGCCAGGGAATATGTTTGCTCCCTTCAATGAAGCCGACAAAGTCCAGTTCCGGGTGGGATCGCACGTCAATCAGCAGGGTATCAGGATGTTCGCGGAGCAAGGCGTGGGCTTCTTCCGGGGTGAGATCACCAGCATGGCGCTTGCCTGCGCTTTTGGCGCGTTCCTGGGCTTTTTTCAAAATTTCTGTGCTCGTCATGTTCGCTGTCATGGTCATTTTTGTCTCCTTGTATGGCCGTTTCTGGGGCTTGTCATTCAGCCATACTCGACTATATCACTACCTTGCGTTGGGAAGCAGCTCAGGATGGCCGTGCCAATATTTCAGATAGGGAGGAATGGTCTTCCTCGGATTTAAGGTGACGTACATTCCGTGATGCTTGAGAGGCAGGTTGATGCAAATTACTTGAATCCACTTGAAAACAAACCAACCGATTGGTATGTTAATAGGGTCACTATCAAAGTACAGGGATAAGTCTAGCGCCGGTCTTGGTTGGTGAAATCATTTCTGCCATGCTGGCTATGAAGAGGTAAATTCGGGTATGAAAAACAAGTTAGAAGTTAATGTTGCGTCGTGTAATCAATGTTCCGAGAATAATGGTCTTGATTTTGATTTTACGATGGCCTTCCAGCCAATCGTAAAATATTCTTCTAAAAACATATTTGGTTATGAAGCCTTGGTTCGTGGATTAAATGAAGAGTCTGCTTATTCTGTTATAGCTCAAGTAAATGAAAATAATGTATATCACTTTGATCAGCTCTGTCGGGTTAAAGCAATTGCTTTAGCAGCGAAGCTTGGTATCGATTCAATGCTGAGTATTAATTTTCTTCCAAACGCGGTTTATCGTCCTGAACTTTGCATACGAACAACGCTTGAGGCAGCTAAAGAGTGCAACTTTCCTGTTCATCAGATTATGTTTGAGTTTACCGAAGTTGAAAAGGTAAAGGATAATGATCACCTCAAAAATATTGTTGAATACTATAAACGGTCTGGTTTTTTCACGGCTATTGATGACTTTGGCGCCGGGTATTCCGGCTTGGGTTTGCTCGCTGGTTTCCAGACGAATCTAATTAAATTAGACATAGATTTAATTCGTAATATCCACAATGATCCCGTGCGTCAAGTAATTTTAAAAAATTGTTTGTCAATGTTTTCTGAGCTTAATATAACTCCCCTTGCAGAAGGGGTTGAGACCCGTGAGGAAATGCTTTTCTTATTTGGTATGGGTATTGACTTGATGCAAGGTTTTTATTTTGCAAAGCCAGGTTTTGAAATGTTGCCTAAGGTGAATTTTGATCTACTGTAACAATTAGCAATAAAATTCAAAGGGGTTGTGCTAATTGGATTTTCGATGATAAAGATATTGATCGTATTCGATAAATCTCCCAGATTTTTTTGGGTGATATAGCATATTCTAAAACTCGTAAAACTCAAATTTATTCTGACATTGGTATTGCTGTTAGATGAGCCAAGAAGATATCTTTCATTTGTCATATGTGTTCGCTTTTTAAAGAAAATGCTAGTGCTTAAAATGGATGACTATCTTCCCATGGTGATGGCCTTCACTGAGAAGAGAATATGCTTGTGTAAATGCAGATTCATGG
>NZ_MXAV01000040.1 GCF_002847505.1 Acidithiobacillus marinus
GGGCTTCTGGCACATAGTGGTCAATCACCCGCCACAGGAGCGTGTCGGTCTCGCCGACTAGGCGGGCTACGGTCAATACCGGCATCTCCCGCACCAGGGTCATGATCAGCGCTTCGAAGAGCAGGGTGAAATGCGAGCCTTCCCGTGCCCAGGGAACAGATATCTGATGCACTCCATGCTCCTGGCACTTCACACGAGGTACGCGGGCATGGAGATAGGCTTCATGCTGGAAGAAATCCATGTGCCGCCAAGTATGGTCACGGGTATCATGTACCGGACACTCCTCACCACAGACGGAGCAAGCAAAGCGACTACCCTTGGGAAAGTTGATGTGCAGATCCAGGCGTTTCTCCTCCACCGTGAAAGTCACATGATCCACCAACCACGGCGGAACCAATCCTAACGCGAGAGAAAACAGCTCTTCAGGGACCATCAGCTAACTCCAATTCAGGGCACGACCGCTCCACAGCATTCTACCCCCTACCCACTCAATCTGACGAAGAGCCTGATTGAGAGCTCCAAGATTTTACTGGATTCCGATGGTGTTGATGGATCTGTATCCAGAACACTCAATAGCGGCAATGTGCAATGTCAGTCTTTATCGATGGATACTTCCTATCGGGGTTGGTCAATTGCAGATGACAGCGTTTTTCATACCAGTCTCAGCGTACCTTATCGCAGTCTGGATGGGGCCAAGGGCGTCATTGTTTTTTTTCTACCCAAACATGCGGAATTCGTTTCTCCCAATCATGCCTTGTGGTCGCGCCTTGCGGATGATTTTGCGGTTTATATGGAACGACGTAAAAATGCCGTCGATGTGAGTCGTATATCGAGTTATCAGTTAGCTGTAGTCGATTTGCTCAAAGATGTTTTGGAAGTGAAGGACATTTCGGCAGCACGTAATCTGGTGCTAACGATTTTAACGACGCGGGCTGAGTCTTGTTGTGCCTGGATTACTGCTGTTGGGCAACAAGAAAACAGCTTGACGCGATCGTTATTGGCGGCACGAGGGAACATGCCGGATGCCACCCTTCGCCATTGGTTGGAAAATACACCTGTGGGTCAGCGGTGGTTGGATGAGACCATCCAGCGGATGTCTGCAAGAGGGCACGCCTTTATTGATTCAGTCAGAAGCCACTCGCGTCTGGAAGCTTGGTGTGACACCCAAGCAGACATGAAAAAAATTGCAGTGATAGGCGCATGGCCATTATGGAATGAAGCGGGTCTGCAAGCGGTTTTGTTTGTCGGTAGTCATGACCCCGACTATTTCAGTACGCATATGCAGGTTTTTCTGCATCAGCTCGCAGAAATCCTGCATATGGCTGAACAGCAACTCCTTAATAAATCCGAGATTATCCGCCGTACCCGTTTGTATCAGGCGCTCTTGGATGAAGCCGATGCCGTGCTGAAAATGCAGTCAGAGCAGCCCTTGATTGAGGAGATCTGCAGAAGGTTAGTAGACAGCACGCTTTTTGAAGCGGCCTGGTTAGTACGCCCGGACAAAAATGATTGTTTGATGACGCTGGCTGTTGTTTCGTCTATACCCCGAGCCAATAACCAGCAATCTGATGAGCTGACTACAGAATCAGCACAGAATCTACTGTGGCATGTCTGGAAAACGGGTCAGGGAGTTTTCCCTTCTCCACCCCTACGGATCAAAGATGCATCCACTTTCAATTTTCCCATGGCTGTCTTGCCGGTGCTGCGTGGGTCGAGAATATGGGGAATATTGGCAGTCAGATGTCCCAGGGTGGAATACTTCAGTGCGGATGTGAACACACTCTTGCAACGGATTGTTTCTTTGTTAGGTCGTGGGCTGGATGAAATGGACCTCAAGAAACAATTGGCCAATGAACAGCATCGGCAAAGTTGGTTGGCCAGTCATGATGCACTCACAGGATTGAATAATCGTCGTGGACTTGACGCTTTTTTTGCCCATGCGGTGTTACGTGCTCAACGAAATAAGATGTTGCTAGCGGTGATGATTATTGATCTGGATGATTTCAAACCGGTCAATGATACTTATGGACATGAAGCGGGTGATCTACTGTTAGTGAAACTGGCCGAAGCACTGCAGGCAGCTGTTCGGAGTACGGATTTTCTGGTGCGTCTGGGAGGAGACGAGTTCGTCCTGTTGCTAGAGGGGTTACATAATACAGAGGATCTGCAACCGATTCTGGCCAGCATTCGCAGGGCAGTAGAAATGCCTGTATCGCTGGATGGAGGCATTGCGGTCTCCGTCGGCTGCAGTGCCGGACTCACCCTGTATCCTGAAGATGCCTCTCCTCCGGACCGGCTGTTGCGTCACGCTGATGAAGCCCTGTATGTTGCCAAACGCAGCAAACAGGAGCGCAGCCATTACTGGGTCAATTATCTGGATTTACCTGCCGCCGAAACAGATAACTAAAGTTGACTCCCCCAAGCGGGAGTCTTCAGGAGATGGCATTTTACTGTCGTTGTCGGATCAGTTCCTGATCAAAAGCGTTATCCAGCTCCTGGGAGAGTTTGAGGACCTTGCGGAACATGACCGGATCGGCGTCATCGGCCTGGGCGCGCAGACGTAGGCGCGCCAGTCCGTCAAAGCTGTGGGCCCGGTCAACGGGATCATTCACCGACTGGCACTGGTTGCCCTGATAAATTGCGTTCAGTATCTCTGCTGTCAGGGGATCATCCAGGGTATTGCCCCGGGCGGCTTCCAAGGCGGCGGCAGGACTGGATTCGTTTAGAAATGGATAGCCCAGGTGCTGGTTGAGAAATATTACCAATTCTTCATAAGTCATCATGCACTCCAAAAGTCATAGGGACAAATATTACAGCGACTGGCTCATGCCGTCGTTCAGCGAAAGCTGGCAGGCGTCGCTGACACGTTGAAAATAATATTGCAGATCCAGAGGAATGGTCACGCCATCCAGCAAGCGGAGCAAATGCAGATCTGCGGTCAGGACAATGTCTATTAAAGACAGCTGACCCGTATAAAAACGCTGACGGGCGAGAATTCTGCCCAATTCGCGCAAGCGCCCCCGGCTTTCAAGTTGTTGATAGGCTCCGTAACGATCATTGGCCAGGGCCTCCACAGACTGCTGGAAGCGGCGTTCGCACTCGTTGCGGTAGAATGCCATATCTTCTTCTTGATGACAGATTTCATCATAGGCCGGCAGAACCGGAGCGATCAATCTTTCCAGGAGCGGTGTCAGACTGCTCCGCCACTGGCAGAATGCCGTCCACTCGGCTTCGCCAATCGGGGCATGCAAGGGCAGCGTTTCCGGATAACGCTGATCCAGCGCGGCCAGTTCGGGCAGCGTGCCTTGTTGCTTGCATCCGTCGGTGTGAATCAATACAGGGAGGTCGCCATAACCGAGATCAAAAGCCGTTTCCTGATCCCGTAATGCACAGGGATGGTCCTGCCACTGCAAATTTTTGGCGCTCAGCACCATGCGCAGCATCTGCCCGGAGGCGGAAGACCAGCGGTGATACAGGTGCAGGTTGTTAGCTGAATCGATCATGATGCTTCAGTATGCTCAGCAAGCTGCAGCACATGCTGCCATTGGCTTTCTGTGATGGGCAGGATCGATAGGCGATTCCCTTTGCGGACTAGAGGGCTCTCTGCAAATTCTGGCATATGGCGCAGGCTTTCGAGGGAAATACACTGTGCGAAACTGCAACGATAGGCGACATCCACGAGATCCCAGCGCGGCTTTTCGAGACTGGAACCGGGATCGTAATAATGACTTTGCGGATCAAACTGGGTGGGATCCGGGCGGGCCGTACTGGCCACTGTGGCCGCCCCGACAATCCCCGGCACAGCAACCCGGGAGTGATAAATGAAAACCCCATCGCCTACGGCCATGCTGCGAATGAAATTGCGTGCCTGGTAATTGCGGATACCATCCCAGGGTTCCTGACCTCGCGCTTGCAGGTCTTCCAGAGAAAAAGCCTCGGGTTCAGTTTTCATCAACCAGTAAGCCATGACTTCAGTCCAGATTGACCGGTTCAGGCAAACGCCGGCTGAGCAGTCGCCCCAGCGCCGCTGTCAGAGTTTCCCCACTCTGGCTGTCCACCCATTGATCTTCCTGCGCAGAAAAACGCGCAGGGCCATCACTGCAAGCCAGCCAGATTTGCTGGACGGCTTCCTGACGGTTGATGATGATCTGGCTATCATCGGGCAGCAGCAGGGTCAGGACGCTGTCCACCAGATCACATTCCACATCAGGCGCCCGCTCTTCAATGCGGGTCAGCAGGTCGGTCAGGGTATTTTCGACAGCAACGGCAAAGCTTTTTTCATTCATTCCGGATTCCCTCAAATTTTCCCTATGATGGGGCCGGACCCGCTGCAGGGCAAGTTTTCACAACGGGCTGTTGCGGTTCATCCTTCAGGACTGCGCATCATGGCTCTGTAATATGGCGAGGAATGAGTCTCCATAAGCCGCCAGTTTGCGTTCACCCACTCCAGGGATATGGGCCAGGCCGGCCAGACTGCGGGGCCGTTGCCGGAGCATCTCCATGAGCGTGGCGTCATGAAAAATCACATAGGGAGGTACGCCCTGGGCTTGTGCCAGCTCACGACGATGCTGGCGTAAGGCTTCCCAAAGCGCCTGGTCGGCGGGCTGAATTTCCTGGTTTTTTTCCTTTTTGCGGGAAGGGCTGTTTTCATGCTGGCGCAGGGTAAGCGTTTCCTCGCCGCGCAATACAGCGCGACTCAGTGGACTGAGGCGCAGACCTCCATGCCCTTCACTGTCCACTTCTACCAGACCCCGAAGCAGCAGATGCCGGAACAATGCCCGCCAGGCATTAGCGGACAAATCCTTGCCAAGACCAAATACGGCAAGACGATGATGCCCCCATTGCTGGATGCGGGGATCATCCCTGGCCAGCAATACATCCACCAGGTATTGCACCCCAAAGCGCTGACCGGTGCGATAAACGGTGGATAACGCTTTTTGGGCGGCGATAGTCGCATCCCAGGTAGCGGGGGGGGTCAGGCAGTTATCACAGTTACCACAAGGAATGGCCAGCGTCTCACCAAAATAGTCGAGTAAGGTCTGGCGTCGGCAGGTAATGGTTTCACACAGCGCAAGCATGGCATCCAGTTTGTGTCCCTCCATTTGTTTGCGTTGCTGATCGGCTTCCGATTGTTGAATCATCTGCCGCAGCTGCACCACATCCTGGAGACCGTAATGCATCCAGGCTTCAGCGGGCAAACCATCACGCCCGGCACGGCCGGTTTCCTGGTAATAGGCCTCGATGCTTTTGGGCAGGTTCAGATGCGCCACAAAGCGGACATTGGGTTTGTCGATGCCCATACCGAAGGCAATGGTGGCGACAATAATGACCCCCTCATCGCGCTGAAAGCGTTGTTGATGACGGCGGCGCTCCTCGGCGCCCAGGCCGGCATGATAGGGTAGGGCGTCCAGGTGTTCGTCCTGCAACCAGGCCGCGATTTCTTCGACACGTTTGCGCGAGAGGCAATAGACAATGCCCGCTTCGCCATCATGGCGATCGCGGATGAAGCGCAGCAGGGCCTGGCGTGCGCCCTGGCTGCCGCTGTGAATGTGGTAGCGGATATTGGGGCGATCAAAAGATCGGCTGAATATGCGCGCCCGCTGCAAGGCCAGGCGCTCGATGATTTCCACCCGGGTTTTCGGATCAGCTGTTGCAGTCAGGGCGATGCGCGGAATGGTCGGAAAGCGTTCGTGGAGGAGTTTCAGTTGCAGATATTCCGGGCGGAAATCATGGCCCCACTGAGATACGCAATGGGCTTCATCAATGGCAAACAGATTGATAGAGCATTGCTGCAAAAGACGCAGGGTGCGCTCTTGCAGCAGCCGTTCCGGGGCAATATAGAGCAAATCCAGTTGTCCCTGGCGCAGCGCCTCTTCAGTAGCACGTATATCTTCAGCAGAAACGCTGGAATTCAGCGCAGCTGCCGCCACTCCCGCCTGGCGCAGTGCATTTACCTGGTCTTCCATCAAGGCAATCAGTGGCGATACCACCACTCCCGCACCGGGCTTCGCCATGGCGGGGATCTGAAAACATAAAGATTTCCCGCCACCGGTGGGCATCAGGACCAGTGCGTCCTGCGCCTGCATGAGTGTCTCAATCACTTCCTGCTGGGGCGGGCGAAACTGCTCGTAGCCAAAAGTGTGGCGGAGAATATCGAGGGGAGAGCGGGCGGCTTGCATGTTGCCAGAGGATAGCCGCAAAAGCGGACAGGGCCAACTGTATCTCGTGGACTTATCGGCGGGAGGTCATTATTCCTTGGTGCTGGGCTGGGCATATATGGGGCAGTCGATCTGATGAATTTCCGGAGTTTCCAGATCGATGCGGGCGGCACTCAGCTGGCGTCCCCAGACGCAGCCGCTATCCAGAGCCAGTAAACGTTCATGCACCAGCAAGCCTTGGGTAGCCCAGTGTCCGCAGATAATGGCACCTTCGTTCTGCCGTTCAAAAAACCAGGTATGCCAGGGTGCATAAGCCGAAGCACCCTCTTTGGGCAGGGTGCTGGGCCAGTTGAATTGCCCCTCGGCCGTCACATAGCGCGCGCGGGTGAACACGGCTACCCGAAAGCGCTGGGCATCGTCTTCATCGCGGCAATCTGCCCAGCGATTAGGCGCCGGTGCCGCCCACAGCATTTTCAAAAAGCGTTTCCATTGCCGCCCGCTTAAGGCGTTCTGCACCTCCTGGGCGTGGGCGGTGGCGGTGGCAATATCCCAATCGGGGTGAATGGCGGCATGGACCATAGTCCAGCCCAAGTCGCTGTCATGATGGAGCAGGGGCATCTGCCGTAACCAGTCCAGCCAGTCCCCGGCATTTTTATCGCCAAGCAAGTTGCCCAAGGTGTCACTTTTTTTGGTAGGAACGATGCCCCCCCAGCGGGAAAGCGCATATAAATCATGGTTTCCTAGCACTATTTGTAAGTGATCCTGCCACTGGAACAGTCTTTTAAGTAAAGATCGGCTGTCTGGCCCTCGATTGAGCAGGTCTCCAGCCAGCCACAAGCGATCTTCTTTAACATTAAAGTCTAATTTTTCTAGTAAGCTATTGAAAGGCGTACAACAGCCCTGCAGATCACCCATGGCATAAATGGCGGCCATGATTTTAGAGAGGGATGACCTGATCGGACATTTTCATCTGGCGGATCAGGGTTTTCATGCTGGCTGCCTCAATGCTCGCATTGAGCAGGGATTTTTCTGTCTGATGCAGCCACTCCAGCCCCACGACAAAGATCCTGGCGCCCAGCTCTTGCAACTCATGTATAAGGTCCTGCTGAACTTTTTGTTTGGCACCGGCATGTTCATCCTGAAAGGCTAAAGAAATAGCTTCTTGAGACAGAAAAATGCTGATCTCAACTTCATCCGCCAAAGCCGAAGCGGCCATGCGCAGCCCGTGAAGGACAGGATTACCCTTGGCTTCAGGGTCAGATTTAAGAAGAATAGTCCAGTGCATGTTGATGAGCTCTTTCATGTAATTTTGCCAAGACATTGTTTGTTTGATTTGTCCAGCAGCTTTAATGGTTACTTGCTAGATAATTATAGCATGATTTTCTATGGAGAAAGAATCGCTGCGAAAGTGAGTAGATTCGCCATTTTTCTGGAAGATTCTGTCTTCTTTGTTATTCGCCTTTCATTCAAATAGGGATAATTGCTGACTGGATGGCGGCGATCTCCGTGCCCTGGACTTCCGACTTCCGTGACGACCAAGAATCTCGCGACTCTGGGCGCGGGCTTGTGGATCACCATAAGCCTGGCGTAAACGTTGACGGGCGACTCTGGCGGCTTTTTCATGATCGACAATGGGCAACGGATAATCAACGCCGATACGACATTGATATACCTGTTGAATCATCTCAGGCATGCGCCAGGGCTCATGAATCCAATCATGAGGTACCTGTGCCAGTTCAGGAATCCAACGACGAATGAATTGACCTGAAGGATCCTGTTCATAGGATTGTTTGACCGGATTATATATGCGAAAGGCATTGATACCGGTACTTCCTGACTGCATCTGCATTTGGCTCCAGTGGATACCGGGTTCATAGTCAATAAAGAGGCGGGCCAAATGAAGTCCTGCCGCCTGCCAAGGCTGCCAAAGATGATAACAGGCAAAGGCTGCAAGCATGGCGCGCATGCGGAAATTGATCCAGCCAGTAGTGTGGAGCATGCGCATGCAGGCATCCACCAGCGGAAAACCGGTTTGTCCTTGGGACCAAGCAGAAAAGAGGATCGGGTCAATATGCTGCCTTTGATCTGCAAGCGCAGGATGCAGGTTGCGAAACTCCAGTTCCGGCTCGGATTCCAACTTTTGAATGAAGTGACTTTGCCAGGCAAGTCGGGCCTCGAACGCCCGGAGATTGCAAGCCCAACCCTTTGCTGCGGTAACTTCTCTATTTTTAAGGGCGTGGAAGACCTCCCGGACCGAGATTGTGCCATAAGCCAAATGCGGAGAAAGGCGAGAGCAGACCGACGCAGCGCTCAGGGGTGAAGACATGCCCCGGGCATAATTAGCAGCGCGTTGCTGCAAAAAATTCTCGAGCAGACGCATGGCCTCGCGACGTCCGCCCGCTTGGGCTTTTGCACACGCGTCTGGTCTGGTAATAAAAAGAGCCTGAACCTGCTCCTGCACCTGAGGCCAGGAATCAGAAGATAGCGGCGCGACGGTCAGATTGGCTGGCGGAGAAATCAACGCTGCTGAGGTAAACTTTTTCCAGGCTGTAGACCAGCCATTACGCGACTTCAGGCCACGAATGACTCCATTCTGTTGATATTCCCGCCAAGGGATTCCTTGTTTTTTAGTCCAGATACCGACGGACCGATCCCGGGCATAGCTCCAAGCATTTCCTGTTTCTTGATGGGACCATAGACCCAATATGGCTGTTTGGCGGTGGATGGCTTCCAATACTGGGATGATGTCCCCAACCCGCAGCACCAAGCCGCTGCCACTCCGTTCCTTGAGGGCTTGATCCAGTTCACCAAGGCTCTGCCATACGAAATGCCAATGCCGGGGTGCGGCATCTGCCTGACGCAAAGCCTCGGGTTCAACAACATAAAGGGGTAGAACCATACCCATGGCAGCAGCCTCGGCAAGGGGTTGATGGTCCGATAGACGCAAATCACGTTTGAACCAGACGACATGGATTCCGTGCATGACAGAGACCTCCACTAGTCATGATGACAAGCTCCCTGCCATTGCGCAAGGCCAGGTGTTTTGGCATCGTGGCACTATTATGGATGTCCGTCAGCTGGCGAAAAATGAGGTCTGCATGGAAAAGAATGTACTCGATACGGAATTACAGATTTGTAGCAATCGCCCCCGGACAGGATTTTACCGAGATGGTCTTTGTCGGGCCGGCGATGACGACCTGGGAACGCATACTGTTTGCGCGGTGGTCACCGAGGAGTTTCTGGAGTATACCCGGGATCGCGGCAACGATCTGATAAGTGCACGGCCTGAGTATGACTTTCCTGGTCTGCGACCCGGCGATCGCTGGTGTCTTTGTGCCCTTCGCTGGGAAGAGGCGCGCCTTGCTGGAAAGGCGCCTCTCATTGTTCTGGAAGCAACACACCAGCGAACACTGGAGCTGGTCGACTATGCCGAGCTGATTCAGTATGCCTGGCGTGGCTCTCTGCGAAGACCAGAATAGGCGGATCATACTTTGGTATTACTAGATTCATGATGTGTCTGAACAACAAATGACTGCCAGGCGTGGTAAAAAGCGACGAGAGGGTAACGCCTGGTTGAGCCGGGTTCTGGCGGTGGGTGTTTTTGTTTTTTTGCTGGCGCCGTTTGCGGCCCTGTTTTTTGCGACGGACTGGGCGGATTTTCACTTTGCCCAGGGCGATCTGGGCGCCATCCGCACATCGCTGCTCTACAGCGGGTTAGCAGTGCTCCTGGCGGTACTGGCCGGGACGCCCCTAGCCTGGTGGCTGGCGCGGGGACACTGGCGCGGCAAGTGGGTCCTTGATGCGCTGCTCATGTTACCCCTGCTGACCCCGCCCTTGGCGTTGGGCATTTTGCTCAGTAGTTTTTACGGGCCTTATTCTCCGGTAGGTAGTGTCTTCAGTCAGGCGGGTATTTATCTGACCAATACCGCACCCGCCTTCATTCTCGCCCAGATATACGGTGCCATGCCTTACTACATCATCGCCGCCCGAGCCGCTTTTGAGGGGGTTCCCCGGGAGCTGGAGCAGATCAGCCGCACCCTGGGACGCAATCGTCTGCAGACGTTTTGGCAGGTGACTCTACCCTTGGCACGCATCGGTCTTTCGGCAGGAGTGGCCCTGGCCTGGGTGCGGGCCATGGGAGAGTTTGGCATTGTCCTGATTGTCGCCTATTTTCCCCAGGGCATCCCCGTCAAATTATGGGTGAATCTCCAGGATATCGGACTCGATGCCGTGTACCCCCTGCTGTGGATATTTTTTCTGGTCGCAGTTCCTCTGCCCCTCTGGATCGGGTTGCGCGCCAGGCGTCAGACCCAGGCCCTGTTTTGAATCAGGCACCCGCAGCGCTGGACCTGCGCTGTCAACTGACGCAGCCCGTCGCTCTCGACTTGCGTCTGCAGGTCAGGGGTTTTACGGTGCTGCTGGGTGTTTCCGGGGCAGGCAAGACTTCATTGCTCCAAGCCATTGCCGGACTGCTGCCGGCCCGGGTCAGCCCGTTTGGCGATCTGCCGGTGGAACAGCGCCCCATTGGTTATCTTCCTCAGGGCTATGCGCTTTTTCCCCATCTGCGCGCCTGGGAAAACGTGGCATTTCCTTTGCCCCGTTCGGCCCGGCGCCAGACCGAAGCGTTGGCATTACTGCAGCGAGTGGGGCTGAAAGAGCTGGCAGAGCGTTTTCCTGCTGAATTATCCGGCGGCCAGAAACAGCGGGTGGCCCTGGCCCGGGCTTTGGCACGCAAACCGCAGTTGTTATTACTGGACGAGCCGACTTCGGCGCTGGATATGGCTACCCGCGACGAAGTTCTGGATGAGCTCATCCGTGAGGTACATGCTTTTGGGATTCCTCTGCTGGCGGTCAGTCATGACCCGCATCTGGCGATGCTTGCCGATCACATGGCCATTTTGCGCGAAGGCCGCATCGTTCAGGAAGGCCCCCCTGTCGAAGTTTTTGCCCGGCCCCATCACCAGACTACCGCGCGGCTGCTGGGTTTTCGTAATTTTCTGTCTGGCCATGTTGACGCACAGGAAAACGCTATCCTGCGGGTTGCCGGTGCTGGCTGGCAGTTGCAGGCTGAATCCCGCTCCAGCTTGCCCATGGGAACCCCGGTACAGTTGACCTGGCGGGCCGAAGACCTCTTTCTGGAAGAAGCATCAGGACTGCCCTGTCCCAATCGTCTGGTGGTCCGGGTGCGGGCCAGTCGTGCTGAAGGGTTGTCTACCCGCATTTACCTGGAAGGTCCCGCTCCCCTGGAAATGCTGCTTTCCCGCCAGCAGGCCGAAGCCGCGCAAATTAATCCGGGAAGCCTCCTGAAAGTCTGCGTACAGCCCCGGCATGTACAGATAATGATAGAGGAAGTCTCCAGCTAGCTTTGACATAGCTCCAGGTTTTTTTTACCTTGTGGTAAGGAATTTATACAAAGTAATACGACTCGGGGGGCTTATGCATTCATCTACATCTTCGATGACCAGTAAGGGGCAGATTACCATCCCAAAAACAATCCGTGACCGGCTCCATCTGGATCAAGGGGATAAGGTGGAATTTATTTTTAATGAAAACAATGAGGTGTTGATAAAGCCCATAACCAGAAAGGTTGCCGATGTGGCCGGAAGACTGAGCACCTATAAAAAGGATGCGGCCATCTCGACCGAGGCCATGCATGATGCGATCAAAAAACGCATCCAGAAAAAACGGTTATGAGAGGACTTGATACGAATGTACTGGTAAGATTCTTGGTTCAGGATGATCCGCAACAAGCGACCACCGTGCGTCACCTGCTGGAAGAGGCGGAAATCCAGCAAAACAGATTCTATATCAGTTTGCTGGTCGTTATGGAGCTTATCTGGGTGCTCGAAAGCGTATATGAGGTGTCAAGAGTAGACTTGCTGAATAGTCTCTCTGAGTTGATGTCCATGCCCATCCTGCAATTTGAACAGCAAGCGCTTTGCCGCAGGTTTGTTCAAGTGGCGCGGACGAATACATTTGACCTCGCTGACCTGCTGATTGGTCTTGCCGCCCAGGCTGGTGATTGTTCGAGCACTCTGACCTTTGATAAAAAAGCAGCTAAATCACCTTATTTTGAGTGGATAGGGTAATTCGATCCAATGGATAATCCATTGACAGCGTTGCAAGAAAGTGTAGAATTCCGAGCTTGAATTTTCTGCACTGACCTGCAATGCAAATACACGGAGAGTAAAACTTGGCGAATACAGCTCAGGCGCGCAAGCGCGTTCTACAAAATGAAAAGCATCGCTTGCACAATGCCAGCATGCGTTCACGTCTGCGTACCTATGTGAAAAAGGTGCTCAAGGCCGTGCATGACGGTAATCAGGAAGAAGCCCGCGTCGCGCTACGCACGGCGGAATCGGTGATCGACAAGTCTGCCGGTAAAGGCGTGGTGCATCGCAATGCTGCATCCCGGACCAAGAGCCGACTTTCTGCACGGGTCAAGGCCATGGGTTCTGTCGCCGCGCACTGAGCAGACAGCGCTGTACTGCTTCAAGCAAGGGGCTATCTTTGGATAGCCCCTTGGAGTATAGGGCTGAAAACGCTCACTGTTTCCCCAATATATCGCGTAAACGCGCAAAGGCTGTGGCCGGATCCATTTCCGGCTCCGCGCTTTGCTCACCCTGCCAGTCCAGGTGCTCCTTAGGAATCTCTTGCAGAAAGCGCGAGGCCTTGGGATTCACGTCCTGTCCATAACGCCGCCTTTTGCGGCAGCGGCTCAGGGTCAAGCGAAAGCGGGCGCGGGTCATGCCCACATAAAACAGGCGGCGCTCCTCGGCAATTTGTTCCGGGGTTTCGCTGTTGCGATGGGGGAGTAACTCCTCTTCGGCACCCACCAGAAAAACCTGAGGAAATTCCAGGCCCTTGGCGGCATGGAGGGTGGACAGGCGCAGCACATCGCGGTCATCGTCCTCCTCCCGTTCCAGAACATTGAAGAGCATCAGACGGTTGAGGATTTCCACCAGTGTTTGCGGGCCATCTTCCTGCTCCTGCAAGCGCTTTATCCAGGTCAGCAGCTCCTGGATGTTTTCCCAGCGCCGGGAGGCATCTTTTTCATCCCCCTCATTGTGCAGATACTGCAAATAGCCGATGTCATCGGGCAAGCTCTGCAAGGCCGGAAGCAGTTCAGCCTTTTGCAGCTCATCGGCCTTCAGGTTGACCCAACCCGCGAAGCTGCGCAGGGCGTTCCGGCCTTTATCGGGGATATCGAGGCCTTCTTCCCAGACCGCCGCGAACAAGGACAGGTTCTGGTTTTTGGCAAACTCCCCGAGCTTCTCCAAAGTACTGCTACCAATTCCCCGGCGTGGTGTATTTACCGCCCGCAAAAAAGCCGGATCATCATCGGGATTACTCAGCAAGCGCAAATAGGCGAGAAAGTCCTTGATTTCGCTACGCTCAAAAAACGACAACCCCCCCGAAATCTGATACGGAATGCGCGCATTGCGCAACGCCGCTTCAAAAGGCCGGGACTGATGATTGCTGCGATACAAAATCGCATAATCCCGATATTCCCCCTGACGTTGAAAACGATCACGGAGAATGGCATTGACCACCTGTTCGGCCTCGTCACTTTCATCGGCACAATTGAGCACACGAATGGCATGACCGTCTCCCAGGGTGCTCCACAGGCGCTTTTCAAACAGGTGGGGATTTTGCGCGATCACCGCATTGGCGGACTGCAGAATACGGCCTGTCGAGCGATAATTCTGCTCCAGCTTGATGACTTTCAGGGTAGGAAAATCCTGGGCCAGGCGGTGCAAATTGTCGGCTGCCGCCCCCCGCCAGGAATAAATGCTCTGATCATCATCCCCCACCGCCGTCAGATTATGACGCACCCCCAGCAGATTGCGGATCAGACGATACTGGGCGCCGTTACTGTCCTGATATTCATCCACCAACAAGTAGCGAATCCGGTCCTGCCAGGCCAGGCGGGCTTCTTCATTTTCCTGGAGCAGGCGGGTGGGCAGCAGAATCAGATCATCCAGATCCACGGCATTGCAGGCGCTCAATGCCCGTTGATAGGGCTTGTAGATGGCCGCCGCCTCCTGCCCCAGTCGATCATCGGCCTGGGCCTCCTGGGGCAGAAAACCATCATTCTTGAAGCGGGAAATGCGCGCCTGAATAGCCTCAGCCAGATCGCTGGGGCCGTTGGCATCGCGCAGCAGGTTGCGGACCATGCTCAGGCTATCGCCCGGATCAATCACGCTGAAATTGTCGCGATAGCCCAAACGGGTAATGTCCTTGCGCAAAATATCCAGACCCAGGCGATGAAAGGTCGATACCATCAGACCCCGGCTGTTCTGACCCTGCAAGGACTGGCTCACCCGGCTTTTCATTTCGCGGGCGGCCTTGTTGGTAAAAGTCACCGCGCAGATATGTTTGGGCGCGACCTGCTGCTCGCGAATCAAGTGGACAATTTTCCGGGTGATGACCCGGGTTTTGCCCGATCCGGCCCCTGCCAGCACCAGCAGGGGACCATGCACATGCCGGACGGCTTCCTGTTGCGGTGCGTTGAGTTCATCAGCCACTGGATCGCAACTCCCGTGAAGATGCAGTAATCAGTGTTCGCGGACGGTTTTGATGCTGGCGGTGGATTCTGCAGGGGAGGGGGATTCGGCAAAGCCGCCCTTATAGGCCCACCAGATGATGACCGGACCAAGAATGATCATGGGCACCGACAAGACCTGGCCCATGGTAAAAGGCCCAAATACAAAGCCCAACTGAATATCGGGCTGGCGGGCAAATTCGGCAACAAAGCGGAAAATACCGTAAAACAGCACGAACATCCCGCCAATGGCCCCGGCCGGACGGGGTTTGCGGCTGTATATGGCCAGAATCAGAAAAAGCAGGACGCCTTCCAGCAGAAACTCGTAAATCTGCGAAGGTTGTCGTGGTTGCGGCCCCCCCGCCGGAAACACCATAGCCCAGGGCAGATGACTGACCCGTCCAAACAACTGGTCATTGATGAAATTCGCTAATCGCCCCAGGCCCAGACCAATGGGCACCGCCGGGGCAATAAAATCCAGGGTCGGCAGAAAGCTGTGATCCTTGTGGGATCGGGCAAAGGCCCAGCAGGCCAGCACCACCCCCAGCAGTCCGCCATGAAAAGACATGCCACCATCCCAGATATACAGCATCTTGACCGGCTGACTGAGATAATAAGGCAGGTTGTACCAGATGATATAGCCGACTCGGCCGCCGAGAATGGCCCCCACCGCCACATAAAACTCCAGATCGACGACCTGCTCCTTGCGCCAGTGCCAGTGCGGCATTTTACCGCGCCTGATCAGCCACAGGGTGGCAATGACGAAACTGATGATTTCCAGCAACCCATACCAGTGAATGGTGATGGGGCCCAAGGGAAAGCCAACGGTATTGATATCCGGAAAATGCAGCATGGAGGTCCTCACAATTTCCCGCAACCATGGCCGAGGCACTGCTTTCTGTCAAGCGGCCTGATGGGCTGTAAACTTTCTATTCTGTCTTTCTGCTGATTGACGATGCCAGCCAAGGTCTCGCGGATGTTGCTGTAGGCAAGGTCAAGGATGCGCAGACTCGTAATATCTGCTGTTCAGTTTCCGGCCTGATTCAGGCAGAATCCATCTATGGCCCACCATCCCTCAGTCATTGTCTTAGGTGCCGGCATTGTCGGCGTCTCTATCGCCCTGCAATTGCAACTGCGCGGGCGGCAGACTCTGCTGCTCGACCGGCAGGGACCGGGGGAGGGGACTTCTTTTGGAAATGCCGGCCTGATTCAGCGCGAAGCCGTCATGCCCCATCCTTTCCCCCGTGCCCTGGCACAAATGCTGAGTTATGCCCGCAATCATTCCACGGAAGCCTATTATCGCGGCACCATGCTGCCCCGCCTCGCCATCCCGTTCATGCAGTACTGGTACAACTCCCAGCAAGAACGCCATCGCGCTATTGCCCGCCACTATGCGGCCCTCATTGCTCACTGTCTGGACGATCATTTGGCTCTGGCCGGGTTGGCCGGGGCGACGGATCTGTTCCATTCAGGAGGATGGTTACAGGTGCATGCCCATCAGGAATCTCTGGATCACGCTTTACAGGAAGCCACTTACAAGGCTGAACATTTTGGGGTGGCCTATACCGCCCTGGATACGGCGCAGGTGGCACAGATGGAATCCAGCTTGCGGCCCGGCCTGGCGGGCGGTATTCACTGGACCCAACCTCTGGCGGTGACCGACCCCCACGCTCTGACCCGTTCCTATCTGAATTACTTTACGCAGCTTGGCGGCGAATTTCGTACCGGCAATGCCCAAAGTATTCTGCGGGACCAGGCCGCCTGGCGGGTGCAAACTGCCCATGGCCCTATCGAAGCAGCGGAACTGGTCATCGCCCTGGGGGCCTGGTCACCGGATTTGACCCGCGCCCTGGGCTTTCATCCCCCGCTTTTTGTCAAGCGCGGTTACCACATGCATTACAGCCAAGCGGCCACGCCGCTCTGTCATCCGGTGCTGGATGCCGATCAGGGCTATGTGCTGGCACCCATGCAACGCGGCATTCGCCTGACCACCGGCGCCGAGTTCGCCCACCGTGATGCACCCCGCTCCGCCGTGCCCCTGACCCGCGCCGAAGCCCAGGCCCGGCAACTATTACCCGGTCTCGGTACCCGTCTGGACCCGGAAGCCTGGATGGGCGTGCGCCCCTGCACCCCCGACATGCTCCCCATCATCGGCCCCGCCCCCGGCCAGAATGGCCTCTGGTACGCCTTCGGCCATTGTCATCAGGGCCTTACCCTCGGTCCCACCACCGGCCGCCTGCTCGCCGAAATGATGGGCGGAGAAACACCGTTCACCGATCCGTTGCCGTATCGGCCGGAGCGGTTTGCGTAGTTGCTTCAAAACAGCTCAGAATGGGTACCGCAACGTACGAATACCACTAATCCGCTCTTGCTGGAGTCATCGAGCCTGTAGATTAGCAGGAAGTCTCCGCCAATGTGGCACTCACGATGGCCTGCCCAATCGCCCGCCAGCAGGTGATTGAGCCATTCAGGCGGAGAGGTCTGTCATTGGCGATGAGTAGCGTCATGGCCTTTTTCAGGCGGTTCATGTCGTACCGGCCGGAGTGGGACAGGCGCTGCCAGTCTTTGAGGAAGTTCTTTGTATAATCTGACGCGCGGGGCAGACTTGTCCGTTTACTTGCGGCTGGCTTCTTCGAGGTCATTCAGCAGGGTATCGGCGTTCGCGAAGCGGGCGCGACGGCTCTTGATAATTTGGTCGGCCTCTGCGATGGCAACGAGACTGGTGGCATTCGGCGCTTTGATAGCGAAAGGCATTTCCTTTTCGGCGACAACGCGGGTCAGGAACACGCGGATTGCATCGGATACGCTTAGACCCATCGAGGCCAGCGTTTCCGCAGCCTGCGCCTTGATGTTCTCGTCCACGCGAACGTGAATCATGGTGGTGGTAGCAGTCATGTCATCCTCCTTTTTGGCTGAATGAGATACATTGTATCTCACGCCATCCTCCGTTTCAAAATAATTTGAGGGGGGTTGCTCGAAAACCTTCTCTCCTGGTATTGCTTCGTCTTGCGGCCTGTGGCTTCGGCCAGAGCGGATATTGACTGTGGCTTCGTCTCCATGATGACCTTTAACAATGCGCGATTCTCATCCCTCAGCACTTCGGCGAGTGATTTCATGAAGGTGAACTAGACCTTGGGTTCTCCAGGTTTGGGTCTGTACTCGCCACGCGCAACCGCCAGCACCCGTGTTCGGAGTGGATTTTAATTGCGTTTTGGTATCATTTTCATACAATGGGTGCGTTGATAGATTTTTATGGAGATATATCAAATGGCAAATGTGAATGTCAGAAATCTGCCCGATGAGGTACATCGGGCCATCCGAATCCAGGCCGCCCATCATGGTCGCAGCACCGAGGCGGAAATCCGCGACATCCTGGAGCGGGCGGCTAAGCCGGAGGGGCGCGTGAAGCTTGGCTCGTTTCTGGCCTCTATCGCTCGCGAGGCGAGCGGTTTAACAGATGAAGAAGCCGCCATCTTCGAGAGCGCGCGCATCAAGACCCCAGCCCGAGCAGCGAACTTTGAATGATTCTACTCGATACCAACGTCATTTCGGAGCCGCAGCGCCCGGCTCCGAATACCCATGTCCTTAAATGGCTCGACGCGCAAGCGCTGGAAACACTTTACCTGTCTGCGATCACGGTAGCCGAGTTGCGTGCGGGTATCGCGCTGATATCGGCCGGAAAGCGTCGGGACAGCCTGCATGAAAATTTGGAAAAGCGCTTATTACCGATGTTCGCCAACCGGGTATTGTCGTTCGATATGGCTTGCACGAAAGCCTATGCTGAGCTGCTGGCCAAGTCCCGCGCTATCGGCTTGGCGATAGAAACGGCCGACGCCTTCATTGCAGCCGTCGCCCTCGCCAACGGCTTCACCGTTGCCACCCGCGACACCAGTCCTTATGAAGCTGCCGGGGTGAACGTCATCAATCCATGGGAGGCAAAGCAATCACCCGGGGTACGAAACCCCCGGCTTTAGCCGTGGGTAGGCTCAGGGCATCCTTTATCACACATGGAGCTGCGCGTCGGGTCCAGGTAACAACGCCAGACGCCCAAAGCGGTTCGTGAGCAGATCGATAAGCGTTCAGCGAACCCACCCAGCGAGTAGTTGCTGATCAGGCTAGTGCCGGATTTTTCCAGTCTGTCTCATCCCGCTGCAGGGGGTGACGCGGGAAATAGGTACACCGACCCACTGATATTGGGACTCCTGCCGATAAAGGGGCGGATGATCCACATGTTTGGCGGTCAAACTAAAGCTCCCGGCTTTGTCGGGAGATATTTACTCATTGTGCTAATCAGGTTTTGATTTTAGATAATTAATATCATTTATTATTTTTAAAGCTGAACTTTCACCAAAATACTCACTTAATATGGGTATGTTATTAACATGATCCCGATTGATGGTTAATTCATTGATGATCGCGGCGGCAAATTGCTCAGGAGTGTCTGCAATTATAAACAGATTTTTTATTTTCTCAGGCAATCCTAACAAGCTGTTTGAGCGGGCTATCATAGGTCTACCATGCTTGGCCATTTCTATATTTTTCAACTGTATTCCACCAGCGGATTCTACAGGATTTAAATATATTTGCCCATTTGAAAGTGCCAAAGAAGAGTCAGGAGGGTTTTCGTATAGTTTTATTTGTCCGTGTTTTGATATTTCGTGTATCAATTTTTTTGGGGGGTTTGATCCAGATATGATCAGGTTGACGCTACTACGTGTTTTCCAAACTATAGGCATTACTTTTGTGATAAGCCACATTATTCCGTTGACATTGTTTAAGGTATTAAGATTGCCCATAAATGAAAGGTTGAATTCTGGGGTTTCATTTATTAGGATTTCTTCATTTAGGTCTATGAAGGGAAGTATTGTTTTTCCTTTTTGATCGCCAAGGCGTTTAAAAAAATTGCAATCATTATCAGATATGTAATAATTAATATATGAATTATTGATGATTTTTAACTCAAAGGATTTTAAATGAAGGCAGCTAATTAAATTTACTATCTTTGCTCTTATGCTTTTTGCGTATCTGCCTTGGTTCTTGATATAAAGAAACTCAATATTGTGCGACCTATAAAATATCGGTGCTTTAGTTTTTTTATGAAGATGAAAAGCTAGAAGGGCACCATACCAGCCATGTAGAAATATAATATCAGGATCAAATCTTATCGTTTCTTCGGATATGGTAACTAATTGGTTTTTTTGGGGCCATCGAATGTTGGCAAACCATGGGTTTTGGAGTAAGAGGTGTGCTCGCTTTAATCTAAATAAAAACTTCCTTGATAGTTTAATAAGATGATGTATTTCGCAAACGGACAGGATGATGTTGTTATTATTAATGTTAAGCTCCTTGTCGTCCCATGAAATCATTTGTATTCGAGCGCCTGCTTTTGATAAAAGTACCAAACTATTCCACATATCAAGTTTTCCTCCATGAATAGGAGGGTATGGTGTATTATGGCACAAGACTAAGATTTTTACCTGAGAAATCTCTGTGTTTATGCTGTAATCAGTATTCATGTTAACTCTTCATCGCTATGATTGCATATACTAAATATGCTCTTGAGATATCGTTTCGCTCATCAAGTGAATAGGCTAACGGGCCAGTATAAATTATTTTAACCTCCTTAAATCCAACCCACTGTAATAGAAATACCAAATATTCCTGAGTGATTGGGCGCACATGGGTTGGGTCTGTGTAGAACGCATTAAATGCAAATTTGTTTTTTGGGTTGATGGTTTCAATGAGAATAATCCCGTCTTTTGTGAGTGAGTTGTATATTCCTTTTAGTAAATTTAAAATGTCATCGCTCGGTATGTGTTCAATCACCTCAATAAGTGAAACGCCTGAAAACTGTGTTGAATTGTTGCAAAAAACTCTAAAGCATTTGCCCTGATAACATTAATGTTATTATTTTGAGCCCTTACTACCTCTTGTTCATTTTCATCGATTCCAATAGCTTGTATTCCATTGGAAGTTAAAAAACTTAAAAATTCACCTGCACCGCAGCCAACATCGACAAAAATTTTTTTTGTGTTTCTTGGGATATGTGGTAGATATGTCTCATATTGCTGATGTAATCCGTTTTCATAACCATCTTCCCATATTTCACTAAAATAGCTATAGAACTGCTCTTTGCTTCGCTCTGGATCTGGTGGATGGCCAATGCGTGAGATAGCGCGATCCAAAAAAGGCTCTGCTAGGATAGTGGAGGTAAAAGGGAGAGGAAAGCTGCTCCTCCCCAGTAATGCTGCTAGCCATTTAACTGGTATAAAGAAAGGGGTCTTTCGCAAAATATATTTAATTTTTTTCATGTATTCAATCATCTATTCATGAGTGTTTTGATATGATGGAGGTTCTTTTCCAGAAGGATAAATTAATGCGTTGTGCCTCTGGTAGCAGGTAATATGAGATGCCTAGTGAAACTGCAAGAACCATAACTCCTGTTAAAATATAAATAGTGACTGTTAGCGATGAGGAAGCTATGATTGTGGCGGAGATAATAGGCGTCAATGTCAGGCTAGTTGCCCGTCCGAAAGTTTTGATGGTGCGGGTGGCTATAAAGCAAAAAACTGCATCTGCTCCGCTCCGCAGCGCCCAAGCTACTGCGGCACCGACAATTCCTTGCCAAGCGATGAGTGTCCATAAGATAAGTAAAAATGGCAGAAGCTCTGCAAGATAGAACTTAGTCATGAGGTCCGGTCTCCCTCGAGCAGGCATGTAGGTATAGGGTATTAATGAGGGCCCATTAATCCATATTCCTAGTAACAAAATGATGGCTACTGGAGTCATCTTCGCCGCCAAAGTTGCGCCAATCCAGAGTGTAAGAAATGGGTGTATGACCAGTATGGCAAGGACGATAAAGGGGGTCTGTAAGGCTGCGAGGGCCGTGACTGCCTGATGCAAGAGTTCTTTGGCATCTTCCTCTTTTGCTTGCGAGAACCGTGGGAAGAGGGTGGTGCTAAGGGCATAAGGCAGGTAGCTGAGGCGCTGGGTAAGATTGAAAGGAACGGTGTAAGCGGTGACTGCAATGGCACCAAGACGGCTACCAATGATCAGTCTATCAATGATAGTAAGCAACGGGATAACGGCACCGGAAACGCTTACCCAGCCACCGAATCGTAACAGAGGTCCGATTTCAGCACGATGCAGGGTAGGCCAACCCGCAAAGGGCAATCTGAGCGCGGTCAACCAGAACATGACCAACACTCCTGTTAAACGTCCGGCTAGAGCCGCTGCAATGAGGGCGGCGATACTGCCATGATCCAGGGCAACACTGAGTAGAGGGAAAGTCTGTAGGCTGATGACGCCGACGATCTGGCTCGCATTGAGGGAAAAAAATGCCTGACGGGCTTCGAGAGTGCCAGCAAGGACGGAGATTACGGCAATGAGAGGAACGATGGCAGCAAGCCACGGGATGGCCTTTTGGGCTTCGCTGCGCAACGCCGCAGGAATCTGAAAAATATCGGCAAAGAGCCAGTGACCGAGAAAATAAAGAATGATTCCTCCCAGCGCACCCATGCCTGCGCTGATAAGAAACGCGGTCCAGAAAGTCCGGTTGCGTTCTTCACTGCTTTCCTGCCGGGCGATCCGCTGAGCTACAGCCCGACCCAGCCCGAGGTCAAAGGCGCCGAAATAGCCAAGCAAGGTAAAGGCAAGGAGCAAGACTCCATAGCGAATTTCACCGATCCAGCGCAGATATAGGGGTACAGTGGCTAATGAAACTAAAGTTGGTATCACTAAACCTGCAAGATTGATGAATGTGGAGCGGGCGATGCGCGGGTGAGGGGTAGTCATGACCAGGTCTTGGAAGTTATTTTATCAAGGACTAATAGATTATCCGCTTCCAAGTGGAAACTTTCTGAATGCCGCCGGTAGATGATACCGGTATGTTTAGCGCTAATACGCATGACCTTCAATCCACCCACAGCCCAGAAAGATCAAGAGTAACAGCGGCAAAGGGATCAATGGCGACCTGATCATCCCCTGCCCAGGTTCCCAGCAGCAGCCAGTGACCATCCTGATTGATATAAGCCTCCAGAGTGCGTATGTCGGGATCAATTAGCCAGCAGTGCGCGACTCCTGCGGCAGCATAGCGCGGCAGCTTGAGGGCTCGATCAGGGCAGGCGGTAGCGGGGGAGAGCACTTCGCAGACCCAATCGGGGGCCATTTCGAACCAGGCCGTCTTGGGGAGGGCAGGCATCCGCTCCCGACGCCATCCGGCCAGGTCGGGGACGAAAATATCTGCACCCAGGTGCAGCTCGGGTTCATCCAGAATCCACCAGCCACCGGGGCCACCCGCGCCTTGGTCAAAGGGACTGCCGACCTTGTTGCCTAAGGCCGAAGAAGCGCGGACATGGCCTGGGGCGGGTCGAGGGTGGGTGTGTAGCTGTCCGTCAATAATCTCCCCTACCATGTTTTCAGGCAGGTTGAAAAGATCTTCATAGCGCGCAAGGCGTTCTGTTTTCAAGCGGCTATACATGGTGCTCCCGCCTCCCCAGACCTTCCGCAAGGAAGGTCAACACCAGGCTATTGAGGGAGACCCCCTCAGCTTTGGCTCGCGTTGTCAGTTGCGCGTGGATCGTTTTGGGCACGCGGGCGACAAACTTGCCTGACGCCACGCCGCCGCTGTTAGGTGCGGGGACCGGAAAACCTTTTGCCTCCAGTGCGGTGATCGTGGCCACAAGGGCATCATGGCCGTTGGAGATGGCTTCCTCAACGGTTTCACCGTCAGAAATGCACTCGGAAAAATCCGGATAAGAGATGAGATAGCCACCGCCCTCTGCTTCGGACAGTGGGCGAATTTCGAAGGGATACTCGTCAAGATTTTTCATGGGTATGATAGTGTTACGTGTAATATCATATGTCAACATCGATACCCCCGCCCCGCTTGCTGTCATCCACCCGCGAACCAATAAACCAAACCCGCGCCTCGGGGCCGAAGCTTTCCTCGGCGGACTGGCGGATGAGGGCGACTTGCTCGGAGCTGAGGCGCATGGGGTTATTCCTTACCCGTTAAGATCATGAGCTCAGGTTTCCAGCCGGGAATGCGCGTTGCGCGGTGCTGGAGTTCGATATAGGTGGCTTGCAGTACCGGGATGAAGTGGTGGGCTCGCTCTAGACTGGCCAGCATGACTTCTGGACCCGGCAGGTATTCGTGTACCAATCGGTTACGGAGGGCGCGCATCTCCATCCAGTCCTGGGCTTGCTCGATGATGCCCAGTGCTTCGGCACGATTAAGATGATCAATGACGCTGCCAGTGGGTTCGAGGACAGCCTGGAGATATGTCGGTAAAGCCTTACCCATGAGGGTATCCTGCATCCGTCCGAACTTGGCGCCAAAGGATTCCAGCCGGTCGATACCCTCGGGCGTGGTGAGAATGCTGTCGAGCCAGGCATCGTCGAGTCGGCTATGATCGTCGAAAAGGCGGCGGGTAACCCCTTGAAGCAGCGTGTCCTCCCGCTCCAGGGTGACCAGGATCAGAGCGAGGCGTTGGAGAACGTCGCTGGGTATGCGAATCATGTAAGAGGGATCCCTGTGCGGCGGGCGATCTGGTGGATGGCTTGGGGGGTGCTGTCTGCGGCCCGGATGACAATATCTATGCGTTGTTCTCCCAATCGGCGTTGCAGCAGGCTCCAGAACTTCAATTGTTGATCAAGGGCATCTGCGCTGGGTTGGGGGCTCTCTATATAGAGGTCGATATCCCCGCCCCGCTTGCTGTCATCCACCCGCGATCCAAAAAGCCAGACGCGGGCCTCGGGGCCGAAGCTTTCTGCGGCGGCCTGGCGGATGATGGCGACTTGCTCGGGGCTGAGGCGCATGTGGTTACTCGGTATCCGGCATGGTTTCGGCGGATGCTGCTGAGCGGTCCATGCCGGAGAGCAATCCATATTTTTGGCACACGCCTGCAAACTTCTCGACGATAGCAATCAGGACATCCATGTTGTCGTACAGTGCATTGAGGTATCTGACTGCTGCCTGTGCGTCCAGATCATAGTCGTGGGTCAGTTGATTCCTCAGCGTGCGCAGCTCCAGCCAGACTTCCGGGCTGGTAATGATGCCCTCGTGTGCCATCCAGGTGATGACGTCGAAAAAGGTCCGGTACCGCTCACCCAGCATGGTGTGGGCGTGGCGCAGGGCGCCGGCAAGCTGATCTTGCAACTTGGCGAAGCGGTCGTTGAGCGCGGCCAGTCGCTCGGCGGCTTCCGGGTCGTCGAGGTCGGTGGCGGTAATCGGCCAGCGCAGCCGACTGGCGGAAAAGCGTAAACCGTCTCGCAGGCGTCGCAGCACCGCGAGCTGGCGCCCCAGAAGTGCCTGTTGTTCTTGATAGAGCGTGGTCATGTCAGGCGTATCCCTGTCATTCGGGCGATGTTGGCAATCGGTCCCGCTTGGTGGCCCGGCGTTTGGACCACGAGATCGGTAGGCAAGCGCAGTGCGTATTCTATGCGTGCCTGGGTACGCAGCAGGGCCTGTACCGGCAGATCCTGGTCATTTTCGACAAACAGGTCGACATCGCCGCCAAGCTTGTCATCATCCACCCGCGAACCAAACAGCCAGACGCGGGCCTCGGGGCCGAAGCTTTCTTCGGCGGCCTGACAGATGATGGCGACTTGCTCGGGGCTGAGGCGCATGGGGTTCAAGACCAGGAAATGAGGCCGCGCTTGGCCAGGTCATTCAACAAGGCGTGGGCGGCGTCGGTAAGGATGTGAAGATGCGCGTGAGCGGTCTGCAGAGCGTTCGCGAGCACCATGGGGTCTTCTATATAGTCGTGGATCATCTGGTTGCGGAGTTGCCGTAGAGTGAGCCAGAGATCGGCAGAATCGATGAGGCCCAGCCGTTCTGCCCGATCCAGATTGTCGGTCATGGTGGCGGGATCTTCGCCCACGGCGCTGCGCCATGCCGGGAGGAGTTTGTCACCCACCGTATCCTGCAGGCGCCCGAAGCGGCTGACAAAAGCGTCCACCATTTCCGCGAGCTCGGGGTTGTCCTCAAGACTGCGTGCATTTTCCACCGTGAAGCCGGAGACAAAAAGACGTTGATCGGTGCTTCGCAAATGCAGGGTTTCGCGATCGACCACCCGTGCCAGAAATTGGAGGCGCTCCTGCAACTTGCGGGGGATGCTCATAAAAGCAGACCTTCGCTCTTGGCAATATCGTGGATGGGAAGGTGACGGAGATTGGGTGCAAGGAGCAGGACATCGACCTTGCGTCCGTGCATCCTTCGCTGCAAGCGAGCGGATAGGTTGGCGGCGAGAAAGGCGGGAGCGTCGATAGGGCTGCCTGATTCCACCATAATATCCACGTCGCCGCCCCGCTTGCTGTCATCCACCCGCGAACCAAACAGCCAGACGCGGGCCCCGGGGCCGAAGCTTTCTGCGGTGGCTTGGCGGATGATGGCGACTTGCTCGGGGCTGAGGCGCATAATTTTTAGTCCACCTATAGCCCGGCGAGGGCGAGGGTGCCAGCATGGCCAGACGTCGGTCGGAGATGGGTATGTAACTGGCCGTCAATAATCTCCCCCACCACATTTTCAGGCAGGTCGAAAAGGTCTTCATAGTGCGCAAGGCGTTCGGCGGCAGTCATGGGACTAGCGTAGGAGGTGCCGAGGGATGCTGTCAATGTTTTGGGTGACATCGCTTGTGAGTGAGATGCACTCAGAAATCATGCGGTTAAGTCCGGGAAATGCTGTTCGATTTTCCGGGAAAGCGCCTCCAGAATTTCCAGCGCTCTTTGAGAAGCGTTGAGCGCCATTTGCAGTCGGGCGAAACGTTCCGCGACGGTATCAGGGTAATCATGGGGGAATTCATTGCGAATGCGGCGAAGATCCGACCATTCGTCGGCTGACGGCAGCCAGCCGAGTTGTTCCAGGCGGTTGAGACGATCCGCAACGGACATTGTGGCGATGTCTTCTTCCATGGCCCGCAGTATGGCGGGCAGGAGCCTTGCACCGATGTCGTCTTGCAGGCGGGTGTAGCGATAGGCGAACTGGTCGAGGATGCGCCGGTCCTCCTTGGAAAGATGGGAGATGTCCTGAATCTGGAGGTTCCGCAGTTGCAAATCGGCCAGGGCTTCGCCCAGGATCTGGGCATGGCCCCGACAACTGGCATACGTTTGTTGCAGCGCGAGAATCTCCGGTTTCTGACTCATAACCGGACCCCGGTATGATGGGCGACGCGAACAATGGGTCGCGTGTCGCCGGGATTTTCGATAACGACATCGATCTTACGCTCACCCAAGGTTTTTTCCAGTTTGCCCAAGAAACGGATTTTCGCCATGAGGCCGTTCTCCGCAGACAGCTTGTCCACTTGAATCAGCAGGTCGATATCCCCGCCCCGCTTGCTGTCATCCACCCGCGAACCAAAAAGCCAGATACGGGCCTCAGGACCGAAGCTTTCCTGGGCGGCCTGACGGATGATGGCGACTTGCTCGGGGCTGAGGCGCATGTGGTTCAGTCCATCCACAGTCCTGCGAGGGCGAGGGTGCCAGCATAGCCAGGCGTCGGCCGGAGATGGGTATGTAACTGGCCGTCAATAATCTCCCCGACCATATTTTCAGGCAGGTCCAAAAGATCTACATAGCGCGCAAGGCGTTTGGCGGCAGTCATGGGGCTAGCGTAGGAGGGCGGATTGAATGCTGTCAAGCGGGGTGGGGCTGTTCATTACGCACGCTCGGCATCGTAATAAATATCGTCCAGGAATAGATCCATATCCAGGCATTGCAGGTGGATGCTGCCTTCGACGTAGCTTTCATGTTGCCAGCCATCCGTTGTGCGGCGATACAGGTCTAGCTGACGATGGTCCTGGGCTATCAACAGGTATTCTTGCAGGCTTGGCAGACCACCGGTGTAGGCATAGAGCTTCTCGCGCCGGTCGATGCGCTCGGTATTTTCCGACAGGACTTCGATAATCAGGCAGGGTCGGGTGCTGAAATAGGTTTCCCGATCTTCGGGGTCACAACTGAGCAACAAATCAGGATAATAGTAGCTTTCTTCACCGGCTTGCTGGATACGTACTTTCATGTCATTGTTGAAGAGCTGAGAATCGTGCTTTCTGGCCTCGGGACCCAGCAAGAGGGTAAGGGCAGTGACCATCAGCGCATGGCGGCGACTGGCACCAGCCATGGCATAGACATTGCCGGCAACATATTCATGTCGAAGCTCGCCGTCTCGTTCCCCAGCAAGATAGTCATTGACGCTCAATCGGGGATGTGCTGCACCCAAGGGGGTCATGAAAACCTCCATATTACGCAAGACATTCTTCATTATTCATGATGTTAGCCTGAGAGTACAGGATGCAGCTGTCAATACATAGGCTGTGAATGGTTTGCACGCTTTGAATCAAGGTCTGTTGAAAGTCGCAAATGGGTATTCGTGCAAGTAGTGGCCTGCGGGATTGACGCCCCTGCGGGGAGGTTCTAGCATCGCAGGGATGCAAATACAGGTAAATGGTGCGGCCCGCGAGGTGCCGGAGCAAATCACAGTGCTGACCCTGCTGGCTGAACTGGGCTGGGCTGACCGTCGGGTGGCGGTGGAGCGTAACGGCGAAATCGTCCCGCGCAGTACCCATGCCCAGGCCGTCATCGAAGCCGGGGATCGTCTGGAGATCATTCAGGCGGTGGGCGGTGGTTGATGCACCGGCCCGATTATCCTTGTTGAGGTGAAATAAATCATGACGATGCAAAAAGATCCCCTGGTCATCGCGGGGCGGGCGTACCAGTCCAGATTGTTGGTGGGTACGGGCAAGTACAAGGATTTTGCGGAAACTCGGGTGGCAGTGGATGCGGCGGGCGCGGAAATCATTACCGTGGCTCTGCGCCGGGTGAATCTGGGCCAGGACAAGGACGCGCCCAACCTGCTCGATGTCCTGCCCCCGGATCGCTTTACCATTCTGCCCAATACGGCGGGTTGTTATACGGCGGAGGACGCCGTGCGTACCTGTCGTCTGGCCCGCGAGCTGGGCGACTGGAAACTGGTCAAGCTGGAAGTCATCGGTGATCCCCAGACCCTCTACCCCGACATGCGGCAAACCTACGAGGCGGCTAAGGTGCTCATTGCCGAGGGTTTTGAGGTGATGGTGTACAGTGTCGATGATCCGGTGGCCTGCAAAACCTTTGCGGAAATGGGCTGCGTGGCGGTCATGCCTTTGGCGGCACCTATCGGTTCGGGACTGGGTATTCGCAATCCCTATAATTTGCGCATCATTCTGGAGCAGGCGACGGTGCCGATTCTGGTGGATGCCGGGGTGGGTACGGCCTCTGATGTAGCTGTCGCCATGGAACTGGGCTGCGATGGGGTACTCCTGAATACCGCCATCGCCGCCGCCAAAGACCCCATATTGATGGCCGAAGCCATGCGTTTGGGAGTGGATGCCGGACGCAAGGCTTTTCTGGCAGGGCGGATGCCGCGCAAGCTCTATGCCAGTGCCAGCAGCCCGGTGGATGGAACCTTCTTTGAATAGCCAGGACGCGCTGGAAATGGCCCGGAGTGCCGCCCTCGATCAACGCTATCTGGAGCAGGTCGAAACCCTGGTCATGGGTTCTCCTCCGGGGAGTCCCATTCCGGATTACGCCGAAGACTGGGATGAGGCAGAACGCCTGATTGCCCGCCTGGGCGATCAGGGGGTCGGTGTGCGCCTCGAATTCATGTCTGATGAAAAAGGCCAGCGCTGGCATGTGTATATGGACTGGCAGGAAACGATCAGTCATGAGTGGCAGTTGACCGAGGTGGAAGAGGCGACAGCCGCCCAGGCCATTACCCGGGGTGCCCTGGTCTGGTATTTTCAGCAGGAACTGGCTGCCGCCAGCGCCCAGCCCCCCGACGGTTGGGCCTATTTCGAGGTGGTGGAGCGTCTGGGCATGGCCCGGGACATGCTCGCCCGATCCCTCGACGATCATCCGGTGCTGGCCGAAGAAGAGGCGCTCATGAGCCACTATCAGGAGTTGCTTGAAAAATTTACGGCCATGTTTGAACTGGCCAACCAGATGCTCGACCAGCGTTTGGGCGCGCCCTCCCGCAGTACCATGCATTAACTACCCATGCATATTCATGTCCTCGGAATCTGCGGGACTTTTATGGGGGGCATTGCCTTGCTGGCCCGGGCGGCCGGGCATCGGGTAACTGGTTCAGATACCCACACCTATCCCCCCATGAGCGATCTGCTGGCCCGTGAGAGGATTGTGGTGCATGAGGGCTATGACCCCGAGCAGCTGCAGCCTGTCCCGGACCTGGTGATTATCGGCAATGCCCTGTCCCGGGGCAATCCCTGTGTGGAAGCCGTTTTGGATCGGCAAATCCCGTATGATTCCGGTCCCGGCTGGCTGTATAGGGAAATACTGGCCAATCGTTGGGTGCTGGCGGTGGCGGGTACGCACGGAAAAACCACCACCACCTCTATCTTGACCTGGATTTTGCAGGAGGCAGGCCTTAATCCGGGTTTTCTGATTGGCGGCGAAGCCCGCAATTTCGGGGTGTCAGCGCGTCTCACCGATAGTCCTTTTTTCGTGATCGAAGCTGATGAGTACGATACGGCTTTTTTCGATAAGCGCTCCAAATTTGTGCATTATCATCCCCGCACCCTGATCCTGAATAATCTGGAATATGATCATGCCGATATATTTCCAGATCTGGCGGCCATCATCACCCAGTTCCATCATTTGGTCCGCACTGTGCCCGGAACTGGCATACTGCTGGTGAATGCCGCAGCCTCCGCCTTGCAGCAGGTGCTGGACAAGGGCTGCTGGACGCCGGTACTGCGCTTTGCCGGAGGAGAGAGAGACACTGGCGATGCGGACTGGCAGGTGCGCCTGGATAGCGCCGATGGCAGGCGTTTCAGCGTCCTGGAGCAGGGTCAGCTGCGTGGCCGGGTGCAATGGGAGATGGCCGGGGTTTTCAATGCCGAAAATGCTCTGGCGGCCTTGCTGGCCGCCCGCCATGCTGGGGTGCCTTTGGACGTGGGTTGCGATGCCTTGAGCCGTTTTCAGGGCGTGCGCCGGCGTCTGGAGTTGCGTGGTACGGTGGCCGGGGTGGCGGTATATGATGATTTTGCCCATCATCCGACCGCCATTGCTGCTACCATTGCCGCCCTGCGCGGGCGTATGGGTGATGCTGGTCGTTTGATTGCTGTCTTGGAGCCGCGTTCCAACACCATGAAGCTGGGGGTGCATCAGCAGACTCTGGGTGCCAGTCTGGAAGGGGCGGATCAGGCTTTGGTGTTTGCTCCTGGGGATATCGGCTGGGACGTGGCTACAGCCTTGGCGGGGAAGGCGGCGGTATACGCAGACATGGACGCGCTACTGCAAGATCTTGTGCAGAGTCTGCAAGCGGGTGATCAGGTATTGGTGATGAGCAACGGGGCTTTTGCAGGCATTCACGGTCGCATCTTGGCGGGACTGGCGCACCGGGAAGCGGAAATGACGGGAGAATCAGCATGAAAGAACGACGCGCCCAGTACCGGGACCGGATTTGTGTAGCCATGACCGGGGCATCAGGAGCCGCCTATGGTATACGCCTGGTGGAGGTGTTGCTGACTGCCGGGGTGCAGGTGTACCTGCTGATTTCCGACGCGGCCCGGGTGGTCTGCCGGGAGGAGTTGGGGCTGGATTTGCCCGAAAAGCCCGAGGCGGTGGCCCAGTTTCTGCATGCCCATTTTGGCCTGGAAGAGCCCGGTCTGCTGTCTGTGTATGCCCCCCATGACTGGTATGCGCCAGTGGCTTCAGGCTCCAACGCCCCCCGGGCCATGGTGATTTGTCCCTGTTCCGGGGGTACTCTCGCCGCCATAGCCCATGGCTTGTCCGACAACCTGACTGAGCGGGCCGCCGATGTCATGCTCAAGGAAGGGCGCAAACTGGTGCTGGTGCCCAGGGAGAGCCCGGTGTCCACCATTCACCTGGAAAACATGCTGAGTCTGGCGCGGATGGGGGTGCGCATACTGCCTGCCAGTCCGGGTTTTTATCACCGTCCTCAGCGCATTGAAGATCTGGTGGATTTTATGGTGGCGCGGGTGCTGGATCAGATTGGTATCGCCAATCAAATCAGCCAGCGCTGGGGAGACTAGGCAGCTCACCCGAAGCGCGTAGGCTGTTGAGCAGTCTTTCGCCGCGTTCGCCATGAAAAAATGCGCGAATATAGGGGTGATCGACGGCTTGAACTTCACGGAGTGGCCCCACGGTCAGCACCTGATGATCGGCGAGTACCGCTACCCGGCTGGCGGTGGCGGCCAGGCTGTCGAGGTCATGGCTGACCATGACGACGGTAAAGCCAATATCGGCATGGACCTGACGGAGCAGGGCGTCAAAATCCGAGGCGGCAATGGGGTCGAGCCCGGAAGTGGGCTCGTCCAGAAAGAGAATTTCCGCTTCCATGGCCAGGGCCCGGGCCAGCGCTACCCGTTTGATCATGCCTCCCGAGAGTTCTGCCGGGAGTTTCCAGGCATCGCTGGGTTTGAGTCCTACCATCTGTAACTTGAGAGTGACCAGATCATTGATTTCGGTGCGGGTCAGGTGTCCCCATTCGCGCAGGGGAAAGGCAATATTTTCGAAAACCGTCAGGGCGCTGAACAGGGCACCTTGTTGAAAGAGCACCCCCCAGCGCTGACGCAGGGCGGTTTGTGCACGCAGGGTCAGGGTTTGGGGGTTTTCGCCGAGTATGGTCAACTGCCCTTCAGCAATGGGAACCAGCCCCATCATGGCCCGTAATAGGGTGGTTTTGCCGGTGCCGCTACCGCCGACGATGGCAAGAATTTCGCCGCACTGCACCTTGAGATCGAGATGGCGATGTATCCAGTAATCCCCGAAGCGGGTACCGATATTATCCATGATGATGGCGTCGGGACGTTCCATCAGGTGATTCCTGTATTGGCGAATGCCAGCGCCAGAATGGCATCAATGAGAATGACCAAAGTAATGGAAAACACCACCGAATTAGTGGTTTCCCGACTTAGGCTGGTGGTGTTGGGTTGGACTTTCAGGCCATGAAAACCGGCAATCCACGCAATCAGAATCCCGAAAAGAGCCCCTTTGACAATGCCCAGCCACAAATTGAAGCTGGGTACGGCGACGGGCATTTCCTGGATGAAAAAGTGATAACTGATGCCCAGGTTGGCTTTGGCCACCAGCATGGCTCCAAGAATGCCGACCATGTCTGTCCACAGGACCAGCAGGGGGACGACGATGGCGAGGGCGATGACCTTGGGCAGCACCAGACGGCGAATGGGGGGGATGCCAAAGGTGCGCAGGGCATCCAGTTCTTCGGTGACGCGCATGGCCCCAATCTGGGCGGTAAAGGCCGAACCCGAACGCCCGGAAAGAATGATCGCTGTGATCAAGGGACCAAACTCCCGCAAAATACTCAGCCCGGCAATATTGACGATGTAAATGTTGGCGCCATATTGCGCCAACGTCGAGGCCGACTGAAAGGAAATCACAATACCGATCAGAAAGCCGATGAGGGTCAAAATGGGCAGGGAACTGGGGCCGGTGTTGACAATGGTGGCGGAAATTTCCCGCCAGGGAAAACTGCGGGGATGACGCAGACCACGTCCAAATTCCAGAATCAGCGCCCCCATCAGCAGAAAAATGCCCCAGAGGTCACGGCCAGTTTCGATGAGAAAGGCGCCGAGCGCATCCAGAAACTGAAAAGGATGGCGCGGGGGATGGGCCAGGGGCTGCAGATCGGCCAGTCGGGAAAATACCGCCCGATGGTGATCATTCAGTTCCAGTTGTTCGGGCAGGCGATTACCCCACACCTGCCAGAGCAGCAGCGCGCCGGCACTATCCATCGCTTCCACAGCGCGTAAGTCCCAGACCAAATTACCCTGTATATTGCGCAGCATGGCTTGCTGGCGGGCAAAGTTCCCGCCCAGCCGACGCAGAGTCCAGCGTCCACTCAGGGTGATGGTCTGATCCTCAAGCTGCCAGTGAGGTTGTTGCGGTTTTTTTTCGGTCATGCGCGATTTCGGGCTTTTATGGGGTATTCCTTGGGTTATACTCGGTCACGGACATTTTCTGGAGTGGACTGATGGGTATTGTGACACGAAGTAATGCCTTGTCCCAAAGTTTTTGGCGTTGGCCCCTGTTGACGCTGATGGCTTTGCTCTTGTCTGCCTGCAGTGCATTTCCAGCCCACGCTCCGCAGGTACAGTTGGAGAATATTCATCCACAAACGCTGGGTTTGGTTTCTCAGACATTTGTTCTGGATCTGAAAATCAGCAATCCCAACAGTTCGGCGCTGAGCGCCAAGGCGGGTGAGGCACGGCTCTACGTGCAAAACCGGCAGGTAGCTTTTGGTTTGCTGAGCAAACCGGTACATATTCCTGCCTATGGCAGCCGCATGGTTTCTGTCCCGGTCACCGGTAATCTTTTACCCCTGCTGGGCGATCTGGGCAGTGTGGGTAGCCAGCAGGGATTACCTTATGCAGTCAAGGGGTATCTGGTGACGGGAATGCTCAACACGCGGATCCCTTTTAAGGTGACGGGTGCCTTGCATCTGCCCCTGTCTGCGAATGCCAGCGCAGCCGCGCCTTGAGGGCCAGATGATCAGAAAGGGGGGTGCCGATACTTTCGATTTCGGTGAATTCCAGGTCCGGGCTGCAGAAAATATGATCAAAGGAAAAACGTGGTGACCAGCTCGGAAAGGTGGGCGGATTCCAGGGTGGCGCCTGCAGGCCACTTTCAGCCAGCAGCAGGCGGATTTCCGGAGAGCGCGCCGTGCAGTTCAGATCACCCATGAGAATGAGGGAGTGGCGCTGACCCAGGCGCTGGGCCAGATCGCGGATTTGACTGAAGCGAGCATGTCGGCTTAATCCCAAGTGGGTTATGACCACAGTCAGGGGACGTCCGTTGACATCGGTGCGGGTTTCCAGCATGCCCCGGCCTTTCATGAAGCTCGGCAGGGAGTGCGGTTTGCTGTGGGCAATGGGCCAGCGCGACAACACACTGTTGCTGTGCTGGGCCAGCTCGCCAAAATCCCGGGTACGTTGCTGGGCCCAGTAGGGAAACTGGGCGCGTTCGGCCAGAAAACCGGCCTGATTCACATACTGACTGCGAAAAGAGCCGGCATCCACTTCATTCAGACCGGCGATGTCGGCTTCGCGGAGAATCTCGGCAATACGTTCCAGATTGCGCAGACTCTGGCCGTGGGGCATGACATATTTCCAGCCATGCAGAAGCATGTGCCGGGCGCGGTGCGAGCCAATACCGACCTGAATATTGAAGGACATGACGGAAAAATCGTCGCGCTCAGTCATTGTCCAGCACGATGAGGTTTTCCTGCCAGTCCTGTCCGCTGTCCCGGGTATAGGCGCGCAGAACAATCACCCCACGTATGTCGGTAGCCAGCCGGAGCTGATAGGGTGGATCAAGAGGGGATGGGGCGGTTTGCGGCAGGGTCGGGGTGGGATCCTGGGGCGCTGCCGCGTAGCAGGCAAACAGATTTTCGCCCCGGCTGGTCAGCATTTCCAGGGCGCTGACTTGTTGATCACCCTGCGCCGGATACACCGAGCAGGGGCGTCCGTGCAGAGATCCCACCAGGCCTTCGCCCTGACCCGATTGCAGATCACTGAGCAGGGCATTGGCGAGGGTGCGAGGTAGACGGAGAGTACTCATGCGCAGACTTCGCAGGCCGGATCGCGACGCAGTTGTACCTGTCGCCACTGCCAGTGGAGGGCATCCAGCAGCATCAACTGTCCGCTCAGGGGGGAATCATGCCCACTGAGCAGGCGGATGGCCTCAACGGCCTGCATGCTGCCGAGGATGCCCAGTACAGGACCCAGAACGCCGTTACGGGAACAACTGTCTTCCGTGCTGTCGGTACTTTCTTCAGGATAGAGGCAGGCGTAACAGGCCGTATCGGTCTGGCGAAAATCAAAAACGCTGATTTGTCCTTCCCAGCGAATGGCAGCGGCGCTGATCAGTGGCTTACGCGCCGCACGGCAGGCGCGGTTGATGAGATGGCGGCTCTGGAAATTGTCGGTGCAATCCAGCACCAGATCATGGGTCTCCAGAGCGATTCCCAGGGATTCGGCCTGGGCATGCTCGGTCCAGGCACTCACGCGAATCTGGGGATTCAGGGCCAGCAGGCGTTCCCGGGCGACGTTGGCTTTACTGCGGCCTGCATCCTCTTCGCGATAGAGAATCTGGCGTTGCAAGTTGCTGGATTCGATTTGGTCACCATCACAAAGCGTCAGCTGCCCGATCCCTGCTGCAGCCAGATACTGGGCAGCGGGGCATCCCAGTCCGCCCAAGCCGATAATGAGCACCCGGCTGTGCAGCAGTTTTTCCTGACCGGCCAGGTCTATCTCGGGCAGCAGTATCTGACGGGAGTAGCGCAACAGGCTGGCATCATCGAGAGTCTCAGTCATTGTTGAAATCATAGTCGATGTCATTGTCCTCCACCGCCATTCCCGGCACAGCTTGATACGTCCCTTGCTGACGATCCAGGCGGACGTGATAGCGTTCGCGGATGGCGTCCAGCATCCAGAGAATCTCGCTGGGATGTCCGGCGTGGGTACCATGCAAGAGATGGCGCAGATAGAGGGCGTCGGCATCGACTTTGATGAGCAGCGGTAGGGGCAAGTCGAGAGGCAGAACATGCTGGTGCACGACCCATTCGATGGGGGTCGGCGGATGGCTTGGAGCTATACGGGTGTCTATCCGAAAATGCCCGCCGCCACCGGGTTGCTCCAGCAACTCCTTGAAATACTGATCCGGGAACCCGCGATGGACGATGAGCGTACGTCCATTGAAACGCTTCAGAAATTGTTCTTGCAGATGTATAGGCGATATGGAGTTAGGCATATTTCAAGTGTAGCAACGCAAGGCATTATCGGCCACTGTTGGTCTCTCCCAAGGCCAGACGGCCACCATAACCGGTCATCTCCAGATAGCCCTTACCCAGCGTTTTTCCCTGATGGATGGCGCGGACAGCACCTTCCCAGTAGAGGGTGCCGCTGCTATGGCTGGCATTGAATTCCTGGTCATCCATCAACGGCGCGATGGTAAATTTCTGTTTCCCTACCTGAATGCGCCAACGCACCGGATAGCGGATGCCGGTTTGGGGAGAGTGCCACCATCCGGTGGCCTGCATGTGAATCTGGTCGCCATGAAAATACTGCACCTGACCATTGCCCAGACGTTGGGTGGCTGACAGCCAGAGCGGGCTGCCGTCGGCCCGGCGCATCATGAAGACCATCAGTGCGCCACCATGGTCGAGATTGAGCCCCAGCCAGTCCCAGCCGACCGCCGAGGGCGGCAGATAAGCCGCAGACCATTCATGATCCAGCCAGGCTTCGCCTTTGACAGCTTCGGTTTTGCCCTGAATGCGGAGTTGCCCGCTGACTTGCAGGTGCGGGATGCTGTAATAGTAACTGGCATTATGGGGATGGGGACCTTTCTGGCTGATGCCCAGGGGACCTTCCAGCAGGGGCGGCTGTGTCTGGTGGAATTGTAGGGCATAACCCATGTTTTTCCCCTGAATATCGGCGTGGTAGCCATCAGGAGTCTGGCGCAGAAACCAGTGACGAATCCAGACCTGGGTATGGTCGCGGTCAGCTCCGGCCAGCCCCAGTCCGGCCCTGGCAATACGCTGGGCGGTCAGCAGATGACCAACATCCGGATCGCTGATGGCGGCTTCGGCAAATATCAGCTGGTGCGGGTTGAAAGCGCTGGGATTCGCCCAGATCTTGTTGGGCCGCACCCGGAAAAAAGTCAACTGAAAGCCGAGAGGATGCCCTGCACGGTTCGTGAGCCAACCAGTGATATACCACCATTCGATAGGAAAATGTGGGTGACTGCCATAGGCATTGGGAAATTGCAGGGGATGCTGCGGCGTCACTTGCACCTGGGGCGTGGGCTGCAAGGGCAGCACGGCGGGCGGCAGCCCGGCAGCCCGGACCGTCATGGGGCTCAGTAGCAGAAGCGTCATCAGAAGAAACACATGTCCAGTGTTGTGTCCCCTGTTTTGGCGTAAGGATGTCAGCAAATGCAGTTTAGTCATCGCGTATCACCGCCGAGCTGTGGCGCAGAGCTCGGCGTCCGGCGAGGATCATGGTGCCGGTGCTCGCTATCCACAGAATGAGACTGAGCAGTCCCAACAAGGACCAGGGAGGCTGGAAGCCCATGTGCCAATGAAAGGATTCAGGGTTGACCACCATAATCAGGATGATGCTGATGGCGAGGCCCAGAGCGCCGCCGATGACAATACCCGACAGGGAGAGAACACTGCCTTCGGCAAAAAGAATGGTCAGCAGATCGCGCTGCCGCAGGCCAATATGACGGAGCATGGCAAATTCGTTGCGGCGCATCAGCGTTTGCGCGCCAAACCCACTACTTACGCCGAGAAGGCCGATGACCATGGCAACTGCCTCCAGAGCATAGGTCGCGGCAAAACTCTGGTTGAATATCTTCAAACTGCGCTGCCGAATTTCCCGGGGCGTGGCGATCAAGAATTGTCGGGAATCAGGAATTTGCTGATGCAGTTGCGTGAGTGCCGCAGCTATTGACACATGGGGGCGCAACCACAGGGCGACACCATTGACGCCCTGGTCATGGGACCACTGGCGATATTCCTGAATGGGCATGGAAATGGATCCTTCCTGATAGGCATAGTCTCGATAAATACCGGCGATACTGACGCTGCGCTGCTGTCCGCCCAAGGGGATCTGCACCTGCTGACCCAAATGCCAGTGACTAATGCCTGCCAGAATATCCGATATCCATACCGGTGGCGCGCTCAGACTTTTGAGCGGAACAGCGCTGATGATCTGGATTTCCCGTCCGGGATTGTGCAAATTCATGCCACGAGCCAGTAAAGTGACGGGCGGATGGCCGGGCAAAAGATTGATACTCACCCGACGCAGCGGCGAGCATTGACTGACAACCGCAAGCTGGCAGAGAGACTTGGCACTGTCCGCCGGGAGCAGCGCGTCCTTGTTCATCCCTGCCTGCACATACAAATCAGCACGGAGAATATCACCGAGCCAGTTGGCGACAGAATCCCGAAAGGATCCCACCATGATCGCCATGGCCACTACCAGACTGAAGGCAACTACCACCGCCGCCAGGCTTTGCGCTGCCCGCCCCGGAGCCCCGCGTAACTGTTGCAGCGCCAGGCGCCATAAAGTCGCTCCGGGGAGGGGGATGAGATGAATGATCAGGCGGAGTAAGGGGGTCAATAAAAAAAGCAGGGCAAAAAGTAGACAGGCAATGGCGCCGTAAGCCAGGTAGGGAATACCGTGGATGGCAGGTGCCAGTGCCCCCATGAGGGCAAGGAGCAGGAGCAGGAAACCCATATAGGGATGTTGCCGATGTAGGGTGGACTGTTCTTCGGCACCGGCGCGCAGAGCTTGAGCTGGCATGGCCTGACTGGTTTCCCAGGCGGGTAGAAACGCACCGATTAACGCAGCAGTGAGTCCTGCTGTAAAAAACAGCAGCATCAGCAAGGGGTGCCAGTGTAACTGCAGGGCCGATCCGCTGAAATAACCGGCCCCCAGATCACCACCCAGATGCGCCAGCGCCAGCCCGGCGGTGAGTACCCCCAAGGGCAAGCCCAGCAGGGCGCCGGGAATCCCCAACGTCAAACCCTGCAACATGACCGCAAAAATGATTTCCCGGCGGCGCAAACCCAACACCCGTAAAAGGGCGAGCTGTTGCCGCTGGCGTACAACCCCCATCGCCAGGGTGGCATATACCAGAAAGGCGCCGGTAAACAGAGCGACCAGAGAAAGTACCAGCAGATTGACGCGATAGGCTCGGGACGCATCGGCAGCAACCCGCCCCTGTTGGACCGGAGTTTCCAGCAGCGCACCGGGCGGCAGCAGGGGCCGCCATTTTTGTTCAAAGGCAGCATTGCTGATACCCGGTCGCAGTCGCAAGTCGATCTGATTGATCTGATTTCCCCGTCCCCATAACCATTGGACAGCGGCAATATCCATGACGCCTATGGCACCGATGCCGGGGATATCCGGCAGCTCGCCGATGATATGAAGACGGCGTGGGTGACCAGCAGCGTTGACAGTCAACGTGTCGCCCACCTTTAAGCCCAAGGTCCGCATGGCGGAGGGGCTCAGCACCATACTCAGGGGATTCAGGAGTGCCAAGGGGCTATGTAGATGGAGAGGAAGCAATGGCTGTCCCATGCGGACTGCCTGAAAGGCGTCTATCCCCAGAATGTGCAGCGGGGCTTTACGAGCCGGCTGGATGATTGCCGCCTGCAGGTGGATTTCCGGCGCGGCGACAGCCACTCCCGGCGCCATGCTCAGACGGGTATACCAAGAATCGGCGAAGCCTGGTCCGGGAGCACTAAGCGTCAGATCGGCCTGCCCTGCCATGCGCCGCAGACCGGCCGAAAAATCGCTCACGGCCTGCACGTTGATGAGCGCTATGGCCAGACCCAGAGCTACCCCCAAAGCGATTCCCACGATGGCGAGGATGGTTGCGCCGGGACGTTGTCGCAGCGGGCGCCAGACCGCTGCCTGCCAGGGAATGCGCGTGATCACTTTGAATGAAACCCCTGGGCATCAAAACGCAGCAGACGTTGGGCCCGCTGGGCAGCGGCTGGAGAGTGGGTAACCAGCAGGACCGCCGGTCCTTCGTTTTCCAGGGCGGTATAAAGCAGGGTCATGACCGATTCAGCAGACTCTGCATCCAGGCTTCCCGTGGGTTCATCCGCCAGAATCAGGGCAGGGCGATGGACAATCGCCCGAGCCACGGCCACTCTTTGCATTTCCCCCCCCGACAGCTCCCTTGGCCACGCCTGTAGACGGTCAACTATCCCCAATTGTTCGGCAAGCTGCTGAACGCGCAGGGACAACTCCTTGCGCGGCAACCCATTGAGACGCCAGGGCAGAGCGATATTTTCCGCCACGTTCAGTTGCGGGATCAGATGAAATGCCTGAAACACAAAGCCCATTTGCCGACGACGCAGTAGGGTGCGGCTATCGTCATCCAGCGCGTTCAGGTTCTGGTTCTGAAAATGCATTTGGCCTGCATCGGAACGTTCGAGCCCGGCGATAATGTGCAGCAAGGTACTTTTCCCGACCCCGCTTTCTCCCATGATAGCCACAAAATCACCCGAGTAGACTTCCAGGCTGGCGTCTCGAAACAACCACTTATCCGGAGCTCCGGGAAGACGTTTGGCTAAATCCTGTAAAACCAGAAGGGCTGTCACGAGAGCTTTTCTCCAAGGACTGGACGGAAATAGATTAGCATATTGCAATACTACATGTTCAGACGCTCAAAGCTCTGGAAAATTCGTTGTGGGATCCATGGCTGTTCTGGTGGGCTCTTCAGTCTTTGACCTCCACCCGAACAAGGGAGTATTATCTGCCCATCGGAGAGATGGCCGAGCGGCTGAAGGCGCTCCCCTGCTAAGGGAGTATGGGGCTAAACACTCCATCGAGGGTTCGAATCCCTCTCTCTCCGCCACTTCATGTTATTCGTGATTCAATCCTGTCCGTGGTCTGATCAATACTTCACTAAATGGCATGGTGTCATTCACTTTTCTCGAGTTTGAGGTGAATAGCGGCAATGAGCTGGAGCTTGTTGCTCCCCACGTCAAACACAGACTTGTCACCCAGCTTGAACCCCACAGCAAAGCAGGCTTTCACTGCAAAAATCACATTAATATGCCGCCCAAGCCGACAGCAGGCCAGCATTGATCGGGCCATGCTTCTCGAACAAAAAAACCATGGTTCACGCATTCCAAAGCCGGTGTCTGGGCAACTTACTTGCATCCTATGCTTAAAGTGCTATGCTTTCCTCACCTTCAATTGAAAGAAGAGCAAACCTGCAAGCGCCGTCCGGTGCGATAGAGTTTGGGATTATCCCACATGAACCAAAACTGATGACTTTCCACCCTAGGCGCTATACCAATCTGAAACAGAGGAGCTATCTCCCATGAGCGATGCTATTATGTATGTGTCTGACGACAGTTTCGAGACGGATGTACTGCAATGTTCCAAACCGGTTCTGGTCGATTTTTGGGCAGAATGGTGTGGTCCTTGCAAAATGATCGCCCCGATTCTTGAAGAAGTAGCGGTTGAATATGCTGAAAAGTTACAAATTGCTAAGTTTAACATCGACGAAAATCCCAACACCCCTCCTCAGTATGGTATTCGTGGTATCCCTACCTTGTTGCTGTTCAAAAATGGAAAATTGGAAGCAACAAAAGTGGGTGCCTTGAGTAAAGCCCAGCTGACGGCCTTTCTGGATAGCCAACTTTGAATACACCACGTCCCCGCCGTAAATCGCCCCGTACACCCAAGTCCTTTCCCAACGAAGATATTCTGATCGAAGAAGAAGAGTCTTTGCTGTTGCCCAACCCGGGTGCGTCAGCTATGAATCTCACTGATTTGAAAAGAAAAACTGCCGCTGAACTGGCTATCATTTGTCAGGATATGGGGCTGGATGGCACTGCCCGTCAGAAAAAACAGGAAATTATTTTCAATATCCTGAAAGCCCATGCCCGCAATGGCGACGCGATTTATGGTGAGGGCGTGCTGGAAATCCTGCAAGATGGTTTCGGGTTTTTGCGAGCAGCCTCAGGGTCTTATATGGCTGGACCCGATGACATTTATGTTTCTCCTTCGCAAATTCGCCGCTTTCATTTGCAGACTGGTGACACGGTATCCGGACAAATTCGGCCACCCAAGGAAGGGGAGCGCTATTTTGCTTTGCTCAAAGTGGAAAGCATCAATTTTGAATCTCCCGAAGCGACCCGCAACAAGGTCAACTTTGATGATTTGACCCCTTTGTTTCCCGATGAGCCCCTGCGTTTGGAGTATGACGGAGTGGCTTACGGGGAAGTGGCGCCGCGCATCATTGATCTGGTGTCGCCCATCGGCAAAGGGCAGCGCGGCTTGATTGTGGCACCACCGAAAACCGGTAAGACGGTATTATTACAGCAGATTGCCCACGCCATTACGGCCAATCATCCTGAATGCTACCTGATTGTGTTGCTGATTGATGAACGCCCCGAAGAAGTGACGGACATGCAGCGCTCAGTCAAAGGGGAAGTGGTTTCCTCCACTTTTGACGAACCGGCCACCCGCCACACTCAGGTCGCTGAAATTGTGCTTGAAAAAGCCAAGCGGCTGGTAGAGCACAAGCACGATGTGGTCATTCTGCTGGATTCCATTACCCGCCTGGCCAGAGCCTTCAATACCGTGGTGCCGTCATCGGGTAAGGTGTTGACGGGTGGTGTGGACGCCAATGCTCTGCAGAAGCCCAAGCGTTTTTTTGGTGCCGCTCGGAATATTGAAGAGGGTGGTAGCCTGACCATTATCGCTACGGCTCTGGTTGAAACCGGTTCCAAGATGGACGAAGTGATTTTTGAGGAGTTCAAGGGTACCGGCAATATGGAAGTGCATCTGGATCGCCGCCTGGCGGAAAAGCGCACCTATCCGGCCATTAACCTCAATAAATCCGGAACACGTCGGGAAGAACTGCTGGTCCCGGCAGACTTGCTCAGCAAAATGTGGGTGTTGCGCAAACTGCTGGCGCCTATGGATTCCCTGGAGTCCATGGAGTTTCTGCTGGACAAGGTCCGCGCGACCAAAAATAATGCGGAGTTTTTTGACTCCATGAACCGCTGAGGATTGGCTGGACGCCTGCCCCCTCTATCCCTATAATTCGCCTCTTTGTATTCAGGCCCGAGAGTAGCTTAACTATGAAATCCGAAATTCATCCCAAGTACGAAGAAATCACGGTCACCTGCAGTTGCGGGAATGTGTTCAAAACCCGTTCAACTGCCAATCGTGATCTGCACATCGATTTGTGCTCCGAATGTCATCCGTTTTACACCGGCAAGCAGCGTAATGTGTCCGCCGCTGGTCAGGTTGAAAAATTCCGCAAGCGTTACGGCGGCGGTCAATAAGTTTTCATGGAAGCCACGGAAGCCCAGGCAGAATTGCGACGGAGGGCCCTGGAGTATCATTCCCGGCCCCCCGCTGGCAAGCTGGCGGTCATTCCCAGCAAGTCTTGCAAAAGCCAGGATGATTTGTCTTTGGCTTACACGCCGGGAGTCGCGGCCCCGGTGCGGGAAATCGCCGCCAATCCGGAAAAAGCCTATGACTATACGGGCAAAGGTAATCTGGTCGCTGTGGTCAGTAATGGTACCGCCGTGCTGGGGCTGGGCAATGTCGGCCCGCTGGCTGGCAAACCGGTCATGGAAGGCAAGGCGCTGTTGTTCAAACATTTTGCCGATATTGATGCTTTTGATATCGAAGTCCAGACGCGTAATGCCGAACATTTGATTGATGTGGTTGCTGCCATTGCGCCGGGTTTTGGTGGGATCAATCTGGAAGATATTGCCGCTCCCCTGTGTTTCCAGGTGGAAGAAGCCCTGCAGAAAATGCTGGATATTCCGGTGTTCCATGACGATCAGCATGGTACTGCCGTGATTGTGGCGGCGGCTTTGCAAAATGCCCTGGAATTACAAAACAAGACGTTCAATACCATCAAGGTCGCTATCGTCGGCGCCGGAGCTGCCGGTCTGGCCATAGCGCGTATGCTGCGTGCACTGGGAGTTACGGCTGTTTATTTGAGTGATGTCCACGGAGTGTTGCATGAAGGGCGGAATGATCTGACCCATTGGCACCATGCTTTTGCTACAGCCCCGGCGCACTGGACATTGGATGATATGTTGGAGGGCGCTGATGTGCTGATTGGTGTCTCCGTGCGCGGCGCGATTCCCGAAAGTGCTTTGCCCGGATTGGCGCCGCGACCAGTGATATTTGCCCTGGCAAATCCTGACCCGGAAATTGATCCTGCCGTTGTCAAACACCTTCGCCCTGACGCCATCATGGCAACCGGACGCTCGGATATGCCCAATCAGGTCAATAATGTGCTGGGCTTTCCCTTTTTGTTTCGGGGTGCTCTGGATTGTCGGGCCCGGCAGATCAATCAGGCGATGCTGCTGGCTGCGGTGGATGCCCTGGCCCGCCTGGCCAGAGAACCTGTGCCGGACGAAGTCCAGCAGGCTTATGGGTTTTCAGAACCTGCAATACTGCAATTCGGTCCGGAGTATTTTATTCCCAAACCCTTGGATCCGCGTCTGCGACAATGGGTGGCGGGTGCAGTGACTGCTGCCGCGCGTAAAAGCGGCGTCGCCCGGATTTAGCTGCATATGCGCATCGCGGATCTGACGGTTCGCGATCTGCGCCTCGCCTTTGGGCAGCTATTCGCGGCGCTGCTGTTTTTTGTTCTGGTCTGGAAAATTCTTTCTCCCTTTTTACCGGCGCTTGTCTGGGCGGCTATTCTGGTATACGCAACCTGGCCTCTGACCCTGTCATTGCGCCGTCACTGGCCGCCCTTTCTGGCTGCTGGCGGGGCCACCTTGATGCTGGCACTGATTTTTATTCTACCCGTATTGTTTCTGAGTATTACCTTGGGTACGGAACTGCATCATGTGCTGACGAGGCTGGCGCAGCACGACGCGCAAACCCTCATCAGCCAGTCATTGAGCAATCACGCCTGGCTTCAGGATCTCTTCAAACAGCTACCCGCTTCCTGGAGGGCTCAGTGGCGCCCCGCCGCTCTGTCACCGGATTTGTCGGCCTGGGCGGGACGTATCGGTATGCTGGCAGGGAGTGTTGGCCGGCTGGCAGCCCTGTTGATGCTGGTGCTGATTACGGCGTTTTTCTTTTATCGCTATGGGCTGGAGCTTCTGGAACAATTGCGCCGCTTCGTGCATCAGGTATTGGGACAGCGTGGGGACGCCTATCTGCAAACCGTAGCCAGCACCATTCGTGCGGTCATTTATGGAATTCTGGCCACAGCGGTGGCCCAGGGTGCCCTGGCAGGGCTGGGCTATTGGGCGACGGGCCTGCATGCACCGGTGTTGCTCGCGGTGGTGACACTATTGTTTTCCTTTTTGCCTTTTGGAACGCCCCTGGTCTGGGGTTCAGCCAGCATCTGGCTGCTGGTCCAGGGGCATACCTGGGCGGGAATAGGGCTGGCCTTGTGGGGAGCTTTGGTGGTGAGCTGGATTGACAATCTTATTCGCCCACTGGTGATATCCAGTGCGGTGCATATTCCTTTTCTGCTGGTGCTTTTTGGGGTACTCGGCGGCATTCTGGCATTCGGGTTACTGGGACTGTTTCTGGGGCCGGTCATTCTGGCGATCCTGCTGGCTATCTGGCGCGAATGGCTGCAGCCTGCTCAGAAGAGCGAGGTCTGACCTTGGCCCTGCACCCCTTGCCCTGCAACTGATTGCGGCGGGATGCCGCTCTCAGGGGAGATAACCGCACGGGTGGTTGCGCCTTGGCCTCAGGGGCGCTTGGTTCTATACTCGACAGACACTGACTGAATGGCGGGCTGGAGATCTATCCTCCTGTCGTGTCGTTTCCGGGTCTCGTCGCCGGATAGGGCCCCCCTGAATATACCCCGAGGTTGATATGCGCTCTGATATGATCAAAAAAGGTTTTGAACGGACTCCCCATCGCTCCTTGCTAAAGGCTTGCGGGATTACTGACAGCGACATGGACAAGCCCTTTATCGGTGTGGCCAATTCCTACATTGATATTATTCCCGGTCATGTGCATTTGCAGGAATTTGGCCGGATCGTCAAGGAAAATATTCGTGCAGCCGGGGGTATTCCCTTTGAGTTCAATACCATTGGCGTGGATGACGGCATCATCATGGGTCATGATGGCATGCGCTACTCGTTGCCAAGCCGGGAGTTGATTGCCGATTCCATTGAAACCGTGGTCCAGGCCCATCATCTCGACGCGCTGATTTGTATTCCCAACTGCGACAAAATCGTCCCGGGAATGATCATGGGTGCTTTGCGTTGTGACGTGCCAACGGTATTTGTTTCCGGTGGTCCAATGGAGGCAGGCAAGCTTTCCGACGGAACTTCCATTGATCTGGTGACGGCTTTTGAAGCGGTGGGACAGTTCAAGCGCGGCCAGATTACGGAAATCCGCCTCAAGGAAATCGAAGACAAGGCTTGTCCTACTTGTGGTTCCTGTTCGGGTATGTTCACCGCCAACAGCATGAACTGTCTGATGGAGGTGCTGGGTATTGCCCTGCCGGGTAATGGTACCATTCTCGCCACAGCGGCAGGGCGTCGCGATCTGGTACGACAGGCCGCAGATCGGGTGGTAGCGTTAGCTATGGCCGGTGGTCCCACCATGCGCCAATTGGTCGATTTTGAAGCCATTGATAATGCCTTCATCCTCGACATGGCCATGGGAGGTTCTACCAATACGGTATTACATACCCTCGCCATCGCCCGCGAAGCCGGTATCCAGTATCCCCTGGCCCGTCTCAACGATCTGGCCCAGCAAGTGGCTTATCTGGCCAAGGTGTCACCAGCCCTGTCGACAGTGCATATTGAGGATATTGGACGAGCGGGGGGTATTCCCGCCATTCTCCATGAAGTCCACAAGCGCAATCCCGATGTGCTGCATCTGGATAAGCCCACCGTCAGTGGCCAGAGTCTGCGGGAAATTGTCACAGCAGCCAGTGTCAAAGACAGTAAAATCATTCGGTTGGCCAATGATCCCATTGCGCCTACCGGTGGCCTGCGGGTGGTTTTCGGGAATCTGGCGCCGGAGGGTGGCATTGTCAAAATTGGCGCGGTGATACCGGAAATGCGGCGCTTCTCCGGCCCGGCAAAAATCTTCGAAAGCATGGATAGTGCCGCTGAAGGCATCCTCGCCGGTGAGGTCAAGGCCGGTGATGTGGTGGTCATTCGTTATGAAGGCCCCAAGGGGGGGCCCGGTATGCCGGAAATGCTGACGCCTACGGCCAACATCATGGGCATGGGGTTGGGAGAAAGCGTAGCGCTGATTACCGACGGACGCTTCAGCGGTGCGACACGGGGTGCCTGTATAGGGCATATTTCGCCGGAAGCGGCGGAAGGTGGACCAATTGGGCTGCTGAAGGCGGGAGACATCATTTCACTGGATCTGGATAATGGTAAAATTCATGTGGATCTCAGTGATGAAGAACTGGCCGAACGGCGTAAACATTGGGTACCCATTGAAAAACCATTGTCTTCATCCTGGTTGCGTCGCTATCGCAAACTGGTCACCAATGCGGCCAACGGTGCCATTCTGGAGTCATAACTATTCATGAGTAATGGTGAATTGCATATTGGCGTGTATGTGGATGCGGAAAATGTCCGTTATAACGGTGGCTATGCCATGCGTTATGACGTGCTGCGTCGTTTTGCCGCGCGTGAGGATCAGGCCCGTCTGCTGCGTCTCAATACCTATATGGCTGTCGATGGCGAACGAATGAAAAGTGACCGCGAATATCGGGAAGGTATTCGCAGTTATCAACAGGCGGTGCGTGATCTTGGCTGGAAAATCATCGAAAAGCCGGTGCGCTGGTTTGTGGATGACGAGGGTAACCGGGTCTCCAAAGCCAATGCCGATCTGGATCTGGCCGTGGATGTCATGCTTCAGTCCGAACGCCTCGATCAGTTACTGCTGGTGACCGGAGATGGAGACTTCCTGCAGGTCGTCAGAGCCTTGCAAAACAAGGGCTGTCGTGTGGAAGTTTTGGCATTTCGTAATGTTTCTAGAGAATTGCAGCATGAAGCGGATGCTTTTTATTCGGGTTATCTGGTGCCGGGTTTGTTACCCACCCGGGGAGATATGCGCGTTCCCTGGGGAGAAATGGGCTCGCGTATTCGTGGTATTTGCATCCGCTGGGAAGCCGATCGTGGATTTGGTTTTATTCGCTTTTTGACTGGTATTTCGGCCCGTCTCTGGGTTACCGATACTCGGCATGAAGATTCTCCTTATGACTCGGCTTTTGTGCATATATCTGATTTGCCACGTGAACTGGATACGGACGATCTGCCCAGCCGGGATATCATTCTGGAGTTTGATATTGAACCCAGCGAGACCGAAAAAGGGGGATTTATTGCCCGGCGCTGCAGTGTCGTCAATCGTTATGATGGCCGCAATGGTGGGATGAGCAAACTCAGCGACAGACCGACGGCAGCGGATGAGGAAGAGGCCGCTGTGGAGATTCCCGAGCTTGACGCAGCGCCTCTGGAAGTAGAGACAAGCGCATAGACTGGTGAACTCAGAGATCCTGAAAAAATACCTGGCTGCGGCGCTGAAAATTATACAGTTGTTGCCGGGGTACCGGCAGTTCTGCAAGTGTTCCCTGGCGGAATTTACGTTCCAGAAACCAATGGGTTGTTTGCGTGCTCAGGACAAAAATCCGGGATAACTGCCTCTCCCTGGCCCAGTTCTCACAGAAAGCCAGCAGGCTCTCACCGCGTCCTTGCCGGCGATAGAGGCTGTCTACGGCCAGGCAGGCCACTTCTGCCATGCCCTGTTCTGGGTAGGGATAAATGGCGGCGCAACCGATAATCTTGCCATCGCGCTCCATGACCACGAAATGATCAGCTTCCATTTCCAGTCGTTCCCGATTGCGTTTGACCAGAATCCCTTTTTTTTCCAAAGGGCGAATCAAGGCGAGGATGCCGGGAATATCGGTGACCGTGGCCATGCGCATATGTTCAAAGGAATCCCGGGAAATCAGGGTGCCCAGCCCGTCACGGGTAAACAGTTCGCGGAGCAGGGCACCATCCACATGCCGGGAAATCAGGTGGACGCGTTCAACGCCCTTGGCACAGGCCGTTGCGGCACTATGCAGGTGCTCGTGGACCTCTGCAGGTAGGTCCGGGCGCTTTTGCAGAGTCGGAATTTCTGAAGCGGTGAGCTGCCGCAACAGATTGCCTTGTGCATCGAAAATGCCCTCTGCATCCATATAAAACACCAGCTTCGCAGCTCCCAGCGCAATGGCGGCCGCCACCGCTACTTCCTCGGCACGAATATTGAACAAGGTACCTGTTGGCGACACGCCAATGGGTGAGAGCAGTACAATTTCGTCGGCAGCGAGATGGCGTTCCATGGCTTCGCTGGCGACCCGCCGGACCTTGCCGGTACTTTGGTAATCCACCCCGTCCAGAATGCCCAGAGGCTGGGCGATGATGAAGTTGCCGCTGATCACCTGTAGTCCGGCATGAGCCATGGGCGAGCCCATCTGCCCTTCGGACAGGGCCGCTTCCACGACCAGGCGGGCACCGCCCACAGCTTCGCGCAGCACCTGCATGGCTTCCGGGCTGGTGATGCGTTTGCCATGGATGCGTTGAGTTTGTAATCCATGGAGTTGCAGAGCTGCATCGATTTGCGGTCCGGCACCATGCACCAGTACCACATTAATACCCAGACTGTTGAGCAGGGCAATATCATGGGCGAGCACACGGATGCTGCCATCGGCAATGGCATCGCCGCCAAAATTGATGACGAAGGTCTGCCCCCGGAAGCGGTGGATGTACGGGGAGGATTCGCGAAAACTGCGCACAAAACTATCGGCCGGCATGCGTTTATCCTGCCAGTTCTAGGGCAAATGGGGCGTGCGGCGCAATCAATACGGTTTGTCCGGGCGCTTTACTGGGTATTGAGGGAGATGGTTCGGCGCGGAGCTTTGGGCTGATTCAGCGCAGCAAATTCTTCGGGCGTATAGGCTTTTACGGCCAAAGCATGCATCTGGTCACGAACCGACTCGGTGGCGGCATTGACCAGTCGATGCCGGGCCAGGGGTGCCATCCCTGCAAACTGGGCGCAGACAATGCGGAGCTCATAGTGTCCACCGCCATCGGACTGCTCATGTTCACTATGGGCTTCCGTACGATCCTTCACTTCCATAAATTCGGGATGGAGGGCATCTTCCAGTAATTGTTCCAGTTGTTGCTTGTTCATGGCAAAAATACTCCTTTATAGGGGCGCACGCTGACATCGGCATAGACCCCGGCGCTGAGATAGGGTTCGGCAGCCGCCCAGGCGTGGGCTTCGTCCAGGGAATCAAAGCGGGCAATAATCAGGCTACCGGTGAACCCCGCTTCACCGGGTTCTTCCGTATCCAGGGCAGGGAAGGGGCCTGCGGTCAGTAGTCGTCCTTCGGATTGCAGCTGATGCAGGCGTGCCAGGTGATCGGCGCGGGCCGTCTGTCGTTTGCTCAGGGAATGGGGGTTGTCGGTACCAATGATGCAGTAATACATAGTGTTGTCCTGTCAATAAAGAGAGTCTGGCCTCTGTACAGTAGTCATGAGTCACCGTCTTTCACTTCCTGGGGTAGCGCCCGAGAAATGAGCACCGCCTGGAACAGTACAAAAATGATGGTAATGCCCAGCATACCGAATAGCTTGTAATCCACCCAGATGCCCGTGGAAAAACTATAGGCTACCACCAGATTCAGTATCGCACTGAAAAGAAAAAAAATGATCCAGTATGCGTTGAGACGGCGCCAGAATGACTGGGGCAGGGTTGCGGGCAATTGCCCACCCATGAGGCGTTCCAGTAAAGGCTTTTCTCGCCAGTGGGTGAAAAGCAGTACTCCCGCAAAAAGCAGATAGAGAATGCTGGGCTTTACCTTGATAAAGGTGTCATTATGAAAATAAAGCGTCAGTCCACCAAAAACAAGGATCAATAGGGTGGATACCCAGGTCATGGTCTCGATGTGCCCGCGACGCCACCACTGCCAGGCCATGAGGATAATGGCGGCCACAATCAGCACTTCCGTGGCCGTGTAAATGCCATGAATCTTGTAAGCAATAAAAAACAGGATAATGGGTAGAAAGTCGGTAAACAGTTTCATGGCAGGACGCAGTTAAGATAAAGTAGTTCAGAACTATCTAATCACAGAAAGGAGTTTAAGGACAGTGGAACGTCAGCATTTACTGGAAGGTTTGGCTGCGCTGCTGGGAGATAGCAGTAGTCATCCGCTGCCCGATTTTGCTCAGGTGAAGGCGGCGCGTTGGCGCCATTTGCCGCTGGGCGGGCGGCTGGAAGGCGTGACCCGGGTGGATTTGCCGGAAATGGACGAGCTTCTGGGTATCGATGAAACCAAGGCGGCCCTGGATCTGAATACACGTCAGTTTGTGGCGGGATATCCTGCCAATGATGCCCTGCTCTGGGGCGGCAGAGGGACGGGAAAATCTTCTCTGGTCAAAGCCCTGCTGCAGCGTTACGCCGAGCAGGGGCTGCGCCTCATTGAAATGGATGCCGATGGCATTCTCGATTTACCGGAGATTTTGGCGGCATTGCAGGCCGCTGATCCGGAACAACGCTATCACTTTGCCCTGTTTTGTGATGATTTGTCTTTCAGTTCCGACGATCCAGGTTACAAGGCGCTCAAATCCCTTCTGGATGGCGGTGTCGAGGCGCGTCCTGATAATGTCCTCCTCTATGCTACCAGTAACCGCCGTCATCTCATGCCCCGGCACTTTTCCGACAATGAAGAATATCATCGCCACGGGGAAGAGATTATTGCCGGGGAAACCGCCGAGGAAAAAATCAGCCTGTCCGAGCGCTTTGGGCTATGGTTGGGTTTTTATCCCTTCGATCAGGCCATGTATCTGGATATTTGTGCGATCCATCTGCGCCGCCTGGAGGTGACTGCAGATGCCGGAGAGTGGCGGGAAGAGGCCTTGCGCTGGGCTCTGCAGAGAGGATCACGCAGTGGTCGGGTGGCACGGCAGTTTGCCCGGCACTGGGCCGGGTCGCGGGCATTGGCGGCACAGTAAGCATCAGAAACGCTGACGGCCTCGACGCGCTGCTGTTCAGGCTTGGGGTTTGTTGATTTCCTGGCTGATAATGTGGAGCATTTGCGCATGTACGCGGAGATTCCCGGCGATAATGTTGCCGCTGTCCAGATACCCTTGTTCACCGGTGAAGTCAGTGGCAATGCCACCCGCTTCCTGTACCAGTAATGCTCCCGCTGCCAGATCCCAGGGCTTGAGATTGAACTCCCAGAATCCGTCATAGCGTCCGGCCGCGACATAAGCCAGATCTAACGCAGCGGAACCAGGGCGGCGGATACCTGCAGTCTTGAGCATGAAGGCCTTGAATGTCGCCATATAGGTGTCGAGGTAGGAAAAATCCCGGAACGGAAAACCAGTCCCGAGCAGAGCACCCTCCAGATCCTTGCGCTGGGCAATACGCAGGCGGCGGTCATTGAGGTGGGCGCCGGCACCGCGAGAGGCCGTGAACAGTTCATCATGAATGGGATTGTACACGACCGCATGTTCCAGACGATCAAAGTGCTTGATACCAATGGATACGCAAAGTTGCGGCATGCCGTGAATGAAATTGGTGGTACCGTCGAGGGGGTCGATGATCCACTCGAATTCCTTGTCGGCGATGCGACTGCCTTCCTCGGCCAAAATGCCATGCTCGGGATAGGCGCGACGGATGATGTCGACGATGGCCGCTTCGGCGCGCTGGTCCACGTCGGTCACAAAATCGTTATGGGCCTTGGGGGTGATGGTGATTTCATTGACCCGGGCAAAGCTGCGGTTGATGATGTCGCCGGCTTTACGGGCGGCACGAATGGCGGTTACAAGAATGGGATGCTGCATGGGAACCCTATGGGAAAACAGAATGGATGTTTGCCAGTATAAAGGAGAACGACAACGACCGCACGATTGCCCTTGAAAGTGGTGTCTGGAAGCGGTGGCTGGGAGAGAGGCTTTCAGCGACTTTGGCCCGCGCCGTTGTTGTTCTTGGCAAAATCCTGCGCCCGGCAGGCGAACTGTCTGAACCCGAAGGGTGAGTTTTCGCCTGCCAGCAGGATGAGCCCCAGAACAACAGGCAAGGGCCGTTGGAGCTGAAAGCCTCTCTCCCAGCCACCGCTTCCAAATCGTTAGGTAAAGTAATGCGACGACCAAGATGATCAGGAGTAACACATTGTGAGTGCAGAGATTTTACAGGGTTTGCGGGTGGTGCTGGTGGAAACCAGCCATCCGGGGAATATCGGTGCCACGGCCCGCGCCATGAAAGTCATGGGCTTACAACATCTGGTGCTGGTAAACCCGCGCTACTTTCCCCATCCCGAAGCCACTGCCCTGGCTTCGGGAGCGGAGGATATTCTCGACCGGGCCCAGGTCACGACGGATCTGGCCACTGCCTTGCAGGGGTGTCACAGGGTCTATGGCACCAGTGCCCGGGACCGGCGTATTCAGTGGCCGGTACTGGATGCCCGGGAGGCGGCGCTGGACGTGGTGCAGGAGTTGACTGGCGGCCAATGTGCCCTGGTTTTTGGCCGGGAGCGTACCGGACTGAGTAATGAAGAATTGGATTACTGTCAGGTGCTGGTCAATATTCCTACTGCCGAATTGTATCATTCATTGAATTTAGGTCAGGCCGTTCAGGTGCTGGCTTACGAGTTACACATGGCGACGCTGGCCAAGCCTGCAGACCTGCCTGCCGAAGATTCTGCTGCGCTGCTGGAGGCGCCTGCCCCCAAGGAAGACATGGAGGGTTTTTATCAGCATCTGGAGCAAGTGCTGCGGCAAAGCGGTTTTCTCCAGGAGCTGCGTGCCACTCGCATGATGCGTCGCTTGCGGCGACTGTATGACCGGGCGCGACCCAGCGTCAATGAAGTCAATATCCTGCGCGGTATTCTTACGGAAATACAACGTTGGGCGACGAATAGTAGACAAAAAGGGTCGGGATAGTCTTTAATGCGGGCTGAGAAAAGTCGGCGAAACACAAGGGGGCAAAGGAATGACTGGTCATTGGCGGGCTGACCTGGATGCTGTTTTTGCCCGGGATCCTGCCGCCCGCAACCGACTTGAGGTATTGCTGACTTACCCCGGAGTCCATGCCCTGTTCTTGCATCGTGTGGCGCATAGCCTGTGGAAACGTCGCTGGCGCTTGCTGGCCCGGAGTATTGCCGCCTTTTCACGATTCTGGACTGGGATTGAAATTCATCCCGGGGCCTGTATTGGCCGACGTTTTTTTATCGATCACGGGATGGGTGTGGTGATTGGTGAAACGGCGGAAATTGGCGATGATTGTACGCTTTATCATGGGGTTACCCTGGGAGGCACTTCCTGGCAGCCAGGCAAGCGCCACCCCACGCTGGGAAACGGGGTGATTGTGGGGGCCGGTGCCAAAGTGCTGGGGCCTATAATCGTGGGGGATCAGGTCCGAATCGGTTCCAATGCGGTGGTGGTCAAAGCGGTTCCTGCTGGAGCCACGGTAGTGGGTATTCCCGGGCGTGTGGTGAACAAGGCCGAGCAACATCCCGATAGTTTTGAGGCCTATGGCCTGACCGGGCAGATGCCGGATCCGGTGGCCAGGGCCATCGAATGCATGCTCGAACACATGCATCGTCAGGATGCTGAATTGGCCCAGCTCAGAGAGGGCTTGCAGCAGTTACAGCCCAAGCAGAATTTGCTGCCGGTCGAGGAAATTGTTTGTTCTTTAGAACCGGATTCAGGTGATTCGGAGCAGGCGGCTTCGGGGCCAGGAACTTCCTCTGACAATACTTGACTAATTTAGTAGAGATAGTAGGATGTGTCACAGAGGTATTTCGATATGAAATTGACGACAAAGGGCCGCTATGCCGTAACCGCTATGCTGGACTTGGCTCTACATCAGCAGGGCGGGGTGGTGACGGTGGCAGATGTTTCCCGGCGTCAGCAGATTTCAGTGGCTTATCTGGAACAGTTGTTTGGACGTATGCGGCGTGTGGGGCTAATTGAAAGTGTGCGCGGCCCTGGTGGTGGTTACCGGCTGGCGCTCCCGGATTCGCAGATTTCCCTCACTCGTATTGTCGAGGCGGTCAACGAATCCATCAGCACTACCCAGTGTGGTGGCGAACCGCAGAATTGCTGCAAGGGTGACGGGCAGCAGTGCCTGACCCATGATCTTTGGGAAGAGTTGGGTGACCTGATAGCCGGATTTCTCGGGAGTATCACCCTGGGTGATCTGGTTGCGCGGCACTTGAAGAAGGAATCAGCGCAGGGTGCGCTGGTTCATATGCAAAATCGCCATACGTTGCGTACGGCAACGCATGATACCGCTTGAAACCACTTGATACCGTGAGGTGAGGTGCAGGATATGAATTCATCGCAAATTATCGAACTGGACAGCAAGAAGCCCTTGCTTATTGATCCGGATCGTCCCATTTATCTGGACTACCAAGCAACCACGCCGGTGGATCCGCAGGTACTGGAGCAGATGCTGCCTTACCTGACCCATGATTTCGGGAATGCGGCGAGTCGTTCTCATGCCTACGGCTGGACTGCGGAAAAAGCCGTGGATAAAGCGCGGCAGCAGGTCGCCGACGCCATTCATGCGGACCCCCGTGAGGTTGTCTGGACCTCGGGAGCCACTGAGTCCACTAACCTGGCTTTAAAGGGTGCTGCCCATTTTTACTCTGGCAAGGGCAAACACATCATTACCTTGCGGACCGAGCACAAGGCGACTCTGGATACCTGTCGGCAGTTGGAACGGGAAGGTTTTGAAGTGACCTATCTCGAAGTTCAGGAAGACGGTCTCGTTGACCTGAAAGCTTTTGAAGCTGCCATTCGTCCGGATACCATCGTGGCTTCGGTACTCTTCGTGAATAACGAGATTGGAGTCATCCAGCCCATGGCCGAAATCGGCCGGATATTGCGGGCACACAAGGTGCTGTTTCATGTGGATGCAGCCCAGGCGCTGGGCAAGGTTCCTGTAGATGTGGAAGCCATTCAGGCGGACATGATGAGTTTGTCTGGTCACAAGATGTATGGTCCCAAAGGGATTGGCGCTTTATACGTGCGGCGTAAGCCTCGGGTACGGGTGGAAGCCCAGGTGCATGGTGGTGGTCATGAACGGGGCATGCGTTCGGGCACGTTGCCCACCCACCAGATTGTCGGGATGGGTGCAGCGGCGGAATTGGCGGTGCAGCTCATGGACAGCGACGCCCAACGAATCGGCAAGCTGCGTGATCGTCTGCTCAAGGGCATTCAGGAGCGCGTTGAGGAAACCTACATCAATGGCAGCATGGAGCATCGGGTACCCCATAACCTGAATATCAGTTTTGCCTTTGTTGAAGGGGAATCCCTGATCATGGCCCTCAAGGAAATCGCAGTTTCCAGTGGTTCAGCCTGTACTTCGGCCAGTCTGGAGCCGTCTTATGTGCTCCGGGCCCTGGGTAAATCCGATGAGTTGGCCCACAGTTCCATTCGTTTCGGTATCGGTCGCTTTACGACAGAAGCCGAAATTGATGCCACCATTGAGTTGATTGCCGGCAAGGTAGGAAAGTTGCGGGAATTGTCCCCGCTCTGGGAAATGCATCAGGAAGGCATTGATCTTAACAGTATTCAGTGGGCCGCACATTAAGGCCCTCAAGCAAGGAGAACAGTCATGGCATACAGCGAAAAAGTGATCGACCATTATGAAAATCCCCGTAATGTCGGGGCGATGAACAAGGAAGACGGTGGTGTAGGTACCGGCATGGTAGGCGCTCCTGCCTGCGGTGATGTGATGCGTCTGCAGATCAAGGTAAACGCCCAGGGCATTATCGAAGATGCCAAATTCAAAACCTATGGTTGTGGTTCAGCCATTGCCTCCAGCTCTCTGGTGACGGAATGGGTGAAGGGAAAAACTCTGGATGAGGCGATGACTATCAAAAACAGTCACATTGCCGAAGAGCTGGAGCTGCCTCCGGTCAAGATTCACTGTTCCGTACTGGCCGAAGATGCCATCAAAGCGGCGGTAGAAGATTATCGCAGCAAGCAGGGCGCTGCCCAGTCCAGTCAGGGTGGTGAAGCAGTGTCCGCTCAGGTGGCGCACTGAGGACGTCGCTATGGCTTTGACTTTGTCAGAAAGTGCTGTTCAGCAGGTACGCAAGAGCATAGCCAAGCGGGGAAAGGGCTTGGGCATTCGTATCGGGGTAAAAACCAGCGGATGTTCTGGTTTGTCCTATGTCATGGAGTTTGTGGATGCCCCCCACCCTGAGGACGTGGTTTTTCCACATGACGATGTCAGCCTCTTTGTGGACCCCAAGAGCCTGATTTATCTGGACGGAACCCAGCTTGATTTTACCCGCGAAGGACTCAATGAGGGATTTCGTTTCAATAATCCCAATGTCAAGGATTCCTGCGGCTGCGGCGAAAGTTTCACCACCTGATGCCGAATTCCTGTATTCAGTGCGGGGCGGAACTCAATTTCCCTCCCGCATTTTGTCATGCTTGCGGCACTGTCCAGCCTTTTCGTCCGGAGTTATCCCTCTTTGAGGTGGTTGGCCTCCCAGCAAGCTTTGCCTTGGATCCGCAGACCCTGCGGCAACGGGTGCTGGATTTGCAGAAAATGCTCCATCCCGATCGTTTTGCCCATGCCGATGGGACCGCGCGACGATATTCGCTGGAATGGAGTACGCGGCTCAACGAGGCGCTGGCGATACTGCGTGATCCACTGAAACGCGCTGATTATCTTCTTCAGGCTCAGGGTGTAGATGCCCTGGGGGAGAATGTCAAGGTTGCTGATCCGGCATTGTTGATGTCTCAGATGATGTATCGGGAGCGTCTGGAAGACCTGGTGGCGGCCAAGGACCAGCAGGGGCTGGAGGATCTGCGCACCGAGGTGGATGCTGCGGCTAATGCGGCCGTTGAAAAGCTTGGCATTCTGCTGAAAACCCTGCCCTGTTCCCAGAGCGATGCTGCCGCAGCGCTGCTGCGTGAACTGCAGTTTCTGGACAAGCTTCAGGATGAAATCGACCGCAGTGAAGAATCCTCGCAAAACCTCTGATACCAGAGGGATATCCCATTAATAAACAGGGTGTTATGGTATGGCTTTAATGCAAATTGCAGAACCGGGAATGACCGCAGATCCGCACCAACGGCGTTTGGCCATTGGTATTGATCTGGGGACGACCCATTCATTGGTGGCTTCCGTGCTGTCGGCGGTGCCCACCGTCATGGGTGATCATGATGGAAAGTACTTACTGCCTTCGGTGGTGCGTTATCTGGAAAACGACGAGATTTCTGTAGGTTATCCAGCGCTGGCTGCTGCCGGTCAGGATCCTCATAACACCATTGCATCGGTCAAGCGCTTCATGGGCCGTGGTCATGGAGATGTCCAGAAGCTGGCGGGACATTTGCCCTATGATCTGGTTCCCGGTGAGGGCATGCTGCGTTTGCGGACCCGAGCGGGCGAAAAATCGCCAGTAGAAGTCTCTGCCGAAATTCTCAGGGTGCTCAAAGCCCTGGCAGTGGAAACCCTGGGCGGTGAACCGGAAGGGGCAGTGATTACCGTGCCCGCCTACTTTGATGAAGCGCAGCGGCAAGCGACCAAGGATGCGGCCCGTCTGGCTGGCCTGAAGGTCCTGCGCCTGCTGGCTGAGCCGACGGCGGCGGCGGTAGCCTATGGGCTGGATAAAAAAAGTGAGGGCCTTTTCGCCATTTATGATTTGGGTGGTGGCACTTTTGACATTTCCATTTTGCGCTTGCAGGCGGGGGTGTTTGAAGTGCTGGCCACGGCCGGAGATACCGCATTGGGTGGGGATGATATGGATCACGCCATCGCTGAGTGGCTGATTGCCGAGTCCGACACGCGCCAAGAGGATCCCGTCTGGCGGCGTCAGCTCTTGCAGCAAGCCCGCCAGGCCAAGGAGGCGCTGACAGCGCAGGAACAGGTACAGATCAAACTGGAGCCTGAAGCGGGCAACTCCCGCGAACTGACTTTGTCGCGCAAACAGTTTGAAGAGCTGATCCAGCCGGTGCTGCAACGTACTTTGCCAGCCTGTCGCCGCGCCCTGCGCGATGCGGGTCTTAAAGTGAGTGATTTGGATGGTGTGGTGCTGGTGGGTGGGGCTACCCGGGTACCCGCCTTGCGTCGGGTTGTCGCTGAGTTTTTTCAACAGCCGCCGCTGACGGATATTGATCCTGACCAGGTCGTTGCCCTGGGTGCTGCTATCCAGGCAGATGCGCTGGTGGGCAACCAGCGCGAAGACCTGTTGTTGATGGATGTCCTGCCCCTTTCGTTAGGCCTGGAAACCATGGGCGGTCTGGTGGAAAAAATCATTCCGCGCAATACGCCCATCCCTGCTGCCAAAGCGCAGGAGTTCACGACCTTCAAGGACGGGCAGACGGCCATGAGTATCCATGTGCTCCAAGGCGAGCGGGATCTGGTGCAGGACTGTCGTTCCCTGGCACGCTTCAGTTTACGTGGGATTCCTCCCCTGGTGGCCGGAGCAGCTCGTATTCGCGTGACTTTTCAGGTGGACGCCGATGGCTTGTTGACCGTAACAGCGGAAGAGGGGAGCACAGGGGTGCGCTCGGAAGTGATCGTCAAGCCCAGTTTTGGTCTGGATGATGCGGAAATTGCCCGCATGCTCCAGGAATCTTTTGCGCATGGTGCCGAAGATGTGGCCCAGCGGCGCCTCTCGGAAGCGCGGGTGGAGGGAGAACGGGTGCTTGAGGCCTTGCAGGGGGCATTGCAAAGCGACGCAGCTTTGCTGGATAGCACAGAACAAGCCCGCCTGGATGCCGCACGTCAGGATCTGGAGCAATTTCTTGCCGGCAGCGATGCAGATGCCATTCAAAAAGCGGCCGAGGCGGTTGAAGCGGCAGCAGAACCTCTGGTACAACGGCGCATGGATAGTGCCTTGCAGCGCGCTATTGCTGGCCGTTCCATAGATGATCTGGGAGATTAAATGACGAAAATACAAGTCCTACCCAACGCCGAATTGTGTCCCGAAGGGGCGGAATTCGAGGCAGAGCCGGGGGAAAGCATCATTGCTGCTGCCATGCGCCATCATATTGCCATTGAGCATGCCTGTGAGATGTCCTGTGCCTGTACCACCTGCCATGTCATTTTGCGGGAAGGTTTTGACAGCCTCGAAGCCGCAGAAGAAAAAGAAGAAGACCTCTTGGACAAGGCCTGGGGACTGGAGCCGACTTCGCGCCTGAGTTGTCAGGCCAAAGTGGCGGATACGCCCCTGGTCATTGAAATACCCAAATATACCATCAATCTGGAAAAGGAGCGGCACTGATGCTGTGGAGCGATACCATGGATATTGTTTTCGCGCTGGATGAGGCGCATCCCGACGCGGATGTGCAACTGTTGCGTTTCACAGATTTGCATCGCTGGATTGTGGAACTTCCAGATTTTGATGATGATCCCGAAAAGTCCAGTGAGGGTATTCTCGAAGCCATCCAGATGGCTTGGCTGGCTGAGAAGGACTGAGGGCTACTGAAGATGGCGGCACCCAAGGCGCTGGTGGCCCTTTCCGGTGGGGTGGATTCTGCGGTGGCCGCCATTCTCATGCAGGAACAAGGCTACGACCTGGTGGGTGTGACCATGCGTCTCTGGCCGAAAAGTCGCTGTTGTGACGAAAAAGATATTGAAGATGCGGCGGAAGTCTGTGCCCGTTTGCAGATTCCCTATCAGGTGCTGGATTATCGGGAGGCTTTCCGCCAGCAGGTCGTGGATGTGTTTGTCGCCGAATACCAGGCGGGACGTACGCCCAATCCCTGTGCGCGCTGCAATCAGTTTCTGAAGTTTGATGCTTTACTGGAAGAAGGCAAAAAACTGGGCGCGAGCATTCTGGCCACGGGCCACTATGCCCGACTTCTGGAAACGGAATCCGGCACCGCCCTGTTGCGCGGTGAAGATGCTGGCAAAGACCAGTCCTATTTTCTGTTTGCTCTGGGTGCCGGACTGCTGCCGCAGTTGCGTTTTCCGGTGGGTGCCATGCACAAGGATGCGGTCCGCGCCCTGGCCCGCAAACATGGCTTGCCGGTGGCGGCAAAACAGGATTCCCAGGATATATGCTTTGTGCCGGATGGTGACTACCGCCGTTTTCTCACCGATTATGCCGGTCTGGATCTGGAGCAGGAAGGGGAGATGCTGGACAGCAGTGGTCAGGTTGTCGGTCATCATGCCGGCGTCCTCAATTTTACCGTGGGACAACGCAAGGGATTGGGCGGAGGCAGTGGTCAGCCGCGCTATGTCCTGGCCTTGGACCCCGTCCGCAATCAGGTTCGGGTAGGCAGCGAAAAGGAGCTGTACCAGACCCGGGCTTATTTGCAGGAATGTAACTGGCTGATGCCTGTGGATTCTTCCCAGGAATACTCGGTGACGGTGAAATTGCGCTATCGTTCCCGACCTGAACCGGGAGTTTTGTGTCTGAAAGACCATGGCCGTGCCGAAATCCATTTTGCCGAGGGGCAACGGGCTATCACTCCCGGACAAGCAGCTGTCTGTTATGTAGGGGAGCGTTTGCTCGGCGGGGGCTGGATCAGTATCGCTGAAAATCCAGCGTAAATGGCAAGTAAAGTAAAAATCCTCTCATACTAAAGCGTCAGGGAGGGAGGTGATTTTTTGCGACTTTGGCCCGAGCCGTGGTTGTTCTTGGCAAAATCCCGCGCTCGGCAGGCGAACTGTCTGAACCCGAAGGGTGAGTTTTCGCCTGCCAGCGGGATGAGCCCCAGAACAACAGGCAAGGGACGTTGGAGCAAAAAATCACCTCCCTCCCCGACGCTGTTGGGGTCGTTCGTTCCTGGACAAGGCTGTTCCTCGTATTTATGTGGATATTCTGATAAAGTCCATCCGCCGTCATGATACAGTCTGTGTGATGGTCGTTGCATTGGTCCCCACCTTGATGAAGCGTCTGCCCAGACTGGCGTCCTTGCGACGAGGCCGGTGTTTTCGGAGTAATTCCCTATATGTCTTCTGATTTTGCTTCACTCGGACTTTCCGAGCCCATTTGGCGCGCCGCTGCAGAACGCGGTTATACCACGCCTACCCCCATTCAGGCGCAAGCTATTCCTGCGGTATTGTCCGGCGTCGATTTACTGGCCGGCGCCCAAACTGGCACCGGTAAAACGGCAGCATTTGCCATGCCGATTCTCCATCAACTCGCCGCCACGGCGGCAACGGCCTTTCATGGTCCTTCCAGTGTGCGGGCATTGATTCTCGTGCCGACGCGTGAACTGGCCGCCCAGGTGGAAGAAAGCGTACAACTCTACGGAAAAAACTTATCCCTGCGCTCCCTGATCCTCATTGGGGGTGTCAAAATCAACCCACAAATGCAGAAGTTGCGGCGCAGCGTGGATGTACTGGTGGCTACTCCCGGGCGTTTACTGGATCATATCCAGCAGCGCAGTGTGGACTTGTCCCATGTAGAGATTCTGGTGCTCGATGAAGCCGATCGCATGCTGGATATGGGTTTTATTCGCGATATTCGGCGGATTCTCGCCATACTCCCCAAAAAGCGGCAGAATCTGTTGTTTTCAGCGACTTTTTCGCCGGAAATCCGGACTCTGGCTGATGGCTTGCTGCATAATCCCGTCAGTGTCGAAGTAGCCAGCCGTAATGCCACAGCAGATACGGTAGCCCAACGTTTTTATGCAGTTGATCAAGAGCGCAAACGCGAGCTGCTGACCCACCTTATTCGCGAAGACCAATGGCATCAGGTGTTGGTGTTTACCCGAACCAAGCATGGCGCGGATCGACTGGCCAAGCATCTTTCCCAGGACGGCATGCAGGCCATGGCGATTCATGGCAACAAAAGTCAGGGCGCGCGGACACGAGCTCTGGCAGAATTCAAGGAAGGCAAGGTACGGGTACTGGTGGCCACCGATATCGCCGCACGCGGCATAGATATCAGTGAACTCCCCCATGTGGTGAATTTCGAGCTGCCGCATGTGCCGGAAGATTATGTGCATCGTATCGGTCGCACCGGTAGAGCCGGAAATAACGGGCAGGCGGTATCGCTGGTCAGTGTGGATGAACGCAAGCAGCTCGCTGATGTCGAGAAACTGCTGAAACGGTCGTTTGCCAAGGAAATCGTTGCGGGATTTGAACCCCGACAACATTTTCCCAGTCATCAGCCAGCAGCCCAGGCGCGCCGTCCATCGACTCCCGGAGCACAGCGCAGAGCGCCAAACCGTCCTGCAGCTGGCGGAAATCGCTTTCGGGAGCGGCCCAAAACTTCTGCATAGCTTTGGACGATTAACCCCGTGTTTGGCCTTGGCAGACCCCCCGCTGATCGGTCACAATGCTTTACTAAAGAGCGTCAATCCGAGATTGGTCAGATATGGAAGAAGAAAAGGTCTCCTCAGCACGCATCTTAATTGTTGAGGATGAAGAAGGTATCCAAGAGCTTCTGCGCGTGGCGCTGCAACGCCACGGTTTTGACGTGTGTTGTGAAGGTAGCGTGGAAGCTGCGGAATCCGTCCTGAAAAGCTGGGCGCCGCAAATGATCATTCTTGATTGGATGTTACCGGGAGAAAACGGGGTAGCCTGGTGCAGGCTTTTGCGACGGCGCGAGGAAACCCAGAAGTTGCCCATCATCCTCCTGACTGCACGGGGTGAAGAGGGTGATCGGGTACATGGACTCGAATCCGGCGCCGACGATTATCTGGCCAAACCGTTCTCTCCCCGCGAACTGGTAGCGCGCGTCAATGCACTGTTACGGCGCAGCTATGGGAATCATTCCGCAGGTGTGGTCAAGCTGGGTGAATTGCAGGTCGACCTGCGCGCCCATCGTGTGCATGTGCAAGATGTGCAATTGCACCTCGGGCCTACGGAGTTTCGGCTTTTACGTCTCTTTGTCACCAACCCGGACCGGGTTTTCTCCCGTGACATGCTTCTGGATCAAATCTGGGGGCAGCAGAGTTTTATTGAAGAACGCACGGTAGATGTGCATATCCGGCGCTTGCGGCGAGTGTTGGAAGAATATGGCCATGCCCATATTATTGAGACCGTGCGTGGGGAAGGATACCGTTGCACTGCGGTAACCGGGTGAAGCATGTCTCTGCATCTTCTTGGCGTCCGGCAAGTATTTAATCTGTTACCATGAAAATTTTTCGCGCCTGGGTTTTCCCGCTGGCGGTATGGGCATTGATTCCGCTTTTTCTTGCTGCGGATAAATTGCGCGCCTGGTCTTATATTCCTCCGGTGATTATTGCTTTGGTTCTGGCCGCCTGGGTGGCATGGCATCGTCAACAGTCCCAAAGTTTCAGTGCCTGGTTTCGCAATCCGGATACCCAGCTTCCGCCCTTGGCCGGTGGGCTCTGGGAGGAAACCTTCGCCGACGGTTATCACTGGCGGCGCGATCAGGAAGCACGACAACGCCAGTTAAGCGCTCAGATCCTGCAGTTGCGCGATGCCCTCCAGGCGATGCCGGACGTAGTGGTACTGATGGATGAGCGTGGTCAATTGGTCTGGGTGAATCCTTCGGGTATTCGTCTTTTGCAGTTGCAGTGGCCCGATGATGTGGGTAAACCTTTGGCTTTCTGGTTGCGGACTCCTGACCTGCGTGCTTTTTTGAGTGGTGATGGGCCTTCCAGTATGCAGTTGTCAGCTCCGGCAGATAACCAGATACAGCTGGAAGGTGTGCGTTATCCCCTCGCAGATGCGGGAGCTCTGGTCATTTTTAGGGATGTTACTCGCATTCGCCAATTGGAGCAGGTCCGTCAGGATTTTGTGGCCAATGTCTCCCACGAGCTGCGCAGCCCTTTAACCGTGGTTCGCGGGTTTCTCGAAAATTTACTGGACGGCCCCCTGGCAGATGATGAAGAAGTCGGTAGTCAATTGTATTTGATGGAGCAACAAACTCTACGCATGCAATCGCTAGTCGAAGATCTGTTGTCTCTGGCACGTATGGAAGCGGCTGAAGCCGAGCCGGAACGTTGTGATACGGTACTCATCAGTGCTTTGGTCATGAGCTTGCTGGATACTCTGAAGCTGAGTATCACCGAAAAGAATTTGCAGGTGTACACAGAACTGGATAATTCCTTGGGTATTTTTGCAGAGCAGGTGGACTTGACCAGCATCTTGCGCAATCTTCTCGAAAATGCCATCAAGTACACCCCCGCAGGACGCAGTATTACCGTGCGCTGGACACAGGAACCTGATGGATTGCGCTTGCTGGTGCAAGATACGGGAGATGGGATTGCTGCCGAGCATCTGCAAAGAATTACCGAGCGCTTCTACCGGGTGGACAAAGGTCGATCGCGACGAATGGGTGGTACAGGTTTGGGTTTGGCCATTGTGCGTCATGCTGTGGAACGCTACCACGGGCATCTGGATGTGCGCAGTAAAATTGGCGAGGGAAGCACTTTTATTGCACAGTTTCCTCCCTCTTTGGCGCGGAAAGCCACGGAGTCTGCGGACATTGTCATAAAACGGTCATAAAACCCTGCTATGGTATTTTGAGCCATACGATATTGCCTCTGCCGCGTCATTCTGGATCAGGCTTTTGCAGTCATGATGGATTGTGCAGTATTGATTTGATGTGTTAACGGTATTTTCCCCTGAAAAACAGGAGCTCTCTTTGATGTCGGAAACTCAGAATACCAAGCTTTCTGTACGCCATTTGGATTTTTATTATGGCAGCAATAAATCTCTCAAGGATATTAATCTGGAAATGCCCGAGAAGCAGGTTACAGCGTTCATTGGCCCCTCGGGCTGTGGTAAGTCGACTTTGTTGCGGGTATTTAACCGCATGTATTCCATGTATCCCGGGCAACGTGCTACCGGCGAAGTTCTGCTGGATGGGGAAAATATTTTGTCGCCAAGTATGGACGTTAACATGCTGCGCGCCAAAATCGGCATGGTTTTTCAAAAGCCGACCCCTTTTCCCATGTCTATTTATGATAATATTGCCTTTGGCATAAAGCTTTACGAAAAACTCCGTAAGGTGGAGATGGATGAGCGGGTCGAAGAGGCCCTGCGCCAGGCTGCGCTTTGGGATGAGGTCAAAGACAAGCTCAAGACCAGTGGACTGGGTCTTTCCGGGGGGCAGCAACAGCGTCTTTGCATTGCCCGGGCAGTAGCCGTCAAGCCAGAGGTGATTTTGCTGGATGAACCCACCTCGGCCCTGGATCCCATTGCTACCTTGAAAATTGAAGAGCTGGTCAGTGAGCTTCGAAATCAGTTCACCATTTTGATTGTGACGCATAATATGCAGCAGGCAGCACGCGTATCTGATTATACCGCGTTTATGTATATCGGCGAGATGGTAGAGTTTGGCTTAACCAATCAATTGTTTACCAATCCTGCTAAAAAGCAGACAGAAGATTACATCACCGGTCGGTATGGCTAAGGAGGTCTGAAACATGGATAAGGATCAACATATTTCCCAGCGTTTCAATGATGATTTGAACGAAGTGCATGAACTGGTGCTGGCAATGGGAGGAATTGTTGAGGAGCAGATCAGCAATGCCATCCGCGCCCTGCAGACCGGGGATAACGAGCTGGCCCGGGAGGTTGTCGCCAGGGATCATGAAGTCAATGGGTATGAAGTGCGCATTGAGGAAGAATGCATCAATATTCTTGCCATGCGTCAACCGGCTGCCTCGGATTTGCGTCTCGTCATGACTCTGATCAAAAGTATCGCCGATCTTGAGCGGATGGGTGACAAGGCCGGTAAAATTGCCGATATGGTTCTGGCCATGGGGCATGGGACCCGCAATGCCAATCCGGCCTTCATGCGCGATGTCGGGGTCATGGCCGACTATGCCCTGAATATGTTGCGCCGGGCCATGGATGCTCTGGCCCGGGCCGATGCCGAGCAGGCCATTGCGGTTGCCAAGGGTGATGAGGTGCTCAATCAGGAGTATCGTTCAGCGCTGCGCCGTTTGATCACCTATATGATGGAAGATCCCCGGACCATCACTCCGGCTATTGATGCCTTGTTCATTGCCAAGGCCATTGAGCGAATTGGCGACCATGCCCGCAATATTTGTGAGTATGTGATTTATCTTGCCAAGGGTAAAAATGTTCGGCATCTTCCCCTGGACCAGGTAGAAAAAAGCTTTCAGGGAGAATAATCATGACCGAGCCTGACACCACTGCAATATTGGATGATTATCTGGCGGCGGTGGATCTGGGTTCCAATTCCTTTCATATGGTGGTTGCCGAAGAGTTGGGCTCGGAAATCCGGCTGCTCGACCGCCTTCGCGAAGGCGTCCGTCTCGCCGAGGGATTACGGGATGATGGTACTCTGGATCCGGTAGTGGAAAAGCGTGCCATTGCCTGCCTCGCGCGCTTTGGGCAGCGCTTGCGGGGTATTCGTCCAGAGCGGGTGCGGGTCATCGGAACCAACACCCTGCGTCAGGCCAGTGCTGCCGAGGGGTTTGTCCAGGCCATAGAAAACACCCTGGGCTTTCCCCTGGAAATTGTGGCTGGACGCGAAGAAGCCCGCCTGGTTTATCTGGGCGTTTCCCACAGTCTGGCTGTGGATGCCAATGAGCGGCGTCTGGTGATTGATATTGGCGGTGGAAGTACGGAACTGATTGTCGGGCAAGGTTTTGCTCCCCACCACCGTGAGAGTCTTCATTTTGGTTGCGTGGTTTCCAGTCGGACTTATTTTCCCCATGATCAGATCACGGAAGCGGCTTGTGAGCGCCTGGAAAAACGGGTGCGGATGGCGGTGGATCCCATGCTCGAAGAATTCACCGGTCATGGTTGGGATCAGGCTGTGGGCTCTTCGGGAACGGTGAAGGCCATTGCCAGGGTCCTTTCCGAAAATGGTCAGGGTACCCGAATTACCCGGGATGGCATGTACTGGTTGCGCCATCGGCTTTTGCAGCTGGGTTCTGTGGGCGCCCTGACCCACATGAAAGGCCTCAAGGCGGATCGTGCTCCGGTTTTTGCGGGTGGTTTCATGATTTTATTCGGCTTGTTCGAAGCTTTGGATATTCAGGAAATGCGTTTTTCCGACGGTGCCTTGCGTGAAGGGGCTATTTATGACCTGCTGGGCCGTATTCATCAGGAGGACACGCGTGAGCTGAGTATTGTCAGTCTTCAGGAGCGCTTTCATAGCCAGGTGTCGCGTAATCGCGGAGTCCTGGCCTGGGCGGAGTATTTTTTTGCAGTGGCCCGGAAAAGCTGGTCACTGGATGGTGCCCACCAACAGTGGTTGCAGTGGGCAGTGTTGACCCATGATATTGGTCTGGATATAGCCCACTCCGGTTTTCACAAGCACGGAGAATATATCTGGCGGAATGCCGATCTTGCCGGGTTTTCCCGCCGTGAGCAGCTGGTTGTCGCAGCCTTGTTGCGCGCCCAACGCAAGCGATTACCCCCACAGTCTTTTTTTGCGGGACTGGGGGTTACCACGGAAGACATACAGGCTGTGCAAAGGCTGGCAGTACTTCTGCGCCTGGCCATCTTGTTTCAAAGGGATGCGCAGATATCCTGTAATGATCTTGACGTGCAGTTATCGGGAAATGACTGGCGATTTGTTCTCCCTGATCATACTACCCGGACGATGCCCCTGCTTTTGGCAGACCTGGAACAGGAACATGAAAATATAGCCCCGGATTTTCATTTGCACTGGTAAGAGGGTGCGGTCATCGAATATCTGAATCCCTTGCTGCACTGGTTGCATCTTCCACCCCTGACCTTGGCTGTTATCAAGGAATTTCTGCGGCAGTACGGTTATTGGATTCTATTGATCGGCACCTTGCTGGAAGGGGAAGCGGTAGTCATTATTGCCGGGGCTCTCGCTCATGCGGGGGTGCTCGACCTAGGCGCGGTGATCCTGGTCTCCTGGCTAGGAAGCACTATCAATGATCAGGTGCTCTATCAGCTGGGTGCGCGTTATGGTCAACGTCTGATTGATTGGTTGCCGCATTTTCTCAAGCGACACGTTACCCAGGCGGAGGGACTCATCCATCGTTTTGGTGACTGGGTAACGCTATTGTTTCGTTTTATCTATGGAACCCGCACCATTACGCCGATTCTCCTTGGTGTACATCATTATCCGCCCCGGCGCTATCTGCTGATGAATCCGTTGGCCGCGGCGGTGTGGGCGGCGCTGATAGCCAGCATCGGTTATGTTCTGGGAGCCTCCCTGAACAGTCTGCTGAGCAGCGTACGTTATGTTCAAATCACTTTATTGCTGCTGTTCTTGCTGGCTGCCTTGTTCTACTGGCTTTGGCACCGGCGCAAGACCGGCTAGTGTTTATGGCAGATTTCAGGTGGATCTCTCCTTGCACTTGCCCAAGGGGCTGAATCATGATAAAAACCGCTGGGCTTTGCCCTAATACGCACACGTCTCCTGAGGGAATTTCCGGGTGTCCGCAAGGATGGGGTTTCCGGTGACGTGGTGGAACTTAACCCTATGAAAACTGGAGAAATCTCTATGAGCAGCAATGTAAGCATGCGTGCCCTGCTGGAAGCAGGTGTGCACTTTGGTCATCAAGCCCGTTACTGGCATCCCAAAATGGCCCCTTACCTTTTTGGTGAGCGTAACCGCATTCATATTATCAACCTCGAACATACCCTGCCCATGCTTCGGAGCGCGCTGGCTTTTATCGAGCAGGTGTCGCGCAAACATGGCCGAGTGCTTTTTGTAGGTACCAAGCGCCAGGCCCGTGAGGCTGTAGAGCAGGAAGCCCGCCGTTGTGGCGCTTTTTTTGTCAATCAACGCTGGCTTGGTGGTACCCTGACCAACTTCAAAACCATCCGTCAGTCCATTCGCCGTCTCGACGAGCTGGATCAGATGACCGCCGATGGCACCATGGAAAAGCTGACCAAGAAAGAGGCTCTGACTTTGTCTCGCGAGCGCGAAAAACTGGAGCGCAGCCTGGGCGGCATCAAGGAAATGAATGGTCTGCCCGATGCGATTTTTGTGATTGATGTAGGTCATGAAAATATTGCTGTGCTGGAAGCGCGTAAGCTGGGTATTCCCGTTATTGGCGTAGTGGACAGTAATTGTGATCCCCTGCTGATCGATTATCCGATTCCGGGAAATGACGACGCCACCCGCGCCATCCGCCTCTATGCCTCTCTGGCGGCAGACGCCATCCTCGCCGGTCGTCAGGGTAGTGAATCCGATCTGCTGGATGAGTTCGTCGAAGTGGAAGAAGAAACCATTGAAATCGATGCCGATTGACGCTTTCACCACATCAGCTAAGGAGTGATCATGGCTATTAGTGCACAACAGGTAAAAGAATTGCGTGAGCGCACCGGCGCCGGCATGATGGAGTGTAAAACCGTCCTGACGGAAGCCGATGGCGATATGGAAGCAGCAATTGATTTGCTGCGCACCCGTGGTCTTGCCAAGGCCGACAAAAAGGCCAGCCGAGTCGCGGCTGAGGGTGTGATCGTGACGGCTCTGGGTGCGGATCAGAAGCAGGGAATTGTCCTGGAGGTCAATTGCGAGACCGACTTTGTGGCCAAAAATGATGATTTTCTGGGCCTGGCCCGGGATTGCGCCGAGCAGGCGCTCAAGCAAGGTCTGAAAGAGGTGGATGCGCTCTTGGCGGATTCCAGTATTGAAGATCGGCGCAAGACCCTGGTCAGCAAGCTGGGTGAAAATATCAGCCTGCGCCGCTTGCAGCATCTGCAGGTCAAGGACGGCGTTGTCGGCGCTTATGTGCATGGCAGCCGCATCGGCGTGTTGGTAGCCCTCGAAGGTCAGGCGGCAACCGATGAGCTGGGTAAGGATGTGGCCATGCATGTGGCGGCGGCGCGCCCTGAAGTCGTCCGCCCTGATCAGGTTTCACCCGAGCGTCTGGCCCGGGAAAAAGATATTCTCGTGGCCCAGGCGGCGGAAAGTGGCAAACCTGCCGATATTATCGAAAAAATGATCTCGGGACGGCTGAACAAGCTGGTGAATGAAATCGCGCTGACTGGACAGGCTTTTGTGAAAGATCCGGACAAAACCGTGGGACAGCTGGTCAAAGCTTTTCCCGGGGTGGAAGTTGCTGAATTCATCCGTTTTGAGGTGGGTGAAGGCATTGAAAAGGCGCCGACAGCCGATTTTGCCAGTGAAGTTATGGCGCAAGTCCGGGGGTCCTGAATGACCGCTCCCCTGTATTCACGTGTACTCCTCAAACTTAGTGGGGAGGCTTTGATGGGGGACGGGCAATACGGTGTGGACCGCGATGTGGTGCGCCGAATGGCTCGGGAAATCAAGGATGTAGTGGATTCTGGGGTGCAGGTGGCCATTGTCATCGGAGGCGGTAATATATTCCGTGGAATGGCCAAGGCCGCCGAAGGGATGGATCGTGCCACCGCCGATTATATGGGGATGCTGGCCACAGTGATGAATGCTCTCGCTGTCCAGGATGCCCTGGAACATTTGGGTCTGCCCACACGGGTGTTGTCCGCTCTGCATATCGAACAGGTTGCCGAACCTTATATTCGCCGGCGCGCCATTCGCCATCTGGAAAAAGGCCGGGTTGTCATTTTTGGGGCGGGAACGGGTAATCCTTTTTTTACTACCGATACCGCCGCCAGTTTGCGGGCAGTAGAAATCAATGCCCAACTGGTTCTCAAAGGCACCAAAGTCGATGGCGTCTATACAGACGATCCGGTTACCCATCCTGAAGCCATGCGCTATCGGGAGTTGTCCTATAATCAGGTCCTGGAACAGAATCTGCAGGTGATGGATGCGACAGCCATTACGCTGTGTCGGGATAATGACATGCCCATCATCGTTTTTTCCATCAATAAATCCGGCGCACTGATGCGGGTGATGCTGGGTGAAGAGGAAGGCACTTCGGTGCGTAGAGAGATCCCATGAGTATTCAAGAAATCAGAAAAGACGCTGAAACCCGGATGAAGAAAAGCATCGAGTCCCTGAAGGGAGAGCTGACGCGTTTGCGTACCGGGCGGGCCAGCGCGGGGTTGCTGGATCATGTCATGATTGATTATTACGCTACTCCGACTCCTCTGGCCCAGGTGGCCTCGGTGTCCGTTGCCGACGCCCGTTCCCTGGTGGTCACCCCCTGGGAAAAAAACCTCATTCCCAAAATCGATAAAGCCATTCGTGATGCCGGATTGGGTCTGAACCCGGTGGCGGGTTCGGACAATATTCGTGTGCCTTTACCCGCTCTTTCAGAAGAGCGCCGCAAGGAGATGGTCAAGGTAGTCCGTCAGGAAGGGGAGGGTGCGCGGGTGGCAATTCGCAATATCCGTCGTGATAGCATTTCACAGATCAAGGATTTACTGAAACAAAAAGTCATTTCTGAAGATGAGGAACGTCAAGGCGAAGAAGCTTTCCAGAAGCTGACGGATCGTTTTGTGGACGAAGTGGATGCGGTGGTGGAGGCCAAGGAAGCTGACCTCATGGAGGTCTGAAGCCGGTGTCTGCGCTGCCGATACCTCATCTTTCGACAACTCCTCGTCACATTGCGGTGATCATGGACGGTAACGGCCGCTGGGCATATCGCCAGCATCTGCCCCGGGTGGCGGGTCATCGGCGCGGGGCAGAGGTGGTTCGAGAAATGGTCCAGTCCTGTGTGGATCTGGGTATTTCGCATTTGACCCTGTTTGCTTTCAGTACGGAAAACTGGCGACGGCCCGCCCTGGAAGTTCGTTTGCTGATGAATCTGTTTCGCCTGTTATTAAAACGCGAAGTACGCAAACTCCATGAAAATGGTGTGCGTTTGCGCATTATCGGCGATCGTGTCCCCCTGGAAAGAGATATCCGTCAGATGATGGAAGAGGCTGAATCACTGACCCGGGACAATACATGTTTGTGCCTCAATCTGGCGGTTAATTATGGCGGGCGTTGGGATATTACCCAGGCTGCCCGCGCTGCAGTGGCAGCTATTCAAGCCAATGGCCAGGATCCGCAAATGCTCAGCGAACAGGATATTGCGCAACATCTCAGTTTGGCCGAGATTCCTGAGCCGGATTTGTTGATTCGTACCGGTGGAGAAGAGCGGATCAGCAACTTCCTGATCTGGCAGTTGGCCTATACGGAATTTTATTTTACCGATACGCTCTGGCCGGATTTTGATCGTGCTTCCCTGGAGCATGCCCTGCATTCATTTGCGCATCGACAAAGGCGTTTCGGTCGTACCGGTGACCAGGTTCAGGAGGGCGATTGCTCCGCCAGCGACTGATCACCGCCATTTTTTTGTTTTTTCTGGTTTTTATCCTGGTTTTTCAGGCTTCTTCAGGGGTTTTTCTGGGCTTTCTGCTGCTCCTGGCCCTGTTGGCCGGACAGGAATGGGGACGCCTCAGTTTACTCCCCAAGCCCTGGATACTCTTGTTATCACTCAGCTTGCTGTTGCTGTTACTCCTGCCGCTCTGGATGCGCGCTCTGGCAGGTCCGCCATTGGCAGATATGGCTGCGCTGGGATGGATATTATGGGCATTCATCATGTTGGCACACGCCCCCAGTCCGCTCCGGGACGCCCCGCTCTGGCAACGTCCATTGACCGGTATTTTACTTTTCCCCGCTTTTTTGCCGGCTTTCTGGCTATCCATGCGTCTTCAGGAGCAGATTCCCTATGCATTCTTATGGGTGATTTTGATCATCAGTGCCGGTGATGTAGGAGCGATGACCTTTGGCAAGTTATGGGGGAGGCGGCGACTCATCCCCCAAGTCAGTCCAGGTAAGACTTGGGAAGGTCTGCTGGGTGGCTTGCTTGCCAGCGCCATTGTGGGCACACTGGGAACCTGGATCTGGCTGGGTACCTATTGGCGTGTGCTCATGTCAGGGGCTGTGCTGGGGGCGGTGACCGCGCTGTTCGCAGTCATTGGTGACCTGGCTGAAAGTTATCTGAAACGCCGCGCGGATTGTAAGGACAGCGGGCAATTGCTGCCGGGGCATGGTGGGCTGCTTGACCGTCTGGACAGTATCAGCGCGGGTATCCCGGTGTTTGTGGCCGGGCTTTACTATCTGGGTTGGTGGAAATGACAAGAGGCATTTGCATTCTCGGAGCCACGGGCTCCATCGGTAAAAGTACCCTGGATGTGCTCTCCCGCCATCCCGAAACATTCCGGGTAGTGGCTTTGACGGGTAACCAGCGGGTTCAGGAAATGCTGGAGCTCTGTAAAATTCACCAACCGGAGCAGGTGGTGATGGCCTCGCCAGACGCGGCACGGCAATTAGAGCTGCTACTGCGCGACGCCGGGCTCAAGCAAATTCGGGTAGAAAGCGGTCCCGAGGCGCTTGCCGGGGTGGCCCGTATGGATAGCGTGGATGAAGTGATGGCCGCCATCGTCGGCGCTGCCGGACTACTACCTACCCTGGCTGCGGTGGAAGCCGGAAAAAAAGTCTATCTGGCCAACAAGGAATGTCTGGTCATGGCCGGCAAGCTGTTCATGGACCGGGTGCGTGCCCGCAACGTGGTCCTGCTGCCCATTGATAGTGAACATAATGCGGTGTTCCAGTGTTTCGCCGATGGGCGCGGTGTGCGCCGCATTTTGCTGACGGCTTCCGGTGGTCCGTTCCGGACCTGGCCCCTGGAGCGGTTGGAAGGCGTGACTCCAGATCAGGCCTGTGCCCATCCCAACTGGGTGATGGGTCGGAAAATATCCGTGGATTCAGCGACCATGATGAATAAGGGGCTGGAGGTCATCGAAGCTCATTGGTTATTCCAGCTTCCCGCCGAACAAATTGATGTGGTCATTCATCCCCAGAGTATCATTCACTCCATGGTGGAGTACGTGGATGGTTCGGTGTTGGCGCAACTGGGCAACCCGGACATGCGTACACCCATTGCTCATGCCCTGGCCTATCCGGAGCGGATGGAGAGTGGCGTATCTTCCCTGGATTTGGCCCAGGCGGCTGACTTGCAGTTTGAACAACCTGATCTGCAACGTTTTCCTTGTCTGGCTCTGGCTTTTGCGGCTTTGCGCAGCGGTGGTGCTGCGGCAACCGTTCTCAATGCTGCCAACGAGGTGGCGGTACAGGCCTTTCTCGATGAGCAGTTGCCTTTTGCCCGGATTGCTGCGGTCGTCGAAGATGCCTTGGCAGAACTGCAACCAGCGGCGCCGGATGCGCTGGATGCTGTGCTGGCCATCGATCACGAAGCCCGGGTGGTAGCTGGTCGGCACTTACGCCGTCATGCTGTATCTCCTGTGGTCTGATTACGGAATCCCGTGCAGGTTCTGGAAACCATCGCGGCCTTTATTCTGGCGATCGGCATTTTGGTGCTGATCCATGAATCCGGGCATTTCTGGGTGGCCAAGTTCATGGGCGTCAAGGTGCTGAAGTTCAGTATTGGCTTTGGCCCGGCCCTGATCAGCCGGCGTTGGGGCAAAGATCATACCGAGTATGTGATTGCCGCCCTGCCTTTGGGTGGTTATGTCAAAATGCTGGGCGAGCAGTCTGGAGAGGAAATTCCTCCCGAGGATGGTCATCGGACTTTTGACGCCCTGGCGCCCGGTAGGCGCTTTTTAATTGCTCTTGCCGGGCCAATGGCCAATCTGCTTTTTGCCGTGATTGCTTATGCGGGGGTGGCCTGGATCGGCATTCCAGGACTGGCCCCGATTATCGGTCTGGTCAGTGATCATTCCCTGGCTGCCCAGGCGCATTTGCAGCCGGGTCAGCGCATCACGGCCCTGAACGGGCAAAAAGTATACACCTGGGAAGATATGCGTACGGGGCTGTTGTCGGCAGCCATTGCCCGTGTCCCGGCGCATCTGCAGACCAACAATCAGGGAAAGGTGACTACCCATACTTTACCCTTGCAATCTCTCAAGGCTGACTCAGTGGGGCCGGATTTCCTCGAGAAGGTGATCGGTATGGCGCCCTATCTTCCCGCCACCGTAGGTGCCGTTGAACCTAAAACTCCAGCCGCTGCAGTAGGGTTGGTTCCCGGTGATCGGATTATCCGCGTCAACCATCATCCAGTGCCCAGCTGGGAGAGCCTGGCCCGCCAGATTGAATCCCATCCTGACAAAGTATTAGAGCTGACTTATCGCAGCACTCACGGAGTCAGCAAAACCGTACAGATCAAGCCACAGATGTTTCTCGACAAAGCCGGAAAGGCCATTGGCCGCATTGGGATCGTGATGGCGCCATTGCCCCCGGATTTGATCGTCACGCGCCACCGGGGACCAGCGGAGGGGCTGTTATACGGCCTGCACAGTATCTGGCAGATGTCCTGGATGACCGTGGAAATGATTGTGCGGATGATTCAGGGTTTTGTTTCTCCTGATAATATCAGTGGACCCATTGCCATTGCCGAATATGCAGGTCAGTCTGCCCAGGCAGGGGTGGCACCATTTCTGTCTTTTCTGGCCTTGGTCAGTATCAGTCTGGGTATTCTGAATCTACTGCCTATTCCCATTCTCGATGGCGGACATCTGGTGTTTTATGCCCTGGAGATGCTACGGGGTAAGCCCCTTTCACCGGCAGTGGTGCAAAAAGCCCAGCAGATCGGTATAGTGCTGCTTCTGATGCTGATGTCCTTCGCTTTTTACAATGATATTACGAGATTGATGACTCCGTGAAAAAATTCAGCCTGACTTCGCCGACGCCTCTTGTTCTTGCCTCGGGCCTAGCCTGTATGGCTGCTGTCTGGGCAGCACCTGCCTGGGCATTTACCCCCTTTACGGTAAAAAATATCGAGATCAGAGGTCTCCAGCATATCGCTCCAGGGACAGTATATAATTATCTGCCCATCCATATCGGCGAAGAAGTGGATGATCAAAAAGCGCAACAAGCCATCAAGGACTTGTATTCAACCGGTTTTTTCAAAGACGTCACCATTGCCCGTTCGGATGAAAACTTGCTGGTGATTGTGCAGGAGCGCCCCATTATCGCCAGTATTAAAATGCATGGCATCAAGGCATTTTCCAAAACCGAGGTGGAGGGCACCCTGAAAGGTATTGGTCTGGTGGATCGCCATATTTTCAACCAGTCCATTCTCGATGAGGTGGTCCATGGTTTGCAGCAGCAGTATGAAGGCATGGGTTACTACAACGCGAAAATTCATGCCAAGGTGCAGAAGCTGCCGCGTAATCGGGTCGCCATTAGCATAGATGCTCAGGAAGGAGAGCAGGCGACGATCAAGCAGGTGACGATTGTGGGCAATCATGCTTTCAGCGAAAGTCGCTTGCGGAGCCTTTTCAGTATTGGTGCTCCCGACGCCTTTTCATTTTTCACTAAAAATGACCGCTACTCTCAGGAAAAGCTGATGAAGGGTCTGGAGGCTCTGCACAACTTCTATCTGGACCGGGGCTACCTGAATTTTGATATCGAATCCAGTCAAGTACAGGTCACCCCTGATCGTCGTTTCGTGTATATCACCGTCAACATTCACGAGGGACCGGTTTATCACATTAAATCCGTCAATTTGAGCGGTAACTTGGTGCTTCCCAAGCCGGAACTGGAAAAACTGGTGGAAATTCATCCTGGAGAGGTTTTCTCCCGGTCCAAGATCAACGATACCAATAGTGCTATTGCCGACAAGCTGGGAGACTTGGGGTATGCCTTTGCCAATACCACACCGGTACCGACGGTCGATGAAAAAACCCGGGAAGTGGCATTGAATTTTGAGGTGGATCCCGGCCGCAAGGTCTACATCCGGCGTATCGAAATCACCGGTAATGACCGCAGTAAGGACTATGTGGTGCGGCGTCAGTTCCGGCAACTGGAAGGATCACTGTATAATGGCGCCCAGATCAAGCGCTCCAAGGAGCGCCTCCAGCAGACGGGATTTTATGACAAGGTGGATACCAAAACGGTTCCAGTTCCCGGTCATCCCGATCAAATGAATCTGGATGTACATGTCAGTGAACGACCGACCGGAAGTTTTAGCCTGGGCGTGGGTTACTCTAATGCGCAAGGTATTTTGTTCAATGGTTCCATCAGCCAGAAAAATTTCATGGGTACGGGTAATGCCCTGTCGTTTTCGGCTAACGTCGGTGGTCTGGGAACGGCCTTCAACTTGTCGTTTACAGATCCCTATTTTACCCCGGATGGCATCAGCCTGGGCTTTAATTTGTACCGGAATGATACGAATCTTTCCAGTCTCGCAGTGGCCCCATATCAGGAAATTGATTATGGTGCCACAGGGACGCTGGGTATACCCATCATGCGCTATGTTTATGATTATATGTCATTGGGTTACAGTAATACGACCATTAATCTGACTTCTTCTAGTACCCAGATTTATAATTCATATGTGCAGACATTCGGAAATACAGCGACTGCAGTAACCGTTGGTAACAGTTTGGTATATGACAGTCGTAATTCGCCCATCTTCCCCACCAAAGGTCTGTATACCAGCCTGGATATCAAAGCGGCCGTGCCGCCGGGTGACCTGAAGTGGTATAAGGCAGAAGTAAAGGCGGATTATTATCATCCCATTACTTCCTGGCTCACTGGTGGACTCAGTGGTCGTTATGGCTTCATTAACGGCTATGGCGGGAAACCAGTGCCTTTCTTCAATAACTATTATCTGGGCGGTCCGACAACCCTGCCGGGCTACCAGACATATTCTCTGGGTGAGCAAATCGATGGGTATCCAGTGGGTGGGACACGAGAGTTGTTGCTTAATGCCAGCTTGTATTTCCCATTACCGGGGCTTGCGGATAATCATAATTTCCGGATGTCGCTGTTTGCTGCCAGCGGCTGGGTGTATGGCGTGCAGTCTTATCTAGGGGGTTCCAATAGTTCAAGGTATTTCCCCAGCCTGGGAGATATGCGCAGTACGGCGGGTATCGGGTTCCTGTGGATCAGCCCCCTGGGTCCGCTGCGTCTCTCGCTGGCTGTTCCTCTGGATAAAAAGCCCGGTGATCTCACCCAACCCCTGCAGTTCACTGTGGGTAACAATTTCTGATGCGCTGGTGATGTTTTGATGATGCGGCAGTGGTTTCTGGGTGTGATGTTGTTGGTGCTTGCCGGAATGGCCTCGGCGAGCCCCATGAAAATTGGTTTTGTCGATCTGGACAAGGCGCTGCGTGAATTGCCGGAGGCTCAGGCTGGAGCTGCCAATCTGAACAAGCAGGTAGAAGCCAAACAGAAATCCATCGAGGCCAAGCGCCAGCAAATTGATACCTTTCAAAAGACTCTCGAAAAAGATTTTCCGCATTTGAGTAATACGCAGCGTCAGGATCGAGAAGCACAGTTACAGAACATGATTCTCAGTCTGCAGCAATTTCAGCAGCAGGCTCAGGACAGCCTCAATTATCAGCGTAATCAGATTCTCAAAAATATCCAGAAACAACTGGTCAAGGTGGTCAGCCAGATTGGCAGGGCGGGACATTACACCGTTATTCTCAATGATAAATCGGTGCTTTATGTGAGCGGTGCCATTGATTTGACCGGGCAGGTAGTTGCTGCCATGAAAAATTCGGCAGTGCAGCCCGTTGTGACAAAGAATAAGCCATGAAAACCGGCACACACCAACTCCAGGATCTAGCCTGCCACATCGGTGGAGAACTGCGCGGTCAGGCAGACTATTTGATCACGGGGGTTGCGCCTCTCGAATTGGCTCAGTCTGGAGATATAACTTTTTATTTGTCAGGGACTTTACGCAGCACCTTGCAGTCCAGTCAGGCTGGCGCCGTGATTCTCAGCCCGCAAGCGGCGGAAGATTTTGTCGGAAACGCCATTATTGTGGCCAATCCCTATGCTGCTTTTGCCAAAATCCTCCACCATCTGTTTCCCATGCCGCGACATGAACCGGGTGTGCATCACAGCGTGCAAATGGATCGTGATGTTCAGGTTCATCCCGAAACGCGGATGGATGCATTTGTCCGAGTGGAATCCGGAGCGAAAATTGCAGCGGGTGTCTGGTTGGAGACGGGGGTATTTATTGGTGCCAACGTCGAAATTGGGGCCGGCACCCATATTTATCCAGGGGTAAAAATTTATCGGAACTGCCGGATTGGTGAACGCTGCATCATTCATGCGGGTGCAGTGATCGGCGCAGATGGTTTTGGTTTTGCAGAAGAAAATAAAAAATACATCAAAATTCCGCAAGTAGGTGGGGTGCAACTGGGAAATGATGTGGAAATCGGGGCAAATAGTTGCATTGATCGTGGCGTGTTAACAGATACTGTGCTTGGCGATGGTGTGAAAATCGATAATCTCGTCCAAGTCGGCCATAATGTGCACATCGGCGCACATACGGTGATTGCCGGACAAACCGGAGTTGCTGGTAGTACCCATATTGGCCGTTATTGCCGCATAGGTGGACAGGTGGGCATTGCTGGGCATATTGAAATTGCCGATGGCTCCGTAATTGCAGGACAGAGTGCCATAACCCATTCTCTGCGTGTTCCTGGAGTTTATTCTGGCGTGGTACCAGCCCACGAAATTACCCGTTGGCGACGGATTGCGGCCCGTTTTGACGGTTTGGATACCTTGTTTCGGCGCGTCAAGCTACTGGAAAAGAAGTCTGCGAGCCCGGCATCATCTGACGGAGAGCTATTGAATGGTGAGTGAACTGAATATTCAAGATATTATGAAGCGATTACCCCACCGCTATCCTTTTTTGCTGGTGGATCGCGTGCTTGCTGTAGAAGTGGGTAAATCCCTCCATGCAGTCAAAAATGTCACCATGAACGAGCCCTTTTTTCAGGGTCACTTCCCGGCCATGCCGGTCATGCCGGGAGTTTTGATCATCGAATCTTTAGCCCAGGCTGCAGCGCTCCTGGCTTTTGTCTCGGAAGACAAGTATGGAGAAAATGCAGCCGTCTATTTTGCAGGGATAGACAAGGCTCGTTTTCGCAAACCCGTCACTCCGGGGGATCGTCTGGAATTGCATGCGAACGTCAGTCGCCGCCGTACTGGGATGTGGCAAATGGAAACCCAGGCGTTGGTTGATGGTACCGAAGTGGCTTCGGCCCTTTTGATGGCCACGTTGCGGGAAACTGCTCCGTGAGTACGGATATCCATCCTTCGGCGATTATAGAGCCTGGCGCTAAAATAGGATCAGGTTGCAAAATCGGGCCTTTTGCCGTGATTGGCGCCCAGGTGGAAATAGGCGAGTATTGCCAGATAGGTGCTCATGCCGTTCTCGAAGGTCCTACCAAGCTCGGCAGCCACAACCAGATATTTCAGTTTGCTTCTGTGGGAACAGCGCCTCAGGATATGGGCTACAAGGGTGAGTCTACCTCTTTGGAGATTGGCTCTCACAATACCTTGCGGGAATTTGTGACCGTTAATCGTGGTACCTTGAAGGGCGGTGGCGTAACCCGCATCGGTAGTCACAATTTGTTGATGGCCTATTGTCATGTAGCCCATGATTGTCATATTGGCGATCAAGTGGTGATGGCCAATGCCGCCACATTGGCCGGTCATGTCCATATCGAAAATCATGCCATTCTCGGCGGACTATCTGCTGTACATCAGTTTGCCCGGGTGGGGGCGCACGCCATTTTGGGCGGGGGAACCATGGCACCCCTGGATATCCCCCCCTACATGATGGCGGCGGGCAATCATGCCAGCCTGCATGGTATCAACGTCCGCGGTTTGGCGCGTCGGGGGATTTCCCGGGAGACTATTTTGCAGATCAAACGCGCTTACCGGCTTTTGTTTCGTTCCGGCCAGCGTTTGGATGCGGCGATGGAAGAAGTCGAACAACGGGGCCTCGATGCTCCCGAGATCGCGCATCTTCTCGCGTTCATTCGCAGCAGCAAAAGAGGAATTACGCGACCATGAAGCATCTCAAGACCGCTGTGATCGGTGTGGGCCATCTGGGTCGATTCCACGCCCAAAAGTATGCCAGTCTTTCCGATTTGCAGGGAATCTATGATGCCAACCCGGCCCGGGCTGCCGAAGTAGCCCAAGAGCTGAATTGTCGGGTATTTGCTAGTATTCCTGAGCTGCTGTCTTCGGTAGAGGCCATTTCCATTGCTACGCCCACCTCTACCCATCATGAAGTCGCCGAATCCGCCCTGCGCGCCGGGGTTCATTGTCTGGTGGAAAAGCCGTTTACCCTGAATATTCAGGAAGCCGATGCCTTGATCGCGCTGGCCCAGGAAAAACAACTGGTGCTGGGTGTAGGCCATATCAAACGGGTCCATCCGGCTATCCGCCATCTGCGTCAGGCCGGTTATGGAGCTCCGCGCTATCTGGAAGCCGAGCGCCTGGCGCCTTTCAAGCCGCGCTCTCTGGATATTGATGTCATCATGGATCTCATGATTCACGATCTGGATCTGACCTTGCTGCTGACCGGCGCCGAACCTGTCGATGTGCGCGCCGTTGGGGTGGCTGCCGTGACAGACAAGGCTGATATGGCCAACGCCTGGGTGACCCTCAACAATGGCAGCGTAGCCAATCTTGCCGCTTCCCGGGTGGTCCGCGAGCCGGCCCGGCGTCTGCGGATTTTCTGGCAGGATCGTTATGCCTCAGTGGATTTCATCCAGAATACTCTGCACATTTATCATCGTGGTGAAGGGGCGGTGCCCGGCATTCCCGGGGTTCGCGATGAAGCCATTGATTTGCCCAAGAAAGATGCCCTGGCTGCGGAAATTGAAGATTTTCTGACAGCGGTCATGCAGCAATCCCCGGTATTCTGTGACGGGCAGGCGGGCCGTCGGGTGCTGGCAGCGGCCTTGCAGGTGCGCAGTGCAGTGGATGAATTTCTTTCCCGTAAGCAGGAAAAATAAACAGGAAAAACAAGCATGAGTCAAAACATTCCTATGGTGGATTTGCGGACCCATTTCCAGCCGTTGCGTGAAGAAATCCTCGCGGGCATGGGAAAAATTCTGGATCAGGCGAGCTTCATTCTGGGGGAGCATGGCCGGGCCCTGGAAAGCGAAGTGGCCCAGCTTTGCGGTGTCGCCCACGGTGTGGGCTGTGCTTCGGGTACTGATGCCTTGCTGCTGGCGCTGCGCGCCTTGGGTATCGGCCCTGGAGATGAGGTCATTGTGCCGACCTTCACCTTTATTGCTACTGCCGAAGCGGTGCTCTATGTGGGTGCCAAGCCGGTGTTTGTGGATGTGGACCCGCACAGTTATGTGCTCACAGTGCCGCTGATTGAAGCGGCTATTACTGCCCGTACCAAGGCGATTATTCCGGTGCATCTCTATGGATTGCCCGCTGACATGCCGGCGATCATGGCGCTGGCTCAGCAGCATGGTTTGAAAGTCATCGAAGATTGCGCCCAGGCCATAGGGGCCAGTATTCACGGTCGCCCGGTGGGCAGCTTTGGTGACCTGGGCTGTTTTTCCTTTTTCCCCAGCAAGAATCTCGGCGGGGCTGGTGATGGCGGGATGGTGGTGACCAATGATCCCGCACTGGACAAGCAGTTGCGGGGCTTGCGCAATCATGGTTCCTGGCAGACGTATCATCATGATGTGCTCGGTTACAATAGCCGTCTCGATGAAATGCAGGCACTCATTTTGCGTACGGAATTTCCGCATCTGGCGACTTTCAGCGCTGGTCGCCAACAGGCAGCGGCCTGGTATGGCCAGCATCTGGCCGGTCTGGATCTGCAACTGCCTAGTGCGGCCGATGGATATCAGCATGTTTATCATCAATATACCATTCAGCTGGAGGGTCGGGATACGGTGAAAGCGGCCTTGCAGGCGGAAGGCATTGCCAGTGCCATTTACTATCCCATTCCGGGTCATCGTCAGAAAATGTTTGGCGAGCAGGTTCAGGGACATTGTCCCGTCGCCGACAAACTGGCCGAGCGGGTACTTTCCCTTCCTATGTTCCCCGAATTGCAGGAAGCACAAATTATCCGGGTGGCCGAAGTCATCCGTCGCAGCCTCCGGGCTTAGGACTTGGGCAAGGTATTTCTCCTTGCCGTAGAACGCTCCGGGGAAAACCTCGGGCTGGAAATCATGGCCAATGCGGCGGCCGCCGGACTGGATCTGCAATGGTCAGGGGTGGTCGGGGCACGCTTACAGGCGGCCGGGGTGGATAATATTGCCGATGGTGAAGTGCTGGCAGTTATCGGCTTGATTGAAGTGCTGCGCCATTATGGAGCGCTGCGGCGACTTTACCACCGGGTCGTAGCTCACCTGAAAAAAGAAAAACCCCTCTGTGTGATCCTGATCGATCACCCGGCCTTTAATCTGCGTATCGCCAAGGTGGCCAAGGCTCTGGGTATCCGGGTTCTTTATGTGGTAGGTCCGCAAATATGGGCCTGGCGTGGCCAGCGCATTCATCAGATCAAGCAGATGGTCGATCAGATGCTGGTGCTTTTTCCCTTTGAGGTGCCCATTTACACTGAAGCCGGGGTTCCTGTGCAGGTGCTGGCACATCCCCTGCTGGAGCAGACGGCTGCCGCACCGGATCGGGTGACTGCCAGAGTGGCCTTGGGTCTGAAATCCGATCAGCCGGTCTTGGCCCTGTTGCCAGGTAGTCGTCGCGGTGAGCTGGAAAAGCTTTCTCGGCGCTATGCCGAAACAGCGGTCCTGTTGCGCCGGCAAATGCCTCATCTGCAACTGGTCGTGGCTCTGGCCCGTCCCGAGTTGGCGAGTACCTGGAAGCAGCACTGGCAGCGCGGTGCTGGTCCAGAGGATGCGTTGGTCGTCAGCGCCCAGACCCGGACCGTGTTGGCCGCCGCCGAAGTCGTGCTGGTGGCTTCCGGGACAGCGACTCTGGAAACCGCCTTGATGGCACGCCCAGCGGTCGTGGTGTACGTCCTCAATGCCTTGACCTATGCTTTCGCCAGAAGATTGGTCAAAACACCGTTTGTGGCCATGCCGAATATTCTGCTCAAGGAGGCGGTTTATCCGGAATTCCTGCAGAAAGATTTCACGGCAGATCAGGTGGCTGCCACACTATTGTCTCTATTCGGTGCAGCCGGACAGGAGCAGCTGCGGCGCTTGCAAAGGCTGCGCGGCTTGCTGCAGGGAGATTCTCCAGAAGCGCTGCAGCAGGTCCTGCGGAAGATGCTCACATGAAGCGGCCCGTAGCACCGGTGCTGGAGCATTGGGGGCCGGGGTGTGCAGGGGTGGATGAAGCCGGACGTGGTCCCCTGGCCGGGCCGGTCATTGCCGCAGCGGTCATTTTGCGCGAACCACTATATGGTCTCAATGATTCCAAGAAGATGACGGCCAGGGCGCGTTTGCAATGGGCTCTCAGAATTCGTCAGGAAGCCCTGGCCTGGTCCGTGAGTTGGGCTGCCGTCTGGGAAATTGAGCGTTATAATATTTTGCAGGCATCCTTGCGCGCCATGTCCCGGGCCGTAGGCGCATTGCCTGTGCGCCCCCAACGCATCGTGGTGGACGGCAACCAGACACCGCCCGGCTGGCAGGTCGAGACCGTGGTGGGCGGCGATGGGCGGGTCGATGCCATTGCGGCGGCCAGTATTCTGGCCAAGGTTACCCGTGATCAGACCATGCAGGTACTGGATCGTTATTATCCAGCTTATGGCCTGGCCCGGCACATGGGTTATGGTACCGCCGCTCATTTACAGGCATTGCAGCGTCATGGCCCGTGCCCGCTGCATCGCCGTGGTTTTGGCCCGGTGGATCGGGCCTGGGAGACAGGACAATGAGTGACCCCAGCTTCGTGCATCTGCATGTGCATTCCGAATATTCCCTGGAAGACGGTATTATTCCGGTGAAGGCACTGGTGAAACGCTGCGTTGAAAAAAACATGCCGGCGGTAGCCATTACCGATCATGGTAACCTGTTTGCCTTGGTCAAGTTTTATAATGCCGCCCGTAGTCAGGGCATCAAGGCGTTAATTGGCAGTGAAATCTGGATTCATGATCCGGCTGACGCAGAGCGTCCTGCCAGTCTGATTTTGTTGTGCATGAATAAAACCGGTTATGGGCATCTCAGTCGCTTGCTGAGTCGGGCCTATCTGGAAGGTCAGCAGCAGGGGCGTCCGCAAATTCAAGCAGGGTGGTTACAGCAAGCCAACACGGGGCTGATTGCGCTGTCCGCAGCCGGGCAGGGCGAAATCGGTCGAGCGTTGTTACGCCATGACCAGGTGCAGGCGGAAAGGCTGGCCCGGCAATATGCTGACTGGTTCCCCGAGCGTTTTTATCTGGAATTGCAGCGGAATGGTGAGCAGGATCAGGAAAGTCTGGTGCAGGCGACCCTGGCCTTGGCGCAAAAGCTGAATTTGCCTGTCGTCGCCAGCAATAATGCCCACTTTCTGGATGCCAGCGATTTTGCCGCCTTTGATGCCCGGCAGTGTATTTCTGCGGGCCTGACCCTGGATGATCCACGCCGGCCAAAGCGTTTCACGACAGAACATCGTTTGCCAGATCCCGAGGAGATGCGGACGCTTTTCGCGGATATTCCCGAGGCCTGTGACAACACGGTGGAAATTGCCAAGCGTTGTAATCTGGAGCTGGTACTCGGCCAATATGCCCTGCCCGATTACCCGATACCCGCAGGTCAATCCATTGATGACTATCTGCACGAGGCGGCGCAAAAAGGCCTGCAGCAGCGTCTGCAAGCTTTGAAGATCGGTGGCGAAGCCAGCCATCCCTATCATGAACGCTTGCTGCGTGAGGTGGGCGTGATTCAAAAAATGGGTTTTCCCGGCTATTTTCTGATTGTGGCTGACTTTATCCAGTGGGCCAAAAATAACGGGGTGCCGGTGGGTCCCGGGCGCGGCTCCGGAGCAGGCTCTCTGGTGGCTTATGCTTTGGGGATTACGGATCTGGATCCCATCAGTAATGGTTTGCTGTTTGAGCGCTTTCTGAATCCCGAGCGGGTATCCATGCCCGACTTCGATGTGGATTTCTGCATGGACCAGCGTGACCGGGTCATTCAGTATGTGGCGGAAAAATACGGACGTGACCGGGTCGGGCAAATCATTACCTTCGGCACCATGAAAGCCCGGGCGGTGGTTCGCGATGTAGGACGAGTGCTGGGCTTGCCTTATGGGTTTGTCGATCAGCTCGCCAAGCTGGTGCCTGCTGATCTGGGTATGACTTTGGCGAAGGCTCTGGATGAATCCGAAGAATTGCGGCGTCGTCAGACGGAAGAAGATGACGTCCGGGATTTGCTGGATATTGCCCTGCGGCTGGAAGGGCTGCCGCGCCATGCTTCTACCCATGCAGGTGGTGTGGTCATTTCTCCGGAGCCACTGGCCGATCGCTTGCCCCTGTTTACGGATAGCTCTGGTGAAAGTGGCAACGTGACCCAGCTGGATAAGGATGATGTCGAAAAAATGGGGCTGGTCAAGTTCGACTTTCTCGGTCTGCGGACCCTGACTATCATTGATATGGCCGTCAAGCTCATCAACGCCGCACATCCATCCCATGTTCCCCTGGACATTCAGCAGCTGCCCCTGGACGATCCGGAAACCTATGCCCTCCTCAAATCCACGGAAACCGTCGCCGTATTCCAGCTCGAATCATCAGGCATGCGCGATCTGGTCCGCCGCCTGCAACCCGATACTTTTGAAGATATTGTCGCCCTGGTCGCCCTGTTTCGCCCGGGACCCCTGCAGTCGGGCATGGTGGATGATTTCATCGCCCGCAAACATGGCAAGGCTCAGGTCACCTATTTGCACCCCGATCTGGCGCCGATTCTCCAGGAAACCTATGGGGTAATCGTCTATCAGGAACAGGTCATGCAGTCCGCGCAGGTGCTGGCGGGCTACTCCCTGGGTGGCGCCGATTTGCTGCGCCGTGCCATGGGCAAGAAAAAGCCCGAGGAAATGGCCAAACAGCGCAGTATTTTTCTGGAGGGCGCCCATAAAAATGGTCTGCAACCCGATCAGGCAGGCGCTATTTTTGATTTGATGGAAAAGTTTGCCGAATATGGATTCAATAAATCCCATTCTGCAGCCTACGCGCTGGTCTCCTATCAGACCGCCTACCTCAAGGCCCATTATCCCCAGTTTTTCATGGCTGCCGTACTGACCGCAGATATGGATCATACCGACAAGGTTGTGGCCATGATTGCCGAGTGCCAACGCATGGGCCTGCGCATTGCTCCGCCCAGCGTACAGCGCAGTGGTCTGGAATTTCGTCCCGAGGGCGACCAGGATATCCGCTTTGGTTTGGGGGCCATTAAAGGACTCGGCCGGGCGGCTATCCAGGCCATTCTGGAAGCGCGTGCCGTGGGGCCCTTCACGAGTCTTTTTGACCTGCTCTGCCGGGTGGACAGTCAAAAAATCAATCGCCGCGCTCTGGAGGCCCTGATTCGGGCGGGTGCCATGGATGACTGGCAGGTATCGCGGGCAGATCTCATCGCCTCGCTGGAAAATACCATGGAAGCTGCTGCACAATATCAGCACAGTCAGGCCAGCCAGCAGGAATCGCTGTTTGCGGGGCTGGAAGCTTTACCGGTTGCGCCGCCCATGAGTCAGGCTGTTCCCTGGACATCCACTGAAACTCTCCGCCAGGAGCGGGAAACCCTGGGTTTTTATTTCAGCGGCCATCCTATGGATACCTTGCGCGACGAGCTGGCGGAACTGGATGTCCAGCCATTGGGACAACTTTCGTCGGGGACCGTGGTACTGGTGGCAGGATTGGTGGTCGCCCGGCGCAGTACCCGCACTAAAAGAGGCGACCGGATTTATTTTCTGACCCTGGATGATGGTGTCGGTCGTCTGGAAGTGGTGGTATTTGCGGAAGTCTGGGCACAGGCAGGAAAAATGGGTGATGGCGAGGAACCGGTCCTGGTGCTTGGCGAGGTGGGGGAAGATAGCTACTCGGGGGGCTTGCGTCTGAGCGCCCTGCGGGTAATGGATCGCCATCAGGTCCGGGCAGAATTGGCGGCAGAATTGAAGCTGGAGATTCCCCGGGAAGTCGCGCTGATTCCTGAGCAACTGCGGGACTGGCTACAACAATATCCGGGTCCGGTACGCTTGCGCCTGGAAATGCCAGTAGACAATGACCTGCGGGTGCTGTTAAAAGTGCCAGATAGTTTGAGTTTTTCTGCCACTGAAGAGGCGTTGGTGGCATTGCGCGCCCTGCTGCCCGAGGGGCGCTGGCAGTGGACGCATCGCGCAGCCCAGTTGCTGGTCAATAATGTGATTCCTCTGGAACGTGGACAGCGCAAAACTCGCCGTCCTGCCTGAAATCTATTTTCATACTTGTCAGGAGTGTTAATGAAAATCAGTTATCTGGATTTTGAACAAGGCGTTGCCGAGCTGGAGGCCAAGGTAGAGGAATTACATGCCTTGAATCAGCCCGGCATTGCCGATGAAATCAAGCGGCTGGAAGTGAAAGCTCGCAAAGAATTGCAACGCATTTATAGCAAGCTGGGTGCTTGGCAGACCGTCCAAGTGGCGCGTCATCCCCAGCGTCCCTATACCCTGGATTATGTGCAAGCCTTGTTCAGTGAGGTGCAGATTCTTGCGGGAGACCGGGCCTTTGCCGATGATCAGGCGATTATCGGCGGGCTAGCCCGCTTTCATGATCAGCCCATTGTCTGGATGGGACATCAGAAGGGTCGTGATACCAAGGAAAAAATCCAGCGAAATTTTGGCATGCCGCGTCCTGAGGGTTATCGCAAAGCGTTACGGCTGTTGCGTTTGGCCGAGCGATTTCAATTGCCGGTGTTCACCTTCATTGATACGCCCGGGGCTTATCCGGGTATTGGCGCGGAAGAACGCGGGCAGAGTGAGGCCATTGCCCGTAATCTGGCGGTCATGTCGGATCTGCCGGTGCCCATCATATGCACCGTCATTGGTGAGGGGGGGTCTGGTGGTGCGCTCGCCATTGGGGTGGGTGACCGCATGCTGATGCTGGAGTACAGCGTCTATTCAGTGATTTCTCCCGAAGGTTGCGCTTCCATTCTCTGGAAAGATGCCGCGATGGCGGCAGAAGCCGCAGAAACGCTGGGTATTACTGCCCGGCGCTTACAGTCATTAGGACTGGTGGATGAAGTGTTGGTGGAGCCTCTGGGTGGTGCCCATCGTGACCCCGAGGCGGTCTTCAAGCTTCTCCGGGAGAGTCTGGCCAGACATCTTGCTGATTTAAAAAACCTGGAAACCAATAAATTGCTGACTACTCGCTATGAACGACTCATGCATTATGGAGTGGTCGGCGCGGCCTGAACTGGAGCAAAGACTCCAGAACCGTTTGCAGCAGTGGGAGCTGACACCGCAAAGGCCACTGTTGGTGGCCTATAGTGGCGGCTCTGACTCCACTGCCTTGCTTGCGGCTCTGGTCGCTCTTGAATACCCGGTTCATGCCCTGCATGTCGATCATGGCTGGCATGCGCAAAGTCCGGTCTGGGCGGATTTTTGTGTCACCCAGACCCAAGCCATGGGCGTTCCCTGTACCGTCTTATATCTGCCCCCGGATACAACCGGGGAAGGTCCGGAAGATCAGGCCCGGCGCGGGCGTTATGCAGTGCTGACCGAGCAGTTGCAAGAGGGGGATATCCTGTTGACGGCCCAGCACCAACAGGATCAAGCGGAAACTTTCTTGCTGCAGTTGTTGCGCGGCACCGGTATAGCCGGTCTCGCTGCCATGCCCTGGCAAAAACCGCTGGGCAAGGGACAACTGCTGCGTCCCCTGCTGCAAGTACCCAAAAGCGTGATACGCGATTATCTCCAGCAAAAAAATCTTCCTTACTTGCAGGATCCCGCCAATCAGGATCCGCGTTTCGACCGGGTACGCGTGCGCCAGCAGTTATTGCCGCTCTTGCAGGAGATGGGTTGGGCGCATGCGCCAGGGACATTGGCGCGTACAGCAGAAAATATGGGAGATGTATATGCCCTGGTAGAGGACTGGTTTACTATCCAGTGGGAACGCCACCGCACAGCCTTTCCGCAACTCCGGGAAGACGCGGTGTCCCTGGAATTTTTACGGAAATTGACGCCGGCTTTGCAGCGCATGTTCTTGAGAGGCTGGTTACAAAAGCTTCGGGTACCTCTGCCTAGTCAGGCACGCCTCACGATCCTGCAACAAGCTTTGGATTCTGGATTGGGCAGGCGTATTCAGTGGGCCGGTGCGGCATGCTGGTTACAGGGGCAAACCCTTTATTTGTGGCGAAGTTCGGACTTCACTGGAGATTGGCAGGAAGGTCCCTGGCAGAGTGATTCAGCACTGCCTTTCGCGGGTTGGGAATGTCAAAAAGTCGAAGCCTTACCTTCTGGGTCTGCGCATCAGGCATTGTCGGCTGCATTTTCGGAAGAAACATTATGCTGGCGACGACGGCAGCCGGGTGAGCTAGTCCGCATGTCCACCGGAACGCATCGGCCATTGAAAAAAATCCTGCTCGAGGCGGCAGTACCCCCGGATTGGCGGGCGCATATCCCACTGCTGTGGGATACCCATGGACATCTTTTGTTGATACCCGGATTTTATACAGCACCATGGGCGCGCGCAGCGTTTGGAACTGCTGCGCTTTGTTTTATCAGACGTTGAACTGAAATAGAGCTGTCGGCTAGTCTTGCGCCATTTGCTTTTCGCGCTTTTCTTCCAGGGTTTTGCAATCAATGCAGAGCGTGGCGGTTGGTCTCGCCTCGAGGCGGCGCAGACCAATTTCTACTCCGCAGCTCTCGCAATAACCGTACTCTCCTTCCTTGATGCGGCCCAATGCCTGGGTGATTTTGCGAATCAACTTGCGCTCCCGGTCCCGCGCCCGCAATTCGAGGCCCATATCGGTTTCCAGGCTGGCGCGGTCATTCGGGTCCGAATAATTCACATTTTCCATCTGCATATGCTGTACGGTGCGATCTACCTCTTCCATCAACTCGCCGCGCCAGTCTTCGAGAATTTTCTGGAAATGGGCAGTTTGCGCGGCGTTCATATAATCCTCGCCAGGCTTGGGTTCGTAAGGCACAAAGGCGGTGTACTGATGAGGGTTTTTGGGCTGCACCTTGCTGGCGCTGAGGTCAGCAGCTTGAGAGGCGTTATCTGCCATGTGATCTTCCTGTCCTTGTCATAAATCCGCTTAGGTTTAACAGAGATTGGGTATTTTGGCAATGTTGCTGCTTGTGTTTACAATGCGGATCTGTGCTCACTTGCCCCAGGAAAAAGCCCATGCCTTTGCGCGCCTTGATATTTGATGTGGACGGAACTCTGGCCGATACCGAAAGAGACGCCCATCGGGTGGCTTTTAATCAGGCTTTTGCTGCTGCAGGCCTGCCTTTTGACTGGGATGTGCCCACTTATGGACGTTATCTGAAAGTCACGGGTGGTAAGGAGCGCTTACGCAGTTTTCTGAATGATCATCCGGCCCTGCCACAGCTCAGTGATGGGGATATTGCCCGAATTCATCAGCAGAAAACGGCTTATTATGTGGAAATGATGCAGGCCGGTTTGTTACCGCTGCGGCCAGGGGTGGAGCGACTGCTCAATGCCGCCAACGATGCCGGATTGACCTTGGCCATCGCCACCACCACCACGCCTGCCAATGTGGACGCATTGCTGAAAAGTACACTGGGTCAAGATGGAAGCAATCGCTTTCAGGTTATCGGTGCGGGAGATATCGTGCCGCACAAAAAGCCCGCCCCGGATATATACACTTATGTCCTGAGACAACTGGATTTACCGGCTACCGATGGCCTTGCCCTGGAAGACTCTGAAAACGGTTTGCGTTCGGCAGTTTCTGCCGGACTGGCTACCGTGATCACCCAGACCGAATATACCCAGGATCAGGATTTTTCCTCGGCACTGAGAGTGCTGGATCAGTTGGGTGAACCGCATAGTCCGGCAAAAGTACTGCAGGGCAGGGAAGCCGGACAACAGATAGTGGTTGATGTGAGCGTTCTGAGCCAATGGCTGGCCGAGAGGGCTTAAAATCCGACAGAATACACGATATGGCCGTGATGCTGTCGGTTCTTTAGACGCATTAGCTGGCAGTCAGCATGCGATAAATTTCATCTTTGAGCAGCAGGCGTTTTTTCTTCATTTCTTCCAGGCTTTGTGATCCAGTGGCGGCATCATTGCGTTCGATGTGCTCGATCTCAGCCGTCAATGCATTGAATTCCGCATAAATTTTGGCAAAGTGGCCTTGTTCGGCCAGAAGTTGATCGATCCGGTCGCCCAGTTCGGCGAATTCTGTTTTTAAATCCTGATGTTCTGTGAGCATGAGTATCCTCCGATAGTGTGGGATGCAGCGGACAGCGCTTGATGCATCGATGTCTATTCCTATTGTAGCGGGGCCAGGGAAACTCTGCAAAGCGCAGTCTGAAGCAGTGCGGACGAATAATGTATCAAATATCTTAAATGCCTAAAAATATATTATCACTTGTTTTTTAAACAAATTATTTATTTTTCGCTAAATGTGTATCATTTTGTTTACATTCTCTGTGGATGTCTGGGCGCGCTTGCCCTGAGCGGGTTGGCATGGAAAGACTATTATATTGTGGTATAATTTTTGCTTAGAATATTGCCCAAGTGCGAAAATAAGAGATCCAGTATGTCAGCTTCCGCGATGGCTAAAAATAATTTGAGTCTGGTTCTCCCTCCCCGATCCGGAAGAAAATTCGCTCAGTATCTGGAAAGCATCGAAGCTATTTTTCAGGAGATTGTTCAGGAAAACCCGCAGCAGCTGCTCAATCGTCTGCTGTCCCAGGATGTCGTGGTGTTTTCACCTGCCGAGACAGATTCTGGAAAGCTATGTAGTTTGTATTCGGTCGGCCCTGAAATGATTCTTTTACGCTTTCATCATGTCTGGCCACGAAGTTACCAGGATGAAACTGGATCTTTACTGGTGACGATAGGGTCGGGTGGTCAACTATATGCTTTTTTTGCGAAAGTGCTGCAGGTATCTGAAAATATTTTAATGTTAACAGCGCCAGTGGTTATTTATCAACGTGCTGTCCGGCATTTTTCACGAATTCCCTTGTCCGAGCCATTGCAGGTTTTCTGTAAGGACGGTTTGCAGGTACAAGGGAAAATGGCTGATTTTAGTCCTACCGGAATTCGCTTTTTTATGCCCGCCATGCCTATTCAGACCAAGGAAAAAATGTTGCTTGAATTTGCCACTGGCGAGTGTGGCAGTTGTGAAACCATCGTTCAGGTGGTCCGCAGTGAACCCCTTGCTTCGGATACGCGTTGTCAGGTGGCGGTACAGATGTTATTGACGGGTTTGATGAAGAAAAAAATGGAGTATCTTTACTGGTGCTGTCAAAAAATGTCAGTCAATGCGGGCGTGATGGCGTCCTGAAAGAGGGTCTTCTGAAAACAGGTGATGAGTCAGTTTATGAAAGCCTAACTTGTTGCCCGCATGGATGTTTTTTGCGTGACGATAGCCTGATAAAAATCAGCCAGCCGGGTAACCATGCTGCTTTCTGACCAGTGATCGGCCAGCTTTCTGGCTTCAATGGACAATTGCTCCAGCTGCTTGCGGTCGGCAAGAATATCGGCGCATATCTGGGCAAATGCGCCGGGATCAGCAGGCGCAGAGCGGGTGCCTATCCCGCTCTGGAGAATATCGGCTGCGCCCATGGCGGGCACCGCAACCACGGGCAATCCTGCCGCCAGTGCTTCCAGCAAGACCATGCCCTGGGTTTCCGTTTCCGAGGCAAATACCAGAAGGTCTGCAGCGGCATAAGCCTGCGGCAGTTCGTGCAGATGATCCAGATACCCCAAAAAGCGGACATGTTCCGTGAGTTGGTTGTCCCGCATGATTTTTTCGAGGGCGGGACGGGCGGGACCATCTCCGGCCAATAAGAACAAAACCTCCGGTTGCTGCTGACGGAGCTGGCGGAGCATGGCAAGGAGCAGGCCAATGTTTTTTTCCGGGGCGATACGTCCGGCATATAACAGTACGGGGCGATTTTCGGCAATGGCGTGGCGCTGGCGGAATTGCGCCCGGCCTTCGGGTACATGTGTCTCATGATGTATGCGAATGCCGGTGGGGATAATCTGTATGGGGGTTTTCACTCCATAACTTCGCAGCACGGTAGCCATGGCCTGGGATGGCACAATCAAGCCATCCACAGCGGCGCATTGTTGACGGGAGGGGATACGCGCCATGGCCTGACGGAGTCGGCCGGGGATTTTTTTGTAGTAATGACCGAGATAGGCCTCAAAATAGGTGTGATAGGAACCGACCACCGGCAAGTTCAATCGACGGGCCAGATGCTTGCCCAGATAATGGGCCACAAAAGGCGTTTGAATGTGTAATACATCATATTGCCGAGCAGCCAGCATGGACTTGCTCTGCAGCAGATTGCGCGGGCGCATGAACCGCTCCTCCGGATACGGAGGGATTTTACGAGAGGGTATGCGCATGATTCCGGGGCCATCCCCGCTGTTGACATCATAATCAGGAACGAGCAAGTCGACCTGATGTCCGAGTTGCTCCAAACCCTGACGAAAACTGCGAATGGAGGTGGCCACGCCGCTGATACGCGGGAAATAGGTATCCGAAATCATAAGGATGCGCATGGATTTTCCAGAAAATCAGCAAGAGGGGACTTGTTGGCGATAAGCGGCTTCAAGTACGTCAAAACTGTGCTCCCAACTTTGCGATTCGGCGCGCAACCGCCCCGCAGTACCCATGCGTTGACGATCTGCGGAATTGGCGCAAAGGGCATGTAGTGGTCTGTCCCAGTCACTACCCCGTGGCAGCAGCAGACCGTGTACGCCATCCCGAACCTGTTCGCAAACGCCCGGACAGTCGTAGGCAATGATGGGCAAGGCGCTGGCCTGGGCTTCCAGAACCACATTCCCAAAGGTTTCGCTGCAGGAAGGAAAGCAGAACAGATCTGCGCTGGCATACCAGCGGGCGAGGTCCATGCCGCTTTTCATGCCGGCACAATAAATCCGTTCCTGGGTGAATTGGCTGATTTCGTCACGGAGAGGGCCGTCACCGACCAGGGCCAGCATGGCCCGGGGATAATCCTTGCTGAGCTGGCGAAAAGCTGCGAGCAGGGGGGGCAGGTTTTTTTCCCGGGCCAGACGACCCACATAGAGCAGCAGTAAATCCTGATCCTCTAGTCCCAACTCCTGACGAAGCTGCGCATCGCGCCATTGGGGATGAAAGCGCTGGGTATCGACCCCACGGCCCCATTGCTGGAGACGGAGAAAACCCTGCTGATCAAGTCGTTGCAGGGTTCCTTGGCTGGGGACCAGCGTCTGGCGGGTAGCGTTGTGAAAGTGCCGTAAGTAAGCACGCGCGAGATGGCGCAGAGCAGGAATCCCGTAGAGGGAGAAATATTGATCGAAATTGGTGTGGAAACTGGTCACGACGGGCAGGTTCAGCTTTTTGGCAGCCAACAGGGCTGCATAACCCAAGGGCCCCTCTGTGGCGATATGAACCACTTCGCTACCCCAGCTTTGCAGGCAATGGCTAATGGTGGCCGGACTAGCCCAGCCCAACTTGACCTGAGGATAAAAAAACAGAGGGAACGCCGCGACCAGTCCTTCCTCTAGCACTTCTTCCGGTTGCCGGGGACGCATGATATGAACCGTATGGCCGCGCGCTTGCAGGGCTGCCACTGCCTTACCCAGGGTAAGGGCTACGCCATTGACTTCAGGCGGGTAAGTCTCGGTGATCAGGGCGATGCTGAGTCTGCCTGTGCTCATGTTATACCGTGTTCATGGTTGCTTGCCGCGCATCGACGCGCGCTTGGAAATGTCTCGATGCTCATTCTTGGATCATAACGGAGAAATGTGACAATTTGATGAAGCTGAAAAAATGCACTTTAATCGCCATGCTGACGATATACGCTGGCAGCGTGGGCAGGAGTAAGGGCAGGGCTGCCCAAGGGTCGTATTCCCCTTTATGATGGGCCGGGCAGCAAAGCGGCTTCTGCGCCGGGCAATGAGCTACTTAAAGGATCTGACTGTTTTGAACTATAGCGCCGAACAATTTACGGTTCTCAAGGGCCTGGAGCCGGTACGCTTGCGGCCCGGGATGTACACACGAACCAGCTGTCCCACCCATATGGTGCAGGAGCTCATTGATAATTCCGCCGATGAAGCTTTGGCGGGTCATGCGACCCGCATTGAAGTGAGCGTGCTGGGCGATGGATCGGTGATTGTCGAGGACAATGGTCGGGGGATTCCAGTGGGAATTCCTCCCGGCGAGACCCGACCCGCCGCCGAGCTGGCCTTTACGACCCTGCATGCGGGTGGAAAGTTTGACAAGAGCGACAAGGCTTCGGCGTATCGCTTTTCTGGTGGTTTGCATGGTGTCGGTGTGGCCGTGACCAATGCGCTGTCCAGCCGGTTGCAGGTGGACATTCGTACCCGCGATCCTGAAGGGGGCGGGTATGGACGTTACCAGTTGGGTTTTGTCGAGAGCGCTCTTGCGCAAGGGCTGAGCAGGGTCGAAAACAGCCATGCCCGACAGCATGGTACCCGCGTCCAGGTCTGGCCGGACCCCCGCTATTTTGATTCGCCCCGGGTCAATATCCGTGAATTGATCCATCTCCTGCGTGCCAAAGCTATTCTCCTGCCAGGGCTGCAGGTGATTTTGCATGTGGCGGAGCAGGAATCCCAAACTTGGCAGTATGACGCGGGTCTGGCCGAATATCTGGAAGAGATGCTCAGTGAAGCGGAGCCCATAACGCCGGTTTTTGCCGGAGAAATGTATCAAAGTGACGACGGTAATGGTTTTGCCCAGGGAGAAGGCGCCAGTTGGGCGCTGTGCTGGGCCGGGCAGGGGAGTTTGCGTCCGGAAACCTACGTCAATCTGATTCCTACTCTGGACGGGGGAACTCACGAATCAGGTTTTCGGGCCGGGGTTTTTGAGGCTGTGCGCAGTTTTATGGAGCATCACGGTCTGGTACCGGCCAAGTTGAAGCTGGTGCAGGACGATGTGACCGGCAAAATGGCGCTGGTACTGTCCGCGAGAATCCTGGATCCCCAGTTTCAGGGGCAGACCAAGGACAAGCTTACCAGTCGGGACGCTTACAAGCTCATGGTCCAGACCATTCGCGATCCCCTGGAGTTATGGCTGAACAGTCATCCTGAAGCAGGCAAGGCCATTGTCGAGCAGGCCATACAGAGCGCCCAGCTGCGCAGTCGGGCAGCGCAGAAAATAGAGCGCAAGAAGGGGTCGGGTTTGGCGACCTTGCCCGGTAAGTTGACTGATTGCGAAAGTGAGGATATCCAGCGTAATGAGCTTTTTCTGGTGGAAGGGGATTCTGCCGGAGGCTCCGCCAAGGCGGCCCGGGACAAGGAGTATCAGGCACTTTTGCCGCTTCGGGGTAAGGTGCTCAATACCTGGGAGGTGGATGCGGACCTCATCTTCAAAAACCAGGAAGTCCACAACATGGCAGTGGCGCTGGGTATCGAGCCCCATACGGTTGCAGCACATCCCCAGCAAGTGCTGGCAGGATTGCGTTATGGCAAAATCATGATCTTATCGGATGCCGATGTGGATGGCAGCCATATTCAGGTGCTGATTTTGACCTTGTTTCTCCGCCATTTTCCTGCCTTGTTGAGTCAAGGACATGTATTCGTGGTGAAACCGCCCCTGTATCGGGTGGATGCCACCTGGCGCGGCAAGGCCCGAAAAATATATTGTGAGGCAGAAGCAGAGCGCGATGCTGCCATGGAGCGTCTGCGCGCCGAAGGGGTCAAGGAGTCGGCCATTGCGGTGCAGCGTTTCAAGGGCCTGGGTGAAATGAATCCGGATCAACTCTGGGAAACGGCCATGTGTCCTGATACCCGCTCTCTGGTACCTTTGACCATGCACCCTTCCGAGCTGGTCACGTTGCAAGAGCGCTTCACGCTGCTCATGGGCAAGCAGTCGGCTGGAGGGCGGCGGGAATGGATGGAAAGAGATGGCTGGACGGCGGATTTGGATATCTGAAATGCGAAGTCGGGAAAGGGAAAGGTTCGGTACGGTTTAGTCTGAGGGGGACCACGTTGTATGTGCAAAAATGGAATTGGTCATGAGTAATACCCTGGACCTCTTTGCAGGCATGGGAGCAGAAGATGCTGACTCACAACATCCTGCTTCTACACAGCAAGCCAGTTCAGCCTCTAGTGACGCAGATGTATCCCCACCACCGCCACCTTCTCCGGCTGGCAACGGAGAAAGCCCCAAAGATCCCAATCCGCCCCTCGCAGAATATGCCGCTAAAGCCTATCTCGCTTATGCCATGAGTGTGGTGACCGGACGCGCCATTCCGGCCCTGGCGGATGGCCAGAAGCCGGTGCAAAGACGCATTTTGTTTGCCATGCGCGATATGGGCTTGCAACGCTCGCCCAAACACGTCAAGTCCGCCCGGGTGGTGGGGGAAGTCATCGGCAAGTGGCATCCCCATGGCGATACTTCGGTTTATGATGCCATGGTCCGGATGGCCCAACATTTTACCTTGCGCTATCCGGTGGTGGATGGACAAGGGAATTTTGGTTCTCTGGATGGCGACTCGGCAGCCGCCATGCGCTACACCGAAGCCAATTTGACGCCCATATCCGAATTGCTGCTGGGAGAAATAGATGAGGGCACGGTAGATTTTCGCAGTAATTACGACGGCACCCTCGAAGAACCCGTAACCTTGCCAGCGCGACTGCCCTTTTTGTTGATGAACGGGGCTTCCGGTATTGCCGTCGGCATGGCCACAGAAATCCCCCCCCATAATTTACGCGAACTGGCAGCTGTTTGCGCGCAGTTGGCCGCTACTCCGGAGATGACCGACGCGGCCATTCTGGACGCCATTCCCGGTCCGGATTTTCCCGGAGGCGGGCAGATCATATCCGCACCCGAACAGATTCGTGAGGCTTACCAATCCGGTCGCGGCAGTATTCGGGTGCGTGCCCGTTGGGAAGTCGAAAAACTGGCGCGGGGCGAATGGCGCATCAGTATTCATGAACTGCCTCCCGGCGTTTCCACCGCCCAGATTCTCTCGGAAATCGAAAACCTCTCCAACCCTCAGCCCCGGGGCGAGGGCAAGAAGAAAACCCTGAGCGCCGAACAGCAATCCAGCAAAACCGCCATGCTCTCCCAGATAGAGACGGTGCGTGATGAGTCTGGCAAGGATCATGCTGTACGCATTGTGATTGAACCCCGCTCCCGGAATCAGAATCCCCAGCAACTGATGACCTATTTGCTGGCCCGTACTTCCCTGGAATCCAACCAGTCCGTCAATCTGACTGTGCTGGATCTGGAGGGCCGTGCGCCCTGTCTGTCGCTGACAGAGATTTTGCGGCAATGGGTCACCTATCGTCTGCGCACCGTGCGCCGCCGCAGCCAGTTCCGTCTGGACAAAACCCTGGCGCGCATTCACATCCTCGAAGGACGCTTGCGGGTGCTGCTGGACATTGATGCCGTGATCCGGGTGATTCGCGAATCCGATGATCCCAAGACGGATCTCATCCAGCATTTTGCCCTGACGGAAATCCAGGCCGAAGACATTCTTGAAATACGGCTGCGGCAACTGGCGCGGCTGGCCGGCATCGAACTGGAAAAGGAGTTGCGGGATAAACGGGACAATGCCGATTATCTGGCAGGTTTACTGGCCCATGAGGAACGCCTGAGAGCGTTGCTGGTAGAGGAAATCAGCGCAGATGCAGAAAAATTCGGCGACAACCGCCGCACCTTGTTGCAGGCTGATGCGGCCATTACCGGCAAGTCGGTACAAACCATTGTGGCGGCCGTCACCGACGAGCCGGTGACGGTGATTGTTTCGCGTAAAGGCTGGTTACGCAGTCGCGCCGGGCATGGAATCGCCACAGACAGTCTGACCTTCAAGGAGGGCGACCAGCTCCTGCAGGTTTTTGAGGTCCGCTCGGTGGATCAGTTGGTGCTGCTGGATCAAACCGGTCGCGCTTATTCCCTGCCGGTCAGTCAGATTCCGGGTGGCCGTGGCGATGGGGTGCCGGCTTCCAGTCAGGTGGACTTTCAGAACGGGGCGACAATGCAATCTGTGGCTTGCGGTCCCTCTGACAGTTTATGGTTGGTGGCGAGCAGTGGTGCTTATGCCTTTATCACTGCCCTGGAAAATATGACGGGACGCAATCGTGCGGGTAAGGCGTTTTTGTCTCTGGAGGCGGATGAGTATCCACTGCCCCTCCTGCCCGTTTCTGATCTTTCTGCAGAAATTCTCTGTGTGTCTTCCGATGGTCATGGCTTGCTATTTCCTGTGGCGGAAATCAAGCAGCTTCCCAAAGGGAAGGGGGTCAAATTGATGACGTTGGTCCCTCAGGCCCATTTGCAAAACCTGTTTATTCAACCTGAAGCACAGGCTTTGCCGCGTGCTATTCGCAAAAATCGTCTGGAGACTTGTCGGGGTAAACGGGCGGGCAAGGGGCGCTCTCTGCGTTAAAAGGGAACTCGACGGTGTGCGTTGCGTCTTTCCTGAAGTCGGGGCGCCAATGAAACGGGATTACTACATATCCCAGCTGCTGCCCGGCAGTCTTTTTAGATGAATATGATGGGCAAGGCGGATAATCGGGCGAATCAGCAGTTCGGCGCTGCCTATGACGAAAAGCCATACCCCTGCTGTTTCCATGGAGGGATAAAAGAAAAAGAAGCTGCCCACCAGGAACAGGATACCAATCATGAAATCATTGATGATGCTGATGGTTTCGTAACGATTACGGATCAATAACTCGTCATGACCAAGCTGCAAGGTGATGTTGGTGTTTTGCGGTGTTGTATTGCTTTGACTGGACAATATTTTTCTCCTTTGTAGGTGAACAAAGGCTTATATTATAACACATTCTGTTAATGGATCCGACCGGCCATTGAAAAAGCTGCTGGCGGATCAGGCCGCCAGCGCCATCACCTGTGTGGCATACACCTGTGCCGGTATGGGTATTGCTCCGTGGGCAACGGCGGTAGGACCGGCATTATAGGCTTCCAGAGCTTCGCGCAGATGACCATGAAAAATAGCCAGGAGATGCTTTAAATAACGCGCACCACCGACAATATTTTGTCGCGGTTTCCAGGGATTAACGTGCAGAAAGTGCCGCGCGGTACTGGGCATAAGCTGCATGGGCCCTACCGCCCCGGCATCACTGACCACATTGCTGGCACGACTTTCCACATGAATCACTGCTGCGAGTAGTTTGCGGGAAATCCCAGTTTTTCTGGAGGCGTACACCACATCCTGACTATACACTCCCGCCAGATTTTGCCACGCACCCATGGGTGGTACACTCGCATTCCCTGCCGCAGCAGGCTGTGGATGGGCGTTGTTACTATCGCTGCTCGGAGAGGGCTTGGCAGTCAGTAACGAAATTTTTGTGGGAAGCCCAGGAATACTGCGCTGCAAGGGTTGCGGCGCGATGATAAACAGAAAGCTGATTCCGGCCGTCACTGCGGCCACAAAAAATTTTTTCAAATCAAGATAACCACATCGCTCAAGGGATGTCTGTTTTACATGGTTTTTTGGAGCGGTGCAAGTTTTAACTAATTCTGATCTGTTGTACAAGCGATCTTACAAGCAGGGGAAGGGACTACATAAAGTCAGGTAGGAGCAGGGGCTGTGTTTGTGGCGAAGTTGCCCCCTCCATTCTGTTTAACCTGGTAAAGGGCCTGATCTGCCCTGGCCAAGGCCAGGGAAAATGGCTGATCTTCATGGTAAAGCTCGGTTAAGCCAATGCTGGCAGAAATCGATACGGCATCATCAGCCAGGGTGATTTTGACTTTTTTCATTTTCGCCTGCACGCGAGAGAGGATGTCCGTGACTTCCATCAAGTTGCAGTTTCTGAAAATGATGGCAAACTCATCTCCACCCAAACGACCAAAAATATCAGTTTCCCGGAGAGTTTCCCTAAAAATCGAAACAAAAACCTTGAGAACGCGGTCTCCATTCAGGTGCCCATAACGATCATTGATGGGCTTGAATTTATCCATGTCAATCACCGCGAGCAAACTGTTTTCAGGGTGTCTTCGCAGGTGTTTGATATGCAGGGAGCGCTCTAAAATGAAGTGCAACACCTCTGGTCGAAGGCAGACGGAGGTGAGAGATGGCCAGAAAATACAGGCAATTGATGCCCGATCAGCGAAACCAGATACAGCGTGGATTGAATCAGGGGCTGAGTATTCGTGGCATTGCCAGGCAGTTGGGCCGAAGCCCTAGCACGATCAGTCGGGAGATTCAGCGCGGTCGTGTGGAAGAGACCTATGACGCCGTATGCGGTCGGGAAGAAGCGCAGAGGCGCCGACGCAAGGGAGTCAGGAAGTTGACTGAAGGTTCGCCTTTAACCCTCGCGGTGACACACGCTATTCTGCAAAGGAAGTGGTCACCGGAGCAGATAGCGGGGAGGTTGCGGATGGACTATCCCGAAGACAAACAGTGGCACGTCTCTCATGAGACTATTTACCAGTTTATCTATGCCCACCCGGCGGGTGAACTGCGCAAGACATTGATTGCAGGGCTGCGCAGAGGGCACAGCAAACGCAAGCCCC
>NZ_MXAV01000041.1 GCF_002847505.1 Acidithiobacillus marinus
AAACAGGCGCTGAAAATTCTGTTCGGATTGACTGATACCATGTCCCATTTCTTCATTCAGCTCAGTAGCTATGGATAAGACCAGGGATTTTCCAGCAATTTCAATGATGGAGCTAATAGAGATAACGTGTTTTATTTTACCAGAGACAGTGTAGACCCTAGATTCTGTAGGTTTATTTTGGGGGTAATCTGAACCCAGTAATTCCAGACGATCAAGAATGCGTCCATGATCCAGGGGATGAATAAAAGCAGTTAGGTCCTTGCCTAAAAAGAAATCTGCAGTTTCTCCTTCAAAAAGGCTAATGGCAGATTGATTAAGGAAAAGTATTTTTCTGTGCAGCGTAAGGGAATGAGGTAGAGGATGTCGCTGTAATAATTCCAGCCCGGAAATCTGCGCTAGAATCACCTGGGCTTCATCGGATGCCAAGGTCTCTGTTTTTTCTGGATGCTTCAAAGGTGGCTTGACTCCTTAATCAGATAACGCATGACTAGGTAGGTTCTTTATTAGCAAAGGCTATCATCGCAGCGGCTGCTTGTAAACATAAGTAAATAATAAATTGATACTTTTTCTTTGGCGGGATCATAATCCCTTGGCTTTACGTTGCTGATCCCACCAGCCATTTTGGCGAATGCGTTGCCAGGTTACCGCTTTTTGTTCAGGAGTCATGGTGATCCATTGACAGACTTCTTCAAAGGTTCGGCCACAGGATTTGCAGACCTCATCACCGAGTGCGGTGGTACAAAATCCAAGGCAGGGAGAGTCTGGTAAATCGTGCTTATGGGACATGGGGGTCGGGATTCTGATTTTTTTCCTGGCTTTCTGCAGATGTTGTCTCCGGGGCGACCAGGGACATGACCTGATCGCCGGCCGCTGGCTCCAGATGCTTATCAGTACTGTCAAAAATGACAAGTTTTTCATTTTTGGTCAGCACAAACAATGCAATATAGCCCTCGTCAAAGTGTTGCTGATACTGTATCCAGTCAAATTGTTCGGTGAGGCCGGTTACCTTTATGCTCCACCCTTTTGCTATTTTATCCAACAGTGTGTTGGCCGTTGCAGCTTCATCAAATAAATGCCGACGACGGTGTTGCCTTGCCGTCCTGTTGCGCGCACTGGTTTTTTGGCTACTGCCATCAGCAAGGGCAGGGCCCTGTCAACCTTCCATCTAAGCTGCTGATGGAGTAGCACAAAGGGTTTTTCTGGACTTCTCAGGATGAATGCGGTAACTTTTGCCGCATGGAAGTCCCAACTCTCACCGAAAACCA
>NZ_MXAV01000042.1 GCF_002847505.1 Acidithiobacillus marinus
CAACAGCAAAGAGGGCACGATTCGGGATGATTATGCCTTCGGACTCACCAGCCTGACCCCGGATCGTGCCACGCCCGAAAATCTGTTGGGCTTGGCCCGTGGTCACTGGGAAATTGAAAACCGGAACCATCATGTCCGCGATGTGACTTTCCACGAGGACCTCTCCCAAGTCCGTACCCAGAACGGTCCCCATATGATGGCGACCTTGCGCGAACTGGCCATGAGCATTATGCGTCTCACTGGCGTCAAGAATATCGCCAAAGCGTGCCGGGATTTCGCCGCCAGCGCGCACAAAACGCTCCGCCAACTCGGATACTGAGGCGCCACCACGGGGTTTACCTATCCGAGAATAGCTCCGGAGGGCGAGCTGCGTCCGTCAGCCACCCCATTCACGATTCTGCACCCAAAATCGCCTGAAAATGCCGCATTTCCACCAACTATAGCCCCTTCAAACCACCATTAAAATCAGTGGCGAAAACCTCTGCTACTATATCTGGCGAGCTTGACGGAGCCCTGTCAGCAAGGGTGAAAACGGCATGATGACCGAATTCTGGATCATAACGCAAAGAAGCAATCAGGTTGCGTGCTGCATCTGTTGAAAGGGCCAGCAGGTAACCAAAACCCACCAGATCCAGCTTCCGGTCTGCTGCTTCAGAAACCGGGCTTCCCAAAAAAGTATCTAGCCCGGCCATCCGCGCTGTCTGAATCTGACGGTATTCATCATCAATCAATAATGGTCGAAATCCCCAGTCTTTGAGTTTTTTGGCCACGGCAATGGCAAAAACATTGGCACCAACAATCAGAATGCCATGCGGATCTTTTTCAGAGACCCCTAAAAGCCTGGCTATGGGACGAGCAGTAAAGCTGGCAAGGAGGACGGTTACAATGATGAGCGCAAAGGTCAGGGGGACGAACAAATGGGCTTTGGGATAATCCAAAGCTTCCAGTTGGGCGGCATAAACAGGCGCTCCAGCCGCAGCAACAATTCCCCGTGGCGCAATCCATCCAGTCATGAAGCGCTCTTTCCAATTAAGCTCTTTCCCATCGTAAGCCAGCAAGACCTTGATGGGCTGTGCGATGAATTGAATGACCAGCATTAAGAGCACACCCGAAACAATGACTTGTTCCACCGCCTTCAAATCGAGGCGGGCGGCAAGCAAAATAAATAAAATGGAAATCAGGAGAATGGAGAGACTTTCCTTGAAATCCAGGATGTTTTCCAGGGGGACATCACGCATGTTGGCGAGCCAGATGCCCATCAAAGTGACAGCGAGCAGTCCGGATTCGTGGGCGATCTGATTGGCACCGGCAAAAATGATAAACACGCTACCCAGAGCTACCACCCCGTGAAGATAGTCGGGTATGGCCCGCTGTCGCAGTAACCATCCTAAAATTTGCCCGGCGACAATACCCAACAAGAGTCCTGCTCCGAGCATTTTCAGGAAGATCACTACAGCAGTGCTCAATACGGTGGAACCATGATGGGCGATGACCGCTTCAAAAACCAGTACTGCCAGCAGGGCACCAATGGGATCAATCAGGATGCTTTCCCACTTGAGTACATTGCTGATGCGCGTGTTGGGCCGTGCGGCCCTGAGTACCGGGCCGATGACGGTTGGTCCGGAGACGACCACTACCGCGCCAAATAATATGGCCATGGACCAGGTGAATCCTGCTATCCAGTGCGTGGCTGCAGCCAGTATCCACCAACTGCTGAGGGTTCCCAGGCTGACCATTCTACGGATAACGGAAGCCAGACCGCCAATTTCATGCAGACGTAAATTCAGCGCTCCTTCAAAGAGAATGACCGCTACCGCCAGAGAGATACCAGGGAAAAGTAGTGGTCCGAACAATGAGTCCGGGTGAACCCAGCCAAGGACGGGGCCGACCAGAATACCAATAGCCAAAAGGAACAAAATGGCGGGAAGCTTGACTCGCCACGCGAGCCATTGGCTGGCTGACCCCAAAATAACCAGTCCAGCCAGGATGATCAGAATATTCATGAGGGAAGATGCTTAGAGTTTTTTGATGAGTTTGATAAGGAACAACAGGATGATTGCCCCAATCAGCGCGACGACAATAGCGCCAATAATCCCTGCACCGATCAGCCCAGCCAGGCCAACGGCAGTCAGAATAAAGCCCCCAATGAAAGCCCCGATGATACCGACGATGATGTCACCAATAATACCAAAGCCGCGCCCCTTGATGATCAAGCCAGCCAGCCACCCGGCAATTCCGCCAACTATCAGAAATACTATAATGTGTACCAACATGTTATTTCCTTTGAGTTTAATAAAACAGTCGCAAGATAGCATAAAAATATCTTGAACTTGATTTAATCAAATAATAATAATTTTTATACTTTTATAGAGGGTGGATGACGCGATTATTCGCGTTGCTTATGAGGTAAGCCAGCTTAAAAATTTTAACCGATCTTGGTATTGCGCAGCATCAGTAAAATAATTCCGTCAAATATCAGATTGACTCCCACGAAAATGCCTACCAGCACCAGGGAACCACGCGGCCAGGTGACCACGAAGAGCAGGGCAATGAGCACGTCCACTAGACCGCTGAAAATGGACCAGCCCCGGCTGTGTCCCGGATAGACCTTGGACTGGGTGAAATTGCGGTAGGCATCCACAATGAAATACAAGACAAACATCAGGCCAATGGCGGCAATGCCAGCGTTGGGCATGGCAATCATGATCCCGCCGGTGATAAACAGCAAAAGTGGTTTCAGCCAGTCCGAAAGCTGATGCTGACGCATTTGCAGACTATGCCAAATCCAGGTGATCCCCGACAGGATCAATACAGCGGCAATAATTCCGTCGGTGACTGCAGAAAGAATGATAGGACTTATAATGCCAAAAATGCCAATTAGAATGAGTAATATGGCCACAGGCAATAAATACTTTCCGAAGATTTTCTTTTCGGTTTCGATAATATTTTGCAGGTCTGGAATTTGTCCGTTCAACTTTTTATCCTTTTATCGATACCAGAGTATTTCGGCACTTTCCATAGGGACCAGGCAATTCTCATGATAAGGAATGATGCGGGGAGTATATTCATCGGGGTTGCGGTCTGATGGTATATCTGCCGTATAATTATAGCTGTTGATGGCTCCGCTCAATGCCTCGCTGCGCTGCATGGGCAGCACTTCTACGGTCCTTTGACCTTGACTGTTCGCAAATAGTTCTACACGGATGGCGTCGCAATCCAGATCATCCAGATAGACATGGATCTGGAAATAATGACGATTATTTTCTGTATGCACATGCAAGTCACCGAAGCGGAGCAGTGGCCAATGTTGACGGATATTTTTTTGCCATTGGCAAATGGATTCAATCCGATCTTTATCGTTACGTGCTGCAAGAAGGCGTCCGGCAGGTTCGTAAAGAGTGTGGACATACTCCCGGAGCATCCGGTTACTGCTGAAAAGCGGGGTCAGGCGACTCATGCTTTCGCGGATTTTTTGTATCCAGCCTTGCGGACAGCCGCTTGCATCGCGGTCATGATAAAAAAGCGGTATAACCTCATTTTCCAGTAATTGATATACGGCTTCTGCTTCCTGCGCGTCCCACTGAGGATCATCATCATGCTCAGCCCGATCCCCGATCGCCCATCCTATTTCAGGACAGTAAGCTTCTGCCCACCAGCCATCCAGCTCTGACAGATTCAGTCCGCCATTGACCAGGACCTTCATCCCACTGGTGCCGCTGGCCTCCCAGGGGCGACGCGGGGTGTTGATCCACAAGTCCACACCCTGAATCAGGTGTTCGGCAACCAGCATGTCATAATCTGTAATAAATACAATGCGGCTGGCAAGCTCCGGGTGTGCCTGAATGAATTGGTTCCATTCCTGTATCATTGATTTGCCCACTTCGTCCCGGGGATGCGCCTTGCCCGCAATGAGTAATTGCAGAGGATAATGGGGGTTCGTCAGCAATTGTCTAAGCTTTTCCGGGTTGCTGAGCAGGAGGTTGGGACGTTTATAAGCGGTAAAACGTCGGGCAAAACCGATAGTCAAGGCATTGGGATCCAGAGCCAAAGCAGCGCGCTCCTGTTCTTCTTGAGGCGCGTGGGCTTGGGCCAGCTGTTGCTGCAGGCGTTGTCGGGCAAAATGAATCACCTGTTGTCGTCCCTGACTGCGCAATTCCCAAATGTCTCGATCAGGCGTTTTGCGAAATTCGGCTTCAAGATTTTGCAAGTCCCCGAGCCAGCGTTTTTTTCCGCAACAGTCTGTCCACAAGGCATCGGCTTCGGCGGAATCCCATGACGGCATGTGCACGCCATTGGTCACATGGGTGACGGGAACCTCCTCCTGGGGCCAACGCGGAAAAAGTGGCTGAAACAGATGACGACTGACCACACCATGCAAACGGCTGACGCCGTTGACGATAATGCTGCCGCGAATCGCCAGCCAGGCCATATTGAAAGGCGCATGAACATCTTCCGGAATTTCCCGGCCCAGGGCCAGAATGCTTTCAGCATCAATACCGAAAGCCTCCGGTGCGCCTTCGACATAACGGGTCATCAGCTCCGCCGGAAAACGGTCAAAACCGGCAGAAACGGGGGTATGGGTTGTGAATATGTTTCCGGCCCGGGTGGCATTCAGAGCGCATTCAAAAAGACTGCCATGATCCTGCATGTGGCTGTAGGCCCGCGCCAGAATAGCAAAAGCAGCATGTCCTTCATTGAGATGGCATATTTCCGGCTGAATACCCAAGCGCCGCAATAACATCCAGCCCCCGATGCCCAGACAGATTTCCTGCTGCAAGCGTGTTTCCACACCACCACCATACAGTTCGGCAGTAATACCCCGATCTGCAGGGGTATTCAGGGGATCATTGCTGTCCAGTAAATACAGCGTCACTCTGCCAACCTGAGCTTGCCAGGCACGCAGTATCACCTTGCGCCCTGGGAAGGGCAGTTGCAGGCGCAACCATTCGCCCTCGCTGTCACGCACCGGAGTGACGGGCATTTGGGTCGGATCATTATAGGGATAAAATTCGTGTTGACGACCGTTTTCATCCAGAGTTTGGCGAAAATATCCCTGCTGCCAAAGTAGCCCAATACCGCACAAGGGGATACCGAGATCACTGGCAGTTTTCAGGCAGTCACCAGCCAGGATTCCCAGTCCTCCGGAGTAGATGGGTAACGCCTCGGAAAGACCGAATTCCATACTGAAATAGGCAACCTGGCTAAAGGATGCCTGACGATGGTTTTCAGCAAACCAGCTGCTTTGGATGAGCTGCTCTTGATGCAATTTCGTGTACGATCGGAGTTTGGCCATAAAATCGGCATTACTGGCCAGTTCCTGGAGGGTTTGACCGCTGATGTTCTGCAATATCAGCCAGGGATTACGGGTTTGTTCCCAGAGTTCCGGAGCGATTTCTGCCCAGAGTGCATCCGCCGCATGACTCCAGGACCAGCGCAGATCCAGCGCCAGATCAGCCAGACTGCCGAGCGATTCAGGGAGTTGCGGGAGCAGATAACAGGGGGCGATGGTCACAGCTTACTCCGTTGTAAAGGATGTACAAAATGAGAAATCCCCGGGGTGGTCGCGTTGTCACGATGAGGCAAGGTATTTACCAGCCTCTTCAACACTTTGATTGTGGACGACCATGGCATGGATGGCCCGGCAAAAACCGATGGCATCAGCCTGGCTGCGCTGGTGGACATTACGTCCAGTGGCACAGCCTTGGGTGCCACCCAGATGGATCTGCTCATGCAGGCGCTGCAGGAAGGATTTTGCGTCCGTTTCCGAGCCGCCAGCACAAATGACCTGGGTGCGTCCAGCTGCCGCAACAGCCTCGCCGAGGAGATGTGCGTCCATGTTGCCCTGATCATCCAGCGGCGGATTCACTTTGGCGAAGTCAGCTCCCAGACAGGCTACCAGACCGGCGGCACCCGCTATCATGTGAGAATCCTGTTCGCGCTTGCCGACGGCTTTGCCGCGTGGATACGCCCAGATGACGGCCAAAAGCCCCATGGCGTGAGCATCCTGAATCATGCGCGCGGCTTCGCTTAACATTTGCGCTTCATAGGCTGAGCCGGGATAAATGGTATAGCCGACACCCACCACTTTCAGACCGGAGTGACGCACAAAATCCTGCACCTGAGACATGCTTTGCCACTGGCTGCTAAGGGGATCCTGTTCTGCCGTTTTCACCAGATGAGTTTTGCTGTTGAGTTTCAGCAGATAGGGGATTTCAGGATAGTCCCGGCCATAAAGACTGAGCAGCCCCATCTGCGCTGCAAAACAACCTACGGGTGCAGCGCTGGCAATACGAAAAAGGTGCTCCGGGTCCGCGTCATCAGCGGCCACTTCGGCGCCGACAAAGTCATCATTCAGATGTTCGACTTTCTGGTCACCGGCCATCAGAAAAAGGCGACCACTTTCCTGAGTCGCCAATTGATAGTTTTCAGTCCAGCGCTTGGCGCTGTCGACAGGAATGCCCAAAGGCGGGCGGCGTGTTGCAGACATGCGAGTATCTCCTTTCATCATATATCCGGTGAAGCTCAGAGGAATGCGCCTATTGCCAGCTTTACAGCTTCATCAGTAATTATAGAAGATCGCTACGATTTGCGGGTTTTTCGCGACACCGTAGCGATTGCGCTGCATCGACCCGTCAGCGTCAGGACCTTTGATTGTGGGATTTTTCTACCCGATGACTGAGTATGGCGATTTCATGGGCCAGTTGATATTGCGGACGGGTGAGTTCCCATTCGCGTGCCTGTTCCACATCATAGCTTTCTGCATCGCAGAGTGCGGAAAGCTGATCGCAGCTCATGCTGTCGTTCAGGAATCCAATAAATCCAATCAGTTGTTCATTGCCCAGAATATCCACTGCAGCATCCAGGGATAATCCCGTTTTGCTACTGAGTTGTTCGGCGGCTGCAATGGTGGCTGCATCCAGGGAATCCTCATTTTTAATAGTCAAAGCTCGGTTCAGAGCCGCTTCCAGGTCCAGTGTTGACATAAATTCCTCCATGATAAACAAGGATAAACAGGTTTTGTGGATGATGTTCGGTCATGCTTGGATCATGCCGTTTTCCAGATACAGGGGATCATACTCAAAAATAATGGAGGGATCAGGTAAAACACCCGTTTCATCTTTATCCAAATAACTCAATCGGCTCAATATGCCCTTGATGAGCTGCAAACGCGCTGTTTTTTTGTCATTGGCATTAACCACTATCCAGGGAGCAAAAGGAGAGTGACTACGGGCAAACATGATATTGCGGGCTTCGCTGTAATCTTTCCAATGCTTCACTGCCTTTTCGTCAATGGGGCTGGTTTTCCACTGCTTGAGTGGATCGTCCTTGCGCGCTTCAAGGCGACGCTTCTGTTCGTCGCGGGAAATATCCAGGTAAAACTTGAAGAGATGAATACCAGAACGCACCAGCATGCCCTCAAAATGACTCACCTCGGCAAAAAACTCTTCATATTGGTCTTCGTTACAAAAACCCATGACTTTTTCAACCCCGGCGCGGTTGTACCAACTACGGTTGAAAAACACCATTTCCGCTGCAGAAGGCAGATGTTCGATATAGCGTTGAAAGTACCATTGGCTTTGTTCTTTGTCGGAAGGTTTGCTGAGGGCGACCACCCGGGTTTCCCGGGGACTGAGGTGCTCGATCACCCTTTTGATGGAGCCGTCCTTGCCTGCCGAATCCCGTCCTTCCAGGATGACCAGGATTTTTTCGTTCTTGCGAATGATGTCTCTTTGTAACTTGACCAGCTCAATTTGGAGCTTGTGCAACTCTGCCTTGTAATGGGCTTTCTCTGCATGCTTGTCTTCTGTTGTTAAAGATGCATGTGCTTTGATTGAATGATCTTTTTTGATTTTTGTCATGACCAGACTCCTTCATGGTGCCAAGAGATGATGATAGCCTTGCATCTTCAAACAAGACCAAGCCATTATCTTCAAGAAAGATTATAGAACATTTCCATGTGATTATGTGAATCTTCAAAAAAAGAGGGCCAGACGGCCCTCAAAATGGAACATCACCAAGTAAGCGGTTTAATGACTTTCGTATCCTGCCAGATGGGTGATGCGTTTGCGGAACACCCAGATTTGATAGATGTTATAGGTAATCATTACCGGTACGAATCCGGTCATGAACAGGGTCAGAATGGCCAGATCATTGGCAGGATTGGCTCCAGCGCTGATGGTCCAGGTCTGAGGGATGATGTAGGGGAAATTGGTTGCCCACATCCCGCCCCACATGAAGACCACAATGGCACCACACCAGAGCAAAGCGGAAAAATCGCGGTGTGCGGCATGATTGGTCATCATCTTGTAAGCAGATATCAGAATGGCTATCAACAGAATTAACCAGCCGAACCAGCTGTTGCCCGTCCATTTGGCAGCATCGGGCATGATGGCATAGGACCAGATCAGGGTAATGACCACCGCCGCCAGTGCCAGGAAAGAAAACAGGGTGGCAGCCTTGTGGGCCTTCAGATAAATCGGATCATTTTGTTCAAAGCGGGCACACAAATACAAAGTTCCCGCCAGTCCACCCGCAATCAGGGCGCCAATACCAGTCCAGACGCTGAAAGCCGAGAGGAAACTCAAGGCATTTCCGGAAAAATGCGGGACCGTATTCACAAAGGGATCGTTGGCTACCTGGATACCTTGAGCATTGCCGGTTGCCATGGGAAATCCCAGCAAGGTGGCTCCCAAGGCGATGCCTGCAAACAAGGCGGCAATGAGGCTGCCAAAACCAAACATGAAGCCCCAGAATTTGCGGCTGCTTTTGGCATGAACATGAAACTCAAAGGCGACCGCCCGGGAAATGATTCCCCAGAGTGCAAACATCAACGGGATCATGAGGTAATTGAAAGTGGCGCCGTAAACTAGGGGAAAGGCCCCGAAAATGACCCCACCCGCAACTACTAGCCAGGTTTCATTGGCATCCCAGGTGCCGGCCATGGAAGACATGACCGCCGCCCGATCATTCTCGTTATTGAGCAGCAGGGAAAATACGCCCGCTCCCAGATCAGCCCCGTCGAGCACAATATAAATGACAAAGAATACGCCCAGCAGAATCCACCAGAATGTACCCAATGTACTGTGTATGCGAAATATTTCATCCATGATTGCGGTCCTCAGTGTTGTTTGTTCATCGTGGGTTTGGCAAAAGCCGGTTTGGCCATGCCACCGCCGGAAGAGTGGGCATCTTGATCAGATGAACCGATGACTGGGCTGTTCATGTCCGGCCCTTTTTGGATGACCCGGGTGAAGAAATACCAGGCGCCGCCCCAAACCATCAGTTCGAAAATGATGTAACCAATGAGCCAGAAGCTTTCTGCCGTGACACCCATGTGACTAACGCCCTGCCAGGTACGCATCAGGTTGTACACCACCCAGGGCTGCCGTCCGATTTCCCGGGTCCACCAGCCGGTCCAGACGGCCAGATAAGGCAGGAAGCCACTAAATACCAGGAGTCGCAGGAAAAGCGGGTTTTTCCGCAGGTGTTCTGCGGTCAGTTTCCCGCGCAAGCGCAGCCAGTTGCCCCAAAGCGCCATCAAAAAGAGGAAAAAGCCGATGGCAACCATGATGCGAAAAGAATAAAAAGGCACCCACACATTAGGGCGATCATTAGGTGCAAATTGATCCATTCCAGTGACGACCCCATCCCAGGTATGGGTTTCCAGAAGACTCAATACATGGGGAATTTGTATGCTGAACAGGTTTTTGCCGGCAGAAACATCGGGTATGGCAATCAGGTTCCAGCTGGTATTGGGTTTGCCGTCGGGCAGGTAGGTATGAAAATGTCCTTCCATGGCCGCCAGGGAGGTAGGTTGATCCTGGGCGACTTCCCGACCCAATTCATCGCCAATAAAAATCTGCAAGGGGGTGATGATAATGAGTGCCAGCAGGGTAGGCTTCAACAACTTGGTGAACAGGTCGGCATGGCGATTTTTCAAGATGAACCAGGCGCTGACTGCGGCGAAGAAAAACAGGGATAACTCGACCGTGGCGATCCACATATGGGGAAAGCCGATATTGAAATTGGGATTGAAAATGGCCTGCCACCAGTTGGTCACCTGAAACAGGCCGTTTTTCAGAACAATGCCGGTCGGAGACTGCATCCAGCCGTTGGCGACCAGAATCCACATGGCCGAAAGACTGGAAGAAAGGGCGACATTGAAAGTCGCAAAAGCGTGCATGCCCTTACCAATTTTCCCCCACCCAAAAATCATCAGGCCGATGAAGCCCGCTTCATACATAAAGGCGGTGATGGTTTCAAAGCCGAGGATGTTGCCGAAAAAAGGCCCTACGGCCTGTGAAAAGGGGCCATAGAGAATGCCAAAGGCCATTTCCATGGTGACGCCGGTAGCGACACCGGCTCCGAAATTGACAATGAATAACTTTTCAAAAAAGCGTTGTAGGCGGTACCAGTGTTCATTACCGGTTCTTAGCCAGGCAATTTCCAGAAAAAACAAAAGCCAGGACATGCCAATGGTCACTGGAGTCCAGAGGATATGCATCGAAGTGATCCAGGCAAAGTCGAGACGACTGAGAAGCACAGGTAACGTGTCTTCAATAATCATGATAGTTCCCTCATAACGGTTGTTTTTAGATGATGCTGGGCCTCAGGAAAGCAGTTTTTGTTCCTGAGTTGATTGCTCGGGTTTATTATTATAAAAACATGGGATTATATTAATATGTCATCGCACGCGGTCTGAGACATGGTTTAAATACACCTTTTTATATGGTTTATATGAACCACTTTGGTTGTTATGAACCAGCTGAAAAGGGTCTGTCAAAAAATCCACGGGTTGAAAACCCACGCATCGCGGTCTAGGCTTGAAGCGTTCAAAAATGTAGTATGATGCCGCATGACTTCGATCATTTATGGAGTGCGGGTGCACCGCAGAAAAAAGAATGGATGATTCAGATACGGCCATCAGTAAATCCCGACGCACTCCAAACAAGCAGCAAAGGCTGGGTTTTATGCTGCTTATTATTGTCATACTGATCGTTTTGCTGATCCTGTCCTTTTTCTGGAAAAGTCAGTCTGCCAGCCATCCTGCCCAGGAGATGGTCACTGGTTCCAGTGCAAGGAGTGTATTCTTGACCTTGCCGCAACACATGGCGGCCTCTGCCTCTGCCACAAGTTCTGCCAAGGATGCTCCTGTAGCTGTAGCCAAATCGGTCATCATAACTGCGGCTACCCACGCATCCGTGCCGGTTGCTGTTCCGGCTCCAGTCAAGCCGGTTAAAATCGCCCATGCTTGTCAGCAGGCTGGTTGGTATGTCCAGCTGGGAGCTTTTGGAAAAGTCGGCATGGCCGAAAAGCTGCGCCAGCAAGCGGACCAAGCGGGTGTGAAGGCTTGTGTGGGTACTTTGTCTGTCAATCACTTGTATCGGGTACTGGTAGGACCGCAAGCGAGTAAAAGCGATGCGGGTACTGCGGCTATGGGTATCGGCAAAAAATCCGGACAAAAAGGGGCCTATCCACAATACTGGTCGCCTGAGTGAGAGCTCGCCGGTCATAATCCATTGAAACATAAACGTTCAGATTGCCTGCAGTGCCGGATGCGGAACCAAAGTATTTTTGCCGGACTCAGTCTGGAAGAGCTTCGCAGTCTGGGTATGGAGGTCCAGGATATTTCCTGTCTGCAGGGCGAAGTCCTTTATCGGGTGGGTGATGATGCCCGTTATGCCTATACCCTACGCTCGGGTGCCGTGAAGCTGGTCAAATCCCTGGAAAATGGTCAGGAAGTCATCATTCGCTTGCTGCATCGCGGAGATCTGCTGGGTTTTGAAGGCATGCAGGAAGCGCAGCATCGTCATGCTGCCATAGCCCTTGCGCCCAGCGAGCTTTGCCGGCTGGATCTGGCGGAACTGCAGAGACTGTCGGAGCGCCTTCCCAAGGTCCAGGAGGCGATTCGCCAGCGTTGGCAGCAAGCCTTGCAAAGTAGTGAAGATCACATCATGGAATTAGGCGCCAAACGGGCCGAAGCCCGCCTGGCGACCTTTTTGCTGCAATGGGTGGAGCACTATCCGCAATTGCGGAGCTTGCCTTTTCCCTTGTCGCGCCCTGATTTGGCGGCCTTTCTGGGGCTGTCCACGGAGCATGTCAGCCGGATTATGGCGGATTTCAAGCGCCACGCCTTCATTCAGGAGCAGCGCGGTCATCTGGAAATACTGGCGCCCCAATCGCTGGCGGGTATGGCCGGCAAGCTGCCCGAGCATAAACCCGACTAAATCAGTCAAAATTGATTTTTCTCAATGCGCCTTCTCTGAACCTGCAGGATACTTTTGCCCAGGAAAGTTTCTGACGGTCACCAGACCGAGGAGGAATACCATGTTTTTTCGACAAATATTTCATGAGGCCAGCAGTACCTATACCTATATTCTCGAAACCCATTTGCACGCTTCGTCTTTACGGTTCCCTTGACTGAGTAAATGGAGCACGAAATATGAATAATTTTACCGGGAAGATCCAACGCGCTGGAGGGCAAGGGGGCAGGCATGATTCTGACATGGCCGCTCGTCATCAACACGATCAGGCGGTTTTTCATCGACTGCTGAGTTTGCATGAGCATATTCAGCGTGATTTGGAATTGCGCCCCGATGGTATTCGCGCCCGCACCCGTTCAGATGATCCCGAAGTGGTCGCCTTGCTGCATGATCATGTACCTGCCATGAAGCAGCGGCTCCATGAAAATTTTGGGCTGCGTTTCTGGGATCCTGCTTTTGCCGAGCTCTTTGCCCAACAGGGTAAGGTCGAAATGGAAGTCAGCCTGCTCCCCGATGGGGTGATGATTGAAGAGCGGAGCACGGATCCCAATGTGGTGACTTTGATTCAGGCCCATGGACAGGTGATCAACCTGTTTGTGGCTCACGGTCAGCAACAGGCACAACAGGAAAGTCCGTTGCCGGCAGAATACCAGCGGGTATTGCGTCCCTGAGCAGGTGAAAGGGCTAAGCGAGGCGGTGCCGGAATAACCAGGAAGCGGCCAGCATACTGGCCAGTCCGATGATGGCCAGGGGCCAGTATTGGGTCCAGAGATTGCCGAGGCTGTCGCCCTCCAGAAATACCCCCCGCAGGATTACCAGAAAATAGCGCATGGGATTGAGATAGGTCAGGTCCTGCACCAGGCTCGGCATGTTGGCGATGGGGGTGGCGAAGCCCGAGAGGATGATGGCCGGTACCAGGAAGAGAAACACTCCCAGCAGACCCTGCTGCTGAGTCACGGCCAGCGAGGAAATCATCAGCCCGATGCCAATGGCTGCAAAAAGAAAGAGCATGAGCCCCAGCCCCAGGGCCAGCAGGCTGCCGATCAGGGGCACACCGAACCAGAATACCGCCACCAGAGCGATGAATGCGGCCTCCAGCCCGCCAATAACAAAGCCGGGAATAGCCTTGCCGATGAGGATTTCGGTGGGGGTCAGCGGAGTGACCAGGAGTTGATCGAAAGTTCCCTGTTCCCGTTCCCGGGCTACGGACAGGCCTGTTACCAGCAAGGTCACTACCAGGGTCAGCAGAGCGACAATGCCAGGGACGATGAACCAGCGGGACAGCAGATTGGGGTTGAACCAGGCGCGTATGTCCAGTTGTGCCGGGGGATTGCCCCAGTGATAACGATCCGCCCAGCTACGGTCGAAGGCCAGGAGTACGCTATTGACGTCATTCAGGGCCAGGGTGGCGGTATTGGAGTTGCGTCCATCGACGATGATCTGGACGGGAGCCGGCTGGTGCTGGAGCAGATCGCGGGTGAACTGGGGACCAATGTGGAGGACCAGCAGGGCCTTTTGGGTATTGATTACCGTCGCCAGCTGCTTTTCATTGTGGACGATGGCGGTCTGGTGAAAGGCCGAAGTTCCCTGAAAATGCCCCAATAATTCCCGGGAAGCAAAGCCGCTGTCCTGATTGTAAACGGCATAGGGGATATGGTTGAGGTCGAAGGTGGCTCCATAACCAAAGACCAGAAGCTGGATGAGCGGGGGTCCGATGAGTACTGCGCGACTGCTCTTGTCCCGTAGCAATGCCAGGAATTCCTTGATGACCAGCGCTAGAATGCGGGCAAACATCAATCCAGCCTCTTGCGTGAGCGCTTCCAGGTCAGACCCAGAAAGAACAGAGCCATGAGCAGCAAGGCCAGGCCATTACCCAGAAAGAGTGGCCAGATGTCGCCGGCCAGAAATATCGTCTGCAGGATAGTGACGAAATAGCGGGCTGGAATGATGTGGGTCATGAAGGCGATGGGCGCAGGCATGGACTGGATGTCGAAAATGAAACCCGAGAGAATGAAGGCCGGTAGAAAGGTAACGATAATGGCTACCTGTCCCGCCACGAACTGGTTGCGGGCCACGCTGGAAATGAGCAGCCCCATGCCCAGGGCCGCCAGCAGAAAAAGAGCCGAGAAGAACAGAAGGACGAAGAAATTACCCCGCAGCGGCACGGCAAAAAGTCCGATGGCCAGGGCGACGGAAAAGAGCATGCCACCCATGCCCAGAAGGAAGTAGGGGATCAGTTTGCCGAGCAGGATCTCCCCCATGCTGACGGGACTGGCCATGAGGGCTTCCATGGTGCCGCGTTCCCATTCCCGGGCCACCACCAGGGCGGTGAGCAGAGCGCCGATGAGGGTCATGATCACGGCAATGAGGCCGGGTACCAGGTAATCCCGGCTCCGCAGGGAAGGATTGAACCAGATGCGCGCTTCGGCCTGGATGGGCACCAGCAGGCGGGTGCCCGAGGCATTGGCCCGTTGCTCCAGCCAGTTTTGCCAGACCCCTTGCAAATACCCCTCTACCAGGCGGGCATTGTTGGCATCGACACCATTGACGAAGACGCCGACCTGGGCCGTATCGCCACGCAGCAGGGTCCGGGTGAAGGGGCCGCGCAGCCAGAGGATGCCATCCACCTGGCGCTGCATCATGGCTTTGCGCGCCTCCTGGATACTGGTATAGAAGCGTGGCTGGAAATAGCGGGACTGCTGCAGCCCGGCGACCAAGCTGCTGCTTTGCGGACTGGGCTGCGCCACCACCACGCCGATGGGGACATGCTCGGCGTTGAGGGAGACACCATAGCCAAAGAGAAAGAGCAGCACCACCGGCAGAAGAAAGGCGATGGCAATGGCCGACGGGTCCCGGCGGATTTGCAGGAATTCCTTGCGGATCAAGCCCGCCAGTCGCTGACGATTCATGGCCGCGAATGTCCGGCGGCGGGCATTGTCATGATGCCCTGCGCAATTGGCTTTCCTGCGCCTCGATGAGCCGAATGAAAGCCTCTTCCATGTTGGTCGCCGTCCCGGATTCGCTGCTGGATGCTTGATTCCGGATTTCCGCCGGTGTCCCCTGGGCCAGCACGGCACCCTGGGACATGAGAAGCAGTTTATCGCAGTACTCGGCTTCGTCCATGAAATGCGTGGTGATGAGAACGGTCACTCCCTGCGCCGCCAGTTGATTGATCATCTGCCAGAATTCCCGACGAGCCAGGGGGTCCACTCCCGAGGTGGGTTCGTCGAGAAACAGAATGGGCGGGTTATGCAGGAGGGCGCAGGCCAGGGCCAGGCGTTGTTTGATGCCCAGCGGTAGGTCGGTCACATTGATTGGCAGATACTCGCGCAGTTGCAGCGCCTCTTTGGCCCATTCCAGACGATCCCGCCGGGCTTTGCCGCCCAGGCCATAAGCGCTGGCAAAAAATTGCAGATTCTGGCCGCAACTCAGGTTGCCATACAGAGAAAAGCGCTGGGAAACATAGCCGATGCGTGCCCGGGCAGCGGAGGAGGCCTTGCGCATGTCCACCCCGGCCACCCGCAAGGTTCCTGATGACGCCGCCAGGAGTCCGCACAGCATTCGGAAGGTGGTGCTTTTACCTGCACCGTTGGCTCCCAGAAGGCCGAAAATCTCTCCTTTGCGGACCTGGAAACTGATTCCCTTGACGGCCTCAAAGTGACCGAAACAGCGCCGGAGTTCGTGGACTTCCACCACGCTTTCCTGAGCCTCCGTTGCTGTGCCGGGGGTCGCGAAAGCGGCCTGTCCGTGGCGCTGCTCCGTTGTCCCGAGCAGACTGACAAAGGCATCTTCAAAGGAGGGAGCGACCGCTTGCCAGCTTGCCGTGTTCGGCAGAACGGCGTCGGTACTGGCTATCAGGACCCGTACCCCGTCACGGACGATGCGGGCATCGAGAATGTCCGGATGCTGCAAAAGTGCTGCCGAATCGCGCCGTCGCTGCGTTGTGGGCACCAGATAGCAGCGTCCGGCCAGAGGACGGGCAAAATCCGCCGGTGTTTTCTGGCCCAGCAGGCGGCCCTGGTGCAGAAGGACGATTTCATCGCAACGCTCCGCCTCATCAAAGTAGGCAGTGCTCATGAGCACCGTCACGGCCTCTTTTTTCAGGTCCTGGATGATGCTCCAGAGCTCCCGCCGGGCAATGGGATCAACCCCCACCGTGGGCTCATCCAGGAGGAGGAGTCGCGGCGCCCGGAGCAGGGCACAGGCCAGCCCCAGTTTCTGTTTCATCCCCCCGGAGAGATTTCCGGCGCGGCGATCCCGGAAGGGTCCGAGGGCGGTGCTGCGTAACAGTTCCTCTTGGCGCTGCTGGCGTTTGCCGGGGTCAAGCCCTTGCAGGTCGGCATAGAGATCCAGGTTTTCCTGTACCGTCAGCTCTTCATAGAGGCCAAAGCGTTGGGGCATATAGCCAATGTCCAGGTCAATTTGTCGGGCGCTGCTGTCTTGGCCGAGAACCTGGATCTGGCCGGTATCGGGAAGCAACAGGCCTGCGGCCAGACGCAGGAGGGTGCTCTTGCCCGCGCCATCGGGTCCCAGCAGGCCGGTGACAGTTCCTGGCTGGATGCACAGATCCAGTTGCGTCAGCGCCTGTATGCGCTGCTTTCCCTGGGGAAAGCTCTTGCTGACCTGATGAAAGCGGAGCGGGGAGTCCATGCACGCTCAGCCCTGGCAGGGCTGGGTATTGCTGGCCTTGGGCCGGTTATTGCGCAGCGGAATTTTCACTGTCACTGGCATTCCCAGCCGCAGGCGATGCTCGGGATTGCAGGCATAGACCCGCAAGCGGTAAACCAGTTGGGTCCGCAATTCCGTGGTCTGAACCGTTTTGGGCGAGAATTCCGCAGTAAGTGAAATGAACCCCACCCAGCCGCGAAAGGCCTTGTCGGGGAATGAATCGCTGTAGATTTCCGCCCGCATTCCTTCCCGGACCTTGCCTAACTCTGGTTCGGGCAGATAGGCACGCACCCAGACAGGGTTTTCCAAGGCCAGAGTAAAGACCGGACTTTGCGGCGAGGCCATGTCCCCGGCTTCCAGGATGCGGTCCTGTATTACCCCGGCATCGGGGGCCACGAGGCGGCTGTCCGCCAGATTTCGCTGGGCCAGAGCCAGTGCCGCCCGGTCGGCCGCCAGAGTGCTCTCGGCAGCGGCGATGTCTTCCTTGCGGGGACCCTGCAGGGCCAGCTGTAGAGCTTGGCGGGCCTGATTCTGCTGGGCTTCGGCCCGACTCAGGGCAGCCTGGGCGTCATCCACACGCTGTTTGGGCACGTATTGTTCCGCGCCAAGCTTCTGCTGGCGCTGCCAGACCAGATGGGCATTGTGCAGGGTGGCGGTGGCAGCGGCCAAAGCGGCTCTGGCTTCGGCAATCTCCTCGGGCCGGGTACCGGCATGGAGCTTGTTGACGACCTGCTGCTGGGCATCGACCAAGGCCTGGTCCCGGCGGACCGTGTCCAGGAAACGCTGCCGATCCAGTTCGCCCAGTAGCTGACCCTTCTGCACAGCGTCGCCTTCCTGGACCAGAAGTCGGGCAATCCGCCCGCTGGCATCGAAGGCCAGATGCACGGTGCGGATGTCCACATTGCCATAGAGGGTAAGGGTATTGCTCTGTTGCTGGGGGCGGAGGAAGAAATACGCTGCAATGCCTGCGGCAATGAGTACGATGATCAGAATCACCAGGATCCGTCGTTTATTCATTGCACCTCTTCCCTACGGGTGAGCGGATAGCTACCGTGTCATAAAACTAGTTGAGAATATTATGACCCGATTAAGGAGATTTGCAAATGGCGACGGCTTTGACCCAGCGGCCGCTCACTCTCCGGCGCTACGCCGCCTAACGTTCAAGCTCAGCCGGCGGCAAGCCGCGCAACGGATTGACGGTCGGCTAGGGCGCGATGTTAGGCGACGTCGAACTCAACCTTCTGGACCTGATCGAGATTGACCGATTGCCGGGCCTGCCAAAGGTCGTAGTTGTCCTGCATGGCGAGCCAGCTCTCGGGCGAACGTCCGAGTGCCTTAGAAAGTCGAAGTGCCATTTCCGAACTGACACCGCTGCTGCCATTTAGAACTCGACTCAGGGTAGACGGAGATACACCAAGCTTAGCCGAAAGCTGCCGACCAGTGATATCGACCCTTGTCTGAGCCTTGTGTCGGAACAACTTGATCATACAAACAATATAGCCTGTTGCGCGACACGCAACAATGGCCGTCTAACGGAGCGCAGTTGTCCGCGTGGAGCGAAGCGGAACGCAGGTCAACTGTGGCGACTTGTTGGGCGACAGCGGCACAGACTGCTTAGAGCGACCTTAAACACCGCCGCTACCAGACAATTTGAGCAAGCGCTCGCTCCTCCACACCCTGACAACGCGAACCTTTTCATTTTCGCGTTTGTATACGATACGGAATGGCGGATGAATAAGTTCCCGAAGGTGCTTCTGCCCGAATTCTGGAACAACTCTACCCATATCTGGATTATCCCGCAGGGCTGCGACTCGTTCAAAAATTTCCGAAACCAAACGCTGACCTACCTCCGGGGCAAGCTCGCTCTCATACCAAACTTGAATTTCCTCAAGGTCCCGGACGGCGGACTCAGCGAACATGACGGAGACCTTTGCCACAGGCCTATAGCCCCAACCGCGTTTTTGCTTCCTGCAGGGACACCTCCTGTCCTGACTCAAGATCATTCAGGCCTGCCACCACAGCACGCATGAAGGCCCGCTCTTCCTCAGCAGCCTCAAAATCGCTGACAGATTGCACAACAGCCACGCCGCGGCCTCGACTGGTCAGCAGAGTCGGGCGGTGAGCTTTGGCGACGTGTTTGACGACCTTACCAGGATTTACCTTCAGGTCCGTGAGAGGCACCACGTCTTCCGAGAATTTGATCGCCATAATGCTTCCTTGGTAGAAATAAACTACCATATAGTAGCACCAGTTTGCGGGTGCTGTTTAGCTCGCGAAATACTGGTCTGCAGAGAGCCTGAGCAGAACCCGGCTCACCATCGCCCAACGGAAGCCAGTCGGCTGGAGTGATTGGTTAGCGGTCGTGAACACGCGCTTGCCAGTAGCCGGGCCGACGCGAGTGATGCGCGAGTGCAAAGATGGTAATGCCGTCGGTATCGGGCCGGTATACGACAGCAAAAGGAAAGTCCTTGAGAAAAACACGACGAGTATTTTTGGAGGCAGGTGCACCGGCAAGCGGGAAAGCCAAGGCGCGAACCGTTGCATCCTCGACGGCCATGGCGAAACGCGCGCCAAGTCCGGGCTCCTCCTTATTGTAGTAGACGACTTCGGCCAGAAACTCGCGCCGCGCTGCCGCGACGAACCTGGCGCGCTTCACCGAGTCAGGCGCCGCGCTTCCGCAAAAACGTCTTCTGCGGCATAGGCTTGTGTTTCGCCACGGTCAAATGCGGCAACTCGCTCTTCGATCTCTTGGGCCCACGCCGCTTCGATCTCAGAAAGGGGCATCTGTAGTGACTCAAGCAGCTTCTCCGCAAGCTTGGCACGGTCCTCTGCCGCCAAAACCTGGGCTTGTTGCTCGATCTCTTTAAAGGAAGTAGCCATATCTCACCCTCGTAACCCCGATTTTATACCATGATCACCATCATGTCTTGACCGCTAACGGAGCGCAGTTGAGCGACACCCCCTCAGTGACACTTTGCCCAAAGGGCAAAGGTGGCACAAGTGGGACGTAGCCGCGCAGCGGTTTGACGGTTGGCTGGAGCGCGATGTTAGGCGACGTCGAACTCAACCTTCTGGACCTGATCGAAATTGACCGATTGCCGGGCCTGACAAAGGTCGTAGTTGTCCTGCATGGCGAGCCAGCTCTCGGGCGAACGTCCGAGTGCCTTAGAAAGTCGAAGCGCCATTTCCGAACTGACACCATTACTGCCGTTTAGAACCCGATTCAGAGTGGAAGGATATACCCCTAGCTTAGCCGAAAGCTGCCTAACCGTGATCTGGAAGGCCAGGTAAACCTCCCGAATGAATTCACCAGGGTGAGGCGGATTGTGCATGGCCATTAGTGATAATCCTCGTAATCCAGCACGAATGCATATGAGTGTGTTGCGATGCACGGACGGATACAGCTCAGGTTGCTCGGCAACCCGCTGTAAACATCGACGAACCTTCCCAAGGAACTCGTGCCCCAGACCTTCGCTTTGCTCCTCGTACTAACCCGCCGCATCTTCGAGATCTTGCGCAGCCTCAGGACGGACACGGATCAGCAAGCTCATAGGTGCTTGCGAATACCCGTAAGCTCGTCCTCCAGCGGTTGTCCAGCATTCCTGTCCGCCTCGTACGCTGCAGAGCGAGGAGCGAGCGGCGCAGCTTTTGGCGGTCCGAGTGAATTTGCCTTGTTAGGCTCTTGTTTGTCATAGAACAAAGTCTACTTTCTTCAAGTCTGTGATACGGTGCATGGCCCGGTTGCACCTTAATCTGGTCAGTGAAGCTGATTGAAAACTTCCGGGTTTTGCTCCGCAATGCGCAGAAGCGCAACCGCAGGTCCCTGCGGCTCTCGCCGACCCTGTTCCCAATCCTGAAGGGTTCGCACACTCACGCCCATAAGACCGGCAAATGCTGACTGCGACATGTTCAACTTCAGCCTGATCACTTTAGGCGGTGAGGGCTCTGATAGCTCGTGGGTTCGTAGAGCCAATTTGCCCTTCTTGAACTGCTTGATTTCATTGATGCCATCAAGAATCTCTGCCCCAAGGTTCCTGTTACCCATTTTTGATTGCCTCCGTTATTTGCTTGAGCGTATGGCCAGGAATGCTGGCGCACTCTGATTTACTGTACAGCGTGAGTATCCATATCTCGTGGTCGGACTTCTTCCAGTAGTAAATGGCTCTGATACCGCTGCTCTTTCCCGAACCCGCTGGTGCCCATCGAATTTTACGAACACCACCCGAACCTTTGATTAAACTCCCGGCGTCCGGCTTCTGCAAAAGATAGGTTTGAAGCCCTCGGTATTCCTCGTCCGTGAGGTAGTTCGGCAATGAATAGTATCGCTAAAATATACGGCCTTGCCGTATGGGCGTCAAGACAAGATCAGTGAGGTGTAACGTAGAGGTGACTGGTGCTGCGCGGCTTTATGGCGCATCGTCCACCTATGTTAGGTTCACCTTTGCAACGCATCCAATACAACCTTTGGCTCTTTGGCGAGTAAGTTGAGTAGTACGCGAGCTGGACCATGAGGTTCTCTATTGCCTTGCTCCCAATGGCGCAACGTGCCCACGCTGATGCCGAATGATGTTGCAAACTCGCTTTGGGACATACCCACTTTGGTACGGATCGCTTTCACATCAAGCGGACTGAGGCGATGGACCTTGGCCTCGATTGGTTTGCCCTGGGCATGTTCGATTGCCTGCTCAAGCCCGGCTTTAATGCTTTGAAACGCTTCGCTCATTTTCTACTCTCCCAGGCCCGAACCAGCAGTTTGACGAGGCTCGCCAATTCGTTCCGTTCAGCCTTGCTCAGATTAGCCTTCTCACCCTATATGCTCGCTATGGAAGTAGTAGATGACACGAACTCCACCGCTCTTGCCAGACACTTCGCGTGCCCACCGAAGTTTTCTGATGCCTCCGGTGCCTTGCAAGAGGACACCTGACTTGGGCATTTCGGCCAGATGAAGCACCAAGGTTTGTCGCTCGGCCGGACCGAGCAACCTCTCGGCACGGCATATGAACTCCGGTAGTTCGGCGATGGTCTGCATGTATGAGACTATACGCCATTGGCTTAGTTCCGGCTAGGCCCTGGAGGGAAACCTAACGTTCATGCTCAGCCGGTCGGCTGGAGTGCCGGGTTGGATGAGCTATTGCCACCCAAGCAGCACCTCGACTGATACATTGATGTCTTGCGCAATCTTGCGTAGCAAGACTGGCGAAATATCTTGGCCCTTGTGAAACGGTACCGTCGTAGCTCGACCGTCGGCATGGCGGAATTGCTTGTGAGAACCTTTCTGCCTGGATTCCACAAAACCCAGACGCTCAAGATGGCGAACGACTTCTTGCGGTTTCAGGACGGGCAGACTGCCCATTATGCGACTGCGACCTGCTGAGTACCAACAAACTGCGCTTCCAGCACCGGTTCACCATCCTCAAGGAGCATGGAGACAACCTCCTGAAGATTCTCGTGCAACTCATCAAGGGAGGTGCCTTGAGAATGTGCGCCGGGAAACCCAGGGACGTAGCCAACGTAGAGACCCGTCTCGGAACACTTTTCTACAACGGCGGTAAAGGTTTTCATGACGTCTCCTCATGTGCGGGAAGTATAGTAGAGTATAGCAGCGTCACCCAACTGCCCAACGTTCATGCTCAAGGGCGCGCTGCTTGCGGCGCGTCCCGCTGGAGCGCCTCGTTAGGCATAGATTCGACGATGGTCATTTCTTCATGCAGTGTTTCGGGGGCAATGTCCTGCTCGTGCGGCCAAGTCACAGCGCCAAAAAGAATACCGACTTGTCTGAAGTAGTGCGGGTCTCGAAGTTCACGAAACACGCCTCGATCAAGATAGGGCTTCAAATCGAAAATTCCGCGACGCCCATCTGCAATCTCAACATAAATACGATAATCCGACAAAGGCGTTGCTGATCTGACATCCCAATACATGTTGCACCTCACAGAGGGGAAATTTTGTAAGGGGTTTCGCCGTTTACGGCCAATTTCCAATCGGCCATCAATTCGTCTCGATGCAGTTTGATCCATGCCTGAACCAGACGCATCTGCTTGCGTGGCAAGTCACCAGCCAACAATTCACCCTCTTCGATACTGATGGAAGCCTCGAGTTCAGGATATCTCGCATGGATGTCCGTGATATTGTGGTGCTTGTTGTCGATCAGGTATAAACGGATGATAATTCCGTAGAACAATCGAAATGATTGGCATCGCGCAGCGCCTTGTTAGCGGCTATTTTACGGGCTCTACACCAAGGTCTTTGCATATCTTTTTCGCCAAGATGTCCTTGATCTCGGAATGCCGAGGAATCGCCGAGCGATTATTTTGCGCTGGGTTATGCCACCAAGAATGCTTACCACCTTCTCGTAAAAGATCGCATCCCTGGCTTTGCAGATGCTTGAGAAGTTCATTTCTTTTCATATGGCGATTTTTTCTTCCCTGTATCCACTACCGGCAGAGGTCAAGGCGTCTTGGCGATTGAATTCCAATGCCTCTTTCAGCGTAACCTCCAAGGCCTCTTTCAACTCCTCGTAGGTCTTTTCCTGGCAATTTACACCGGGAATTTCCTCGATCCATCCCACCCACCAGTCGTCTTCCTGTTTTATAACTGCTGTATATCCGTTTTGCATAATCATTACCTCCTTACTGAATATTTGATGCCGCTAACGGAGCGCAGTTGAGCGCCACTCCCACAGTGACACTTTGCCCGAAGGGTAAAGGTGGCACAAGTGGGGCGTAGCCGCGCAGCGGCATCCATCGTTCAAGCTCAGCCGGTCGGCTGGAGTGCCGGGTTGGACGAGCTATTGCCACCCAAGCAGCACCTCGACTGATACGTTGATGTCTGTGAGACACCGAAGGCCAGCCATCGTTTCTCGTCGATCGAATGATCCGGGTCGGTGACGTCAGCGCCAAGGGATCGCCGGACACAGAAGCGGCTTCCTCGAAGGAAACGCCATGCTTGGCGAGATTGGCTTGCGCCTTGGTGTCGTCCCGTTCGAACTTCAGCATAAGCGGACTCGGGGGTGCTTACGCATAACGTTGGAGTTAGGGCTTGCTGGGCCAGGCAATTTGTACCTGCCTATGTTGCGTAACACAGTCGCGGAGATAGAGATTGATAAGGCTCTGGTAAGGGACCCCTGTATCAACCGCCATGCGTTTGAAATAGGCGACTACATCTTCGGAGAGGCGCATGGTGACAGGTGTTTTGAGTTTTGATGCGTAGGGGTTCCTACGAGACTTCATTTTGGAGAGATCGTATTCGGCTTTCATGGTATTCACTTCCCGTAAAACGTGCTTTCACGTTTGGTTGCCTTGCGGGCGGAAATAATGCGGATGATGTGACCGGCTTCCCGTTCGCAGTGAGCGACGAGAAGCAATCTTGCTCCCGTGCTCATACCCAACAACAGAAATCGCTCTTCATCAGATGAGTGGTCATCATCGAAGAACTGGATAGCAAACTCATCGTAGAAAACAGTCTGGGCTTCCTCGAAGGAAACCCCGTGCTTCTTGATGTTTGCCGCAGCCTTGGCTGAATCCCACTCGAACTTAATCATACGTACAGTGTATGTAACGGTGAGCGTATGTCAAGCAAGTCCTAACGTTCAAGGTGACTGGCGCGAGCCCGCACAGCGGGTGAGCGTCCGGTTGACCGAATCGTTATGTTCTCTGCTTCCAACGTTGTGGATCGCGGCTACCGTGCATGACGGCAATCACAACGATGGAATCCGCCTCGACATCATAAGAACACACCGAACGGAAAACCCTGGATCAGCGCGCGACGTGTGTTGCGATGCACGGACGGATACAGCTCAGGTTGCTCGGCAACCCGCTGTAAACATCGACGAACCTCCTCAAGGAACTTGTGCCCCAGACCTTCGCTTTGTTCCTCGTACCAACCCGCCGCGTCTTCGAGATCTTGCGCAGCCTCAGGACGGACACGGATCAGCAAGCTCATAGGCGCTTGCGAATACCCGTAAGCACGTCCTCCAGTGGTTGTCCAGAATTCCTGTCCGCCTCGTACGCATCTAAGCGCCTGTCGAGTTCTAGGCGCTGCGCATCGGTGAGCGCAAGCGCACCTTGATCAGCTGCGATGCTATCCCATAGTTCCTCGACCAAGTGGAGTCGCTGCTCCACCGGAAGGTCACGTAATGTTGCCGTGTTCATAGGCACCTCCGCAAAGTCTGAGTCTATCCAAAATAGCCATACAAAACACAACGTTCAAGCTCAGCCGACGGCGGAAGCGGGCGAAGCCCGCTGTAGCCGGTCGGCTGGAGTGCCGGGTTAGACGAGCTATTGCCACCCAAGCAGCACCTCGACTGATACGTTGATGTCTTGCGTAATCTTGCGCAGTAAGGCTGGCGAAATGTCTTGGCCCTTGTGAACGGTACCGTCGTAGCTCGACCCTCGGCATGGCGGAACTGCTTGTGAGAACCTTTCTGCCTGGATTCCACAAAACCCAGACGCTTAAGATGGCGAACGACTTCTTGCGGTTTCAGGACGGGCTTTGACAGCGGTCGCTTCAACCAAGCGTAAAAGCCGCTGCGGGAGACAGCCAACAGCTTGGCCATGACGTTGATTGGATATTGGCTTCGCCAGGCCTTCATGAGCGCGTACCTTGCAGCGATTCCCTGGCAAAGTACGCTGCCGCTTTTTTTTACGATATCTCGCTCCATACGCATTTGCGCCAATTCCTTGCGGAGCCGCTGATTCTCTCCTTCCAGCTCGGCCACAGTACGCGCCCCAGGGGCACCCACCGGCTTCCCACCACGGGCATTGGCCATCCAGTTGGCCAACGTCCCCTTAGGCACTGAAATCCGCTGCGAAGCCTCCTATAGTGTGAGCCCCTGCGCCAAGACCAACTTGATCGCTTCGGCTCGAAACTCGGTCGTATAGCTCTGTACTTTCTTTCCCATAAAATCCTCCTCGATCCATTCAAGATCGATCACGGTTTGCTACGCCTAACGCTTCACATCACCGGCAGCAATAAGCAGAGCGAGGAACGAGCGACGCTTTTTGCTGTCCGAGTGTATGTGATTGTTAGATGCATTTTATCCACCGAAGTGATTTTTGACATACTGAACAAGCTTCGGCCCCTCTAGCTTGTCCGTTGCTGGGTTTGTCCTTACATAGAACTCGGAATTGTCAAGGTAACATGGTGATTTTGATTCTTTGCACTTAACGACAAGGACACGGTTTTCGGCTACAGGAACTAGCTTGTATTCAATGTACGGATAGAATTCCTCTCCGATTCTTGTTTTAAGTGAATTTTTAAAATGAAGAAGAAATTTATCTGTATTTCCCTTATGAAATTTATCGATCTCAATATCTATGCCTGGAATTTTTCCGTCATCTGATACGCCAACCAGCAGCTTGCCACCCTCGGTATTAAGAAAAGCCACTATTGTTTTAAAAGCAGACAATTCGATATATTTTTCTTTAGTCTGTTTTTTAACATCAAGGCTTAGTGTTTCTTTGAACTCGATACATTTTGACTCACCTTGCCT
>NZ_MXAV01000043.1 GCF_002847505.1 Acidithiobacillus marinus
GCGCTCCCTATATTTCTTCTGAATCGAAGAAGTCATTGTCTACAGCCTTTACTTCGTAAACATTCTTGGTCTGGACGCCAACATTATATTTGTGCATAAGGTCGACGAGTTTAGACCCGTCTAACAAGATTATTGTATGGTGAGCGTTATTTGCTTTGTTTTTCGCTTTTTCATCAAATGATGATGTTGTTACAAAAATACCCTTTCGGGTGTCACCACTCATAGCACCGATAAAATTTCTAATATCAGTCTCTCTGACTTTATTTTCGTTATAGCGCTTAGCTTGTATATAGATTTTCTCCAGCCCCAACTGATCTTCGTTAATAATTCCGTCTATGCCACCATCGCCGGATTTTGAAGTTTCTATGAAGTCTCCGTAACCCATTTTCTTTAATAAGATGAGAATAATCTTCTGGAAAGCATACGGATCTACCTCTTTTAATTTCAATAGCAATTCGTCTTTTATTTCTTGTTCTATTTGCCCGAAGCCCGAATCAATTAAATCCTGAGGACTCGCACTGTTTTCTATAGGCAGTTTTGTTCCTTGGGTTTTGTTTTCAGGCTCATAAAAGGTAATTACATCAGACTGAATGTTTTCCAAGGATACGCTTTCAGCGCTAGCGGATTTCCCCTTTTCGGTAATTTGCACAAAGCCTCTTTGCGGATAATGAACCAGGCCTCCCTTTTTAAGATACGATTTACCCCAAGCTATACGATTTTCAATCAACCTATCGCCACTTTTGGTTGTTTGTTGAAGCAGTTCTTCAGGTAGATTGGAATAGTATTTTTCCTCCACCAACCTCAATAGATCTCGGCCTTTGATGATCTTCCCATCCTTAAGGACATCCAGTATTGGCAGGAATGTATCGTTAAACTTTGGTAGTTCCATTATCTTCTCGTCTACACTTGGTTTTGTGTATAACCTAACGTAAATTGTACTGCACTATGATGCAACGTAACATGGGCATCTGCAGACTAACATGAGGGAGCGTGCATGACTATAACGGGCACGACAAACACCCCGATTCGCCAACCACGACTGCTGGAGCAGGTACGGGAAGCACTGCGGCTGCGCCATTACAGCCTGCGTACTGAGCAGGCTTATGCCCATTGGGTCAAGCGCTTCGTGCTGTTTCACGGCAAACGACATCCTCGGGAGATGGGGGCTGCGGAGGTGGAGTCCTTTCTGTCCTGGTTGGCGGTGGAAGGACGGGTGTCGGCATCTACCCAGGGGTAGGTCTTGGTGGCAGGGATCACCAAACCCGCCAGCACCCATACGCTTCGCCATTCCTTTGCCACTCATCTGCTGGAATCGGGGCAGGACATTCGCACGGTGCAGGAATTGCTGGGGCATTCCGATGTGAGCACCACCATGATCTACACCCATGTCCTGAATCGCGGGCCGAGCGGAGTGATCAGCCCTCTGGACCGCCTGCCGCAGCTTTGATGAGCCGTCACAGGACAGCTGCCCAGAATTCTTGCAGGAAGAGCCGCGTTGCGGCTCTTCCTTTGGGTGTAGCGTTTTCTAGAATCGTACTCCGCGCACAAAAGCCTGTTTGCCAGCGTAAGTGGCTGCCGTGCCCAGTTCTTCTTCAATGCGCAAGAGCTGGTTGTACTTGGCTACCCGTTCGCCGCGAGCCGGAGCGCCGGACTTGAGATGGCCGGTGTCCAGGGCGACGGTGAGGTCGGCAATGAAGTCGTCGGTGGTTTCCCCGGAGCGGTGGGAGACGAATGCTCCCCAGCCGTGGAACTGGGCGAGGCGGGTGGCGGCGATGGTTTCGCTGACCGTACCGATCTGATTGAGCTTGATAAGGGTGGAGTTGGCGATGTTGTCTTCGATGGCCTTGGCGATGATCTTGGGGTTGGTGCAGAAAATGTCGTCGCCCACCAGTTCCACGATGCCGCCGAGTTTTTCATTGAGCGGTTTCCAGCCCTCCCAGTCGTCTTCGGCCAGTCCGTCTTCCAGCAGGACCACGGGGTAATTGGCGACGATTTCGGCGTAGTAATCGACCATTTCCGCGCTGCTCAGGGCGCGATTTTCGGTGCGTAACTGGTATTTGCCGTCCTTGTAAAACTCCGAGGAGGCCGGGTCGATGGCAATACCGCAGTCTTTCCCGGGCTCGAAACCGGCGCGGCGGATGGCATCCACCAGCAGATCGTAGGATTCGTGGTTGGAATCCACCGCCGGGGCGAAACCGCCTTCATCGCCAACCCCCACCGAGAGGTGTTTTTCCAGAAGAACGCTCTGCAGGGCATGATAGATTTCCGCCCCCCAGCGCAGGGCCTCGCGGAAGCTGTCGGCGCCGTAGGGTACCAGCATGCATTCCTGGAAGTCGGCGCCCTGCCAATGGGCATGGACGCCACCATTGAGGACGTTGAAGCAGGGGACGGGGAGGCGGGTGGCGCCCGGCCCACCCAGATAGGCATAGAGGGGCAGTTCACAATAATCGGCGGCCGCGCGGGCACAGGCCATGGAGACGCCCAGCAGGGCATTGGCGCCCAGCTTGGCTTTGTTGTCGGTGCCATCCAGACCGATCAGGGTTTCGTCGATGGCTTTCTGCTCGCGTACATCCAGATCCTGGAGGTCCGGGGCAATGATTTCTTCAATGTTCTGCACCACCTGGCGGACCCCCTTGCCGCCAAAACGCTGGGTATCGCCATCGCGCAGTTCCACCGCTTCCTTGCTGCCGGTGGAAGCTCCGGAAGGCACGGCGGCACGGGCGTACTGCCCATTGCTGAGATGTACTTCCACTTCGACGGTGGGATTACCGCGTGAGTCGAGAATTTCCCGGGCGATGATGTCTTCGATCAAACTGTCCATAATCAAGCTCCTGTTGTGGGTGAGGTGTCGAGATGAAGGATTTCCAGGCGATTGGTGCCGCCGGGATGGCCCTTGCTAGGGCCTTGGGTGAGTAAAATCAGGCCCTTTTCCACGCCGTTTTCCACCAGCCAGCGGCGGGCGGCATACTCCCAGCCCCGTTCCGGGCTCGCCATTTCGATGGGATGCACCCCGTAGTATAGACAGAGGCGTTGGCAGGTGGCGGCGTGCGGGCTCATGGCGAGAATCCAGGGCTGCAAACGAAAGCGGGCAATGCGCGCGGCGGTGGCACCCGTTTCCGTTGGCGTTACCACAAAGCGGGGATGCAAGTGTTCGGCACTGTGCCGGACGCTGTTGGCAATACTGCTTTCGACGCTGGCGTGGTCGTGAAGATCGGTGGCTTGCAGCGGGCTGAGTTCGGTCCGGTTTTTTTCCGTCACCTGAGCGATTTGCGCCAGCATTTTCACCGCTTCCTCGGGATAATCCCCCATGGCTGACTCCTCCGAGAGCATGAGGCAGTCGGTACCATCGAGGATGGCATTGGCTACATCGGTGACTTCGGCCCGGGTAGGCCGCCGGTTATGAACCATGGATTCCAGCATCTGGGTGGCGGTGATGACCGGTTTGCCTGCCGCCCGCGCCTTGCGGATGAGCCGCTTCTGGATGACGGCAATTTCCTCGATGGGGACTTCCACGCCCAGATCTCCACGAGCCACCATGATGGCATCTGTAGCCGCGATGATGGCGTCGATCTCTTTCCATGCCTTGGCCCGCTCGATTTTCGCCACCAGGAAGGGGGCATAGCCCAAGGCCAGGGCTTCCCGGCGAGCGGCATGGAGGTCTTCCGCCGTCTCTACAAAAGAAACGCTGAGGCCATCGACTCCCGCCTCCAGGGCAAAGGCCAGCAGTTGCCGGTCGGCGGGTGTCACGGCACCGCCATCCAACTGGACGCCCGGCAGATTGACGCCCTTGTGGGACAGCAGGACGCCGCCGACCACCACCTGACAGAAGAGGCCGTGTGCATCGTGCTTTTCTACCCGCAGTTGCAGGAAACCGTCATTCAAAAACACTGTATCCCCCTTGACCAGAGGCTTGGCCAGGGGCGGCAATTCCAGGGGAATAGCCTGGGCGGTGCCGGGAGCGTCGGGGGCTAGCAGGACATGGTCGCCGTGTTTGAGGGTGACCGGGGCCGGCAGTTTGCCGATGCGGATTTTCGGGCCGGGCAGGTCGGCGAGAATGGCAATACGTTGCCCGGTGTTTTCGGCAGCCTGACGGATGCGGGCGATGCGCGCCCGGTGTTCCTCGGCGCTGCCGTGGGCGAGATTGAGGCGGGCGACGTTCATCCCCGCCCGGATCATGGCTTCCAGCGTTTTGCTCTGATCCGAGGCGGGACCGATGGTGCAGACAATCTTGCTGCGATGCCTGGGTAGTGACTTCATTGCGAGTCTTCCACGCAGGGATGGAGGAGAACGTAATGCTTTTGCAGGGCATTACCCGTAGCGGCCACCAGAGGATGCAGGGAAGGGGTCAGGCGAGGCTGACTGCCGAACTGCATGCTGACCAGATCGGGGGCCGTGGCGTGCATCTGGATGGCGAGACCAATGGTGTTGACCAGTTCACCGGTGGTGGCGCCTCCCAGTACCTGTCCACCCAGAATCTGCAGGGAGTCGGCGGCGAAAATGACGCGACATAAAATATCCGTGGTGCCGGGCATGGAAGCCGGATGGTGGTCCGGCAGTTGGGCCTCGCCGATGAGGATGGGGAACCCTTCCTGCTCGGCCTGATGTTGAGTCAGCCCTGCCACGCCAAAAGCCAGGCCGTCGATCTCGCTGGCGTAGACGCTGACGGAACCGGCATTGGTACGGAGCTGGCGCAGACCATAAAGATTCATGCCGGCAATACGTCCTTCAGCGGCGGCTTGTGAGGCAATCATGGCATGACTAGCCTTGCGGGTAAAAAAATCCTGCTTGTGGGCGCAGTCCCCTACCGCAAAAATATGAGGATCTTCCCGGGAGCGCTGGAAGGCATCCACCCAGATGCCTCCCGAGCGACTCAGGGTCAGGCCCATGGCCTTGGCCAGATCCACTTGCGGGCGAGTACCGATGGCGATAAGCACCGCATCTACCGCCAGGCTGCTTTGTCCGGCAATCTGGACCTGGGCGACACGCTGACCATCTCCGGCCAGGAGGGCTTCCACCTTGCAGCCCGTATGGATGTGGACGCCGTGGCTTTGCAGTTGCTTTTCGACGGCGGTGCAGGCATCCAGGTCAAAGGCCGCCTGCATGAGGTGGGGCAGCATTTCGACGATGTGGACCTCAATGCCGCGCTTACGGATTTCGTCGGCAAATTCGACGCCGATGAAACCGCCGCCGATGATGGCCAGTTTCTTGATTTTGGGAATCAGGGTGTTGAAGAGCTGATCGAGGTAATCATAGTCCTTGTGAATACTGAACACCCCTTCCAGTTGGGTGCCGGGAATCGGGGGGATGAAATTCTCCGCGCCTGTGGCCAAAACCAGGCGCTCCCAGTGAATGAGATCGCCATTTTCCAGGGTGGCGGTATGGGCAGCGCGGTCGATGCTGGCCACCTTGCCAATCTGGATCTGCCCCCCAGCCGCCAGGAGCGGCGCTCGCCCGGCCAGGTCTTCTTCGGTGCCGCCCAGGGTGCCGAAAATATAGGGAATCCCGCAGGGGATGACGGCGTCGGTCTCGGGGCGCAGGACCAGCACCTTCTTGTGGGGGGAAAACTGGGCAGCGGTGATGCCGGTCATCATTCCTGCAGGACCACCACCGATAATCAAAATATCCGTCTTGCTTTCCGTCATATTCTGCATCTCCTTTCAGATGTCCAGCGTCTTGACATTGATTTGCTGGAGAAGGTCAACCACCATGCTGTGTGAAAATATTTGTGTACCTGGTTGCGCGGCGGTGCCGCTGCCACAGGCTACCGCCAGACGCAGGGCTTCGGCAGGGCTTTGCCCACGCGCTAGTGCGGCCACCAGTCCGGCGACCATGGAATCTCCTGCGCCGACAGTGGATTTGACCGCTACAGAAGGCGCCTTGGCCAAGTAACTGCCATCAGGCCCTACCAGCAGGGCACCATCACTACCCAGAGAGACACAGACATATTGCACCCCTTCGCGCTGGATGGCCCGGGCTTCCAGCGCGACATCTTCCAAGCTGGGCAACTCCCGTTGTCTCAGTACCGACAGTTCGTAGCGGTTCGGCTTAATGAGAAAGGGCTGATGAGGAAGGGCGATCTGTAGCAGGCTGCCATGGGCATCCACAATGGCTTTACCTGTGGCGTCCTGAACTTTGTCCACCATGTCGCCGTAAAAATGATCGGGCACCCCGGGAGGTACCGAGCCGGTCAGCACTCCGAATCCTCCCTGACAAAGACCCAGAAAACTTTCCCGGATGGTGTTCAGCGACAGATCCGAAACGAGCGGCCCGATACCTGTTACCTCAAATTGCGCCGGCGGATCGCCCTGTAAAATGGTGGCATTGATGCGGGTTTCCCCTTCCACGCGCACACAATGAGGACTATCGAGCTGATGTTGCAGCAGTTTCTGGAGGAGATCGCCAATATTGCCGGCTACGATGCAGCAACTGTGGGCACAAACCAGCAGCTCCTTGAGAGCTCTGGCAACATTAATGCCATTACCGCCGGGGTCATAGCGGGTGCTCTGAGCATGGCTTTTCTGATCGGGGATCAGATGCGGGACTTCATAAGCGATATCCACCGCCGGATTGAGGGTGAGAGTAGCGATGGGCTGACAGTCGTGTTCCGGAGAAATCATGCCGGCTGCACTCCAGCCTGATGGTAGTGAATCAAGGCTGCCAGCGCCGCCGAAACCAGGCGGGCGCGGGCGGGGTCCGCCCGGGAAGTGAGAATAACCGGGACCTTCGCGCCCATGACAATACCCGCCATGGTCGCACCCGCCAGATATTCCAGGTCCTTGGCGAGAATGTTGCCGGACACCAGATCGGGAACTACCAATATGTCGGCATCACCTGCGACCGCGCTGTGAATGCCTTTGACCCGGGCTGATTCACTGGAAATGGCATTATCGAAGGCCAGAGGGCCATCCACCAGGGCATCCGTAATTTGACCCCGCTCTGCCATTTTCGAGAGACAGGCCGCATCCACGGTCGAGACAATGGCCGGATTGACTACCTCTACGGCCGAAAGGATGGCGGCCTTGGGTTGGGAAACATCAAGGATGTGGGCGAGATCAATGGCGTTTTGCAAAATGGCGGCTTTGGTCAGCAAGTCCGGGGTAATATTGATGGCCGCGTCGGTAATCAGCAGCAGTTTGTGATAACTGGCAATGTCCGTCACAAAAATGTGGGAAAGACGCTTTCCGGTACGGAGTTTGCCGAGAATGGGATGGAGGAAGGCGTCACTGTGCAGGTGTCCTTTCATGATGGCCTGGGCTTTGCCCGCCAGGACCATCTCCACGCCGATATCGGCAGCCGCTTCGGGACTGTCTGCCGGCACAATCTGAAAGTTGGGACAACTGCCGGAATCCGCGCCCAATTGCAGCAGCAATTGCCGGATTTTGTCGGCATCGCCAATCAGAATAGGCTCGACAATGCTTTGTTTCTTGGCTTCACAGGCACCTTGCAGGACATGGGCCTCGGTGGCATCGACGACGGCCACGGAAATATCCGGCAGAGGAGCTATGGCTGCCAGCAGATCATCGAAGTGCGCATAAGACATCAGACTTCCTCCGGGTTAGAGAAGCATTATGGGGTGTGTGCAGCCGGTGAGTGGGGCGAGTCCAGCAATCGCCGGGTGTGGCGGGCAATCATCAAATCTTCATCGGTGGGCATGACCAGAATCTCCACGGGACTTGTCGGGGATGAGATCTTGCGGGTTTTCCCGGCCGACGTTTCGGCATTGGCCGCTGGGTCCAGTTGAAATCCCAACCCTGCCAACGGACGGCAGATAGCCCAGCGAATAGCTGCTGCATGTTCGCCGATGCCGCCGGTAAATATCAGCCGTTGCACACCTCCCAGTACCGCCATGAGACTGCCGATGTGCTTGCGTGCGCTATAGGCAAACTGGGCGATGGCCTCCGCCGCCAGGGGATTCTGGTCGCGTTGCGCCAGCAGGGTTTGCATGTCGCCACTACTGGCGGAAATACCGAGCAGACCGGAGAGATGATTGAGCAGGCGCTCCAGTTGTGAGGCGTTGTAATTTTTTTCGGAGAGCAGATAAAGCAATACTCCCGGATCCAGATCGCCGCTGCGCGTGCCCATGATCAGCCCTCCGGTAGGGGTCAGACCCATGGTGGTATCCAGACAGCGACCATCGGCCACAGCGGCCATGCTGGCGCCATTACCGAGGTGGGCGATGATGCTGGGCGCCTTTCCGGCGTCCGCCAGCTGGCTGACGATATATTCATAGGATAGGCCATGAAAACCGTACTTGCGCACACCCTCCTGCCAGAGATTGCGGGGCAGGGGCAAGCGCGCCGCGACCTCCGGCAGGCTCTGGTGAAAGGCCGTATCCAGGCAGGCTACCTGCATTTTATCCGGCCAGATTTTCTGGAGGGCTTCTATGGCGGCTATTTCCGCCGGTAAATGCAGGGGGGCAAAGGGCAGGGCGTTACGCAGATCGTTCAGAACCTGAGCGTCGATGGGAATATGGGCCAGATGATAGGGGCCACCCGACACAATACGATGACCAATGGCATCGGGATGGGTCATGCCCAGTTCACCCAGCATGCCGACAATGGCCTGCAAGGCGGAGTCCTGACCGGGAAAAGCCTCGTGGCGATCCAGTACGCGGCGGTTTTCCTGATCCAGCCATATTCTGCCGACACTTTGCCCGATGTGCTCCACGGCCCCGGCCAACAGCACTTTTTCTTCATTTCCGCTGAAGGCAAAGAGAGCAAACTTTATGGACGAAGAACCGCTATTGATACTCAGGATCCGGGTTATTGCAGCCAAGAGCTATCCTCCAGACGTTTGCCCAGACGTTGCAGAAAGCGGGCTGCATCTGCGCCGAAAATGACGCGATGATCGCAGCTCAGGGTGAAGTCTGTTTTTCCGTCCTGACCCGCAGCGGCGACCGCCAGAATGGCTGCCGCGCCAGTGGGGACGATGGCATTGAAGCGTTCGATTTCCGGGAAAATACCCAGATTGGACAAGTAAAAGCTGGCGCCCTGATAATCGCTGGGTGTTATTCGCCCCTTTTTGATCTTGCCGAGCAGGATGCGCCAATCCTCCGCCAGTTCCGGCAGAGGGCGATTCGCCGCATCGCGCAGGACGGGCGTGATCAGCCCTTCACCCGTATCGACGGCAATGCCGAGATCAACCCGCTGGCGCTTGGCCAGTCCCTGACTGGTCCAGGCATGATTGAACCAGGGATCTTCAGCTACAGTCAGCGCGCAGGCCTTGCCCAGTGCCAGGGTAAAACTCAGTCCCTTGGATTTACAGTTTTTCTGAAAATTCTCCAGGGCGACACGACTGCTGATCAGAAATGTCGGCGTGTGAAGGGTGGCCGTCATGTTGCGGGCGACAGCCGCACGCAGAGAGCTGGGTTTTTCCAGTTGATAGGGTGGGCCCATCTGCAAATCCACGTCTGGCGCGGACAAGGCGGCGGCCAGTACCTGACTGGCATGAATCTGACCGTCGGGCCCCGGAGCAATCTGCTGGAGCTGGATGCCGAGATCCTCGGCCAGGGCACGGGCATAAGGCGATGTCTTCCCTGCGGCAGAGGCAGTGGTGGATGCGGAAGTGGGGGATAAGGTCGGCGATCGGGGCGGGACAGACGCAGACGCTGCGCCGTCATGATTGTTCGCAGGGGCGGGGTTTGCCGGGTTTTCGAAGTTTTTCACGGTGTCTGCTGCCGGTTGCGGAGATGCCGGGGGCGTGCTGGCCGTCGGCTGTACTGAAACGACATCCCCGGTTTTTTCGGCCGCCGCAGGCTGATCCAGGATGTAGCCAATGACCTGACGAACCGGAATGTCCATGTTGGTGTCGGCCAGTGGCCCACCCAGAAAACCATCGGTAAAAGCCTCCACATCCAGTATGGCTTTATCCGTTTCTACCTCGGCAACAGCCTCGCCTTTTTTAACGGGATCCCCCTCGGCTTTGTTCCAGCGGGTCAGGCGCCCGGTTTGCATGGTATCGGAGAGTACCGGCATGGTGATGGGATTTTTCATGACTGATCTCCTGCGCTGCTGATGAGGCGCCGGGCTGCGGCAAGAATGTCTTCCGTACGCGGAATGCTGGCCGCTTCCAGCTTGCCGTTGAAGGGGGTAGGGATGTCCAGCCCGGCCACGCGTTGGATAGGCCTATCCAGGAAATAAAAACAGCGTTCCTGCAGGGTGGCAGCCAGTTCCGCACCCGCCCCGGCAAAGCGGCAGTCTTCTTCGACGATAAGACAGTGATGGGTTTGCTGCACCGACTGCACGCAGGTTTCCCAGTCGATGGGCGACAGGCTGCGCAGATCGATCACCGTCATTTCGATGCCTTCGGTAGCCAGTTGTTCGGCAGCCTCCAAAGCCACAAGGACCATCCGCGAATAGGCGATGCAGGTCATATCCCGCCCCGGGCGGCGGACCATGGCCTGATGGATGGGCGGCACCACGGCCGTCTCATCGACCATCCCTTTGCTGAAATAGAGCAGTTCATGCTCCAGAAAGACGATGGGATCGTCGCTGTGAATGGCCTGCCGCAGCTGCCAATAGGCATCCTGCGGCGTCGCGGGAACCACCATGCGCAGACCGGGCACGTTCATCAGGGTATGCTCCAGTCGCTGGGAATGTTGGGCGCCCAGCTGCCGGGCCACGCCGCCGGGCATGCGGATGGTCAGGGGCATGGGGAACTGGGCTCCGGACATGAAGGGGATTTTGGCGGCCATGTTGATGATGGCGTCGATGGCAAAAAGAGCGAAGTTGATGGTCATGATTTCCACCACGGGCCGCAGACCCAGCATGGCCGCTCCCACTCCCAGCCCGGTGAAACTGTTTTCGGAAATGGGGGTGTCGCGCACCCGCCATTCACCATATTTGGCCATGAGCCCTTCGGTTACCCGGTAGGTGCCGCCATACAAACCCACGTCCTCGCCCAGGGTGATGATGCTGTCGTCCGCCGCCATTTCCGTGTCCATGACGCGATTCAGAGCCTGCCAGTAATAGATCTCTTCACTCATTCTGGACTCTCCATCAGGGTTTCATAACGCCGGTTGGCGTGCAGAATGGACCAGGCCGTCTCCATGTCGGGTTCCTCACTGGCTTCGGCAAAGCGAACGGCGGCATCGATTTCGGTCTGGATTTCCTGGCGCATGCGTGCGATGCCCGTTTCATCCAGGTGATTTTCCCGGCAGCAATGGGCGCTGAAAAGGGTGATGCAGTCGGGGCCCGCTGCCGCAATAGCTTCTGGACTGGGGTAGCCGCTTTCGGCTTCGTGAATGGCGGCGGCAATGGGATCATTGGCCCGGTAGGCGTCCAGTTCGACACTGGGACGATAGCTGCCGGGATCGGCCATGGAGTGGCCGCGATAGCGATAGGTCTCCAGTTCCAGAAACTGCGGCCCATCGCCACTTCGCACCCGTTCCAGGGCCTTTCGGGCGGCGGCATGGACGCTCAGCACATCCATGCCATCGACCTTTTCGGCCGGGATGCCATATCCGCAGGCCCGTTTGTAGACCTCGGTGATGGCCGAGTGCCGGTGGATCTCGGTGCCGATCTGGTAGTGATTGTTTTCGCAAACAAAAAGAATGGGTAACTTCCAGAGCGCCGCCATGTTCAGGGATTCGTGAAAAGTACCCTGGTTGACGGCACCGTCGCCGAAAAAGCAGATCACGGCTTCGGGCAGACGGCGATAGGCCACCGCATAAGCGGCCCCCAGAGCGATGGGGTAGGTTTCTCCGACAATGGCATAGCCGCCCAGAAAGCGGCGGCTGGCATCGAAAAGATGCATGGAGCCACCCATGCCTTTGCTGATGCCGGTTTTTTTGCCATGCAGTTCAGCCATGATTTCCGGGGCGGGAACCCCCCGGACCAGGGCGTGGACGTGCTCCCGGTAAGTGCTGACCACATAATCACCGGGCTCGGCGGCATGAAGGACACCCACGGCCACGGCCTCCTCACCTGGATAAAGGTGCAGAAAACCCGCGATCTTCCCTTGGGCGTAACCCTGGGCAGCAGCCTCTTCAAAGGCCCGGGCGCGGAGCATGTCGCGGAGCATCTGGGACATCTGCAACTTATCCATGCGGGGTCTCCGGCAGGAATTCGTCCAGAGCCTTGCTGAGCGGCACTAGATACATGAGTGCCGGACCGCCATGCATGATGACGGCCATGAAACCGGCACTCATGATTTCGTCGCGGCTGGCGCCGGCCTCGACGGCATTTTTGACGTGCAAGGCAATGCACCATTCACATTGGGCGGCCACCGACAGGGCCACGTTGATCAACTCTTTCTGGGCTGAGCCCAGTGCCGGATTGCCTTCGGCCTTTTGCATGAAACTCAGAAACGCATTGATTTCTGAAGGGTAATCTTGCTTGAGATTTTCCATCAACTGCCGGATTTCAGTGATGCGATCGGTTGCCGTCATAACTTTCTCCTGATCATCCAAGGCTATATTTTTGCAGTGTTATTTCTGTGAGCCCTTCTCCTTGCGGGGGATAAGGCGGGCAAATGCCTGGTGGATGCTTCGGTGCAGAGCCGCATCCTCACGTTTGAACTCCGCCATAGCTGGTTGCAGGGACCGGTTCAAGGTTCTTAAAAAGCGGCTTTGATGTTCCGCTTCGTTGTCCATCAGCCGGTGAATACCCAACTTGGCGAAGTCCGCGAGTACCATCCAGACGATGTTGTAGGCCCAGACCAGACCAATGATGGTCCAGGGTAGGGCGGGCATGAGCCAGCCAAAAGCCACAATGGCGATGCCGATGATCTGGGTGCCCAGAATGGCCAGGAAAAGGATCCGGGCCGGGAAGGGAGGCCGCCAGAAGGGACCGCGCACCCGAGTCAGAAAGAGCATGAGGTGCCCTCCGGCAATGAGTTGCAGGAACATGATGCTCTGGGCTTCGAGCAAGGGAATATGAAAAACAAAGCGCGTGAGCATATAAAGAAAAAAAGTGCCTCCAAAAGCCAGTGCGCCCATGGCCGACGACAGCGCCAATACCCGGGGCATTTCCCAATGAACCGGGGCTTTCTGCACAATGGTGTTGTCCCAGGCGATGGTCATGATGGGAATATCATCGAGCAGAGAGAGCAGCACCACCATGATGGCGGTCAGGGGATAGTCATTGAAAATCAACATGGAGATGACCACGAAAAACAGGATGTCCAGGGTCATGGCAATGCGATAGATCGTATAACTGGTCATCCGTTCAAAAATGCGACGGGCTTCTTCCACCGCCTTGACGATTACATTCAGGCCCGGCGCTGTCAGAATCAAGGCCGCTGCGCCCCGGGCGGCGTCAGTGGCGCCGGAAACGGCAATGCCCACATCGGCCTGTTTGAGGGCCGGGGCGTCATTGACCCCATCACCGGTCATGGCCACGATATGACCGCGCTGCTGGAGGATTTTGACAATAGCGTATTTGTGCTCTGGAAAAACCTGGGCGAACCCATCCGAATGTTCGATTTTATCCGCAAGATCTGCAGGCAAAGCACCGCCGTTGGCAAATTGCGACAAGCGCTCGTCCACAGTCAGAATATGGGTACCCAGATGCAGTTGTCCGGCAATTTCACTGGCAATGGCCTGGTGATCGCCGGTCACCATTTTGACCTCGATACCATGATTCTGGGCATCGATGATGGTTTCCCTGGAGTCTACCCGGGGCGGATCGAGTAGCGCCAGAATGCCGAGAAACTGCCAGCTTTGCCCGTCATCGTCGGAACGTACCACACCCAGAGTACGAAAGCCCTTGGCTGCCGCATCTTCCACGACTTTTTCCGCCTTGCTGCGTTCCTCACCTGCCAGTTTGGCCATGTCCATGAGGATCTGGGGGGCGCCCTTGCTCACCCGGAATTTCTGCCCATCGTCGCCATGAATCTGCCCTTCTGTGCGTTTGGCAACGGGGTCGAAGGGAATGAACTTGTCCAGATGAAAGGGCGCCAGAGTTTTTTCTGCATCCTGCAGACCCGCAAGCACGGCATTGTCGATAGCATCTGCATCTTCAGCCTTGCTGGCCAGGGCCGCTGCCAGGATGAGTGCCTGTTCATTCTTGGCGGAAAAGAGGGTCATTTCTCCCAGGCTGATCTTGTTCTGGGTGAGGGTGCCGGTTTTATCGGAACAGAGAATGTCCACCCCGGCCATTTCCTCGATGGAAGTCAGACGGGAAACAATGGCTTTCATCCGCGACAGGGCCAGAGCCCCCAGGGCCATGGTCACCGACAGCACTGCTGGCATGGCCACCGGAATGGAGGCCACCACTACCACCAGGACAAAGGCGATGAGCGTCAAAAACGGCAGTCCCCGTGCCAGTTCAACAATGATCAACAAGACCGACAGGCTAATGGCCAGAATGATCAGAAAATTGCCAATGCCCAGCACGGCTTTCTGAAAGTGGGAAATCGGTGCTGCTTTCTGGACCAGGCTGGCGGTACGTCCAAAAAAGGTCCGGGATCCCGTGGCGTACACCAGACCCAGCATTTCGCCCTGTTTGGCGATGGTTCCCGAATATACGACGTCCCCGGGTTTTTTGCTGACCGGCAGGGATTCTCCGGTCAGGGCCGATTGATCCACAGACAGATAATCGCCGGAAAAGAGCTTGATGTCGGCGGGCAAAATATCGCCCAGGCGAACACGGACCACATCACCGGGTACCAGTTGTGCAGCGTCCAAGCTTTGCCAGTTTTGGTCACGCAGTACTCGTGCTTTGAGGGCGAGCTGGTTTTTCAGAGCCTTGAGGGCATCGTTGGCGCCCTTTTCTTCCCAGAAACCAATGCCACCGTTGATGAGTAGCATGGCAAATATCACAAAAAAACTTTTCCAGTCACCATTGATGGCCGAAAGGATGGCGGCAGCCTCGATCATCCAGGGAATGGGTGCCCAGAAGTAGGAGACCAGTCGGCGCCACAGCGGGACTTCCTTTTCTTCGAGAAGATTGCTGCCAAACTGAGCAAAACGGGTTTTGGCTTCCTGACTGCTTAAACCCTTTGCGCTACTGTCCAGCTCCTTGAAGCTCTCATCCAGATTCACTTTTTCAAAGTTTTGTGCATCCACTGATTGCATGCGGAACCTCCCCTGAGGATTTGTTCTTGAGGTATTGCGACATCAACATTCTAATATAAGATAGCACATACTTTGTTTTGCTGACGGGACAATGGACACAATAAACAGATTAGTCGATGTGAATATAACTATTGTGTTAAGCATGCTATCTTTTTAGCGGATGTTATTGGTGAGGGGACGCTGTCATGCAGGAAGTGAATTTGCCGAAGAACTCGCGGCCAACCCCGGAATCCGCTTATGTAAAGGGGTTGTCCGTCTGCTCGACGCGCATACGGTGGCTCGCGGTGCAACGGCGTGGCATTAAAATGGAGTGGATTAAGGCGGCCATCCTTGCGCCGGATGAGACAGAAGTGCGTGATGGCAAACAATCGTATCTCAAGTGTCAGCAGGCGCGAGGGAAAATGCTCCGTGTAGTGACTCGGGCGGATGATCCATGCCATGTGATTACTGCCTATTTCGACAGGAGAATGCCATGCTAGTGCGGGTAGATAGAGAAGCTGATGCGGTGTACCTCGAACTCACCTCGGTGCCCATTCAGGAAAGTGAAGAAGTAGCCGATGGCATTATCCTGGACTACGATAAAGACGGTAATACCGTAGGCGTAGAAATATTGGGTGCTTCAAAAAAGGTGATGCAGATGCTTTGCGGAATATCAACGTCGCTGCCTGATTGAGCGCATTCCACCCGACGAATATCGACGCTGTCGTGCCGGCAGTCTCGTCCATTATCGAGCAGCAATCAGGCATCAGGAAACATCTGCTCCAGGCCCAGCCCATCCAGCACCTGCTCCGCCCAGGTTTCCAGCTCTGTGGTGCTGGCCACTTCCAGGCGCGCCTGAATCCGGGGGGGCAGGGGGCCAAAACGCTTTTGCAACAAGCGGCTCAACATAAGCTGTTCGCCACGCTCCATCCCACGTTCCATTCCCAGCCCGTAAGAGGGTAATTCGGTGATCAAGACTTCGCTCAACATGGTCTGTTCCTCCTTGACGACTTCGTACAAATTGCGGTTACTCGACAGGATTTCCAGCATTTTCAGGTAATCCCGAAAACGCGCCGGGGTGCCTTCCGTCAGCACCTGCAACCGGTCCAGAATATACCGGATGACCGCCCGTGGCGAACGATCCTGAAAATCGCATAAAACCGCCAGCACCAGGGCATCGGGACTGTCCTCGGCCAGCAGGCGGGCGCAATCCACCCGGTGCATATCGACAATTTCATACTGATAATCCAGCCCCGTCTGGCGCAGACCCGAAGCCATGCGCAAAGGTTCCTTGCCGATGTACAACAAGACTTGGCGGATGTCCTCGTCCGTGCATTGCAGGCACAGATCACTGCGATAGCGGAGCATCCGGCAGGGCATCTGCCCGTCGTTGCCATTCTGGACCTCGATGTGCAGCAAAAACTGACCCGCTGGCCCTGCCATGCGTGCCACCAGATCGGCGCGGCGTTCTTCCACCCGGGGGTGGCTGCTTTCCACAATCTCGGCCTGTTCCACCTCCAGGCCCAGGAGGATGCGGGCAATATCCAGGGTGATGCGCTTGAGTAAGTCCTTGGATACCACATCTTTTTCCTGCATGGTCTGCCCTCCTGCCACCCCACTACGCGCAGAATAAGGTATCACCCGATTACGAGCAATCTGAGGAGGTCGGATCATACGAAGCCAAGACGAAACTGCCGGAGTTGCTGCGCGGTATCCAGGCGGGCAACCGCTACACCATCACCTTGCGGGGTGAGGCCGTGGCCGATCTTGTACCCGCTGAAGGCAACAAGCACACGGATGCCATGGCAGCCGTCGATGAAATGTTGTCCTTCATGCAGGCTCGTCAACCTGTGGGCGGCATTGATCTCAAGGCACTTATTAACGAAGGTCGGGCATGAATTTTGTGTTGGATGCGTCTGTGGCGTTGCTCTGGCTGGTACCGGGGACCAATCCGGCAGGTGTGGATTATGCCGGTACGATCCTGAAGGCGCTCAGGGACGCCCAAGCCGTTGTGCCATCCCTGTTCGCGTTGGAGGTGGTTAATGTTGCAGCCAAGTTGGAATCCAAGGGTGTTGTAACCGAAGCGGACGTACAACGATTTATCGTCCTCCTTGGGCGACTCAACATCGTGACCGATCATGCAACATCGGCACACGCATTAGGGGATACCTTAAACCTCGCCAGACGCTATAAACTGTCAGCCTATGATGCTGCTTATGAATTAGTTTATCTGTATCCGGGAATGAGATGATATGCGGGTATAGCAGGCAGGGTTGGGATGGCGGTGTTATCCCTTGCGGGCTGGTAGTCTATAAACTACACTTAAATCATGGGAGATGATGCCGATAACCACCATGTGATGGAACTCCAGCAAACCGAGATATTTCGGAAATGGTGGATGAAACTCAAGGATGAGCGTGCCAAGGGCCTCATTGCTTCTCGGCTAAGTCGTCTGGCTTACGGTCATGCGGGGGATGTATCCCCGGTCGGTGACGGCATCAGCGAATTGCGGATACATCATGGCCCCGGTTATCGCGTGTATTTCCAACAGCGCGGTCATCAAATTATGGTCCTGCTCTGTGGTGGCGACAAAAGCACACAGGATAAGGATATTGCCCGCGCAAAGCGGATTGCAAAGCAAGTGGAGTGACGGATATGACAGAAAAATTGACCTCTTTCGACCCTGCCGAGGGGCTGACCTCTGAGGAAGCCATCGCAGCATTCATGGCCGACGCCTTCGAGTCCGGTGATGTGGGCTATGTTGCCCATGCGCTGGGTGTGGTGGCCCGTGCCAAGGGCATGACCCAGATTGCCGAACAGACCGGGCTTTCCCGAGAGCAGCTATACCGATCGTTTAGCGAACGGGGTAATCCTACGCTCAAGACAACCATCGCGGTGATGAAAGCCTTGGGAATCGCTCTGACCGCCAAGGAGCGATATGCGTACCCGCATACGGAAAATCGGTAATTCACGCGGCATTCTCATTCCATCGGCGTTTCTGACCGAATGTGGAATCGGCGACCAAGTAGACATTTGCATGGATGGTCATTCTCTGCTTATTAAACCGGAAATGCTGAGTTAAAACGGCTAAAGGAAGCGCGCTGCGGTTTCACACCATGTGCCCGGCCCAGACTTCCAGCTCTGTAGTGCGCCGGGAGTGCCTTCCGTCAGCACCTGCAACCGGTCCAGAATATACCGGCAACAAGCGGCTCAACATGAGCTGTTCGCCGTGTTCCATCCCTTGGTGCATCCCGCGTTCCCTCCCCAGTCCGTAAGAGGGTAATTCGGTAATCAAGACTTCGCTCAACATGGTTTGACTTGCACATTTTCTAGAAAACGTGCACATTTAACCTTGAATGTTCTCGTTGCATTATAAGGAGTAAATCATGCAAAGCATGACCATTGAGCAGCTTCGTGCCGCGAGCGAGGCTGGCGGCGTGGAAGGCGTGACCCTGAGAGGGCAGGGCGGAACCTTCATCGTGCAAATCGCTACGCGCAGTGGTGCTGCCGCCCTGCTTGCCAAAGCCCGCAGCAGCGAACCGCGTCGCTTTGGTAACCCCATTGCTGCCCTGAAAGTGTTGCGCGGCGTGGGAATCACCATCGGCCAATTTGACGCAAGCGAGTGGAACCCGGAAGACAAAGCGGAAAGCGCCAGCAACCGTGGTCGGTCCGAGGCGATGCGCAAGGCCCACCAAGCCGCCGCCTATAGCGAATGGTTGGCCGCCGAGATTCAGGAGGCCATCGACGAGCCCCGGCCAAGCATCACCCACGATGAAGTCATGGCGCGGATGGATGCCCGCATTGTACGCCATAAGACTGCAGGCACGAAGTAAGCATGAAATTTGATGCCTTCACCGAGGCGGAAGGTGACTGATTTATGACCAAAAGAAATGCGCCTTATCGCATCGTTTGGCGTCCGCAGGCCGAGGCCGATCTCGAAAACATCATGGATTACATCGCCCAAGGCAACCCGCGCAATGCGGAGCTGTTCGGCCAAGCGCTGCGTGACAAGACTTTGCTCCTTGCACAGTATCCCATGATGGGCCACAGCGGCAGGCCATACTTGCCTTCCTTCATACGTGAACTGGTCGTCCACCGGAATTACATCGTATTTTATCGCGTGCTGGACGACGCCGACATGGTGGAAATTCTGCGTGTAAAACATGCAGCACAGCAAATACCCTGATTCAAGTCCCCTCGGATGGGATAACGTGTGTTCAGGCGTCAGGAAAAATCTGCTCCAGCCCAAGCCCATCCAGCACCTGCCCGGCCCAGGCTTCCAACTCTGTGGTACTGGTGGCAAAACCGCTTTTGCAAGCCACCGGCAAAGCTGACATTATTGACTTGGTTCGTTGAACTAAACTCAGGAGTGCTGCGATGCAAACCTATAACATCCATGAAGCGAAAACCCAGCTTTCCCGATTGATTGAAGCGGCGGTTAAAGGTGACTCGTTTATTATTGCGAAAGCAGGGAAACCGATGGTCAAAGTGACTGCCATTGAGGCACCGGAAGCGTCCCAAGTGAAACGCCTGGGTTTTCTGCGTGGGCAGGTTCAGGTGCCTGATGATTTTAACACATTGTCCGCAGACCAAATTCAACACTGGTTTGAAGGCGGAAAATGAAGTTACTGCTGGATACACACATCCTTATTTGGGCAGCCGGAGATTTTCAGAGGCTATCCACAGAAGGGCAAGATCTGCTGACCAATCTCGAAAACGAGCTGATTTTCAGTGTGGCGAGCTTGCGGTAGATCAGCAGCAGGTCGGGCCTGACGTGGCATTCGCGGTAGCCAGCCCAATCGCCGCTCAAGTCATGGTCGCGGTGCTTGGCCTCAAGCAGCTGATCGGTCGCTAGGGCCACGAGAACGGGCTTCAAATTATCATCAAGCGTAGCCCGATGCTGGCCTTTGGCTTCCCGCTTGTAATCGCGTTTGAAGGTCGTGGCACGGTCAATCGTCCCCATGCAAGTCTGCCATCAGGTCATCAACACTGGCGAAACGCTTGCCTTTCCCGGCTTCAAGCTCGGCAATGGCTTTGCGCGTGGTAGCGTTGGGGACCTTAACATCGAAGGGCATCCGGCGCTCATCTGCAATGCGCAGCATCAGCAAGCGAATGGCGTCAGAGATGGACAGGCCCATTGCTTCAAGCGCGTCAGCGGCACGCTCTTTGGTACGGGTATCGATGCGAGCGCGGACATAAGTATCGGCGGTGTTCATAGTTATTTCCCGTGAAGATTTCAGAAGCTCTATTGTGGTCTCAATGTGACTACAAATCAAGGGCGATGCCGGTTTGCTTACCGTGCTGTATTTTCCGAATTCTGACGGGACTCCTATTTCGACAGGAGAATGCCAGCTAGTGCGGGTAGATAGAGAAGCTGATGCGGTGTACCTGGAACTAACCTCGGTGCCCATTCAGGAAAGCGACGAAGTAGCCGATGGCATTATCCTGGACTACGATAAAGACGGGTAATACCGTAGGCGTAGAAATATTGGGTGCTTCAAAAAAAGGTGGTGCAGATGCTTCGCGGAGCATCAACGTCGCTGCCTGACTGAGCGCATTCCACCCGACAAATATCGACGCTGTCGTGCCGGCAGTCTCGTCCATTATCGAGCAGCAATCAGGCATCAGGAAACATCTGCTCCAGGCCCAGCCCATCCAGCACCTGCTCCGCCCAGGCTTCCAGTTCTGTAGTGCTGGCCGCTTCCAGGCGGGTCTGAATCCGGGGCGGCAAGGGGCCAAAACGCTTTTGCAGCAGGCGGGCGCAATCCACCCGATGCATATCAACGATTTCATATTGATAATCCAGCCCCGTCTGGCGCAGACCTGACGCCATGCGCAAAGGCTCCTTGCTATTTAGCATCTTCACCTTGTCGGCAAGGGATATTGTACATACAATAACTCCATGAAGATCTCGTTTGATCCCGCAAAGGATGCTCTGAACGCGGCCAAGCATGGAGTGTCGCTGACCAAGCTGCGCAAGGCTAACACACGAGAGGTCAAACTTTATGCAGATCAAATCTAAATCGGGCCGCATGTTTCAACGGCTCTTCGTCAGATTGAGTGGGTAGGGGGTAGAATGCTGTGGAGCGGTCGTGCCCTGAATTGGAGTTAGCTGATGGTCCCTGAAGAGCTGTTTTCTCTCGCGTTAGGATTGGTTCCGCCGTGGTTGGTGGATCATGTGACTTTCACGGTGGAGGAGAAACGCCTGGATCTGCACATCAACTTTCCCAAGGGTAGTCGCTTTGCTTGCTCCGTCTGTGGTGAGGAGTGTCCGGTACATGATACCCGTGACCATACTTGGCGGCACATGGATTTCTTCCAGCATGAAGCCTATCTCCATGCCCGCGTACCTCGTGTGAAGTGCCAGGAGCATGGAGTGCATCAGATATCTGTTCCCTGGGCACGGGAAGGCTCGCATTTCACCCTGCTCTTCGAAGCGCTGATCATGACCCTGGTGCGGGAGATGCCGGTATTGACCGTAGCCCGCCTAGTGGCGAGACCGACACGCTCCTGTGGCGGGTGATTGACCACTATGTGCCAGAAGCCCGTACCAGAGTGGATATGGCCCATGTCCATGCCGTCGGCGTCGATG
>NZ_MXAV01000044.1 GCF_002847505.1 Acidithiobacillus marinus
GAGGAACCGTTTCAACTGCCTACGGCAACGGAAGACGCTGCCATACAAGATGGGATTTCTCGGGATATTGATACCTACGAGTTGCCGCTAGCCGAATTTGAAACGCTCAAGCGCATGGGACGACCGCCAGCTGCCGTGACCAAAGAGCGCGTCTCCATACGGCTTTCCCGTGAGGTGGTAAGCCGTTTCCGCGCATCTGGCCCTGGTTGGCAAACCCGACTTGACGCGGCACTCAAGGAATGGCTGGAAGCCCATCCTCAGCTATGAATGCGTCGATGATGATGTTCTGAAAGCAGCAATCAGGCGTCAGGAAACATCTGCTCCAGATTCAGCCCATCCAGTATCTGCTCGGCCCAGGCTTCCAGTTCTGGGATGCTGGCAGCCTCCAGGCGGGCCTGAATCCGGGGCGGCAGGGGGCCGTAACGCTTTTGCAGCAGGCGGAACAGTATTTGCTGCTTGCCGCGCGCTCCATTTTCCACGATCTCGGCCTGCTCCACCTCCAGACCCAGGAGAATGCGGGCAATATCCAGGGTGATACGCTTGAACAAGTCCTTGGATACGACATCCTTTTCCTGCATCGTCTGCTCCCCTTAATTTTTCGGCTAAGTGCAGAATAAGCCGTCCCCCGGCCTGCGGCCAGGGGATACCGATGCCAAGGGCGCGCAACCGTTACTGCGTTAGATCCAGACGCCAAGCCACCGGGCCACCCAGCGGGAGGCCAGCACCTATAGCCGCTGGAAAGTTGGAGGTACCACCCGTAGTATTCTTGTTGGCTGCACCTTGCAATAACTGGCGGCCATTGAACATGGTTACCGTGGGCGTGAATGCAGTTCCCTTACCAATTATATATCCTTGGGTTATTGTACCGTCTGATGGTGAAGTATAGGCCCCGGATGGGAATATTCCGTTCCCCAATGCGTAGATGTAATATGCTGCCGTATTGGTGCCACAAGTATTAGAGCCGGGAGGAATGGTAACCGGTACGATGACATTGCCCGCATCGATGAGCGCCTGGTCAGATATGGCAGAGCCACCAGGTAACGGGGTGATGCTGGTACTGGTGGAGCTGTTACCAGAGCTGCTTGACGATGTATAAGCTGTTCCACCACTCCATGTACCCGCACCACCCGCATAGGTCGTCCATACGGGTGACCAGGTACCGTTCATCTGGCTGAAAATGGTAATGCCACTGGGCCCCTGCACACGCAGATAGTTTTTCCCTTGGTAAAAGGTTCCGCCGATGAACTGCACATTTTTTGCCAGACTCGTGCTGGACCAGGCAGAAGAAAAGTTATTAGGGATCTTATCAAAATCAGTAAGACTAATAGTGCTAGCACTGGAATTATTACCTTTTGGATTCAACAAGGAGTCAAGATTCGTTGCGCTCATCTCATACACATTACCGCTACCATCCCCCAAAAAGAGATTACCGTTACTGTCTATATAGGGCGTGGCTGTGTTAGTGAATGGTAAGGTATCCAGAAACTCAACTCCACTGGTTACATTGAGAATTCCCAGATAGGAAGTGGAGTTCGAGTTGATAGCAGAGATTGCCCAGGTTTCCCCAAAATTATTCGCACCGGGTGTGTTCACCTGATAAAACACCGGCGCACTGGGTTGGGGTTGGGAGTCTCCAGTTAACTGATACTGCGCAATGACCGATTTAAGTGTTGGACCGCTACTGCCAGTGCTGGTGAGTTGCAAATCGTAATAGATGCTGCCGCCTCCAGCCACACCTACCACATAGGTATGCCAAGTGCTGCCACCGTCCGGGCTAGCATCTATACTTGCAAAGTTACCCATATTACTCCCTTGCCAGAAGAACGAATAATTCTGCAGTGAAGGCAGCAACGCGCCGGGCATCCAGCCCCAAAGTAAGGTGGGGCTACCAGTGTTATTGTATCCAAGCGCGTAGAGAAAGCCATCATTGTCAGAAAAGAGCACCGCATTCTGCCGATTGGCGTGGCTTGAAGCAAAGCTCAGATATCCAGAATTACTGAGCAGATTGGCGTTATTGGGTGGAGTGAGCACCTCGGCCGGCGCGGAGCTGGGCAGCCCCACATACCACCCAGAGGCTCTTCCGCCGAGGTAAGCACCATTATCATAGGACGGATCAATGGTGTAGTTGGCAATATCGCTTGCCGTCAAACCAGTCGGTAGAGTACCAAAAGCTGCGGAATCGGTGGAGGCAACTTTCGAAAAAGTCTGCGGCGAACCTCCCCCATTGGTTGCGCTCGTGGGGGTTGTATACAAGGCAGTAGATCGTGTGGCGGCAGTCATGATCCCATTGGCAGTCCAACTGGCTGTGCTGCTGACACTGCCATTGCTGGTGACAGGGTATGCGTATAAATCACCCTGGCCATTTATTGGATTGACATTCTTGAGGAGAAATTCCAAGGATCCCGTTGTGACTGTCGGTGGTGCCGCATAGGAAGACACTACGCTTTTTCCCAGGATATTAGCAACAATATTATTTAAGGCAGCGCGCACATCGCTTTGAGTCAGTGCAGAGTAATAACTGGTTGTACCACCCGCCTGTGCCATTGCTGTAAGTACTGCCTGACCTTGCTTTGCTACCGCTTGCTGCGCACTTGTTGTTCCAGCAGTGGCGGGTGCAACAGCAGAACCTACGCCAAGGACATAAGTTTTGATACCATTATTCGCAAGCAGCTGGATTTTCTGAATGGCTTCAACTACCGCTTCGTTATTAGTTGAACTCCAGGTACTGGCCGTGATGGACGTAACCCCTAGCGTTTGTGCAGACAAGCTCCCGAGTGGAGGATAAACATGTCCACCAGTACCCATGGTTGGTTGACCGTCTGTAATGAAAATGACATATTTCTGTCCGCAGGTCTTTGGCGTAGAGCTGGCTGTGAGGTAGGAGAGTGCTTTGGTAAAAGCGCCAGCAACTGGCGAATACCCGGCAGATGCGGTAATCGTATTTCCGGCGGGAAAGGTTTCTGGCCCGATATCTTTTAAGATACTATTTACACTGTTTTGATTATTATAAGACGAAGACAATGGAACAAGTATTTTTCCGCTATTACTTGTAACTGAAGCGTTATAACCATATCCTCTCAAAGAATACCAGACTTCAGGGCTACTTGGTGTGAAACCAGCACTTGTCGGTCCAGCTCCTGCGGCTATATTATTTGAATGCTTGCTATAGTATATAACTATTGATTTATTCTCATAATCGGATAGAGAAAAATCCGATAATTTTTCTTCTGGCCCAGATCCAACTGCATTTGCTGTATCACTTGTATCATATAGTACATCGTTGATAATTGGGTCATCGCTCGTATCATTTATATACAGAGTTGGACTATTAAAAAGTGAATTTGTACCTATTGGTTGGGGGTTATTTGTTGAATAGAATTCATTGTTAATGGCCTTGCATGAATTGCTTTGATTGTTGTAGCAAGGATTGGCAACTGGAATAGTTGCACCATTACTGCTACTTGAGTTGAATGAGAATCCTCCCTTACCGCTCATGTAATAAACCCAGGTACGGTAAAGACTCGGGGTCCCGGTTTTGTAGGTTTCCAATGCAAACTGAAGATTATTTTCATAAGTCGGGTTGCTTAAAACACTGGCTAATGACACCTCAATCCCATTTAACATGGATGGGGAATTATCAACATATCCGTTGTTATGTATACTGCTACAGGCAGATTGTGCTGCCGCAGTAAGCCCTGAAGCCCCACATGACAGGGTATAGGGAACTACTGTGCTTGCTGAACCATATGCAGGTGGAATAAAGTTGTTTGTTTGATAATAAGGAGGTGAACTAGAGGTGTTGTTTTGCGCAGCTATCCCAGAACCGGTCATAATTGCTCCGGAAAGCTGGGTAGACAGAACAGGTGCTGTAGCTGTTTGAGTGCTATAACTGTTTGTAGACTGAAGTACTCCGGCCATGCCTTGGGAGTTGTCCAGGAGAATCAATACTTGAGGTTGATCCTGTGGGGGAGTGTTCAGGCCACCATTGCTGGCTTCTGCCGAGGGAATGAAGCCTTGCAGCGGCAGGAGGTTGATTCCCAGGACAAGTAGAAGGGACAGCCCTTTCCGGAGTCGGTGTTTTTTTCGGGAAACCATATTACCTCCTTTGCTGATGCCGACCTTCGCCGCATCCTTTTTCACAGAAATTTTCCGCCAGCATTATGTTCAGCTTCGCTCCACGAAACTCCGTTCTGCAGAAATTCACTACGTTACTTTTCATGGTGCCATCACCTTGCGTAACACGGCCTGTACTGTCACCCCCAGTCCTCCGCCATTACTGCGCTGGGCGTGAACAAAAACCACATAATAACGCGACTGGATAGCGCCATTGCCGTTACCCGCCTGGCTCTGCTCGTTGCCTCCCAGTTGGGTGGACATGCCCCCGGATGGGAAAATGACGTACTCGATCTGAAAACTTTGGGAGGCAAAAGTGACCGAACTTGCGATCTCATGACAGGTGTTTACTGTCGTTGTGGCGCAACTATTCCAAAAAGTGGGGTCCGAAGGCACCTGAATGGGTGTACTGCTTGTCACTGCTGCAGTTGCGTAACCAGTAGTGGGCATACTCATGAGAAAGTAGGGCGCCAGTGCGGTGCTATTGCCTGCTGCCATCACTTCTGGCCAGTTAGGTTGATCATTCAGCCACGCTGCGGCATGATGCAAGCCAAAATCCGTCGCTTCCTGGGCGGCATTCTGCACCGCCAGATTACTTGCAATGAGGGTGTTGTTCTTGTTGAGGTAGAGGTAGGCCAAGACTGCCAGGGTCACGGCAAAAATCAGCACCAGCACGACCAGCAGAATGGCACCGCGCTCCGCCTGCTCGGGGGCGGAACCGTCTCGGTCATGGGTAGGACAGGTATTCATTTACTCCCCCAAATCCCGTTGCGCACGGGGATAACCGTCTGGAACAAGTGGTATTCATAGTGTCGGCAGTTGCCCTGCAGACATCCCGGCCCGCCGCTGGTTGGTACAGTGTATGTCTGCCCGAGTATGGAGAAACTCGCCGGACTGAGGCTGTTGGGCAGATAGCGAGTACTGCGGATGAGCATGGCAAGTTGCACGGCGACGATGCTTTGGGTGGCGCTTGGGGTATAGGCTTCTGGGGGCACCCAGCTCTGGACACTGCCGTTGCTGCCAATGCCATACTGCATCTGGATATCCACCACACCAGTGGCCAGCGCCTGGGGTGTCGGCGGCGAGGCCTGCAAACCCGTGTATTGGGTCATGTAGAGCGTAGGCGTACTACCCGCTGGAGTTTCCTGAATGGCGAATTGTTCAAAGAGAAAGCTTTGCGAACCCAAATCATAGAGATTGGCGCCGCTGAGGGATGGGGTGCCTGCTGTGCCGGTCAAGAGGGAAAATATCTGTGTTGGGTTTGCCTGAAAACAGCTTCCATGTTTTCCGGAATTGAATTCAATATGACCAGCTGTCTTAAGAGCACCATTCCCTGTATAACCATTATTGCAATCGGAATTCACAGTCCCTTTTCCTACGACATTGGTAATTTGCCCTAATAGGCAGGTTCCGCCTCCTTGGGGTGCGATCAGCGCCAAATCACCGGGGTCTAAGGGGGCTGTATTGCTCACAAACAGTCCTGCGCTATTTCCTGGATGATTTTGCACCGTCGTTGCGGGAGCGCCGCCAAAACTGCCGCCACCAACGACCGTCTGAAACTGGTAGGTGGAGATCCCGCCCGGAGCGCTATAACCACTTCCAGTGCTTTGTGCTGAGGCCGTGATGGCCACCAGTGCCCCGCCTTGTGCGCTGGCATTGTTGATGCCAACAACTCCATTGGGACACTGGCTGTAATTGGGCAACCCATACCCCGCCGACTCAATGGCCTGGCGCATGATGGCCAGGGCATTGCGGCCCCGCTGCCACATTTCGCCGTTGGCGGACTGCTGGCTCACGCTCTGGCTGGTATTGAGGAAAAAGCTGAATACTGCTATTGACAGCAGGCCGACCACCACCAGGGAAACCAGCAACTCCACCAGAGTGAGGCCCAGTTCTGGATTGGTGCTCTGATCTCTGTGGGTAGCATGGGCGGAGGGGGAGATGTGTTGCATGTCAGTAGCCCACGATGGTTTGCGTAGTGTAGGTTTGAGCGCCATTGCCCCAGGAAACGGAAACCGTCGCCGTGCAGGGGCACTGACCATTGTTATTGTGCGAGGTAACGGCAAGGCTGACCTGGCTTTGGGCTGGCATTCCGTAGGCGCTCATGACCTGCGAAACAGGACTCAGCAGGGAATTGCTGGCCTGTTTGGCGCTCACTTTTGCCCCATTCAGGCTCAAGGCATTGGCCCCATTGGCCCGCAGCACGCCGACGGCGCTCTGGGCGATTTCATAGCCCGAGGTCAGGTTCTGGTTTTGGGCGGACATGGAAAAACTGCCCAGAAACAGGCTCAGGATACCCAGGGAGCCGATGGCGAAAATAGCCAGGGCGGCCATCGCCTCGATCAGTGTCAGTCCGTCCTCGCGAGGATTTATCGGTTTACGCATCGTCATTGCAGGTTACACACGCTGCTGGTGGAGCCACTGGTGGCGCAGTTGCGGACGTTGCCCGCACCGCTGAGCAGGGTCAGCCAGTAGCCATAGGTGGCGGCATTGGGGCCGGCATTGCCAAAGGTAACCGCCGCGCCACCAACGGTATTGCCCAAATGATAGACCATGCCGGTTGGCGTGATGCTGACGGTGGAGCCCGTAACCACATTGCAGACCGTATTGGGATAACGGCTGGTAAATTCGCTGGCTGTCATCTGCGGCACCTGTTGCTGAACATTGGCTGCCTGGGGGCTGATGGTCCATGAGCAGGGATTGCCCCCGGTGATGGAAACCTGCACCGGATACCCGCTGCGGATGGCATAACCCTCGGCCCAGGCCATGTCCTGCTGCAAGCGCCCGGAAGCGCTCTGAATGTTGGCGCGAATCATCCAGATGTTGAACTGGGGAATGGCTACAGCGGCAATGATAGCCATGACGGCGATGATCACCATCAATTCGATCAGAGTGAAACCCGTTCCGCCCTGTTGCACCAGTCCAACCCGGGCAGCATTTGGATCAGCCTCAGTGAACCGGATGCATCCAGGATCATAGCGCTTTGTCTTCCATTGAAGGAAAGAGCAGGGCGGCAGCAAGCCCTCACCCCCCATGCGTCACCACCGCGCCCATCTTGAAGATGGGCATGTACATGGCGACCACCAGGGTGCCGACGATGACGCCTAGCACTACCATGATCATGGGTTCCATGAGGGTGCTGAGGCGGTTGACGGATTCTTCCACGTCGCTCTCGTAAAAGTCGGCGACCTTGCCGGACATGGTTTCGATGGCGCCGGTTTCTTCGCCGATGGCGAGCATCTGGGTGGCCATGATGGGAAAAACGCCATCAGTCTTGAGACGGGTACTGATGCGCCCACCAGCGGCGACATCATCCCGGGAGCGCAACACGCTTTGTTCAATGATGACATTGCCGGACACCTTGGATAGGGTTTCCAGCGCCTCCAAAATGGGTACGCCCGCCGCCTGCATGGTGGACAGGGTGCGCATGAAGCGGGCGACGGCGCCCTTAAGGAGAATATCACCCAGCACCGGAATCTTCAGGGCAAAGCGGTCAATGACGGTCTTGAAAGGCAGGCTGCGCTTGTAGGCAAACACAAACAGCCAGACCGCCGCAATGGGCAGGAGTACCACAATATACCAGTGACTTTTCATCCAGTTGGAAATGTTGATGACAATCTGGGTGAGCAGGGGCAGGGTGGCCCCAAAGCTGCTGAACAGTTGCGAAAACACCGGAATCACGAAAATCATCAGAATGACCACCACCACAATCATCACCGTGATGATAGCCGCCGGGTAGAACATGGCGGACTTGACCTTTTTGTTGAGGGCCAGGGTTTTTTCGCGGTACTCCGCCAGACGCAGGAGGATGGTATCGAGAATACCGCCCTGTTCACCGGCGGCAATCAAGGACACAAACAGGCGATCAAAATATTTGGGGAAATGCGCCATGGACTGAGACAGAGATTCCCCTTCTTTAAGGTTTTTGAGAATACCCTTGAGAAGTTTTTTCATGGGTGCGCCCTGGGTAGCGGTAATCAGCAGTTCAAAAGCCTGCACCAAAGGCACCCCGGCATTGATCATGGTGGACAGCTGGCGGACCATGACCACCAGCTGCGCTTCCTTGACCTTTTTTTCGCCAAAAAGGGGCTGCGGCACCTTGCGGATGGTGACGGGCACCAATCCTTGTTTGCGCAAAGCAACCCGCACGACATTGGGGCTGGCAGCGTTCATCTCGCCTTTTTTCTTACCCTTGCTGCCGGGCATGGTGGCTTCCCAGACAAAGTCATAGGTTTTCGCCTCTTTTACCGCGCCCTTTTTGCCTAGTGCTGTTGCCATTATAAAAAGTCCTCCAGATATGCCGTGGTAAATAGGCTGTATGTCCAGAATTGCAAGGTCAACGACAATGCCCGATAAAATGGGCTGCGCAGAGCGCTCGACTATCGTGCAGGCTGGACTTCAGCATGGCAAAGAACCATATTATGCTTAAGTATCACCAGGTGATAAGAGGTTTGCCATGGCCACATCGCTCAAAATTGATGACAACCTGAAAGGGCGCGTTCAGCACCTTGCCAGCCAGCGCCGCCGCTCACCACACTGGATTATGCTCGAAGCCATCCAGCAATATGTTGAGCGTGAGGAAGCCCGCGAGCGTTTCACGCAGGAAGCCTTGGCATCCTGGGCAGCCTATCAGCAAACCGGACGTCACCTGACCGGTCAAGAAGTTCGGACCTGGTTGAACACTTGGGGCTCCAGTGACGAAAGGGCTGTGCCGGAGTGCCACGATTAATCATCACCGAAGGCGCGGCGGAAGGATTGGAGCGTTGTCGTCAGTTTCTGTCTGGCAAGGCTCCGGATGCCGCCAGACGAGCTGGCCAAGTCATCGAGCGGCATTTTCAGTTACTGGAAACGGCTCCGGACATAGGCAGACCCTTCACTGAAATGCTGTCATTGCGTGAACTGCTCATTGTCTTCGGAAATTTGGGCTATGTGGCTCTTTACCGCCATGATCCTGCGGATAACGTCGTATATGTGCTGGCCTTCCGCCATCAGAAAGAAGCGGGCTATGTACTGTAACTCACGGTCTGCATAACATCCCCACCATTTTGCAAGGACTCCGGCTGAAAAACATTGCTAAGCGCTGAAAAATTCGCCACATTGAGAGCGTCGTCCAGCCCATAAACTTGCTTAATTGGAGCCGAGAATGAACAGCATACCCCAGCCCTTGCCAAACTGGATTGCTCAAGGCGATCCGCAATATCAACAGTTGCGCACGTATTACGATGGTACTTATCAGACCATGTGGTATTACCTGAAAGGCCACCCACGGCCCTGTTTTACACCGACTCTTCTGGAAGAAATCCAGGATTTCTATACGCAAATTCGTGTGGAAACGACAATGACTGAAGCGCGTGAGATCCGTTTTTTGGTGGCTTCTTCTGATGTTCCCGGGGTTTTCAATCTGGGTGGTGATCTGCATTTGTTTCGGCAACTCATCGCTCGGCAGGATAGGGCAGGCTTGCTCAGCTATGGCGTAGCCTGTATTGACGCACTACACACCAATATCACCCATTTGCATGAAGAATTGACCACGATTTCCCTGGTGCAGGGCGACGCTCTGGGTGGGGGCTTTGAAAGCGCACTTTCCAGTAATGTGTTGATTGCCGAGCGCAGTGCCAAAATGGGTATGCCCGAAATATTGTTTAATCTTTTTCCCGGGATGGGAGCCTATAGTCTTTTGCATCGTAAGATCGGCATGGCCGCTACTGAAAAATTGATTTTGAGCGGGCGAATTTACACGGCTCAAGAACTTTATGAAATGGGGATTGTAGATATTCTGGCTGAAGACGGAGCAGGGGAGCGTGCTGTTTATGCTTATATCAAAAAACATTTGCAGGCGGCTAATGGTTATGCAGCGATCCGACGCGTGCGTGACCTCTGTGCACCGATCAGTTATGAGGAACTGTATGCGACGGTAGAAATCTGGGTAGATGCCGCCTTGCGACTTTCCAGTAAGGACTTGCGAATGATGGAAAGACTGGTGTCCAGGCAATCTGCACGTCATGCAGAGATGGCCTGAATGCACATCGCGTTTCATCGTATCTGTCGCTGACCTTCGAGATAAGTGGTCAGCGCCTGGCAGGTTTTGTGAAAATGGCGGCGCAGCGCAGCGCCGCTTGACTGTATTTCGGGACCGGTCATGGCATAGGGTTTGAGGGCCTCGGCTTGCAGGCAGTTTTCCAGCAGCTGCTGGGCACCCATTTGCAGGCTGCTGCCTTTCAGGGCGTGGACAGCATCCTGATAAGCAGGGTAGTCCTCCTGCTGCATGGCCGTTTGCATCGCCTCCAGTAACTGCGCCCCATCGTGGGCAAAATCCTGTATGATTTCCGCCAGAAAATCAGTGCCTCCCAAATTCACAATGCCCTGTAACACCTGCGGATCTATCAGCGCAGCAGATGCCGGGGTGGCCGCTTCGTCACGGCCTTTTTCTGACGCGCCATGCAGGACATTTTGCGTGCGGCAAAGACTGGCAATGCTATCCAGCAGCTGCCGCGCATTGATGGGTTTGGTCAGGTAAGCACTGGCCCCCGCTTCCAGACAGGCCTGCATAGATTCCGGGGTGGCGTCAGCGGTCAGCATGATGACAGGTACCGGCTGGGCGGTTTCCATCATGCGATAGCATTTCAATACTTCCAGCCCGCCCTTGCCGGGCATGTTGCGGTCGAGAATCAGCAGGTCCAGATGAAAACTGCTTTCGGCCAGAATATCGAGGGTTTCTTCGCTATCGCTGGACACGCGCACCTCATGACCCGCCTGGCGCAGCAGTCCCTGTACCACTTTCTGATTGATGCGGTTATCTTCCGCCACCAATATGGAGAGCCCTTTTTGTCCCTGACTTTGCTGATAATGGTCATGCAGGGACACGATATTGCTACTGCCCTTTGTGTCGGCAACATCCAAAGAATGCACCAGATGAAACAGCACTTTTTTATCGATGGGTATCTTTAGTGACGCGCTAAAACCCATATCCTGAAAATAGCGGTCAAAAATAAGGCTCTGGTCATGAATCAGAATCCAGGGAGTTTGGCCTATTAATTGCTGATCACGGGCCAGTCGGGCAAAATGATCGGGAGCCATATCCATCAGGTGCTGATCCACAAATACCTGGCTGAAAGGCTGCCCCTGATTTTTGGCGCTGCGCAGCAATTCCAGCGCCCGATAGGCACTTTCGGCATGAACGCCGGGGATATTCCAGGTTTTCAAGATATCCTGGAGATCACGCCCCGACGCTGACGGTGCAATGATTAAAGCCGCTCTGGGAGTATCTGATCCGGCGAGCGGACTCTGCAACTTTTCCGGATGCTCTGCGGCTTGCAGGGGCAGCTCAAACCAGAAGCGACTGCCTTTGTGGAGGATGCTTTCCACGCCCATCTGCCCACCCATTTTTTCCACCAGCTCCTTGGCGATGGTGGTGCCTAATCCCGTGCCTTCCTGCTGGGCATGGTGGGTATCTGCAGACTGGGTAAACGCCTCGAAAATATGCTCCTGGGCTTCTTCGCTGAGCCCGCAACCCGTGTCGATCACCTCAAAACGCAGCCGAACCTCGCGATGGGTCACGGGTAGTCTGCGCACCCGGATCTCTACCCCGCCTTTTTCCGTGAATTTGATGGCGTTTCCGATGAGATTATAGAGCACCTGCCGCACGCGGCGGGTATCGCTTCGCAGCAAATCAGGAACGGATTCAGAAACCTCCCAAACCAGATAAAGGCCTTTTTTTTGGGCCAGTATCAATAGTGCCGAACAGGATTGATCCAGCAACTGGCGCAGGCTGAAATCCACCGGCTGCAAGAGCATTTTTCCCGCTTCGATTTTAGAGATATCCAGTATATTCTCAATGAGTTCCAGCAAGGTCTGGGAAGAGTTCTGAATTAAATGGGTAATTTCGACTTGTTCCGCAGACAGCGAAGTTTCCTGCAGTAACTCACTCATACCCATAACCCCATTCAAGGGCGTGCGTAATTCATGGCTCATTTTCGCCAGAAACTGGGACTTGATGAGACTGGCTTTGCGGGCATCTTCAATCGCCTGATTCAGACGGGAAATGAGCTTGCTCATATACAAAAACAACACCCCGAAAATAATCAGGGTGGCGACCAGTGCATGACTATTACCAGTCCAGAGATGCCGGGGATCGAGAATGACCAGAATACCCCCCATGCTGATAACCGTGGCGGCGACAGCATAACGGGTCCCGAAGCGGAAACCATTGCCGATGATGACCCAGGGATAAATCCCCAGCAGGGGCAATCCGGCAATGCCTGCGCTGGCCTGAATCAAATAGGTCACAATGCCTACATCTATACACATGCCGATAGTACGGCGAAGCGGAGATTTTTGTGGCCAGATCCAGATGGTGACGAGGAGTAGACTCGCTGCCGCAAAAAAGACCAGAGCCGCCTGATTCAGAATTTGCCAGCCACCCGCCTGATTAAACCAGGTCCCATAGGGGTAGGTGTAAATATAGAGATATAATACCCCTCCCATCAGCAGACGGATACTGGCCTGCTCCTGCTCGTTGCCGGGATTCAGTCCGGGTCGTGGTGAGCGCATAGCATCCTCTGAAAGTGCAGAATCTGATCATACTGCGCAAAAAAAGCCTGCATACAGCGGGGGTCAAAATGCTGGCCTGTTTGCTCCTGAAAATAGCTGCGAATGGCCTCCTGACTCCAAGCCTTTTTGTACGGGCGTTCTGAAGCTAGCGCATCAAATACATCGGCAATGGCCACTATCCGCGCCACTAATGGAATATCCTCGCCCTGTAGCCCGAGGGGATAACCGCTACCATCATATTTTTCATGATGTCCACCGGCAATTTGCGCCCCTAATTGGGTATAGGGGGAATGACTGCCGGTCAGAATATTCTGGCCGATCTGGGCATGGGTTTTCATGATGTCAAATTCAGCCGGGGTCAGCTTGCCGGGTTTCAACAGAATGGCATCGGGAATAGCGATTTTGCCGATGTCATGCAGGGGTGCCGCCAGCTCGATGCGGGCGCATTCATCGGCGGGAAGCTCTAATCCTTCGGCAATCATCCGCGCGTACCTACCCATGCGCATGATATGACAGCTGGTTTCGTTGTCACGGTATTCGGCAACCCGGGCCAGCAGGGAAAGGGTTTCCTGCTCGCGCTGACGAATTTCGGTAGTGGCCATGGCTACCTGGTTTTCCAGCCAGTAGGAACGGTCCCTCAGCAATTTTTGCTGGGTCCGCAAATGCAGCAGGTTGCGACAGCGGGCCTGACATTCCACCGCATCCAGAGGTCGGGTCAAAAAATCTGTCGCGCCCGCCTCCAGTGCCTGATAACGCACGACCGTATCTTGTATGACCGTGACAATCACCAAAGGCACATCCTGGCAACCTGCTGTGCGACGCACCTTTCGGGTAAACTCCAAGCCATCCATGCCGGGCATTTTATAATCCACCAGAATCAGGTCGGGAATGTACTGCTGGATGCTGTCCAGGGCTTCCCGGGGGTCTGCAAAGCAGTCCACGCATAAATGGGGAGAGACATCCTGAATGATTTTTTCAAGAATCTTGCGCCCGGTGGACTGATCATCCACGATCAGAATGCGGGTTTGCAGAGTCGAATTCTGCTCATGATTCCGCTCAATTTTCATCTGCATCACTCCCTGATAGCGATGTTCGGATTGTTCTGGGCCTGTCTGCGTTTCCCGCCTCAGCAGGACGATCTTCCACGGTAAACAGTTCCCAGTAGCGACTGCGCTGGCGTTTGTTGGCCTTGGCGCGGTACAGCGCCTGGTCCGCATAACGCAGCAGGGTGTCAAAATCACCGGAAAAATCGGGTGAGTACAAACAGATCCCCATACTCAGTCGCACCCCTACCACCTTGCCGCTTTGCAGATGGATGGGTTCATTGACGGCCAACTCGATTTTGATCAGGAGCATTTCCAGGTCTTCCAGACTGTGGAAACCCTCGATGAGCAGCACAAATTCATCACCACCCAGGCGCGCCACGTAATCACTGCGGCGCAAGGTACTGTGCAGGCGGCGACCAATGACCCGCAGCACATGATCTCCGGCCTCATGGCCATAGAGATCATTGATGGGTTTGAAATAATCCAGATCAATCATGCAAACCGCCAGTGACCCGGTATGGCGCTGCACCCGGGGCAGGGTGATGGCTACCTGGTCCATGAGCGCGCGGCGGTTGCCGAGTCCGGTCAGGCGGTCGTGGCTGGCTTCGTATTCCAGTTGTTCCCGGGCCAGCCATTCATGGGTCACATCGCGCTGTATGCCCACATAATGACTGATTTCGCCGTCGCGCTGATAAATGGGGATGATGCTCAAGTGATTCCAGAAAGTCTGCCCGTCCCGGCGGTAATTGAGCAGACGGCCATTGAAAAAGCCCTGCCCGCAGAGCGCCCCGTCAATTTCCGCCAGAGTGCGCGGATCAGTGCGCGGCCCTTGCAGATGATGCAATCCATACTGGCTGATTTCCGCCAGGGTATAGCCGGTCATGCGGGTAAAGCTCGCATTCACATACAAAATCCGCCGTTCGGCATCGGTCAGGACTACCCCGTCCTCGGCGGATTGCAGGGCGGCCCCCAGCAGCAACTGGTGTTCCCGCTCCACCCGTTCGCGAAGAATGTCCACCCAGTCTTCCAGGGCCTCGCTGACCTGGCGGACCACGCTTTCCAGCACCAGCTGGCAGTCCCGGGGAAAAGCCTGACGATCGCGATCATAGAGCACCAGCAAGGCCCAGGGTTGATGATCGCGATGGATGGGTAATACCGCCATGGAACGCAGTTGAAAAGGCCGGAGATTATGCCGCCATGCTTCACGCAAGGGGCCGTCCTGAAAAGGCTCGTTGTACAGCGCCACCTGTTCCTGCCAGGCTTTGATCAACGGGCCGTGATCAACCGGAAGCCCTGTTCGTCTTTCTACAAAGCTGTCGAGATAGGCGGTATCACCCGCATCGGCCAGAGTATGTAGGCTTTGGTCTGGCTCTATCCGGCAGACCCAGGCTAACTTGACCGGGCTGCATTCGACAGCCAGGCTGCAGAGGGACTCCAGCAGGATGTGTTCCTCTCGGGTATGGGCCATGATTTCGGTAACGGCCTTGCGAAAGGCCAGATACTGCCCGAGCCGGGAGTGGGGATCGGCTTTGTCTTTTTCCAGGCGTGACCATATTCGCCGCCAGGGGGAGCGGGGTGGACGCGGACTTTTCGGGTCTCGAGACATGATTCAGCGCGGGCGGGGTACTGGTGGGCAGGGTCGCCAACCCGCACGACGCTGTCCCGCTGCCCAAGCGCAGCGCCTTCAGGCGTGCCGAACCGCGTGATGCGGGCTGTTGGCTGCGGGCTGGGCCTGACTGCGGCGCAGGGCATAAATGGCCTGTAACTCGCTGCGCACCACGTTCAGTTCCATATCGATGCTGGCCACCGGCGCGCCCCGTTCTTCGCGACGATGGAGCAGGTGATGGCGGAGCTTCTGGAGGGACTGGATGCGTTCTTGCCGTTCGGTTTCGTTCATGGTCGTTCTCCTTGTGTATCTAGGGAGTCACTTTCCCGTTTTGGGTGATGAGGACACCGCTGCCTGTGGCGGCGGATGGAAAACCTGCGGCGCTGCAGGCTCTGGCGATGACCGTGCCGAGATTGCCACTGCAACCCGTGGTCTTGACCATCACCGATACTTGCTGGGGGGCTGACTGGCTGATGGTGCTGGCACTGATGGCCACTTGTCCGCAGGCTGAAGCTGTGCCGCCGGTCACAAAAGCCGGAGTACCGGTGCCATACACCGGATCCGCCACATCATGGGCCGATTGGCCATTGAGGGTGCTGTATATATCGGTTTTGTCGCCGTTGTTACTTGCGGCAAAAGCATTGGTCACCGCATCCACCGCCATTTTGAGATTGCCTGCCACCGTTTGCGCCTTGGCGGTTTCGATGTAGGCAAAATATTGCGGGATGGCAATGGCCGCCAGAATACCGATGATGGCAATGACGATCATGAGCTCGATCAGGGTGAATCCGCTGTTTCTCTGAATGATTATTGTTGAGTTGGGCATGGTTTGACCTTTTCGAGAGAGTTCTGAAATTGTTGTTGATATGTGCATTAGAGCGCTGTCAGAAAGGTGCAGCCCCAAGGGGCTGCTTTGTTTGTAAGTTACTAACTTCAGTTGGCTTTGTAAGAGATGCCACCGTTGGCAGTGACGGTTGCCGTTGAGCCGCTTGAACTGGCACTAATATTAGCGGCAGTAAGAGCGTTTGATACCGCTGTGGCTGTCGTCGTTGATGTGGTGCCAGGATCAAGGTCAATAGTAACATCTCCAGTACCTGAACTAATTCCAGTACTAGTAACCGAAGTTGGTGCGTAGGTAATTTGTGCGCCGTTAGGCATATTAGGGAAAGTTGGGGCGGACGTTACTTGTCCAGCCGCAGCCGCTGCTTGGGCCGCTGCAACTTGTGTTACTGCTTGGTGAAAGTCTTGGGTAATTGTGGTTGCTTTTGCAGTCTCCACATACTTCTCATACTTCGGAATAGCGATGGCCGCCAAGATGCCGATGATGGCAATGACGATCATCAGTTCGATGAGGGTAAAACCGGCTTCTGCCGCGCGCTTGGCTTGCTGTACTTTCATGCTCATGAGTAGGCTCCTTGTGAGTTAAACTGTTCGGACAGCGCTGTGGGCGCCGTACGTTTTCTATTAAGCATGATTCGTGCCTGATTTTGGATCTCCGGGTTTATTATTCGATAACTTATTGTTAATATGATGATTCCATAAGATAGACACGACGTTTCCAAAGCTTTCCCATTCCCTGACAGCGAGGGTTCACCCATTGTTTCAGAAGCTTTGCGCGTGTTTCACAGCGCCAAAACCGATTTGAGCTAAAAATGTCGCGTCATTTACAACGCCATGCCCTTTTCGCCCGGAAAATGTCGCCGTTTTTACCGCGCCATTGCGGAATGAAGGGGTGTCGCCATGCCATGATGGACACCCGGTCTCAGGGCCTGCGCTGCCTCAGCCGCAAAATTTCCTGATTGACAGCAGGAGCTTGTATGGATATCCTGCCGCCATATACCATTTGAGGAGCTTCGATGGAGCAAGCCACCGTTTTTCAGATCAACCGCAGCCAAGCGGTACGCCTACCCAAGTCAATAGCCTTCCCGGCAGACGTGAAGCGCGTGGATGTGGTCGCCCTGGGCCGTGTGCGGATTCTCATTCCTGCCGGAGAGTCCTGGGAGAGCTGGTTTGACAGAGAAGGGGTCAGCGCCGACTTCATGGAAAGTCGAGAGCAACCCGCCCACCAGATCCGGGAACCGTTGTGATCAAATACCTGCTGGATACCAACATCTGCCGATAAACTGATCGAGCGCATCGAGCGCTGATTGGAATTATCCTGAGTGCTTCTTTTGCAGGTCCTTGTTCGATAATATCTGTACTAATACCATTCAGTTGACCCCACCTTCACCCACGTTCGATCTCCTGCAACAACTCGGGATGCCTGTCCAGCAGATGCAAAAGATGCAGGACCGCAGGCATGGGTGACACCTCACCGCGTTCATACCGCGAAAACGCATTGCGACCCCCCCCCGTAAGTTTCGCCGCTTCGGATTGTGTGAGCCGCAACTTCTTGCGGATGCGCCGAATCTCTTCCCTTTGCCGGGCACGAGCACGATGTATCAGGTCATCCTGAACCGTAGCAAATCGGACGCTACTTTCCGGATCCAGTTCGCCATCACCGCAAACCGGACAAAACCAACCCGTAAGGCCAGTCAGAACCACCGACTCACCGTTAAAGCGCAAATGCTCCTGATGATCTTCATCGCGCACCATTCCATGATGCCCACAACTCATGCATTGCCGTGTCATGGTCATTTCTCCTTGAACTGAATGACAGGCGGACGCCCATCAATAAAGGCCGTTACCTTGATGTAGGCCACCTTGCCGCCTGGAACCGTGGCGTGATACACATCTTGCCACAGTCGGGGATCTGCATGGGTGGTCATGCTTTTGAAAAAACACCCCTGAGTAAGCGCACCAACCACATCCACCATCTCTGAAGTAGTCAGACCCATGGCTAACCCGTTCTTTCTCGCCGTTATGGTAAAGGCCGCAACACCCACCGTGCGCACATGGCTTTGTATCTCGACAAGGCAGTAGTGGGGTTTCCTTTTCTCCATGACTGAAAGATTACCCTTTAAGGGTAATTTCAGCAACAGAAAACCATGGCACCTTCTGGCGGTTGGATTCGATCATGGCCCTGACTACCGCAGCACCCCGCCCAGTCTGAGCCAGATGATGGGCAATGGCGGGACAGGTTTGTTGGATGCGCTCCGTTCTCCGTTCACCTGTTCCAGCGTCTGCCCCATCACAACATCATCAGTTTGATACTCAGCCACTTCGTAGTGAAGTTGGAAATATGGATTTGTGTCGCGTATAAAGTCTGATACACTGATGTTAATGATGGTTAAGGGCGGTATGCGCGAGAAACCCATTGACTAGCGAGGATCTGCTCTGCGAGACATAAAGGATGACGGCATCTTCACCCTTCAGGCGCGCAAGGAAGCGGGACACCAGTTGAGTCGGGTTCAGGCAGGGCTGGAACCGGATGACTGGAAATCCTTTGATGTGGTTGGTGCAGGTTGGTTATCCAGGAAAGGAGTAAGCCATGACTATCGAGACCCAATCCATGCATATTACCCCCGTAGGTGGCAACGTGTTCGCGGACCTGGGGTTTGCGCCGGAAGAAGCGGCCACCCTGAAGGCCGAATCGCAACGGATTATCTCTGAAAAGTTGAGTATCAAATATTCCCTGATGACTGATCTGGCAGAATGGATTGCAGAGAAGAATCTGAAGCAAGCCGATGCAGCGGAAATTCTGGGTGTGACACGCCCGCGTGTTTCTGACGTGATCCACAAGAAGGCGATTAAGTTCACCATTGACGCATTGGTGGACATGTTGGCCAGAACCGGTAAACACGTCCAGTTGACTGTTCGGTGTCGAGAGCAACCCGCCCACCAGATCCGGGAACCGTTGTGATCAAATACCTGCTGGATACCAACATCTGCATCTATACCATCAAAAACAAAGCACCGGAGATCCGCGAACAGTTCCGTCGCCACCACGGGCAAATGGCCATCAGCACCGTCACCTTGATGGAGTTGGTCTATGGCGCGGAGAAGTCACAGGCACCGGAACGCAACCTGACCGAAATCGAAGGTTTCTCCGCCCGCCTCGAAGTACTCGAATACGGGAGCGAAGCCGCTAGGCATACCGGACAGCTCCGCGCTGAATTGGCCAGGATCGGCAAGTCCATCGGGCCTTATGACCAGATGATCGCAGGCCACGCCAGAAGCCTGGGATTGATCATCGTGACCAACAACCTGCGGGAGTTCGAGCGCGTTCCGGGATTGCGTGTCGTGGATTGGGTGGAACAGCACTTATCATAAACCGGACGTTTTTCCTGAATGGCAGAATCAATCTACGAGAAGAGGAGGGCGCAGGACGATGAGCGATGAAATCGATAGTTTGGTGCTGGAACAATCCATGAACCTAGTGAAACGTGAGATCAACCTGAGCGAAGAAACCGATGCCAGGCAACAGATCACCCTCGATAAACTGATCGAGCGCATCCAGCGCATCGAGCGCCGACTGGAACTATCCTGAGCACTTCTTTTGCCGATCCTTGTTCGATAATGGCTGTACTAATACCATTCAGTTGACCGTGAGATTTCCGTGATTGAAACGAGTTCATAGCTCCCCGTTCTCGATCCAGTCCATGATTACGTCTCCATTCCGCTGTCGTGGCTTCGCTCTTCCTCGGGGGGCGGGAGAATGGCTTCTGCATCCGGGTGGCAGCCGGCGAGGAAATCCATCATCTCCGTGGCGTTCTTCGAGAGATAGAAGCGCAGCATTTTTTCGTTGAACTCCTGCGCCTTGGCAGCGGGCACGCTGATGGCGTCGATGCCGTGAGACATGAGGACGCCGTTCATCATGAAGCGAGAGCTGCGCTTGTTGCCGTCGAAGAAGAATTGCTGCAACGCACCGAACAGAAAGAAAGCCGTTGCACGTTCAAAGGAAAATCTGGATAAGCATGACCAAGGCCGTTGAGTAACGTGGTGGGCAAGCAGCGGACCGACGCAGGGCGTCAAAGCGCCTCGGCGCAGAAGGTGGCCGGTGTGACGATGCGTGTGCGGCCGATGCTGCCACGTTGCAGTAGTCCGGCGCGACGGTCGCCAGTCACCAGATAATCGGCTTCGCCGGCCAGTGACATTGCCAACAGGAAGGTATCGTTCGGATCGTCGGCAGCGACGCCGTCCGGTAACGGGGGAAGCGTGTTCAGCACGATGGCGCGCTGAATGTGGTTGATCATTGTGCCGACGCGATGTGCGGGCAAAATGGCCTTGAGTTTCGGGTAACGGCTCACGCGGCGCAGTTCGTCGAGCTGCGCCACCCCTGTCACCAGGTCAAAACGCGCCGCAAGCCAGGCGCGATAGAGTATGTCGGGGGGACTGTGTGATGCAATCAGCGCGGCGAGCAGCACATTAGTGTCGAGAACGACCCGCATCAATGCTCACGCGCCCACTGCACAGCCTCGTCGATGAGATCGTTCAGTTCGGCCTCGCTCATACCGGCCGTTGCGGCCTTGGCTTGCTCGACAGCCTGCTCAAACAGGTAGACGCGCACCGCCTCTTCGATGAAGCGCGACAGGTCGCCCTTGCGCCCGCCACCTTGTGCGGCGATGAACATGCGTACGGACTGATCCACCTCCGGCGATACGGCGATATTCCAGCGCACGGTATTCATGATGCCCTCCAAAACCTGTGTTTGTGTGCATGGGTGTTTATACGCCTTATCATTTGCGCTTGCAAACGGCCAGCTCAAGAGTAATCGTAAACAACTTTCTTGCGAAACATTACTTATCCGGGTGCGGTAACGGTCAATATGGTCATAGTGCTATGCTACTTACCGACGCTGAAACGCAGGAAGGATGGCGCTTCCGGGCAGTTTGGTTATACTGTGGAAACCATTGGACCCAACAATAATGGACAAGACATTATGCGGCACCTGATCAGCACCCAGACAGCGGCCCTGTTGACGGGCAAGGCCATGCGCACTGTGCAGCACTGGGTGGCCGACGGGGGCGTGAAAAATGTGACGGTGGAGCGGCGCCGGGCCGGTATCGAGCGCGACCGTTCCCTGGTGTCGCTGGAAGATCTGGCTACCCGTATTCCGATTACGCTGAATCCTGAACGCATAGAGGCCATCATGCAGGCTAACGCTGGGGACGTGGACGCCATGCTCCAGGTGGGGCTGGAGTTTTTTGCCGAAGAGGAGCAGAAAATTGCGGCGGAGTGGTTGCATCTGGCGGCCAAAAAGGGCCAGGTGGATGCCATGGAATGGTTGTCCATCTGCTACCTGAACGGCTTGGGTTTTACCCGGGACCCGGCCGAAGGGCTACAGTGGTTGAGCAAGGCTGCTTCCTTGGGACATCCGGTGGCCCGGGTCAAGCTCCAGGCGATGGGGTTTGCGTTGTAAAACACTTTCTGTATAAAATTACAGGAATGAAATGCCACCATCCCGGAGATATGCTGTGGAAGCACTGACCCCGCGACAGGCTGAAATTCTCGCCTGGATTCGTCACCGGGTAGCGGAAGATAACCTGCCCCCAACCCGGGCGGAACTGATGAAAGCTTTTGCCTTTCGTTCTCCCAACGCCGCCGAGACCCATTTGCGCATGCTCGCCCGCAAGGGCTATCTGGAGTTGCAACAGGGGACAGCGCGGGGAATTCGCCTGTCTGACTATGGCACGGAAAGTGGCGACTTACCTCAAGTCGGATTGCCCTTGGTGGGGCGCGTGGCGGCGGGTTATCCCATGCTTGCCGAGGAGTTTCGTGAGGGACAATTGCCGGTGGACCCCGTTCTGTTTGCGCCGGGAGCGGACTATCTGTTGCGGGTGCAGGGCATGAGCATGCGCGATGCCGCTATTCTCGATGGCGATATTCTTGCAGTACGCCAGGAGCCTGGCTTTACTCCCCAGAATGGTCAGATGGTGGTGGTTCGGGTGAATGGCGAAGTCACGGTCAAGCGCTGGCAGCGCGAGGGTACCCAAGTGCGGCTCCTGCCCGAAAATCCGGATTATTCTCCCATTGAGGTCGATCTGTCCCGCGATGATTTGCACATTGAGGGTAAAGTGGTGGGACTGCTGCGCCTGGGTCAGAATCTGTAAGTCCAGGTAACTCCCCCATCTTCGGTACCAGACTCTGAATGAAAACAAGCCGGCTAAGGCAGCTGATCAGCGTCTGACTGCTGCGTGGCTTGGCCTGGTCACGCTGGCCTTGGTGATTACAGCGGTTTACAATCACTGGCTATTACTCACGGAACACACAGGATCCCTTTCATTCATGGATAAATCTTCGATTGCGCTGGCGGTGGGACTGTTGATTATTGGTGGTTTGACAGGGGCGGTCATTGAGCGTTTTGCTACCGGCCCCGACACTGCCATGGGTCAGACTCTGAGCCTGCAGGGGGCCAAACAGCTGCTCAATGAAGTGACCCACGGTCAGGCCAACGCTGAAAAGGTGTTTCCCGGTCCCGGCGGTTTGACGGGTATCGAAGTTTCCATGCAAGGGCACCCCACCATTGCCTATGCCACCGGTGATGGTCAGTATCTGGTGGCGGGTCCGGTGCTGAACCGGCAGGGTCAGGATGCTGCCCATGCGGATATGATCAAGCTGGGGCTCATCTCCAAGCCGGCTACGGCCGCCACTCTCGCAGAAAAGGCTGCCCATGCCGACAGTTTTGTGCTGGGCAGTAAAGGTCCGGAGCTCACCGCCTTTGTGGATCCGAACTGTATTTATTGCCACAAATTTTATGAGCAAGCCCAACCCCTCATCGCGGCGGGCAAACTGCGGGTCCGCTATGTGGTGGTGGCTTTCCTGAAACCCAGCAGTGCCGGTAAAGCCGCCGCAATTCTGGGGGCCAGTAACCCGGCAGCGGCCATGGCGGCTAATGAAAAGGGCTTTGACGAGGCGACGGAAGAGGGCGGTATTACCCCGGCGCAGCATCCCGACCAGGCTACTTTGGCGGCGGTAGAAAACAATACCAAGCTGCTCAGCGACAGTGGCGAGGTCGCTACGCCTACCCTGATTTATTGTAATGCCCAGCATCAGACTGTTCTGGCACACGGCCTGGATAGTTCAAGTCTGGCGGATTTTGTTCAACATATTGGTAGTTTGGAAAATGGAGCCTGTCAATGATGATCACCTCAGAAAATACCCCGCTGATTCATCGGAGCGATTATCAGCCATTGGCGTATCTCATTACGGACATCGTCCTGGATGTTCATCTGGATCCTGATAATACCGAAGTGTCAGCCCGCTTGCATTTTCAGCGTCAGAGTCCGGAGCCGGTAGAGGAGCTTCACCTGGATGGTGAAGGGCTCGAGTTGCTGGAGATTCGGCAGGATGGTCAGACATTGCCGGAAAGTGCCTATCGGGTGGATGATTCGGGGCTGACTTTGTTCCAACCAGCAGTGGAATTTATTCTGGAAACCCGGGTGCGCATTCATCCTGCTGCCAATTCGGCGCTGTCGGGTTTATACCATGCCGGAGGGCAGTTTCTGACGCAATGTGAGGCGGAGGGGTTTCGGCGCATTACTTATTATCTGGACCGTCCGGATTGTCTGGCGAAATTTACGGTTACCCTGCATGGGCCCCAGCAAACCTGTCCGGTCTTGTTGGCCAATGGTAATTGTGTGGCCCAAGGAGAAGAGGCCGGGGGGTTGCATTGGGCACGTTGGGAAGATCCTTATCCCAAGCCGGCTTATTTGTTTGCCATGGTGGGCGGAGATCTCGCCGCCATGCGGGATACGTTCACCACCCAGTCCGGACGGCAGGTGGCCCTGGAAATTTATGTGGCCGAACGGGATCTGAATGCCTGCGGCCAGGCCATGGAAAGCCTGAAGCGGGCCATGCGCTGGGATGAAGAAGTGTATGGACGCGAATATGATCTGGACCGCTACATGATTGTGGCGACTGACAGCTTCAATATGGGGGCCATGGAAAACAAGGGGCTTAACATATTCAATTCCAAATATGTACTTGCCAGCCCCGAAACCGCAACCGATACCGATTACCTGGGCATTGAGTCGGTGATTGCCCATGAGTATTTTCACAACTGGACCGGCAACCGGGTGACTCTGCGCGACTGGTTTCAACTCAGCCTCAAGGAAGGCCTGACGGTCTTTCGCGATCAGGAATTCAGCGCGGACATGAATTCCCGGGGAGTACAGCGGATTGGCGATGTGCGCCGCCTGCGTGCCGCCCAGTTTCCCGAAGATGCCGGGCCTCTGGCCCATCCGGTGCGTCCCGATGCCTACTCCGAAATCAATAACTTCTACACCGCCACCGTCTATGAAAAAGGGGCGGAACTGGTGCGGATGCTCCATACCTTGCTGGGTAAGGAAGGTTTTCGGCGCGGTACCGATCTGTATTTTGAACGCCACGACGGGCATGCGGTGACCATTGAGGATTTTGTAGAAGCCCTGGAAGACGCCAACCACGCGGACCTGTCGCGCTTTCGGACTTGGTATGCCCAGGCGGGCACGCCGCTGGTCAAGGCCCAGGGTATTTATGATCCCAAAGCACAGACCTATACGCTGACCTTGTCACAAAGCACACCGCCCACTCCCGGACAATCCCGGAAAGAGCCGGTACCCATTCCTGTACGCATGGCCCTGATCAATACCCAAGGCGCAAAGACCGCGCTGGATGGCTGTGGTGACCATGAGAAGGTGCTGGTACTGGAGGAAGCCACCCAAACCTGGACGTTTACCGAGCAATCCGATCCGGTGATACCGTCATTGTTACGGGGTTTTTCCGCACCGGTGCGGCTGGAAAATGCGCTGGATGACCAATCCCGCAGTTTTCTGGCCTGTGTGGATGATGACCCTTTCAATCGCTGGGAAAGCACCCAGGAGTTGGCCCTGCAAGCTCTCCTGGCCGGAGTGCAGAACCCCGGCACCGTACAGCAGCTGCCCGACGCGCTGGAACGGGCTTTGGCGGCCACCTTGCAGGACGGCACCATGGACCCGGCTTTTCGGGCCGAATTGCTGTCTTTACCCAGCGAAGACTACATCGGCGAACAAATGCCGGTGATTGCGGTAGATGCCATTCATCAGGCGCGGGATGCCCTGCTCAGCCATATTGGCCATCATTTCCACGACGCATGGTTGCATCTGTATCATGATCTGGTAGGAGCATATGCGCGGGATGGACTGTCCATTGGACGCCGCCGCCTGCGTAATGTGGCCTTGAGTTATTTGGTGTTCAGTGATCGCCATCGCGAAGACGATATGACCCTGCATGCCCGTCAGCAATATGTGCAGGCCGATAACATGACTGATCGTCTGGCGGCATTCCAGTTGCTGGTCCAGCATCCTCTTCATGATGCCGAAGATATCCTGATGGATTTCTACCAGAAATGGCAGGATTATCCGCTGGTGATCGATAAGTGGTTTGCGATTCAGGCCATGGCTCCCCGCGCCGATACCCTGCGTCAGGTGCAACACCTGTTGGTGCATCCGGCCTTTGACTGGAAGGTACCTAATCGGGTACGTGCCGTGCTCGGGGCTTTTACGGTGAATCCTACGGTTTTTCATGCCGCCGATGGCTCAGGCTATGCTTTTTTTGCAGAGCAGATTCGCCGTCTGGATGACATCAATCCCCAGACCGCTGCACGCCTGGCTACGCCTCTCAGTCGCTGGCAGCGTTATGATGACGTCCGCCAGAAAGCCATGATTCAGGCACTGCAACTGCTGGCCGCCAAGCCGCATCTATCCCGGGATTTGGCCGAAGTCATCCAGCGTGCGTATCCGGGTGCTGCTTGAAGCAGCACGCAACGTCAAATATCCCAGGGTCTGGGTGTGGATTCGAGACGTAACCAGAACTTGAGAAACTTTTTGCGTTGCCGGGCTTCCCGCCCCATCAGGAAGCCTAATAGTGCCCCGGCCTGAAAGGCGACGCCCGATTTACGCTGGCTGGTTAACGGTTTGAGGTATTGGCCAGCCATGTCGGCATCGTGGATTTCACCGGCAATGCCTTGCAGGGTGGTCAGTAATTTCAGCAGCGCCTTACTGTCCTTGCCTGGCCATAAGGGGGCCAGGGTCATCAGTACGTAACGGAAATTCTTGATGCGGATGCGCAGGGGATGGAGAGCCTCCGGGTGCTCGGCTAATAGCTTGCCCGCCGCCATGAGTTTGCGGTATTCCCGCTGGAGTTGCGCTTCGCTGAAATCCTGGAGGCTTTGCTCCCGGTGTAACGGTTGACGTAACAAAAGCGCCCATATTTTCAGTAAGATGGACACAAGTTGTGACAATGATCCGGATGTCTGGGGGATCTGGGCCTGCAAGACCTCCTGGAGATGCTTCGGCTCCAGGTCGAGGATGGTAGCGATTTCCGTCCAATAGCCCAGTAAGGCTTCATAATCGCGCTGGGAGTTTTGCTGATGAAACCACTCCTGAAGCGGTATGCGAAAAAGCTGCAGGGGGTCGGCGGGATCGAGAGACCGACAGAAACGCAGGCTGGCCCGAAAACTGCGCACGCTTTTGCGCAATTCGTGAAAGCTCTCGGCATCGGGTTTGGCCCAATGCTTGCGAACGTCATGAATGATCTGCTGGAGCTGCCAGATGAACATTTGGCTGAAAGCGTCTCCGGCATTTTCCCGACGCCGCAGGGGGAGGGCATTATCGCGAGGTTTTTCTTCGGGCAGCAGTCCGGCGAGCCGTAATCCACGAAAAAGTTTGCTTTCCTGGTCGGGAATCAGGGGCAGGTCCTGGCAGAGCGCTGCGCCCATTTCGAGTACCGCCGCCGCATCACCGTGGGCGAGTTCGAGTTCCACTTCGCGGATAGCTTCGCGCTGGCCCCGGGCCAGAATTTCTCCATGATCCAGCGCCACAATGATTTCACTGCCATCACGGTGGGTAACCCGGCTTTCATGACGTTCAAAGCGTGTTTCCAGAATCACCTGCAGGGATAGTTCCCGATAAGGTGCCAGTAGGGTCGCTGCCTCGCTGTCCTGAAAAACATTCAGGTCAGGGGTATTACTGTCCACCGGCACATTCCATTCCGGCCGCTGATGCAGCCCTCCCGCTGACTGACCACTGGCCTTGAGGGTAGCTACCCAGGCATCGTCTTCGCGGCGGATTCGATAGGCCAGACGCGCGCGCTGCAGGGCATTATCCCGACTATCATAATAAAAGGCATGGAGTTGCAGAGGAGGGGCTTGGGTGATGGCCAGCAGAGGGTGGGCGACGATGTTTTTCCAGACCTGGGGGGTATCGTCCATGATTTGTAATTTAAGTTCCTCTTCCACCACCATCCTCCCTCACAAACTGTAATATCCGTGCCCATTGCGGCAATTCAAGGCGATTTTCTGTTGAGCGCAGGTCGGCAATCCCTACTCCGGATTGGGCCGCGCGGACATACATCTGACTGTCCCGCAGAGTGGCCACCACCGGTAGATTCCATTCGGCCAGTACTGACTGTAGATGCTGAGCGCCGCGCGTCCGGGCATTGACCCGGTTGGCGATGACCCCCATCCGTACTTTGCCCTTGCGATAGCGTTTGATTTCTTGCAGTTTTTTGAGAAACAACTGACTGGCGTCCAGATCGAATACTGAAGGCCCAATGGGCACCAGCAGGACTTCCACTTCGCCCAGCATGTCTTCAAGGCGCTTTTTTTTGAGTCCGGCGGGAGCATCCATCACCACATAATCACTGGGCGGGTAATCGCGGAAGTCGCGTTCGGCATCTTCCAGAACCTGCAGTTTCGGCAACTGAGCGGAGCGACGCCGGGCCCAGTGGACAGAAGATTGTTGCGGATCCAGATCGGCGATGAGTACTGAACCATGCAGGGCCAGAAGACTGGCCAGATTGGTGGCCACGGTGGTTTTTCCCGCACCGCCCTTGCTGTTCAATACCAGGGTCCGGATCATGGCCTGGGTTTCCCTTCAGGCATGATGGCTACTGCGATCATAATGCTTGAGGAGGATTTCCTGGGCAGCGTGACAGTCTTCGCTGGGGTTTTGCCGCAGGCTGGTGTAGCTGCCGTCGCTGTTCATCTGCCAGGCATTGCAATCATCCTGCAGATAAAGCTGCAAGGTTTCTTCCAGGACCCTGGCACGAAGTTCCGGCTCATTGATGGGGGCAGCCACTTCCAAACGGCGAAACAAATTACGCCCCATCCAGTCGGCGCTGGAAATCCATAACTTGGGATGGCGACCATTGCCGAAATAATACACCCGGCTGTGCTCAAGAAAACGGCCGACAATGGAGCGCACCCGGATATTTTCGGAAACACCGGGGATGCCGGGGCGCAGCGCACAGGCTCCGCGCACAATCAGATCAATTTTGACACCTGCCTGAGAGGCCCGATACAGGGCGCGAATGAGTTCCGGCTCCACCAGGGCGTTCACCCTGGCCAGAATATGCCCATCACTGCCCCTGCGCGCTTCTGCTGCAATGGCCTGTATGAGTCCGTCGAAAAGGGTAAACGGACTTTGCAGAAGACGGCGCAATTGCGGCACCTTACCCATGCCGGTGATGTGCATGAACAAGTCATTCATATCGGCAGTAATGTCCGGATCGGCGGTCAGCAGACTCAAGTCGGTATAAATCCGGGCGTTGCGGGGATGGTAATTGCCGGTTCCCAAATGGGCATAGAGGCGAATGCCTTCTTCTTCGCGGCGCAACACCAGAATCATTTTGGCGTGGACCTTGTGGTTGACCACTCCGTACACCACTTGCACGCCGACTTCTTCCAGGCGCTCTGCCAGGCGGATGTTATTGGCTTCATCAAAGCGCGCCTTGAGCTCGACCACCGCCGTGACCTGCTTGCCCGCCAGGGCCGCCTCGATCAAGGCATCAATCAGGGGGGAGTCGGGGGTAGTGCGGTACAGAGTCTGCTTGATACCGATGACCTGAGGATCAGCCGCTGCCTGACGCACAAAGTCCAGGACCGGGGTAAAACTTTGATAGGGATGATGCAGCAAAATGGGGGCTTCACTCAGATGCGCGAAGATGTTTTCCGGGCGTGAGCAGGTACTGGGGAGGCCAGGTACAAAAGGCGGAAAAAGCAGGTCCTGGCGCGGCACCATGTCAATAATGGCCGCCAGGCGTGACAGGTTCACTGGGCCTGGGAGTGAATAGAGGTTGTCGTCTGCCAGTTCGAAATGCTTGAGCAGATAATCCACCACTTCCCGGGGACAGTTGCTGGCGACTTCCAGGCGCACAGCCTCACCGAAAGGGCGCATGGGTAATTCGTCCACCAGGGCATCGAGGAGGTTGTCCACTTCTTCCTCATCTACAAACAACTCGCTGTTGCGGGTGACCCGAAACTGATAAAAGCCCTGGATTTTCAGGCCTGGAAACAGCGCGGTCACATGCTCGTGGATGACTGAGGAGAGAAAGACGAAATCACTGGGTCCAGCCAACTGCTCCGGAATCTGGATGATGCGTGGCAAAATCCGGGGAGCCTGGACGATGGCGATGGGGCTACGCCGACCATAGGCATCCTGTCCTTCCAGAACAATGGCAAAATTCAGTCCCTTGTTCTGCACTTTGGGAAAGGGGTGAGCGGGATCCAGGCTGAGGGGAGTCAGCAGCGGCATGACTTCGGTCTGAAAATAATTACTGATCCAGCGTTTTTGTGCGGCCCGCCATTCTTTCCGGCGCAGCAGGCGGATGCCTTCCTTGGTCAGCGCCGGCAGCAGACGCTGATTCAGGCAAAGATATTGCTCGTGGATGATCTCATGGGCCATTTGCGCCACAGCGGTAATTTCTCGATGCGGTCCCAGCATGTCTGGACCCAGTGGACCTGCACCAAACTTCCGCCTTTGCAGAAGTCCGGCCATACGGACTTCAAAAAATTCATCCAGATTGCTGGAAACAATGGTCAGAAAACGCAGACGTTCGAGAAGAGGAACACGGGGATCATCGGCCAGAGCCAGAACCCGCTGATTGAAGGCAAGGATGCTTAGGTCCCGATTGAAATACAGGTCGGGATTATCGAGGGAGAGGGGATTTTCCTCGGTGTTGCTTTGAAGGGTTTCAGTCATGGGCTTGACGTTGCTCTGCAGCCAGCAGCGTGTTCTGCAGGAGAGTTGCCACGGTCATGGGACCCACTCCGCCGGGGACCGGGGTAATCCAGGATGCGCGCTTTTCGGCTTCGGCAAATTCCACATCGCCGGTCAGGCGGCCATTGGCGAGGCGGTTGATGCCGACGTCAATGACCACCGCGCCCTCGCGTACCCAGTGCCCCGGAATCAGCCCGGGTTTGCCGGCTGCAGCAATCAGGATTTCCGCGCGCTCGACATGAGCCTGCAAATCACGGGTAAAACGATGACAAACGGTGACCGTAGCCCCGGCCAGTAACAACTCCAGAGCCATGGGGCGGCCGACAATATTGGAGGCACCCACAATGACGGTTTCTTTCCCCCGAATATCCGTGCCGATGTCTTCCAGCAGGGTCATGATGCCGGCTGGTGTACAGGAGCGCAGCAGCGGCGCCCGCAGGGCTAGCCTGCCGATGTTGTAGGGATGAAAGCCATCCACATCTTTCTCGACGGCAATCGCCTCGATGATGACTTCCGGATCAAACTGGGGGGGTAGGGGTAACTGCACGAGAATACCATCAATACTCTCTTCGGCATTCAACTCGGCAATTTTATGGAGCAATGCGTCGGGGCTGGTATCGTTGGATAAATTAATAGCCAAGGAATGGATACCCACGCTTTTACAGGTATCGCGTTTTTTCTGGACATAGACTTCCGAGGCAGGATTATTCCCTACCAGCACAACGGCGAGTCCAGGTGGACGTCCGTGGATCTGGAGAAAATTCTGACATTTCAGGGCGATTTCAGCCTGCATTTTTTTGGCTATCGCTTTACCGTCAATGCGTCGGGCAGTCATTGCTTCCCCTGCGTCAGATGAGCACTGCGGGGGGAACACTTCTTCACCATGAAAATAACCTTATGAATGATCTGTGCCGTTTCAAATGCACTAATATCCCAACATTCTTCTGTTCGCCCGTTTTTTTGTCAAGTAAAAAAGGCTGGATGCTTTTATGGAGCATCCAGCCTTGGATCATCTGCCTAACTGCTTCAGGAGGCTTCGGGAGTCGTTTCCGTCTTATCCCGGACATCCTTGGCGAGCACCATATACATGGCGGGCACCACAAACAGCGAGAACAACGCACCAATGGACAGCCCGGTAAAAATCACCAGTCCCATCTGGAAACGGCTGACGGCGCCGGGACCATGCATCAGGAGCAGGGGAGTGACCCCAAGTACCATAGCCCCGGTGGTCATCAGAATCGGCCGCAAGCGGATGCTGGAGGCTTTTTCCACGGCTTCGCGTTTGGCGAGCCCCTCATGGCGCTGAATCTCATTGGCAAACTGCACAATCAGAATACCCTGCTTGGCAATCAGACCGATCAGGGTGATCAGTCCTACCTCCGTATATATATTGATGGAGGCGAGCCCCAGGCTGACAAATATCAGTGCGCCACTGATGGACATGGGGACGGTAATCAACACGATCAGTGGATCCCGGAAGCTTTCAAACTGCGCTGCCAGCAGCAGATAAATCAGGATGATGGCGAGGACGAAGGTCGTCAGCAGACCGCCACTTTCCTGCATATACTGACGGGACTGACTGGCGTAGTTGACCGAAAAGTCCTTGGGCATGATTTTTTCAGCAGTGGTCCGGAAGAAGGTGAGCGCCTGGCCCATGGTGACTCCCGGCTTGGGCACAGCCTGGATAGTGGCCGAGTTGAGCTGCTGAAACTGAGGCAAAAACTGAGGTTCAACCCTGGTTTCAATGGATACCACTGTCGACAATGGCACCATTTGTCCGGTGGCCGTGGCAATATAGTAGTTTTTGAGAGCTTCCGGGTCGCTGCGGAACTTGTCCGGAACTTGCGGGATCACTTTGTAACTCCGCCCTTCCATGGCAAAGCGGTTGACGTAATTGCCCCCCAGAAGAGGCTGCAGATCCTGGGCGATTTCCGCCATGGTCAGCCCCAGGTTGGCGGCTATGTTGCGATGGATTTTCAGGACCAGCTCCGGATTGTCGATGCGCAAATCCTTGGTCACGTAAAAGAACATACCGCTTTGGTAGGCCTTGGCGATGACCGCGTCTGCCACCTGATTGATTTTTTCATAGCTGCCCGGACTTTGCAGCACGAATTGAATGGGCAGGCCTCCCGAGGAACCGGGTAAAGGCGGAGGCAGAAAAGAAGCTACCTGCAAACCCGGAACACTCTGTAATTGCTGCTGCAATTTCGGCTGGATCTGCATGGCGGTGACTGATCGATCAGACCAGTTGGTTAAACGTATGCCAGCAAAAAGACTGTTGGTACCGGCACCACCTCCGACGGAAATGCCGGTCACCATGAACGTCGCCTTTTTTTGCGGATACTGATCAAAGACCTTGACGATTTGCTTGCCGTAATGGGCCAGTCGATCTGGAGTGATGGTCGGTCCACCGGTTCCTGCATTGAAAATAATCCCCTGGTCTTCCTGGGGAGCAAGCTCCGATTGGGAAGTGGAGAACAGAAAGTAAATGCTCGCAAATACTACGACGGCAAAGAGCATGACCACCGGCACATAATTCAGAACACCGTGCAGCAGGCGATCGTAAAAGCGCTGTAACCCCACAAAACGTCGGTCAATGAAATGTTCAAAGCCATGTTCGCTGGTGGGCCTTAACACCTTACTGGAGAGCATAGGTGAGAGCGTCAGTGCCACAACCATGGAAATGAGGACGGCAGCCACCAAGGTAAAAGCAAATTCACCAAACAGACTGCCGGTAAGTCCGCCCATGAACCCGATCGGCGCAAATACCGCAATCAGGGTGGTGGACATGACGACAATGGGGCCGCCCAGTTCGCGCCCAGTAAGCAGCGCGGCGTCAAAGGGACTTTTGCCTTCATCAATATGGCGATGGACGTTTTCCACAACAATGATGGCATCGTCCACCACCAGCCCGATGGCGAGTACTACCGCCAGCAGGGTCAGCAGATTGACGGTAAAGCCCAAAGACCACATGAGCAGACCCGCACCGACAATGGATAAGGGAATGGCCACAGCTGGGATGATCACGGCCCGGAAGGATCCGAGGAAGAGGAATATCACCAGCACCACCACGGCCAGGGTGATGCCGATGGTCATCATCACCTCATCAATGGAGGCCTGAATGAAGGCGCTGGCATCATAAGGAATTGCTACATGCATGCCCGGAGGAAGCGCTTTTTCCAGTTGTGCCAGAGATTTTTTAACCCCTGCGGCCACATCCAGGGAGTTGGCAGACGGAGACTCCTGAATGCCTATAAAAGCTGCGGACTTACCGTCAAAAAAAGCCTGTGAATTGTAGGACTGTGCGCCGAGCTCTACATGAGCCACATCTTTCAAACGAATCAGGGTGTTACCGGATTGCTTGATGACCATGTTGCGGAATTCACTGACATTGTGCAGATTGGTAGTAGCGACAATGGTATTTTGAACGGTTTTACCCCGGGTCTGGCCGACGGCAGAAATGAAATCGTTGGCGGTCAATGCCTGGGAAACCTGGGCTGCAGTAATATTCAGCGCCGCCATTTTCTGGGGATTCAACCAGATGCGCATGGCATAGGTATTCCCATTGCCGGCGCCGGGAGGCAGAATTTGGGCTTGTCCCACGCCGTGTATCGATGCCAGACGCGGCTGAGCCACCCGCAGCAAATAGTCGGTAATCTGCTGCTGGGATAACTGATCACCATAAAAGGCGATATACATCAAGTCGGTCGTGTCACCAACAGTGACATTGATTACCGGTAGTTGGCTGCCCTTAGGCAACTGGTCAGTCACCTGCTGCACCTTGGACTGGATATTGGCCACCGCTGCACTGGGGCTGTAATTCAGCTTCATGTACACCGTGATGGTCGAGGTGCCCTCCGCGCTGTTGGAGGTCATATAGTTGATGTCGGGCGCGCTGGCGATGACCTTTTCCAGACGCGCGGTAATGAAGCCCTGCACGGTGCTGGGGTTGGCGCCGGGATAGGCGGTAGTGACTGTCACCACGGTATTGACCAGGGCGGGATATTCCCGCACGGTCATCATGGTGTAGGCATGCAGGCCCAGCAGAAAAATGACCAGACTCAGTGCGGTGGCAAGTACCGGACGGCGAACAAAAATATCAGTAAATTTCATGAGCTAGCCTTACTTGTCGGTACTGATGGTAACCAGACTGCCATTCACCAGCTTGACCTGTCCGGCCGTGACTACCTGATCGCCTTGCTTCAGTCCGGAAAGGATTTCGACCATACCGTCACGCTGTTTGCCGGGCTTGACCACCTGTTGAACAGCAACCTCATGACTTTTGCCATCCTTTTTTTCTTTTTTGATGAGATAGACATAATCTCCAGAGGTGTTGTAGGACATGGCCGATACGGGTATGACGAGGACCTTTTCTTCCTGCTTGCGGACTACCGTCAGTTCTCCAAAGAGGCCGGGACGCAGCTGGGATTTGGGATTGTCGATGGTCGCCTGTACGTCAATTTGCCGGGTGCTGCTGTTGACAGAAGAACCCAGTGCGGTGATCTTGCCTGAAAATGTATGGCCTGGGAGCGCATCCGTAGTGACCTGCACCGGAGTCCCTACCTGAATATTCTGCAGATCACTCTGGGGCAGGGTGAAATTGGCATACAGAGGACTCCAGGATTGCAGGTCGACAATTTTGGTACCTGGTGTCAGATATTGGCCGATATTTACTTGACGGATGCCCAGATAGCCACTGAAAGGGGCGCGGATGGCCAGTTTGTTCAGGGTGGCCTGAATGTTTTTGATAGCAGCCTGATCGGTCTGATAACTGGCCTGGTCGGAATCCAGCTGAGATTGACTGGCAGCCTTGATGGCCATCAACTGCTTGGTGCGATGCAGATTGCTGGCGGCGAGCCGCAGTTGGGCCTGATCACTGGCCAACTCCGCCAACTGATTGGAGTCATCAATTTGAACCAGGAGCGTTCCTGCTTTCACATATTGACCGGAATGGAAGTGTATGGCGGTCACGTTGCCGGCAATTTGCGGTGTCACATCCACCCCTTGTATGGCTGTCAACGAGGCGACAGCGCTGAGCTGTGGATGCCAGTGGGCTATTTCAGCCCGGGCCGCACTGACAGTGACCACTGGCGGCGGCATGTGCGCCATGGCCGCAGCAATTTTACTGTTGACGAAAGCCTTGAATCCAAAAATTCCGCCAAAAACAATCAGCAGGCCAATGATGACAATCACAAATGCTTTTTTCATATTCCGTCTCCGCAGAGGATGGCTGCGCTCAGTCAAAAATGGTTAAGAATGTTTGGGGTCTGGCTTGCTTGCTGTCTTGACATCCGGATGATTCCACCAGCCACCGCCCAGGGCTACCAGCAACGCTGCTGTATCCTGATAGCGTTGTGATTGCGCTTTGATCTCGGCGATTTTGGCGGTGTTGTATTGCACTTCGGCGGTCAACAGACTCAGATAATCCGTGGCACCCACGCGGTAGCTGGCTTGTGCCAGTTTGAGAGCCTCTTGGGAGGCCTGCAGCGCTTCACGTTCAGCAGCAAGGGTTTGGGCATCATGATCAACTGCCCGTAACCCGTTGGCGACTTGATCAAACGCATTAAGGACCGTGCTTCGATAGTTGGCGTAGGTCACGTCATAAGCGGCACGAGCCTCTGCTTCCTGAGCCTCGAGCTTGCCGCCCTGGAAAATTGGTTGGGACAGAGCGCCTACCAGACTCCAGATGCTGCTCACAGGATCAAAAAATATCCCGGGGTGGCTGGCAGCATCACCGAATGAGGCGCTGAGTTGGACAGTCGGATAAAACTGGGCGCGGGCTTCACCGATCTGGGCGTTTGCCGCTTTCATCTGGGCCATGACCGCACGAATATCCGGTCTTTGCTGCAAGAGTTTTGAAGGCAGGCTGACCGGAATTTTTTCCGGCAGTTTTAATGCGCTCAGGGTAAAATTCTGGTGTTTGACATTGGCCGGAAATGCCCCGACCAGAATGGCCAGTTCATGACGGTACACAGTCAGTTGTTGTTCCAGCGGTGGGAGGGTCGCCAACTCACTGGCCATTTGGCCTTTTTGAGTCATCACGGTGCTGTAGTCGATGGCACCCACCCGATACTGGTTTTCCGTCAGTTTCAGCAGTTGTTTTTCTTTGGCAATAATGGCTTTGGTAGCCTGGATTTGCTCTTCGGTGGCGGCTTCGTCCACAGCCGTGGTGACGATGTTGCCGGTCAGAGTCAGTTTGGCAGCTTCCAACTCCCATCGTTGATATTTGACCAGTTCTTCGCTGTTGCGATAGACCAGACGATTGACGCCGAAAATATCCGGGTAATAAGAGACGCCGATGGATCCGTTGATCAAGGAGTAATGAATACCCCCACTACCACCAAAAGTAGCCCCTGTGACCTTGCTGCGGTTGGCCTGTAGATTGCCGGTAATTTGCGGGTAAAAAATACTGGCATTGGCGCGGGCAGTGGCCTGGGCCTCCCGCATTTGTGCCTGGGCAGCAGCGATGGTCGGGCTATTTTTGAGTCCGGTCGTAATGAGCGTATCCAGGGCTTTGGAGTGGAAGAGTTTCCACCATTCTTCATGGAGTTCCGCGCCATACTGAAAGGACTGAGCTTTGCCTGCAGTTCCTCCAGGAGCCACGGTTTTTTGCGGCGATTTGCCGGCCGTGTATGGTGTCTTGTCAGACGGTGCCGGAGGTACCCGAAGCTTTGGTTCAAAGCTGCAGGCAGCCAGACTACTACCAAGTATCAAGGCCACAATGGTGGCTATGGTTTTGGGAAGTGGTTTGTGCACGTAAAATAACCCTCTCAGAGGTCTGAACCGACCGGTCAGTATAATGGCGACAAATGTACTAGCTGTCAAATAGGGCATGCAGGTGGGTGGGCCCGAGTTTTATGGAAGCATCCGGAGGCCTGATTTTGTGACGCCTGGGTAACGCTTGATTCTCGCAAAATTTAAACCCATATTATGTTGCGTAACATTTTATCTTGTGGGGGAGCGAATGCCTAACAAATTGATGGGGTTAGTAATGGTGCTGTTTGGCTTGATCGTGGCACCGGTAGCCTGGGCTGAGCCTTCGGTCACCCAGGTGACCCAGGCTATACAAAGTGGTCGCCTGGATCAGGCGCAAAATATGATGCAGGAAGTATTGAAAGCCCATCCTCATTCTGCCGAAGCGCAATATCTGGAAGCTCAGGTTTTGGCGCGTCAAGGCCAATGGTCAGGAGCGGCGGCAGCCTTGCAAAAGGCCGAACAACTGGCGCCAGGTATGCCTTTTGTCAAGCCTCAGATTTTACAGAAGTTTCAGAAAGAGGTGAAAAGTCACCAGAGCGGGGCGCAGCAGACTGCTGCCGCGAAAAAAGGAACCTGGGGCTCTGCCTTGGTGTTCTTCATCGGGCTGATTTTGCTGATTGCGGTCATCGCCATGTTTCTGCGGCGGCGGCGTCAGAATGCCCAGCTGATGTATCGGGGTGGTCCAGTGCAGGGGCCTTTTGCCGGTATGAATGGTGGCTACGGGCCTGGGGGGCCAGGTTCAGGCTATCCGCACGGACCCATGGGTGGAATGCCCCAACAGGGCGGTGGATTGGGTTCCAGTCTCGCTTCAGGAATAGCCACTGGAGTAGGGGTGGGTGCTGGGCTGGCTGCTGGACAAGCGCTTGCCGGTAGTCTTTTCGGTGATCATGGTGCGGCTGGAAGTCAAGGTAATACCGGTGATAACGACAGCCTGGGCTTGACCAATAATTCCTGGGACGATGACCAGCTGGCCAGCAATGATGATTTTGGTATGGATGATGGAGGCGATGGCTGGGGCTAGCCCATCAGTCAATTGCTGAAATCAAAACATAACAACCCGGCTTCGGCCGGGTTGTTTTTTTCTGTGCCGTAAATCGGCGGCTTAAGGCAGGTGATAACCCCGTCGCCGCAAGGCCTCGGCAATGGCGATCAAGGGCATGCCCATCAGGGCATGGGGGTCTGCCCCTTCCATGCTTTCCACTAGGGCTATTCCCAGCCCCTCGGAGCGGAAACTGCCTGCACAATCCAGGGGCTGATCTTTTTCCACGTAACGGTGGATGGCCTCGGGGCTCAAGCTGCGCAGCCGCACATAATAAGGAATACAAAATTGTTCTACAGTGTGGGCATCCACCAGGGCAATACCGTTCAGATATTCCACCTGACGACCTTGCATCCATTGCAGTTGGGCTTCTGCGCGGGTGCTGGATCCGGGTTTTCCCAGAATTCTTCCAGCACAACAAGCCATTTGATCAGCACCAATCACCAAGGCCTGGGGATAGCGCGCTAAAACGGCCCGGGCCTTGGCCAGGGCCAGACGCTCGACCAGTTCTTGTGGCGATTCCCCCGCACCGGGGCTTTCATCCACATCCGGGGCCACAGAGCGAAAGGGGATCTGCAAGCGTTGCAGCAAGTCCCGGCGGTAAGGGCTGGTTGAGGCCAGAATCAGTTCTGGTAGGGCCATGCGTTTACTCAGCCGGTATTGCGTTGCCCGGCGGCAATGGCGTTGATGGTGCGCAGCAAGGGATCCAGCCAGATTTCGCGAAACTCGGGAGGCGCATCTTCATTGCGATAACGCCGAAGCAGGGCCAACTGAATGTGATTGAGGGGTTCCATGTACACATTGCGGCGCTGTAAGGAAAAAGCCAGGCCGGGATTGTCGGACAGCAATTGCTCGGTGCCAGCCATGGCCAGCATTTCTGCAAGACTGAGTTCGAATTCCCGGCGGATTTTCTCGAAAACGGAGCTGGCAAGCTTCTGATCGAGAGGTAAGCCCGCATATTCTCCGGCCAGAGCCATATCGGTTTTAGCCATGGCCATGCTGATATTGCCCATCAACGCCCGGAAGAAGGGCCATCGTTGGTACATATCCTGCAGAATTTCCAGACGCTCGGGTTTGTCCGCCCGCCACTGGGCAACAGCGGATCCCAGGCCAAACCAGGCGGGGAGAATATGGCGAGACTGGGCCCAGGCAAATATCCAGGGAATGGCGCGAATGGAAGCCATGGAACGGTCGCTGCGCTGGCGGTGGGAGGGGCGCGAGCCAATGTTCATGTGGGCAATTTCATTGAGCGGGGTGGCTTCGTAAAAATAATCCAGAAAACCGGGGGTATTTTCGGTCAGATCCCGATAGGTTTGCTCACCCAGATGGGTGAGTTCGGCCATCACTTTAAGATAGGCCGGATTATCTGCCGCTACGGGTCGCACCAGACCAATGCTGGCCTTGATGAGGCCGGCAGTGCCGACCGTCAGTTCATAGACGGCCGTTTCCAGATTGGCATACTTGAATGACAGCACTTCGCCTTGTTCGGTGATTTTGATTTGCCCGCGCACGGTGTCCGGGGGCTGGGCGAGAATGGCCTCGTAAGTAGGACCGCCGCCGCGCCCGACGCTGCCGCCGCGCCCATGAAATACGCGAATTTGAATGTGGCGTTTGTCGGCGATGGCGGCCAGGCGCAGCTGCGCCTGATACAGGGACCAGCTGGACGATAAAATACCGCCATCCTTGCAGGAATCAGAGTATCCTAGCATGATTTCCTGGGTATCTTCCTGACTTTTGATGATTTCCATGTACACCGGATTATCCAGGAGGGTGCTGATGACGGCATCCATCCGTTCCAGATCGTGGATGGTTTCAAACAGGGGCGTTACCGCAATTTCACTGTAGAGCCCCTGCCTTGACCAGCCCGCCAGCCCGAACTCTTTGGCCAGTACCAGTACTTCGAGAATGTGGCTGGCTTCGTGCGTCATGGAAATCACGTAGTTGCCGAATCCTGAAGCACTGACTTCGCGACGCAGCTGGGCAATGCAGCGAAACATGGCACAGGTTTCCGCTGCCAGCGGCGATAATTCCGGATGTTTCTCGACCAGAGGACCGGGACGGCGCAGCGCATCGGTCAGGGCCAGCAGTCGCGCTTCTTCGGAAAGTTCAGAATAGTCGGCGAAACCGGGCACTTCGGCATAGAGCTCGGCCAAGGTCTGGGAATGTACGGTGGATTCCTGGCGGATATCGAGGTTGGCCAGATGAAAACCAAAGGTCTGGACCAGCCAAACAATATCCTGAATGTCATGGTCGGCGATGAAATCATCATTGTGCCCACGCAGGGAATCGCGAACGAGGAGCAGATCATCCAGAAAGTCCTCGGCCGAAGCATAAGCAGGGCCCGCAGATTCATTCATGATCTGACCGTTTTCCAGTTGGCGCAGGCGCAGGTCCAGGCGGGTCATCATGTAACGGAGTTTGCGGCGATAGGGTTCACTGGGAAAACGCTGATCTACCCATTCCGCCAGCTCCGGAAAATCATCGGCGTCGCGTTCCAGTGAGGCCAGCAGGACGGGGGAAATTCCACAAAAGCGACTGGAATGTCCCAGCAGTTGATACAACCCGCTCAGGCGCTGCTGGTATTCCTTGAGAACCTCGACGCTTTGCGTGCGTAGCGCCCAGCTGGTAATGGCGGCGGTAACATTGGGATTGCCGTCGCGATCGCCGCCAATCCAGGAGCCGAAACGAATGAAGGCAGGGATATCGATGTCATCATTGGCAAATACCCGCCGCGCAGCGCGGCGAGCAGCCCGATAAGTCATGGGTACGGCCTTGAACAGGCTGTCCCTGAAGAAAAACAAGCCGTTTTCCACCTCATCCTGAACCTGTGGCTTATTGGTGCGGACTTCTTCGGTTTCCCAGAGAATCTGGATTTGTGCCCGTAAATTATCGGTGACTTCTTTTACTTCTTCGTCGCTCAGCGTGGGATCATCGAGTTTTTTGCTGACGACGAAAATCCGCCGCAGGCCATGCAGGACTGTACGCCTTTTGGATTCCGTGGGGTGCGCCGTAAATACGGGCAAATAGCGCGTCTGATCAAGCAGATACTGAATCTGACCGGAAGTGACGCCTTGTTGCTGTAATGCCCGGAAAGTTTCTTCAAAAGAACCCGTCCAGAGTCCGTCACGTTTTTGCAGCTGGCGACGGCGCTGAATATGCTGGGATTCCTCTTCAGCAATATTGGCCAGACTGAAATAGGTATTGAAGGCGCGGATAACCAGTACCAGATCGTCCTGGGGAAGGGCATCAATGAAGCGTGCCAGACGTTCCCGCAAACGAGCGTCTTCTTTTTTATGCAGGCGGATGTAACCCTGACGAAGTTGCTCGACAGCGTTGAATACGCGGGTGCCGGCCTGTTCACGCAATACCTCGCCGAGCAGATTGCCGAGTAGTTTCACACGGCTACGCAGCGCCTTGTCATTGATGGCCGTTTTTTCCACTCATCCGTCTCCTTGAGTTTATGACTTCCCCTCTGTCGAAGATCACCAGGACGACAGGGAGAGATAGGGTTGTTTCGGGAAATCTGGTTACTTTTGTTTTCTAAGCTAATGGCAAGCGGGCTGCAGGTCAATCATCCTGATAGTCATTTCTCCGCGTCACTCCCTGCAACCGAGTTGGGCGCTTTTTGCAGAAGCTTTGTGAGACGCCGTGCCGGGGAGCTTTGGCAAAGGCTGGCTTTGGAATAAATATGTCGTTGTTGGCTTGTCAAGCATGGCTTTCCCGGCTTTTTTGAGCTAGTCTAAGTTGCATGTAGTGGAAAGCATCACTACCAGCTTTTCACTTCCTTAGAAGCGCCATGAAGCATAGTCAAGGAGATAAAAAATGGCCGGTCAACAAAAAGGACAGATCCTTCAGGATCCTTTTCTCAATTTGCTGCGCAAGGAACACGTTCCCGTGGCCATCTATCTGGTCAACGGCATTAAACTGCAAGGATTCGTCGAATCCTTTGATCAATTTGTGGTCTTGCTGCGCAATAATGTCAGCCAGATGATTTACAAACATGCTATTTCTACCGTGGTTCCGGGTCGCGATGTCCGTCTGCCTTTGCCCGAAGGAGAAGGCGAAACAGCTAGCGTGACCGAAGAAGAGGCCTGATTCTGTCCCATAATGCCGTTGTGGTGGATGTGCCCCGTGAGAGGGTTCTGCTGGTTCATGTCACATTGCATGGCGAGGTGGATCTTGATGACGGGGCTGAATTTTATGATCTGGCCACCGACAGTGATGCGGATGTGCTGGAGCTCATACCCGTAACCCGCAGTCGCCCTGATCCTGCAACCTTCATCGGCAGTGGCAAGGTTCAGGAACTGGCAGAAAAAGTTAGAGAAACAACGGCGGATCTGGTGCTGTTCGATCGGACTCTGAGTCCGATTCAGGAGCGTAACCTGGAACGGGCTCTGCAGTGCCGGGTCATTGATCGGGTGGGCCTGATTCTCGATATTTTCGCCCGTCGTGCCCGCACCCATGAAGGCCAATTGCAGGTGGAGCTCGCCCAACTGACCCGCTTGCGCACCCGACTGATCCGGGGCTGGACCCATCTGGAACGGCAGCGGGGGGGAATTGGCTTACGGGGCCCCGGCGAAACTCAACTGGAAACCGACCGTCGCCTCATTGGTGACCGGATTCAGTCGCTGCGCCATAAGCTGCAAAAGGTGGCCGCGCACCGGCGGACCCAGCGTCGCGCTCGGCAACGTGCGCCATTACCGACGGTGGCTTTGGTTGGTTACACCAACGCGGGAAAATCCACGCTTTTCAATGCCCTGACTCAACGCGATAATTATGCGGCGGATCGCCTCTTCGCCACTCTCGATCCGGCCATTGGCCGTTTGCAAATTGCCGGGCAGGATGCGGTATTACTGGCCGACACCGTGGGTTTTATGCGAGATTTGCCCACGGATTTGATTGCTGCTTTTCGGGCGACCCTCGAAGAAGTCAATCAGGCACAATTGCTTTTGCATGTGGTAGATGGCAGTGCCCTCGACCGGGATACGCAAATGGCTGCGGTGGAATCGGTTCTCCGGGAAATCGGCGCTGATCACTTGCCGGTATTGCTGGTCTTTAATAAGACAGATCAGACGGATGAACCCAGCGGCTGCATTTTTGATGCTTTAGGAGCGTTGCAGGCGATCAATATCAGTGCCCGGAGCGGAGCGGGTCTGGATGTATTACTGCAGACTATTCTGGAAAGAGTGGGCAGGGCCATATTGCGAATTGAATTGACGCTGAATCCTGAAGAGGGTGCCTGGCGGGCATCTCTGCATCGAGTGGCTACAGTCCTTGCAGAGGATTTTGATGAAGAAGGAAAAATCCGCATGGTGTTTGACATAGACGACCTGGCCTGGCGTCGCCTGCGCGCCCAAATGCATGCGCATGGTTGTCAGGCGCCAGAAGCCACCTCTACAATACCCGAATTCATCAAGGAAGGAGATTGGTATGCCGTGGAGTGATCCGGGCGGAAACGGAAACAACAACAATAACCCCTGGGGACGGCGTCCCAATGAACAAAAGCCAGCCTTTGATATTCAGAAAATCACCCAGGAGTTAAAAAAACTGGGTGGTAGTCTGTTGGGCTCCGGGAAAGGTCGCGGTTCGGGTGGGCCGAAGTTTGACCCGCGCTGGTTGCATCGCCTGCCCATCATCATCATCGCCATTTTGGTGTTATTCTGGTTGGGATCAGGTATCTATGTAGTCGGTCCCAATGAAGAGGGCGTGCTATTGCGCTTCGGTAGGGAGGTGGATATCACCCAGCCGGGTATTCATTACCATTGGCCGTTTCCTTTTGAAACCGTGATGTTGACCAAAACTGCCGAAAATCATCGCCTGGTTCTGGGTTACAGCGGTGCGGTGGATACCCTGAACCCGGGTATGATGCTGACCGCCAATGGGGATGTGATCGATGTGCACTTCGCTGTGAATTACAAGATTAACAACCCCAGCCACTATCTGTTCAGCTCCAGTAATCCGGAACAATTGATTCGTCACAGCGCCTTGTCGGCTATGCGTGATCTGGTAGGTAACAGTACGATGAAGCATTTGCTCCATGGTGTTCAGGACAATATGGGCCAGCAAATTCAGCAGAATACTCAGAATCTACTCAATACATTTCATGCGGGCGTGACCATTCGTTCAGTTCAGATCATAAGTATTCACATTCCTAAAGCCGTCGAGTCGGCCAACACCAAAGTGATGACGGCCCAGGAGGATATGGCCCGTATCCGACGTGAAGCAGAAGCCTATGCCAGTAGCATTATTCCCAAGGCCAAGGGAGAGGCAGCAACCATGCTGACGGCCGCACAAGCTTACAAAATGCAGGTGATAGACCATGCTAAGGGCGATGCCGCGCGTTTTAACGAATTGCTGCAGGCCTATCAGAAAAATCCCGAGGTGGTGAGTGAACGGATGTATTTACATACGATGCAGGAGATTCTTGGCAATGCGCCCAAAGTAATCATGGATAGTCATGGGAAAGCCGTGATTAATTTACACATGCCTGATTCATCGATCGTTCAGCCCAGCGCGACAACGAAGTCTGGCGCAGCAGTCAGCGCTACCACTGCAGCCACCCGCAGCACAGCGCCAGTGGCTACCACCGATAGCGCCTCCAGTCAGCCGATACTGCCCGTTTCAGGAGATCAGTCATGAAAAACTGGATATGGGCAGTGATCATTGTTTTACTGGGCGTGATCCTGTTGCTTTCTGCAAGTTTTTACATTGTAGATCAGTCTCAGAACGCCTTGTTGATGCAATTTGGCAAGGAGCTGCGGGTGGAAAAGTCGCCAGGTCTTTATTTGAAATGGCCAGTTTTCCAGCATGTGATATACATAGACAAGCGTTTGCAAAGCTATAGTCCTCAGCCGGAAACTTTTTTGACGGAAGACAAGAAACCGGTATTGGTGGATTTTTTTGCGGAATGGCAGGTGACTGATCCTGGGGTCTATGTTGCTCATCTTCATGATCAGGCGAATGCCCAGGCCCAGATTGGTGAAGCCCTGCGTACTGCGCTGAAAAACCGTGTTGGAAGCCTGTCTATGCAGTCGCTTATTACCGCCAGTCAGCAGACTGTATCTGCGCCGGTTTTGACTGCAGTGAATCAGCATTTACGCAGCCTGGGTATTGACGTGCTGGATTTGCGCATTATGCAGGTGGGTTTGCCTCCTCAAGTACTTCAGGCCACCTACAAGCGCATGGAGGCAGAGCAAATCCAAAAAGCCGATGCTTATCGCGCCCAGGGGAAAAGTGCTGCAGATGCTATTCGTGCCAATGCCGAAAAGGAAAAAACCACTATTTTGGCCGATGCCTATCGACAACAGCAAGAAATTGAGGGTCAGGGTGACGCCCAAGCCGCTTCCATTTATGGAAATGCCTATGGCAAGGATCCGCAATTTTATGCTTTTTACCGGAGCCTGAAGGCCTATCGTCACGCTTTGAGTCATAAAACCGTGCTGGTACTTAATCCCGATTCGCCGTTTTTCAAATATTTTCGGCATTCCTTGAATGAGGCAGGAAAATAATGCGCACCGAAAATCATCCCGCCTGGCTGTTGCCCAGCGGTTTCGAGGATATGCTGCCTGCTCGTACCGAAGCCCTGGAGCATTGCCGCCGCAGCCTGCTGGATCGTTATGCGCTTTGGGGCTATCGCCAGGTTACTCCACCGTTGGTGGAGCATCTGGAAAGCCTGCTGACCGGCAGTGCTGCAGACCTGGACCTGCAGACCTGGAAGCTTCTCGATCAGGACAGTGGTCGGCTGGTGGGGCTGCGTTCGGATATGACTCCGCAGATGGCCCGTATTGATGCCCAGACCTCTGCTTCTGGTGAAGTCCGTCGTCTCTCCTATGCGGGAACCGTATTGCGGGCACGTCCTGATTTGCTAGGGGGGAGCCGGGCTCCTTTTCAGGTGGGGGCCGAATTGTTTGGAGTAGGCGGTCCCGAAGGGGACCTGGAAGTGCTCTCTCTGATGGTGGAAAGCCTGCGTGCCTGTGGGGTTCCTCATTTGTTGCTGGACATCGGTCATGTCAGCATTCCCCAAGCGTTGGCGGATTCTGCCGGACTATCCGCCGCACAACGGAGTGACTTGCTGCGTCTGGTGGAACGCAAGGCCTGGCCGGATGTACGAACCTGGCTGAAAGCGCATGGTTGTGGTCAGGCGGTGACTGCGGATTTTACTGCCCTGTCACATTTGCAGGGAGAACATACTGTCCTGGATCGGGCGCGCCAGCAATTGGGCCAACACCCAGCCATTGTTGAAGCTCTGGATGACCTGGGTTTTGTCTGGGAATCCTTGCGCACGCGTTACCCGGACCTGGCCATTCAATGTGATCTTGCGGAAATTCGGGGCCATCAGTATCACACTGGCCTGCTGTTTTCGGTGTATGGACCACAACGGGGCGAGGCCTTGGCGCGGGGCGGACGCTATGATGAGATTGGTGCGGCCTTTGGTCGGCGGCGTCCAGCCACCGGTTTCAGCCTCGATTTGAAACCCTTGCTCCGCGACTTGCCGGAATATGGTAAAAGCCAAAGGATATGGGCACCTGCCGGTAGTGATCCAGACTTATGGAAGAGCATTACTGCAGAACGCCATAAAGGGCATATCGTCATACAGGATTTTCAGTCAGAATCTGTACCCGACGCTGCGCAGTTGCAAGTTCGGGGTTTTGATGCGCGCCTGGAACAGACTCTCGGTGGTTGGGTATCCAAGCCTGTGCCAGCGCGCTGAATCCATTTTTCATACTATTGGCGGAGTGCTCCGTGTCAGATAAGTCAAATGTGGTAATCATCGGAACCCAGTGGGGTGATGAGGGTAAAGGCAAGATTGTGGATTGGCTGACGGAACGCTGTCAGGCTGTGGTGCGTTTTCAGGGAGGGCACAATGCCGGACATACCCTGGTCATCGGTGCCCGCAAGACTGTGCTGCATCTCATTCCCTCCGGTATTTTGCGGGACGGCGTCTTTTGTTTTATCGGTAACGGGGTGGTGCTGGACCCGCTGGCACTTTTTGCCGAGCTGGATGAGCTGCAGACGGCGGTCCCTGATGCCCATGAACGGCTGTTTGTATCGGACGCCTGCCCGCTGATCATGCCCTATCACAAGAGCCTCGACCTGGCCCGCGAACATGCCAAGGGTGCCGCCAAAATCGGCACGACCGGACGCGGAATTGGTCCCGCCTATGAAGACAAGGTAGCGCGTCGCGCCTTGCGGGTGGGGGATCTTTTTCATCGCGAGCGTTTTGCCGCGAAGCTGGGCGAAGCTCTGGATTACCATAATTTTGTGTTGCAGCATTACTTCAAGCAAAAAGCCGAAGATTTTGATGCTATTCTCGATCAATATCTGGATTTGGCCGAGCGCCTGGCGCCCATGGTAGTGGATGTTTCCGTGCGTCTTGCCCGTCTCCAGGCAGAGGGTGCCCGTATTCTCTTTGAAGGGGCACAGGGCACACTTCTGGATGTGGATCACGGGACTTACCCTTATGTGACTTCCTCCAATACTGTAGCTGGCGGGGCATCCGCCGGGAGTGGGGTGGGTCCGGCTGAGCTGGGTTATGTGCTGGGTATCACCAAAGCCTATACCACCCGGGTCGGCGCGGGTCCCTTTCCTACGGAACTATTTGATGAAACAGGGGTGTTTCTGGCAGAAAGGGGTGCGGAAGTAGGCGCAACCACTGGTCGGGCAAGGCGTTGCGGCTGGTTCGATGCAGTCGCCTTGCGGGCCGCCTGCCGGGTAAACGGCGTGACAGGTTTATGCATGACCAAGCTGGATGTACTGGATGGTCTCGCGGAAATTCGCGTAGCCGTAGGTTATCGGGTGCAGGGAGTCATCCAGGATGAGCTGCCTTCCGGAGCCGAGGCGCTGGCGGCCTGCGAGCCTGTGTATGAGACTTTTTCGGGCTGGGAGGAATCCACCGCCGGTGTCCGCCGTTGGGAGGATCTGCCTCAGGCAGCCCGTCATTATCTGGAAGCCATTGCCGAACGTGCTGGCCGGCCTCTGGCCATCATTTCCACGGGTCCAGACCGGGAAGATACCATTCTTCTCGCTGAACAGCTGTGAACAATGCATATAAAAAAGGGCAGACCCTAAAGTCTGCCCTTTGCTTTTGGTACCGGGGACTGGATTCGAACCAGCACAAGCTTTCGCTCACTAGGACCTGAACCTAGCGCGTCTACCAATTCCGCCACCTCGGCGTGAACGGAATGATCTTTGATTAAGGAGTAGTTGTCAATGCCTGAAAACCAGGAGCCCGCCGCACTGAGTGAACGTGATCCCATGTTTGAGCGGGAGAAAGAAAAATACGAACGTCCCATCGTCAGTCGGGAATATATTCTCCAGTATCTGGAAGAAGCCGGCCAACCCCTGACCCTGGAAGACTTTTTTGCCGAACTGGAAATTGCCGAAGAAGACCAGGAAGCTCTGCGCAGACGTCTGCGGGCGATGGAAAGAGATGGTCAGCTGGTGCGTAATCGGCGTGGTGCCTATGGCATTATCGAGGCCATGGAGCTGATTCGGGGAAGTGTTAGTGCCCACCCCGACGGTTTCGGTTTTTTGATTCCCGAAGCGGGGGGCAAAGACCTGTTTTTATCACCCCGGGAAATGCGCAAGGTTTTTCATGGCGATATCATCCTGGGGCGGGCAGTGGGCGAAGATCGGCGCGGGCGCATCGAGGGTACCGTCGTGCGCATCCTGGAGCGCGCCCTGAAACAGATTGTAGGACGCTATTTCGCGGATGGCGGCAGTCATTATGTGGTACCCGAAGACCGCCGCATTTCCCATGAATTTGGCGTCGTGGAGGGGGCTGAGCTGGCCCCGGTCCATGGTCAGATAGTGACCCTGGAAATTACTCAGTACCCCGATGGGCGGAACATGCCCCAGGGCACTGTCGTCGAGATTCTCGGCGAGCATATGGCGCCGGGTATGGAAGTCGAAATTGCCGTTCGTAATTATGGTCTTCCCTACCAATGGCCCGAAGCCGTGCTTGCAGAAGCCGCGAATTTTTCCGAAGTCGTGCCCGAAGAGATGAAAGTCGATCGCCGGGATTTGCGCGACCTGCCCCTGGTCACCATCGACGGCGCCGATGCCAAGGATTTTGACGATGCGGTGTTTGCCGAGGATATTCCCGGCGGCTTTCGTCTGATTGTCGCCATTGCCGATGTGGCCAGTTATGTGCAGTCAGGCTCAGCCCTGGACAAAGAAGCAGTTGCCCGGGGAAATTCGGTGTATTTCCCGCGACGGGTTATCCCCATGTTGCCGGAAGTGCTTTCCAATGGCCTCTGTTCCCTGAATCCCCATGTGGACCGTCTGTGTATGCTCTGCGAAATGGAGATGAACAGCGCCGGTGAAGTCCAGCGTTTTCGTTTTGCCCGGGGAGTCATGCGTTCCCAGCGTCGCTTTACCTATGATGAGGTGGCTGCCATTCTCGATGGGGATGAGGCCCTGCGTGCTCAGGATGCAGCCATGGTGCCGCATCTGGAAGCATTGCATCGCCTCTACCAGAGTTTTGCCGGTGCCCGGGAAAGACGGGGTACCATCGAATTTGATTCCCAGGAAAGCCGCATCATTTACAATGACCAGTTGCGCATTGAAAAAATTGTCGCGGTGACCCGTAACGTCGCTCACCGCATCATTGAGGAGTGCATGCTGGCGGCCAATGTGTGTGCTGCCCAATATTTCCGGATTCACGAACTGCCCATGTTGTATCGGGTGCATCCGGAGCCCAATGCGGATAAACTGGAAGACTTGCGACGTTTTCTGGGAGAACTGGGCGTTCCCTTGCGACTACCGGAGCATCCGCGTAGTGCCGATCTTGCCAAGGTTATTGAAGAAACCCGCGAGCGCAGTGATGCCAGTCTGATTCAGACCGTGATTTTGCGCAGTCTGTCCCAGGCTTTTTATACCGTCGATACGGGTATGCATTTTGGTCTGGCTTTTCCCGCCTATACTCATTTCACCTCGCCCATCCGCCGTTATCCGGATCTGGTGGTGCATCGCGGTATTCAGGCGCTACTGGATGCCGGTAACCGTGAGCCACGCTGGCTGACCAAAAAAGAGCTGCAGGATTTGGGACAACATTGTTCCATGACCGAGCGGCGAGCTGATGAGGCCAGCCGTGAAGCGGTCAACTGGCTCAAATGTGAATTCATGATGGATAAAATCGGTGAATGTTATACGGGTATCATCACCGGCGTAACGGGGTTTGGTCTGTTTGTGGCCTTGCGGGATGTTTATGTGGAGGGCCTCATTCATATCAGTACCTTGGGAGAAGATTATTTCCATTTTGATGCCCAGCACTATCGCATTATCGGTGACCGTAGCAAGGAAACCTTCCAGTTGGGGGATGCCATTGAGGTTCGGGTGATGAATGTCAATCTCGATGATCGCAAAATCGACTTTGAAAGGGTGCAGCCTGAGGGCCAGGCGTCTGGGGGTAAATCCCGGCGTTCGCGCCGACCCAGAAAAGAGACTTCCTGATGCATGGGTCATTCTGAATAGGCACTTGATGGCGGGGCGTGTTTACGCGCGCAACGGCGCCAGGCAGATTGCGCTCTCAGCCATCGCTTTGCAAGTCATTTGGTGACTTCTGGACTTGCTGTGAAAACAGGGCTGTCGCTACATCACGGGGGTAGGTGAAAATGGCGGATAGCATGAGCAGGGTGGCCACGAAAAGAACAACTGTAAAAATTTCAAAGCTGACCTTAAGACCATAGCCGTCACTGCAATGCTGGAGATGACAATAGCTTTGTGAAAAGTGGGTGGAAACCCAGCCAAAGGCAAAGGGTGCTGCTGCTTCGAGGATGTAACGCAGGGAAATACGGATGCCTTCCGCCCGTCCCCACAGACGGGAGTGCATGATATCCAGGCGGGCCGCGTCGAGGGTAGGATTGGTGGCGCCCAATGCCGCTGATCCCATAAACAGCCAGATGAATTCCAGCACTTGTTGATTGGTGTGTAAGGCCAACAGGAAAAAGGGAATGGTGAGCAGGAAGGCAATTCCTGTGACCCATATTCTTGCGGTAATCAGTCCCTTGCGTAACAGAAAGTCAGCTATCCAGCCGCTGGCGACTACGCCACCGATGCCCCCTAATCCCGCGCCGACAAAAAGTGTGCTGGCGGCCATAGTGTTGATATGAAACCTTTGCGTCAGATATAAAATGCCAAAGGCCAACAGCCCGGTAAAATAAAAATAGCCTGCTGATGAGGCGGTAATCAATATCAGATTACTGGGAATGCCAAGAATGGTCCGGGCCGCTCGAAACCAGTGCCATCGGGTCGGATCTTCTGGCAGAATGCGTTTTTGCACAGGTTTGATAGATTTTTTTCTTATATCATCAACAAGATAGCGTTTTGTTTTGGGGTTGGGTCCGGAAGTGGCTGAAGCGTTTTTTGTGGATTTCCGGGTGAGTTCGGCGGCAAGCTTATTCATGTTGTCGCGTTCTGGTTCACGCATGCCTTTCCATAAAAAATAAGCCAGCAGAATGGCCATGGCGGCCAGAACCACAAAAACCATTCGCCAATTAGCCAAGGTATTGACGGTGCCAGCCAGGATCATTCCGATGCCAGCCCCCAGTAATTCCCCTCCGACAATCAGGCCGAAAGCTCGTCCACGCCAGGAAGGAGGAAATAAATCCCCGGAAATCGAAGCGATGATCGGGCCTACGGAGACGCCGGCTGCTCCCGCCAGCATTTGGGTAATCAGGAACCAGTCAAATCCGGGACTGATGCCACTGAAGAGCATGGCCAACGCCCATAACAAGATCAGTTTCGTCAGTAGCGGTACACGCTGGTGGCGGTCTCCGAGAATGCCTACAGGAAGGGCTGCGGCTGCCCCGGTGAGTATGGATGCTGTCGAAAGCAGACCATAGGCAATGTTACCAATGTGCAAGCTGCTTTCGAGCGATGGCGCTACAGTGCCCAGGGCGGCGAGATTCAAACTGGCCAGACCTTGAGTGAGCGCCAACAAAATGATGGCACGGGGTCTGGGGATGGTATTGAGCCAGTGTTTTTCCTGGTGGAGCAGAGTATGGATGAGTCGTAGAGGATTCAAATGCACATGATGGTGCGGCGAGCCGTCACTCCTAGGCACATCTTTCATGACAAATGCTGGGCCACGACATGGCTGAGTCGCGTCAGTAGCCGACTCATCGCCGCCGCTTGGGCCTCGGGACTTTTGGCAATATGATGTTGTTCAAACTGATTGCGTCCCTGCTTTTGAATATGGCCATCGGGCATGTGTTGAATGAACCAGTCAGCACGCAGGAGCACCTGGCCATCATTGCTGGGCAGGAAAGACTGGATATTGACGGTGACCAGCAGGTAAGGACCATGGGGCAGAGGATCCCCGGGCATAAGGACGTTTTTTTCCGGCAATTCACTCGCGAGATCCTGGGCCAATACTTTTTGTGCCATACCGCCCAAAGGGGCTGCCCAGCGAACATGATTCGCCACATCCAGGCGATGTTGGCCCTGTAGAGTGGTAAAATACATTCGATCAAGATCGGCAGGCATTTGCACATGCGCCACTAATATCGGTAATCCCTGCGCTTGCAATGTTTGTGGGACTGGTGCCGATGTTTGTGCGGACAGGGTCAAGTACTGGGTTGGGGTGGATGCGCAACCCGCTAAGGCAAGAATGCATCCCAGCAAGAGGATTTTTTTCTGCAAGTTCATCATGGTCTTTTCCCGAAAATCAGGGCATTGGGGTGACTGTTCAGATAATCGGTCAATTCCCGCAATGATTGGGCGGTACGTGATAATTCATAGAGAGCGCGGGGCAGGGTAGTGGACTCCGGATTATTGGCGGCGGCTCCGCGGTTTTGTAAGAGAGCGTTGCCAGATTTTAGAGCAGCATCAGCCTCCTTGCTGGCACTTTGCAGGGATTTCAGAATAGCGGGCAGATCATTATTGGCCGTCTTGCTCAACTGGTCCAGATGCGCCATGGTCTGCTGCACATGCTGCAAGGTTTTGCGGGTTTCCGGAGAACTACTCAAGGCCGACAAATTGTGGGTAAGCATATCCAGGTTGCCCGCAATCTGTTGGAGAGGCAGCGCATTGATTTTCTTTAAAATACCATTTATCTGATGGATGGTATCCTGAATTCCTGCGGATTCGACCATGGGAATCTGCGGAGGATGTCCCGGCATTAAATGCGCAGCTTTAGCCTGGGGAACCATATTGAGATCAATGACCTTGGCACCGAGCAATGGCACATTACTGCCCAGTTGGGCACGGAGACCCTGCGCAATCAGGTGGCTTAATAGGCCATTCATCTGCGCTTCGGGGTGAGCCATGTTCCAGTGTTGACCATGACTGAGAGGGATAGCCTCTGGATTGATTTGAATCTGGATGTTGGTCAATAGTGCCTGTCTATCCGCATCAAAGAACATATGAACGGCGCTGACGCTACCGATTCGAGCGCCTTCCAGCATGACTGCAGCGCCGGTTTTGAGCCCCTGTGGGCCGCCAGGCATCTGCATCTGATAGGTGACGGCATTCTCCAGAGGCGCATTTTTTGCGTCGCTGGCACTGGGATACAAGGGAAAAGTTTCATTATCCTGCAACTTGGCGCCATTTTTAGGCGTGGAAAAGCTGATCGCGCCACTCAGCAAGGCCGGAATGGCAGGGACATGCACCCCGGGATGGGCCCCGAAAAGACTGATAGCAATATTACCCGAGCTCCAGAAGCGGCTATGGGAGTTGGCCAGATGCAGAGACTGCTCGGGGAGAAAGGCATAAATATCGAAACCTTCCCCATTTTTTTGCAGGGTTTCGCCACGGACTTCACCCACCTGTTCGCCTTTGTAGAGAATGGGTGCTCCACGAGAAATGTTCCCTTTTTCCGGGGCATGCAAAATGAGCGTAACGCCTTTGGATTCACTTTTCAGTACGGGTTCCTGATGCAAGCCCATGACATGATGCACCGTGCGGCCAGGATGAGGATCAATGCCAATATAGGGACCTGCGATGAGGGATTTCAGGGAGCTCAAATTGGTGAAGCTGACTTTTTCACCGGCAATCCAGTACCGAGTGCCTTTACCCAAATGGTGGGCCATATAGTTATCAAAACGAATGGTCACCGAAATTTGACCTAAGGACTGGGAGAGCTTGACCGCAGTCACATGCCCGACTGTGACCCCACGATATTTCACGACGGTATGATCGGCCTTGATACCCCCCATAGTGGGAAACTGCACGGTCACCGAAGGACCTTGGTTCACGTAGGTTTTTAATGCCAACCAGGCGACAATGGCGAGAGCGGCAACCGGTACTGCCCAGATCAGTCCGGGCCAGCGAGAGCGACGTATTTGCGCTGTCGGCAAAGGATTATTCATGGGACTCCTGAAGAGATGCGGCCCAAAGTGCGCGTGGATCAAATATTTCTGTCGCAATCATGGTCAGAACGACCACCGCCAGAAAGGCCGGAAGGGCGTCTCCGACATAGACGGCAAGCAGTCCGGATAAATGCATCAAAGGTAAAAATACGGTTACCGTGAATACGTCCACATGGGACCAGCGCCCGATGGTTTTGATGAGACGATAGATTTGCGTTTTCAGGCGCAGACGTTTCACAGAATGAATGTGCACAGAAATGAAAAACCAGCTCAGAGAAAAAAGTTTCAGGAATGGTATCACAATGCTGGCCATGAAAATGATGCCGGCAAAGAGGAGAAAATGCGCATCAACGAGTTTCATGACGCCCGTCATGATGGTATATCCTTCCATTTTGCCAATCTGATAGTTGTATTCCATGGGAAAAAGATAAGCAAAGGGATAACAAAAAAAGCCGGCGAGTGCAAAAGCGAGAGTCCGCATCGTGGCCTGGGGCTTATAGCGCCAGATTTTAGCCGCACATCGAGGACAGCTTTGGCCTTCCCGGTGCGCATGAACGGGCATTCCGCAATGGCCGCAACCAATGTACTTCTGGTCGGGATCCAGCGATTCCATGTTGGGGCCAATCCGGCGCCATATTTCCCGTCTCTCCAAAGTGGCTCTGGTCAACATGCTGAGAAAAGCCAGTCCGACCACGCACCAGCCCCCGATACCTACCTCAATAGGCAAGAAGGGGGCAACCCGCTCGTAGCCGATACCAAAACCGATCAGAAATACATCCAGCATGGCCCATTGATCAAGCCACTCTGACCAGCGAAACATTCTGCCCAGCCAGTGCGGATGATGCCCGGTATCCAGCTCAAGCAATACCACAGCCAGGGTGGTGAAACGAAAAAAGGGAAGAATCAGTAACTCCAATGCCAGAATGATGGCCACCAGAGGCCAGCCTTGGGCCGCAACCCCCCAGATGCCGGAAGCGAGTATGCTTTGATGGTGGACACCAAAAATATCCACCGACAGTAAGGGCAGAAAATTGGCGGGTATCAGCAAAAAAAGCGCCGATAAAGTCATGGCCAGAGCCGCATTGATGCTGCGTCCGGAGGTGCGTTCTAGGACATGACCACAGCGCGGACAGGCAAGCTTGCCATGATGGTGTAACGACGGTAACTGCTGGATAAGACCACAATCCGGACAGACCTCAACCCCGTGAGGAGGGTCTTTCGCGGCATCAGGGACCCCAATCAGCGTGGTATCCAGTGACATGTATAATAGATCTCTCTTTCATCCGGGAAAGCCGGGTAGATTGGCTTCCGTATTTCAAGCTGTTTTTATGAGTCTAGCAGAAAAATGGCCCAGTGGGACTGCTGACGCGGTATCGTTCTGGTGAATACTGACAGCCTATCGGGTTATCGCAACAACTTTTCAGCTGTCCGGATAACGGCGCATGGCAGAGCTAATTGCCTGCAGAACGATCTCGCCTTGACATTGTAATGGATACAGATCTATCAATGGCTTGCTGCTCAGCAACTGTGTCAGTTCTTCAAGCATTTCATGATAATGGTGATGGGCTGCCGCAAACTCGCTGAGATCCATGTGCTTCAAGTGATGGAGGCTTTGCTGAATGGGGCAATGCGCATTATCCCAGGGGGCGAGCTGCACAAACCAATGTGGATTGTTTATCAATAAGGTGCTGATGGTTTTTTGATGATCAATGACTTGGGCATATAATTGCAGCAGATCAAATCTTCTCGCTATGGGTTCTGGCACAAAAAGTGGGCAACGGGCCATCCAGTCCGGTAAATCGCTGGCCCACATGGGGAGGGCTACGGCATAGCCTTGCAGCATGGGCGCTTGCATCAGTCGCAATACATTGAGAATACTCTGATTTTCGACGCCTTCGACAATGATTTCTACTCCCTGCGAATTGCCGATATCAAGCATCGCCCGAAGAAAATGGAGATCATTGGGGTTTTTACCCAGATTACGCACAAATGCCTGATCAATTTTGATTTCGTCGACAGGTAATTCTTTGAGATACAATAAAGAAGCGTAGCCAGCGCCGACATCATCCAGACCAATACGATAACCCTGCTTTTGTAAGCTACGGATAGATTCTGCGCTGAACTCCAGTGACCGGAGTTCTTCACTCTCGAGAATTTCCAGAATCAGACTTTGCGGTGGTACAGCACAGGCTGCCAATAGTTTCTGCAGGCGTTCCAGTGCCAGTGAATGCGTTAGAAAACTGGGCAGAATATTCAGGGATACCCAAAGATCAATGCCATTTTTCTTCCAGGATTGCCAGTCTTCGGCAATCTGGGTGAGTACCAGTTGGGTCAGTCGCCATTGATCCTCAGGCTCAAGAAATGGCAAAAACTCTCCCGGAGAAATCGCTTCAGCTTTGCTGTTAAGTCTTGCCAGCGCTTCAACACCGACAATGCGCTCCTGTCGCAAATCATGGACGGGCTGGTATTGAAGGACCATTTTCCCTTCATGCAGCAGGGTTTGAATGCGTAGATGTTCAGCTTTTTGCGATTCTGCAAAAGCACACCAAAACTGGTCGCGACGGGATTTGTTTTGTTTGCTCTGGTAAAGCGCGTGATCCGCTTTTCGCAGCAGCAGGTCGGCATCGCTATCATCGTATTCGGAAAGGGGATAAAAGGTTATACCAGCACTGATCCCGACATGAATACCGGGTAAGTCACCGAGAAAATAAGGCGCTGCGAGTTTTTCCCGGATTTTTTCCATAATCGGAGATATTTGCTCTGGCTTTTGCAGGTTGTCCCAAACCAAGACAAATTCATCCCCGCCCAGACGGGCCAGATAGTCACTCTGCCGCAGTCCTTGTTGCAAGCGCTTGGCCACGGCTTGTAAAAGGAGATCTCCGCTGGCATGACCAAACTGATCGTTGATGGGCTTGAAATCATCCAGATCCAGCATGGCTACTGCCAGCATCCGGTCATTTCGCCGTGCTCTGGTCATGGCAGGATGTAAAAACTCCGTAAAGCCCCTTCGGTTGGCGAGTCCTGTCAGTGCGTCATGACGGGCGAGATGGCTTTGTCGCAGCCTTTCATCCATCAGTTCTCCTTTCAGGTGAATTTCATCAAGACCATGACCTACAAGCAGAGCGATCTGTTGCAGTACCTCGATGATTTCGCTATTGAACAGATCGGGGCGAGGGCCGATGACGTTGAGCATGGCCCAGCAGTTTTGCTGATGGTAGATAGGAAAAGTGGCTGCAGAGCGCCACTGATGCTCCTCGGCTTCCTGGTACCAGTCGGCATGAGGGCCAAGCACTTTGAGGTAATCCTGAATAACCCGATGCTCCCGCATGCGCCAGGCCTGGGATGTCAGAGACTGACCGTCGGGGATGTCTTCCGGATGAATGGTCCAGCGTCTTTTCAATATCCAGTCGACATGGTGCCCCGCAAGTGCCAAGGCCTGGAATACCCCCTCTGTATTGGGACGTATGATAAAAGCGGCATTGAAAAGACCACTTTGGATGAGTGCATCACAAATTTGTTGCAACATTTGTGATGCATCCCGCGCCTGCAGGGCAATATCTCCGCTGACCAGCATGGTTTTCTGCAATATCCGGGCGTCTTCCAGTTGGCGGACGACCTGACGCTGGCGCAGAAATGCCGCTAAATCTTCACTCAAGCGTTCCAGAAGTTCGATAATGGCGGTGGGGAAAACCATATCATCATAACGGTACAAAGCGATGACTCCGCGTCGCCCATCAGCCCATGAAAAGGGGGTGTAAATGCTTCCGCCCATCCGATGCTTTTTGATGAGCTCCTGCCAGGGAGTAAAAAGGGGGTCATTCGCGCCAAAAAGTAGGGTGCGGTTTTCCATGATGGCGCGACCCGAAGGCGATTGAGGTATCTCATCGCTGGGCCAACAATACAGCTGCAGTTGGCTGAGTGGCCCGGCCAGTTCTCCAGCCTTTGCCGCCAATTCAATACGTCCGCTTTGTTCGTCTACAACGCCAATCCAGGCGGCGGCCAGGCGCATTCTTTCTACCAGTATGTTACAGAAGCGGTCCAGCACCCTGGGAAGTTCTTGTGTTTCTATGGCTGCGAAAAGACGGTTCACTTCGGTGACCGACTGCAGAAAAGCGTCTCTGACTTGTAATTCGCGATTACGTGTCTGGAGGTCCTGGGAGCGACTGAACACTCTTTGTTCTAGATTACGATTGGCTATTTCCAGTGCTTGAGTGGCATGACTGCGTTCATACATCATGGCAGCAGCAATCAGGCCGATGCTTTCCAGCAGGAGGCCAACTATTTGCGCCATGGTTTCGGGATAAAGCATCCGACTATGCTCATAAGGTCCATAACCCATACTGGTACCCAGCAGGGCCAGCAGGTAGGCTAAACTAGCCAAGGGATATACCAGTTTTGCCGGATAATTGGCCAGTAACCACAGGAAAGGCAGGATCAGCAGGAAAACGGCGCCCATCGCCAGGTTTCCTGTTGAATAGTTCATAAAAAACAGCAGTACAATGGCAGTGAGCGCTGCCGATGCCAGTAGCAGAAAACGGTAGTCCAAGGTGCTTCTTTGCAGGCGATTCCCGTGCAGCAATATCAAGAGTAAAGCGGTTACGTTAAGAATGGCTCCCGCGTTGGCCATGGCCCAGAATAGAATGAGATGAGGTATGCTGGCGCTGACCACGCTGGCCGCGTTGGTCAATAACCAGCCGCCTGCTCCGGTCAGGACAGCAGTCAGCAGGGAGGGTATTGCCACAAAAAGGAGAAGATAAGCGATAGTCTGTCGAATACTTTGTAAGCCGGCCCAGTCCGGGCTGAAACGCCGGAGCAGCACACGGCCCAGCCAGGCGCCGAGAACCTCGCTGCAGGCAAACCAGGTGGCTACATCTGCATGAAGATGGGTAAATAAATAGCCGCCCAGCCATGCCGCAATCCAAAGACCCGGTATGACCCGTGGTCCCCAGACCAGCAATCCGTAGGCGGTGACACCGGCAGCCGGCCAGATCGGCCAGAAAGGTCCTGCCAGGGAATGCCTGAAAAGCAGGTCCGCGAAAATCGTGAACAGGACATGCCCGAGTAAAAGCCCAATATTGAGGCCAATAATTTGTCGAAGGCTTAAACTGATGCCTCGGGGAGGGAGCTGAATGGCTGCAAAATATTTCACATCGTTGCCGTGATGTGGCTGGCCATTAGGCTGAGGATATCGGCGGTCAGATGGTCGTAGAATTCCAGATTGTATTCGTGGGAGAGTTGTCTTTCACTGATGTCGGTAATGACTTGTTGTAATTGTTCGCGCTTGCCACGCAGGCTAGGTATGGTATCCAGTAATGGATAAAGGGGACAAGACAGGTTATCACAAGTCATCTGTACATTAATGCTTTGTGGCATGCTTTGCAGAACAGCACGCAATCCTTTGGCGAGCACAAGAAAGCGCGCAAAGGCCACCAGCAGGCTGCTTTCATTAGACTGAATAGGTAATTTCTGACTCAGGAATCGTTGGCTGATATCGTGGGCGGTAATGGGACGACTGAGGACGTAGCCCTGGACATAACGAATCCCCAAGGCCGATACCGCAGCCAGAACTTCGTTGTTTTCGATACCTTCTACTATTAGCTCTACACCCAGGCCATTGGCCATTTCCAGCATACTGGCCAGAAAATGCAGATCTCGAGGACGGCTTTCCAGGTGGCGACTGAAGGCCTGGTCCAACTTGACAGCATCAAAAGGATAGTCCTTGAGGCGTAGAAGGCTAGCGTAGGCCGTGCCCAGGTCATCCAGAGAAATCCTCACGCCCAAGGCCTTGAGGCGACCCAGTTGCACTTTGGCAGAGGCATAATCCAGAAATTCATCCCCTTCCAGTACTTCGATAAATAGTTGTTCTGGAGCCATCTGGTAGCGATTTAATATGTTTTCAATAAACAGGATGACTTCTTCGAGCAACAGGTCCTGAGGCTCAAAATTGACGGCAATAGCTACGGTCTGACCACTATCCTGCCATAGACGCCATTGTAGGGCTGCCTGTTCCAGCACCTGACAACTGAGGGCGCGGCGGTCTTCCGCGTTGAGCCATGGAAGAAATTCTCCAGTTTCAAGAATTTTGCCATTTTCTACCAGACGGGCCAGCGCCTCCACTTTAAAGATGCGGCCGCTGGGGATATGGATGATCGGCTGATAAAAGGTAATGACATGCTGGTCGAGTAGTGCATGATAATGCTGGCGTCGGGCGATGAGTTGCGGTGTATTGGGGTCATAAATGGAAGAAGGATCATATAAGGTGTAAAACTGCGCTTTTTGGTCTTTTTGGCGCTTGGCCTGATGCAGGGCCAGGTCGGCATGATGAATGATTTCCCGGGGCTTGACATCGTCCAGAGGATAAACGGTCACGCCGATACTGACCTGAATCGTTAAATTTTGTTGATTGATGCTGAAGCTCTGGTCTAAGGACTGACGAATGCGTTCCATGATCACTTCCAGATCGGCCCAACGCTCCATGTCTTCAAAAAGCAAGACAAACTCATCACTACTCATGCGCAGCAGCATGTCTTCCTTGCGCAAGTTTTTTTGGAGACGTTGGCTGAATTCCACCAGGACCTGATCACCACCCAGCCTGCCAAGCTGACCATTAATGTCCTTGAAATTGTCGATATCCAGCATGGCGACGCCCAATAGTCGCTGATGATGATCGGCATGATCCAGGGCACGCTCCAGGCGCTCATCCAACTCCATGCGGTTATACAATCCGGTCAGAGGATCGCGTCGTGACTGGCGCTGCAGGCTCATGATCATATCGCCCATATAGGCGAATGCCGAAAAAAAATCGGTGCCAACGCGCGCAAAATAACCGGGCTCACTGCTGCCGACTACACCCAGGGCCTTTTGTTCTTCAATCCCAAAAGGCACGATAATGATTTCTGCCAGTTGCGGGCGCAAAGCTTGAAGCCACTCGGGACAATCTGGATTATCCAGAGCATAGGTGAGCGTTGTATTATTGTTCAGTGCCTGATAACAAGGGTCTTGAGGCTCTTCGGTGATGTAGGGACGTTGTTGAATCCCGAATTCCTGATAAGGGAGTAGAGGTCGTCCGTTGATCGGGAAGGCATACCAGGCCCATTGCAGATTGAGGTTGTGATCGAGAAGGCTCTGGCAGAGGGCATTGAGAAAGCCGTAAGCGCCGGCATCAGCAGGTACGGCACTCAAAGCCTGCAGCATAGAAGAGAATAGTGTGGCTCTGTCACGCTCTATGACGGAATTATTTTCTTTTTGATGAGACACGATTGGCTTCTGCCGTGATGAATTAATATAATTTATATAGGATAACTTGCCAGGAAGGCAAGGTCTTCACGTCGTATTATTACATAAGTAAAGTCTTAATTTAAGCTGTTCATCTGAACCAGAGGCTATCCCAGCCACGCTGGGCAGCAAGGCCTATTTTTTGTGTGAGATTTTTGGGTCGTTGATAGCTGATCTGCAGCAGTTTCCCATCTTGCGCTGCATCCACAATGATCTCGTCGCTGGTGGCCAATTGATCTACCAAACCTAATTGCAAGGCCTTGCTACCCAGCCAGGCTTCGCCGGTAGCAACCTTCTCCAGATCCAGCTGTGGCCGATATTGTTCCACAAATTCACGGAACAGGGCATGAGTTTCTTCCAGTTCCTCACGCAACTTGGCGCGGCCGCTGTCGGTGTTTTCGCCAAACAGTGTTACCGTACGCTTGAATTTACCTGCAGTGAACTGCTCAAAATCAATATTGCGCTCCTGCAGCCAGCGATGAAAATTAGGAATCTGCGCCACCACGCCTATAGAGCCCAGCAGGGCAAAAGGGCTGGCCACAATCCGGTCTGCGGTGACGGCCATCATGTACCCACCACTGGCAGCGACAGCATCCACCAGCACCGTACAATGTATTTTGGCGGCACGCAGGCGCAGCAGTTGGGCTGCCGCCAGGCCGTAGGTGTTGACCATGCCCCCGCCACTTTCAAGGCGGATCAGCACCGCATCACCAGGTTGGGCGGCTTGAAGGATGGCGGTGATTTCCTCACGCAGAGTACTCACCGCCGAGGCCCGGATATCTCCCTTGAAGTCCAACAGATAGGTGCATTTTTCAGTTTCTTTATTCTGGGCTTTGTGCGCTTTTTTGAGCGCCTTTTGCTGCGCTTTGCGGGCTTTTTTATCGAGGCGCAGGGCTTCAATGTGTGCGCCTGACTGTTCGATCTGGCGGCGCAGATCAGTCACCTGTACCTGGCCTGCTGGCGTAGGTTTGCGCTTGCTGAGGGCAATGGCGGCAATGCCTCCGGCGACGATCAGGATAGCGACCACAATGGTGGCGGTTTCGGCGAGAAAGGTCAGGTAGTGACTCAAGAAATTTTCCATGGGCAGACTATATACCAGATGGATGCAGGTCCAAAAGGCGGCGAGATGTCCCCCATGAAATAATTTGTCGGGTACTGGCATGCGGATGCTTTCGGTTGAAGCCCAGGGCCTGCGGGCGTTATCATTTGCAATCTACGCTAATGGAATTCTCGAATGATTCATGTGAAATTTTTTGCCAGCGTCCGCGAGCGCGTCGGGATGGCGGAAATGCAGTTGCCCTGTCCGCCCGGGGATTTTTCGGTGGAAGAGGTGTTGACTATGGTGGAGGGGCAGGCTGGAACGGAGTTGCGTGACGTGCACTTACTGGCTTCTCTCAATCAGCAGCATGTGCCTTTTACCGCTCCCGTTCAGGATGATGACGAAGTGGCATTTTTCCCTCCAGTAACAGGAGGTTGAGAGTGATTGTTAAAGTTCAGGAAGAAGATTTTGATGTTTCGGCCGAGTGCGCCGGAATGACTGAATCGAAGGGGGCCGGAGCGCTGGTGACTTTTATCGGTACAGTGCGGGATTACAGTGATGCCAGCGACATTCTCTCTCTGGATATTGAGCACTATCCGGGGATGACGGAAAAAGAACTGGAGCGGGTCAGCCGCGAAGCTGCGCAACAGTATGACATTCTCGATAGTTTGATTATTCATCGTTACGGCGTATTGCAGCCGGAGGATAAGATTGTGCTGGTGGCAGTCTGGTCCCGGCATCGTGCTACCGCCTTTGATGCCTGTCGTTTTTTGATTGATGTGCTCAAAAGCAGTGCGCCGTTCTGGAAAAAGGAAATTACGCCCCAGGGATCGCGCTGGGTGACGGATTGTCCGGGTTGCCGGGCGGGAAGTCGCGAGGGGCACAGCCATGCGCCTCATGCCGCTCCGCACCTACTCCATTCGCGTTGAATTTATCCAGAAGCAGATCAGTAAAGGAACTCTTTTATGCCAAGTTTTGATGTGGTTTCTGAAGTGGATATGCAGGAAGTGGACAATGCCTTGCATACTACCCAGAAAGAAATTACCACCCGCTATGATTTCAAGGGCAGCAAGGCGTCTATTGAACGAAAAGACAAAGAAATCATTCTGATCGCCGAAGATGAATATAAACTGGGGCAGATGATTGATCTGTTTTCAGCCCGGCTGGTCAAACGTGGTGTGGATCTGAAAGCCCTGGATGTCGGTAAATGTGCTGCCGCAGCAGGGGGCATGGAACGTCAGGTGCTCACCCTGAAAGTGGGGCTGGAAACGGAAGTTTCCAAACGCATGATCAAGCATCTCAAGGATGGCAAATTCAAGGCCCAGGGTAGTATCCAGGGTGACCAGCTCCGAGTTTCCGGAAAAAGTCGCGACGAATTGCAGGCGGCTATTGCCGCTTTGCGCGCCAAGGATTTTGGTCTACCCCTGCAATTCAATAATTTTCGCGACTGAAGGCAGATACCCATGAGCAAACAGACTGCGCTCTACCTGTGGCATCTGGCCCACGGTGCCCGTATGGTGGATTTCGCCGGATGGCAAATGCCGTTGCAATACGCGTCCCAACTGGCGGAACATAAAGCTGTTCGTGAGACTGCCGGTTTTTTTGATGTTTCCCACATGCGGCCATTGGATATCGAAGGTGAAGATGCCCGCCGCCTGCTGCGTTATGCCCTGGCCAACGATGTGGCCAAACTCGACGCGCATCCGGGGAAAGCCCTGTACAGCACCTTGTTACAGGCGGACGGCGGCATCCTCGATGATTTGATTATTTATCATTGGGCTGCGAATGCCTACCGGATTGTCCTCAATGCGGCGGGAGCCGAAGCCGATACAGCACATTTTCAGCGACTGATAGACCAGCATGCCTGGCAGGTGACGCTGCAAAAACGCCCTGATCTGGGTATTCTCGCCGTGCAGGGCCCCAAAGCGCGGTCAATAGTGGCTGACCTGCTGCAACTCCCAGACCTGCAGAGCATGAAAACCTTCACGGCGCTGGAAGCAAATGATTATTTCATTGGTCGTACCGGTTATACCGGTGAAGACGGGGTAGAGATCATCACCGCCAATACCCTGATGCCTGCCTTGGCGGAGCGTCTGCTCGCGGCCGGAATAATCCCGGCGGGCCTCGCCGCCAGAGACAGCCTGCGCCTGGAAGCGGGCCTGGATTTATATGGTCAGGATATGGATACCCAGGTCTCCCCCTACGCCAGCAATCTTGCCTGGACGGTGGATTTGCGGGATCCGGAACGGAATTTTCTCGGCCGCAGCGCACTGGAAGCTGAAACCGCACGCGGCGATGGTCCACGGCTGATCGGCATAGCCTTGCCCGCTGGTATTCCCCGCCATGGCTACGGGCTGGAAGATGGGGCCGGAGAGCCTTGCGGGGAAGTCACCAGTGGCATCTTTTCGCCGAGTTTGCAGTGCGGTATTGCCCTGGCGCGGGTCAATGCGCCGATAGAACCGGGAAGTATCCTGCAGTTAGTCATTCGTGGCGCTCGCAAGCCAGCCTTGGTGGTCAAGCCGCCTTTCTGGCGTCAGGGCGCCGCTACTTTTTCCTTTGCTGAGGAGTGTTGAGGGCATGAGTAAAATTCCGGAATCATTACGTTATAGCGACACCCACGAGTGGGTCGAAGATTTGGGCGGGGGACGTTACCGGATGGGCATTACCGATCATGCCCAGGAGTTGCTGGGTGATCTGGTCTATGCCGAGGTGCCCGAAATCGGTAAAACCGTCAAGGCCGGGACGGTTTGCGGCGTGCTGGAATCAGTCAAGGCCGCAGCCGACTTGTATTCACCCATTGACGGCAAGGTGCTGGAACGCAATGAAGGGCTCAGTGACAATCCTCAGTGGCTCAATGAGGATCCCTATGGGCAAGGCTGGATCATGGTGGTCAGTGCCGATGCGGCTGCTTTTGACAAATTATTGGATGCGGCGGCTTACAGCGCTATCGAGGGAGCTTAAGCTAAATGCCCTATATACCTCATGATGCGGAGGAGACGGCGGCCATGCTCGCGGCCGTCGGCCTAAGCAGTCTGGATGCGCTATTTGATGAAATTCCCTCCAGTCTGCAAGTGCATGACATGGCATTACCCGAAGGGCTGTCCGAGCGGGTACTGCGTCGGGAGCTGGAAGGCCGGGCACTGAGTAATTCCCCTTTGCTGTGTTTTGCCGGTGGTGGTGCCTATGCCCACCACATTCCCGCTATCGTTTGGGAAATTGCCGCCCGGGGAGAATTTTATTCTGCTTACACCCCCTATCAGCCCGAAGCCAGTCAGGGTACTTTGCAGGTACTGTATGAGTATCAGAGCTTCATCACGCGTCTGACAGGGCTGGAAGTTAGTAATGCCTCACTCTACGATGGCGCCTCGGGGCTGGCGGAAGCCTGTCTGATGGCCTTGCGCATTCAGGGCAGCGAAAAAAGCATTCTCGTCCCCGAAAATCTCCTGCCCAGCTGGCGGAAGGTACTGGATACGGTATTGGGTATGCAGCAGATTCGTCTCATACCGGTGCCTTATGATGCCCGAACCGGCTTGTTACAGTTGCCCACAGAAGCCGGCGACGCAGCGGCCATGATTATCCCTCAGATCAATGCCTTCGGCCTGCTGGAAGCGGTAGACAGTCTCACCGACTGGGCCCATGCCCATGGCTTGTTGAGCATTGCGGTAGTGAACCCCCTGGCCTTGGCCATGCTCAAGGCTCCCGGTGACTGGGGCGAACAGGGCGCCGATATCGCCGTGGGGGAGGGCCAGCCTATGGGGATCCCCCTGACCGGCGGTGGCCCCTATTTTGGTTTTCTCGCCTGTCGCAAGGCCTATGTTCGGCAACTGCCCGGAAGACTGGTAGCCAAAACGGTTGATGCCCGGGGCCGGGAAGCTTACTGCCTGACCCTGCAGGCCCGGGAACAGCATATCCGGCGCGGCAAGGCGACCAGTAATATCTGCACCAATCAGGGCTTGATGGTGACTGCTGCCACCATTCACATGGCGACCCTCGGCAGTCATGGCCTCCAGGAAACCGCCCAAATCTGTCATACCCGCGCTCAGCAATTGCGGGAATGGCTGAAAGAGCTGCCGGGAGTCAGCTTTCCCCATGCTGGTCCATTTTTCCATGAATGGGTGCTGCGTCTGCCCGTTTCTGCGGTCAAAGTGCGCGATGCCTTGCTGGGGCACGGCCTGCTGGCCGGCATTCCCCTGCAGGAGTGGCATATGGGAGAAGCCGGAGACCTGCTGGTCTGTACGACGGAACTGCTGGAAGAATCCGACCTGCTGACCTATCGCGACGCCCTGCACAGCGTTTTGGAGGCCCAATGAACTATCCCCAGGAAAACAGCAGGCAAAATGCCGTGACGGATAGTATTTTCGATCATGATCATGCTTTACCAGCGCCGGAAAGTCCCGGAGATATTCCCGCTGAATTGCTGCGCAAGACCCCGTTAAATCTCCCCAATGCCTCTGAACTGGATGTATTGCGGCATTATACGCGCTTGTCACAAAAGAATTTTTCCATTGATACCCAGTTTTATCCACTGGGATCCTGCACCATGAAATATAACCCGCGCATTGCCCATGCCATGGCATCCTTGCCGGGTTTTGCCCGACTGCATCCGGATACCCCGGCGCCGGCCATGCAAGGCCTGCTGCAGGTGCTCTGGGAGCTCCAGGAATGGCTGGCTGCGGCGACGGGCATGGCTGCCGTCAGCCTGACCCCGGCAGCGGGGGCACAGGGCGAGCTGGCCGGGGTAGCGATGATCCGCGCCTATCATCACGCCCGGGGAGATACGGCCCGCAACAAAATGCTGATCCCCACGGCGGCCCACGGTACCAATCCGGCCAGCGCGCAAATGGCCGGATTTGAGGTCATCGAAATTCCCAATCTGCCCGATGGCGATCTGGATATGGAAGCTTTGGATGCCCATCTGGGTCCGGATGTGGCTGGCATCATGCTCACCAATCCCTCGACCCTGGGAGTTTTTGAAAGACGTATCGCGGAAATCGCCCGGCACGTTCATGCGGCCGGGGGGCTGCTCTACTATGATGGAGCCAATCTCAATGCCATCCTCGGGCGCGTTCAGCCCGGGCAAATGGGTTTTGATGTGATGCACCTGAATTTGCATAAGACCTTTGCAACACCCCATGGCGGTGGCGGACCCGGTGCCGGTGCCGTGGCCGTTCAGGAGCGTCTCAAGCCCTTTTTACCTCTGCCCACCGTCACCAAAGCAGAGAGTGGCGCCCTGCGCTGGATGACGGCAGAAGATGCACCCCAGAGTATCGGTCAACTCAGCGCCCACGGCGGTAATATCGGTGTGTTGTTGCGCGCCCATGCCTATATCCGCCGTCTGGGTCGGATGGGTGTCGGTCGGGTTTCGGCTTACGCCGCGCTCAATGCCAATTATCTGCTCAAGGAATTGCAGAAACTGGGTTACCAGGTCGCTTTTCCGGAACGCCGGGCCAGTCATGAATTCATTCTTTCGGTCAGTGATCTGCAGCAGGCCAGTGGGATTCGCGCCCTGGATGTGGCTAAACGCCTGCTCGATTTCGGTATTCATGCGCCGACCATTTACTTTCCGCAACTGGTGCCCGAGTGCCTTTTGATTGAGCCGACGGAAACCGAAAGCAAGGCGACCCTGGATCGTTTTGTGGCGGTCATGGCGCAAATTCGTGAAGAGGCCCTGGCGCATCCGGAACTATTGCGGGAAGCTCCACACCATCTGCCCGTAGGCCGACTGGATGAAGCCCTGGCCGCGCGCAAGCTGGACGTGGCGGCCGCTCTTTCATGATGTCAGGTGCGCCGGAAACCCATGCCGCATCTTTAACCCCGGACGTTCCGGCGCAGTCTGATCCCCGTCCCGAGCAGTTACTGGTAGCCCTGGCGGAAGTCCTGCTCGGCAAGGAAAGAGCTATCCGTCTGGCCCTGACCGGTTTTCTCGCGGGCGGCCATATCCTCGTGGAAGATGTTCCCGGAGTGGGTAAAACTACCTTGGCCCTGGGCTTGGCCCGTTTGTTGGGACTGGATTTTGCCCGTGTGCAGATGACTGCCGACCTCCTGCCGGGAGATATTCTTGGCAGCAGTGTTTTTGATCCGCGTAGTCAACGCTTTGTATTTCATCCCGGTCCGGTGTTTCACGGAGTGGTCCTCATGGATGAAATCAACCGGGCCTCGCCCCGCAGTCAGTCAGCTCTGCTGGAAGCCATGGCCGAAGGTCAGGTTTCTGCAGATGGGCAGAGCATGCCCCTGCCGGATCCTTTTTTTGTGATTGCCACCCAGAATCCCCAGGAACATGCCGGGGTTTTTCCGCTGCCCGAAAGCCAGCTGGACCGTTTTATCCTGCGTTTTTCCCTCGGCTATCCCGGTCGCGAAGCAGAACGCCTGCTGATCCAGGGTAAAAACCAGCATCCTGCCGATTTGTCTGCCCTGGCGCATCAGGACTTGTTGCAAAAATGGCGGCAGCAGGTCACGGCGGTATTTCTGGGCACGGAAATGGAAGACATGCTTCTGCAGATAGTGCAGCGGTCCCGAATGGATGCCCGTATCCGTATGGGCTTATCCCCTCGCGCTTTGCTGGCCCTGAAATCTGCCGCCCAGGCCTGGGCGTTTCTGGCGGGCCGGGATTTTGTCATCCCTGATGATTTGTGTGCGGTGGCGGTTCCGGTACTGGCGCATCGCCTGCTGTCCACAGCCAGTTTGTCCGGCGAAAATCTGACGCTGCTGCTGGGTCAGGAGGCCTGGGGCCTGGATATTCATCCCTGAGCCGTGCGGATGTTCTGCCAGCAGGAGCATCCATCATGAAACGTCAAAAACGTGAGGTGAGACTTTCCCGTCCCGGCAAGGTCTTTGTCGGGTTAACCCTGGCGCTGGGCTTTGCCGCCGTCAATACGGGTAATAATGTGCTTTTTCTGCTGGTATCCATGATGTTGTCTCTGATGGTGCTATCGGGTTTTGTGGCCCTGGCCAATATCTGGCGGGTAGAAGTTCGCCTGCAGCCGGGTCAGATTTTGAGTGCGGAAGAAACTGGTGATCTGTTGCTGCGAATCCATAATAACAAGCCCTGGCCCTTATGGTTAATGGAGCTGCAACTCGGCGCATCCCGCCAGGCCGTGACGCGCATCGCCGCGCGCCAGGAAGCCGTGCTTACCCTGCGCTGGTGTCCACCCCGACGCGGGCAACCCCCTCTGCCGGCATTAAAGATGGGTTCGGCGTTCCCCTTTTCTTTCGTCTGGAGAGGGCAGCAGATTCCTGTGAGCGTGGCCGATATGCCCTGGGTTGCTCCGGCTGTGGGATTGGCGGTGCCTGCTCTCCGTGATCCGGGCGAGCAGCATGAGGCTACGGACAAAGCGGGCGGGCAGGGTGATTTCCTCTGGATTCGTGACTGGCGTCCCGGAGAAAGCTTGCATCAGATTGTCTGGCGACGGGTGGATTGGTCGCAAAATTTTTCAGGGAACATGACCTTTCCCGGTCGGGAGCAGGAAAAATCCGGACAAGCAGCGTTGTTGCTGGATTGGGAGGCCCCGCAATGGCAGGATTATGGAAGGGAACAACGCTTGCAGATTTTTCGGGCAGCACTGGAAAAGGCCTGGTCCCAGGGCTGGTTCTGGCAGTTGCAAATGCCCACGGGTACTTTGAATGGGCAGGGGCGGGTGCATTCCGATCAGGCTTTGCTGTTGCTCGCACAACTGCCGCCCTTTCCACCGGAATCTGATTCTGACATGGAAGCCGCAGCCCTGAGTATTACCCAGAAGTTCCGGCAATGGGGCCAGCGCTTCGCCGGGTTACCCCGGAAGGTGCTTTGATGGCCCGAAGCAGCTCCCACATTCCCGTACACATGATCGGACCATTACTGGCAGCGATGATGGGCGCGCTGGTTGTGCTGGCATTGGGCAGGGAAGTGGCATTCTGGGCGTTGGGACTCTGGCTGCTGGCCACCCTGCTGGGCTTGTACGGAGCCTGGCGGCGGCAGCCTGTGTGGTTTACGGCACCCTTGCGCTTGTCCGGGGGGCTGCTGTTTCTGCTGCTGGCTTTTGTCCTTTCAGGCTGGGGTAACTGGCTGGCCATTGCCAGCCAGTCGGTATTAATTCTGCTGGCCGTCAAAGCCCTGGAAATGCGCTCCCAGCGGGATTTTTATCAGGTGGCTGCCCTGGTACTGCTGGGTATGGGGCTGGCTGCCTGGTTGCGGGTTGATCTCCTGCTCGGCATTTATCTGCTGGTGACTTTATATCTGGCGCTGCTGGGTTTGCTCTGGCAGCCCCTGGCAGATGCCGCCCGGGAACGGGGGAGTAATGTCCTGCAGGGACGTGATTTTCGCTATATGCTGTTTTTCAGCGTACTGTTCATGTGCCTGCTGCTGCCCATGACGGGTGTGTTTTTTCTGCTCCTGCCACGCACTCCGACCCCACTCTGGGCCTGGGGGCCACCCCAAGCTTCCGCGCGCTCAGGATTCAGCGCCGACTTGTCGCCTGATCAGATCACCCGTCTGGCTCTGGACCCGGCCGTTGCGTTTCGCGCCCAGATCCAGCCGCAGCCCCGCAATCCGCAACAGCTCTACTGGGTGGGCGCCATTTTGTGGCGGGACCAAGGCAACACCTGGGTACCGGGCCCGCCCTCTCCACAAAGCTCTCCAGCCGCGCCACAAAAATCAGTACCTGGAATCCCGCGGAATGCCGCACTCACCCATCAGGAAATTGTCCTCAGTCCCGCTGACAGCCGCTATCTATTTGCCTTGTCTTACCCCCGACGCTGGCAAATTCCCGAGACATTTCAGGTACAGTTGGATGGCGTCCTGCAACTGCAAAAAGCGCCGTCCCTGCCGTTGCGCTACGCAGTCTGGTCGGGGAGTCCGCCCTCTTTGTTCCTGAGTCAGGCAGAACGCCATGCCGCCCTGCAGGTGCCGGAGAACACCTCGCCTGCGGTTCGGGTGCTGGCCAAAAGTCTGGCCGGGGATTCCCCCGCGCAAACCGTCAGCCGCCTGACGCGCTGGTTTCATGGCCCGTCCTTTCACTACAGCCTGAAAGCACCGGCGGCCTATCCCCACGGCCAGAGCATGGCGGATTTTCTCCTGCATTCCCATACCGGATTTTGCGAATATTATGCTGGCGGACTGGCACTCCTGCTGCGCCTGGACGGGGTACCGGCGCGGGTAGTGACCGGTTATCACGGCGGAGAATACAATCCCGTCGGTAATTACTGGTTGATTCGTCAACGTATGGCCCATGCCTGGGTGCAGGCCTGGTTACCGGGAGCGGGTTGGGTGCGTCTGGATGCCACCCCGGCAAGCCTTGGCCCTGAGGGACAAAATGCCGGGAATAATGGCGCCATGACCCAGGATCAGGTGCCCGTCTCGCAGCGCTTCTGGGATTGGTTGCAGTGGGAATGGGTGAATACGGTCATTGATCTGACACCCGCCAAACAAAGGGCTCTGTGGACGGCGGCAGGCTTGCAGTTCCTGCATTTCTTCCAGCATGGGGCAGCGGCACAAAAACCGCTACAGGGGCCGCTTCACCACACCCGTTTCCAGTTCGCCCAACCGGCCTGGAAAGTGCTACTGGGTATATCGGCCTTGCTGCTGTTGCTGCTTGGTATCCGCTTGCGGCAGCGGCGCGGGGACAACAGCAGTGATCCGGCGCTTTATTGGCGGGAACGGGCCATTCAGGCACTGCGGCAACTGGGTCTGAAAGATTCCCGACCCGGGCAGGAAAAGGCTTTTTGTGCGGCATTGGCCGGTCCGCCCGAGATCCGTCAGCAGCTCCTGCAGCAGTATCAGATCCAGCGTTATGGTTCCCATCCCGATGCCCGGGGTGATGCGCTATTGCGCGAACTGATGGGACAATTGCGCAATGAGCAATAGCACATGCTCCATGCCGGGCCTTTTTCGGTCAGCCCTGAAGGCGTTTTCCCCGCTCCAGACGGATGACCTGATCGGCAAGGCGGGTGGTGCGGGGGCGATGGGCGACGATCAGGATGGTTTTCAGACCATGTAATTCCGCTAGGGTTTCGGCAATGCGTTCTTCGCTTTCGCTGTCGAGATTGCTGGTGGCCTCGTCAAGGACCAGCACCGGGCGATCCAGATACAGGGCCCGGGCAATGGCGAGGCGCTGGCGTTGCCCGCCTGAAAAGTTTGCACCATTGCCCTGGATCATGCTGTCCAGCCCACCACTGCGCGCCAGAAAGTCCCAGGCATGGGCTTGTCGCGCCGCTATTTCGGCGCGCTGGCGATCCGGCTGGCTTTCGCCATAGGCAATATTGCTGAGGACGCTTCCCGTAAACAACACCGGTTCCTGGGCCACAAAACTGAAATAGCGGCGATAATCGCCATCGGGTATCCGCGATTTATCGGTACCGGCGACGCTGATGCTGCCTGCACTGGCCGGGAGCAAACCCAGAATGACCCGCACCAGGCTGGTTTTTCCGCTGCCGCTGGGACCAACGATGGCCGTGGTGCTCAGGGGCGGGATGGAGATATCCAATCCCTGGAGAATTTGCTCCACACCCAGTTGCAGGCGCAGACCATGACATTGCCAGGTTCCCCAGGGCTGGGGGCTGGGTGAAGTATCGCTATGTTCTGCAGGTTGATCCAGCCAGGCAAACAAACGATCAGCTGCCGAAAGTCCCTGCTGTAATTGATTGTTTGCGGAGGACAGCTGTCGTAAGGGTTCATAAATTAAGCCCAGTGCTGTAAAAAAACTGAAAAAAGCGCCGGTACTCATGTTACCACTGACTACCTGGCTACCACCGAGGTAAATAATGGCGGCGATACCCAGTGCCGCGATCATTTCCATGACCGGCACGGTGGCTTTCTGAATCCGGGCAATTTGCATCATCAAGTTAAAGTAATGCTGGGCCTGGCGGGCAAAGCGGTTCGCTTCGAAGGGTTCCCCGCCCTGGCTTTTGATGACTTCCACGCCGCGCAGACTCTGGGAGAACTGATCCATGATTTCCCCCATTTGCTCCTGTTGTGTATTCCCTCTGTGGCGGAGTTTCTGACCAAAACGAATCAGAGGATAAAAAGCAATGGGCAGGGTGATGAGGCTGATCAGCGCCAGTTGCCAGCTCATGTAAAACACCACGAAAAGCAGGCCAAATATCTGAAAACTGGATAAAAAAAAGCGTGCCATCACCGACAGTCCCTGTTGCAGCAAGGTCAGGTCCAGGCTCATGCGTGACAGGGTACTGCCATGACTATGATCAATCAGTACTTGCAGGGGCAGGCGCAGGGTATGAGCAAAGAGTTTTTCGCGTAAACCGCGCAGGACTTCTTCCTCCACTCTGGCGAGGTTGATGGCCTGGAGGTAATCGGCAGAACCTTTGACCGCATAAATGAGAATGACGCCCAAGGGTAACCAAACCAGCATGTTAGCCTGATGGTCGATGAATATTTTATCCAGAACGGGCTTGATGATGTAAGCCATGGCCGCCATGGCCGCAGCGGAAATCACCATGAACAACATCGCTACGGCAATGCGCCCCCGATAGGGACGCACCAGAGCCAGGAGGCGCTGAAAACTCCGGGAGCTTAGCGCGGCGGGGGCGCCAGGGGTGCTCACTCTTCGAGCAGGCCGCGTTTATCCTTGACTTCCAGCCAGGCGTCCGCGTCTTCCGGCGCGGCTTTTTTCTGGATGATGGCTGGCCAGACCTTGGCCAGACGGGCATTGATTTCCTCGAATGCTTCCTGTCCCTCAGGCATGTCATCGTCCCGGAAAATGGCCCCGGCAGGACATTCTGGCTCGCAAAGGGTGCAGTCAATGCATTCGTCGGGGTCAATCACCAGAAAATTGGGACCTTCGCGAAAACAGTCCACCGGACAGACATCCACACAGTCCGTATATTTGCATTTGATACATGATTCAGTCACCACGTAGGTCATGGGGGCCGGCTCCTTGGCTTTTTCTCTATTCGGTTGAAGGGTGGCCGGGCTGTCCCGGCAATCTGGGCGCCTATTCTAGCCCAAGGCCGCACGCCTGCCCACTATTTCGGTGCGATGGTCAATGACGACTGATGAACGATGCAATGACCAGCGAGCGCACTGGCCAAACAGGCCCGAATAGCAAGGCTTCAGAGAATTCGCTATAGTTCAAATCTGGACTTTATCCCAGCAACGGACAAGGAGGAAATTCCCATGGCAGTATTGGTAGGTAAAAACGCCCCTGACTTTGTGGCTCCGGCAGTCATGCCGGACAACAGCATCAATGAGAAATTCCAGTTTTCCCAGCATATCAAAGGCAAGTATGCGGTACTTTTCTTTTACCCCCTGGACTTCACCTTTGTGTGTCCTTCGGAAATCCTGGCCTTCAATCATCGCTTGCAAGAATTCAAAAGTCGCAACACCGAAGTGATCGCCTGCAGCGTCGATTCTCATTTCACCCATCTGGCCTGGAAGAATACCCCCGAAGAAAAAGGCGGTATCGGCCAGATCCAGTTGCCCATGGTCGCCGACTTATCCAAAAGTATTGCCCGCAATTATGACGTGCTGCTCAATGATGAGGTGGCGCTGCGTGGCTCCTTCCTGATCGACCGTCAGGGTGTGGTTCGCCATGAGGTCGTCAATGACCTTCCCCTGGGCCGCAATATTGATGAAATGATTCGCATGGTTGATGCCTTGCAGTTTTCCGAAGAGCATGGCGAAGTCTGTCCGGCTCAGTGGGAAAAAGGTAAAGCCGGGATGACCCCCACCGGCGCTGGTGTGGCAGATTTTCTGGCCAAGCACGGCAAAGATCTGTAACGCCTTTACACTGCGTTGAAAAAGGCCCGGAGCACCCTGCTACCGGGCCTTTTGCGTGAATCTGGATCAATGCAAGCTATGTCCTGCCTTGCTAGCTGCTTCGGCCATCACCGTTTTGACCTCATCGGGGAAATCGCCTCGACTGACCTGCTGCATGCCTTCCTGAAAAAACGTGTTGGCGTCGACGGGGAGATGGTGGGTAAGGGCGGCAAAAGCTTTGCGCATTTCGCCAGTGTCCTGGGCGCGGGTGGCCGTAATCCCCCAGTTCAGCAACAAGATGCGCCAGGGACGTTGGGGGTCGGCGCTGTCCAGGTCTGCAGCATAGTCCGCTGAGGCGGCGCTCACTACTTCACCCATCAAATGCGCCAGTGGTTTTAGCGCATCCGGCTCGTTGTTACTATTTGCCAGTACCGCAAGACCATTGACCACCGGTTCGAGGGTGTGCAAAGCGCCGTGCTGGGAGCAGAGCCAGGCTGCAATGCTGACGGTGATCATTTCCAGGGCGATTTTGGCCTGTTTTTCACCTAGACGATCTGCCCAGGTGGCCAGATCCATGAGCAAGCCAATGGTCAGATCAGCAATGCGTTCGGGCTCATCTTCGGGCAGGCTGGGATCCCATTCAGCCACATCATTCTTTAACACGGTAAACAACTGCCGCAAGGCATCCACAATCATAGGCGGCGTGATTTGTTCGCCTGTGGCGATGCCACTGCTGGCAAAAGCAGCCAGAACGGACTGGGTATATTGTTCAAAGCGCTTTTGCGCTTCGGCGATGTCAAGTATCAGCGCCACGGTTATCTCCTGATATGCCCAAAGAAGTACTGCGTGATATGCTAGCATGGAATCGTCAGGATGCAGCAGCAAAGGGTATCCGCCAAGCTCAGGAATGAATTTTATGCAAGCGAAAATGTTTTCCCCCATTGACTTACACATGCACTCCCTCGCCTCTGATGGCACCATGACCCCCCATGATCTGGTCCAGCGGGTCCATGATTCGGGGGTGCAGGTCATGGCCCTGACGGATCATGACAATACGGCCGGTCTCGCGGAAGCGGGCGAAAAGGCCGCCGAACTGGGCGTACAGTTGATACCCGGAGTTGAAGTATCCAGTGAATGGGAAACCCAGGGCATTCATATTGTTGGCCTTTTTGTGGATCCAGAGAATGCCGTTTTGCAAGAGGGGTTGGCAAAAATCATGGCATTCCGTGACTGGCGCGCCACCGAAATCAGCCGTCTGCTGGAAGTTGCCGGTGTTTCCGGGGCCGAAGCGGGTGCCCGCGCTATGGCGGGAAGCCGTATGGTCGGGCGCAGTCATTTTGGTCGCTGGCTGGTTCGTGCGGGCCATTGCGCGGATGCCAGTGAGGCTTTTGGCAAATATCTTGGGAGGGGCTGTCCGGCCTATGTGCCCAGTGACTGGATTCCCATGACCGAAGCTGTGCACTGGATTAACAGCGCCGGCGGTTCTGCCATCCTCGCCCACCCCGGACGTTACAAGCTCAGTGCCAGCCGCTTGCGTACCTTGTTGACGTCTTTCCGTGAGGCGGGTGGTGTGGGCCTGGAAGTCTGTTCCGGCAGTCAGGCCGCCGGTGATCGGGAGCACCTTGGACGTTTGGCCAGGGAGCTGGGTTTATTAGGCTCGGTTGGCTCCGATTTTCACGGCCCAGATATAGGCCATGCAGCTATCGGTCAATTGCTGCCTTTACCTGATGGGGTCGAGCCGGTCTGGGCCCGGGCTGGTATCCAGCTTCACTGATCACCTGATATCAGGTAATTGCCCCGAGGGAAACCGGTGCCCAAAGAACAGGAAAATTCACGCTATGGCCTATGGGGCTTGGGTTTGCTACTGCTTATTTACGCGGGAGCAGCCTACACTCTGAGTCCATTTACCGGCCCTTTGCTGATGGGGGCGGTGCTGACTACCGTCGGTTGGCCCTGGCAACTGCGCCTGGAAAAAGCTTTTCACCTGCCGCGTTGGTTGGGTTCATTGATCCATGCCATCGCCTGGATAGCCATTATCATCATTCCGGCAGTGATTATTGTCGATACCATTCTGCCCAAGGTGGCCCTGCTGATTGCCCGCTGGCAGTCGGGAAACTCTTTGCTGATGGTGCCTCCCGAGGTGATGCAGATCCCTTATATTGGGCATTGGTTACGCTACCATTTGAGTACCCTGAATGGCGCGTATATGTCCTCCTTCATCAGTAGCCATGCCAGCATCATTACCGACTCACTGAGCCAGCTCTGGATTTTTACCCTGCATACTTTTTTTGCGGCCCTCACGGTATTTGCTTTAGCGCTGCATGGCGAGCGCATTACCGAGGCTCTGCGTCTGGGCACCACGCAACTCTGGGGGCGGGATCGGGGAGATCGCTTTTTGACCGCCTGTCGGGATGCCGCCCGCTCAGTATTGATTGGCCTGATTGGTGTGGGTGTCATCGAAGGCATGTTTATAGGTATTGCCTATGCTCTGGCTGGCCTGGCTCTTTGGCCACTCTGGCTGGTGGCTACGGCCCTTATTTCGCCCCTACCTTTTGGTGCGACGGCGGTGGTGGGAGCGGCCACCATCTGGCTGGCCTTCACCGGGCATTGGATAGCCGGCCTGGCGGTATTGGGCTGGGGCTTTTTTGTGATCATCGTGGCCGATCTGGTGGTCCGTCCGCTACTCACCGGATCACAAACCCAAGCGCCGTTTTTTCTAGTGTTTTTCAGTATCCTCGGAGGTGCGGAAGCTTTTGGCTTGATCGGACTGATTATCGGCCCTATTCTGGTTCTGCTGGCGCGGGGCGTCTGGCGGGCCTGGGAACGCCGTATTCGTTTACAGGAATGATTTTTGAGATTATGTCCTGGTACATATCAGGAACGTAAGTCGCTTTTAATGATCTAATGACCAGGTTTTTTCGTGAAGCAGGAGCGTATCATGGACTACACAATGTTGGATCAGCAGTACAACCAATTACAGCAACAGACCCAGAATAATCTGCAGGCTCTGCAACAGGTGGCCGGGCGGGTGAACAGCCTGGCTCCGGATAACATGACCGCCCGTGAAATCAATATGGAGTTGCGCGGTCTGGCCATGAATCTACAGCAACAGCAGCAGAATATCGGGATGATGATGCAGCAGATGGCCCAACGCATTCAGCAACTGGAAATGCAGATGCAGGGCATGAACCAGCAGGGTATGAACCCTAACATGCAGCAGCGTCCCTGGAATGCTCCCATGCAGGGCCAGCCAGGTATGGGCAGTGGTTTTTTGGGTAATGTGATGACAGGGCTGGGTCTCGGTGCCGGATTTGCAGTCGCCGATAACATTGTCGATGATATTTTCGACAGTTTCTAGGTAAAGCGTGTCAGAGCAAGCACGCCAGGACGGGTTGGCATTTGAAAAAGCCGTACTGCTATGGGCGGAAGGTATGGGCTGGCGTCTCGAACGCACCGGCCCCCTGCGGCGGGGTATCTGGCCAGTTGCTCGCCTGGAATTTTTGCGCGAAGGCGTTTTGACGCCAGAAAACTGGGATCATTTTTTAAGTTCCTGCTCGCTGTTTGAATCCTTTGTGCCTGGTCGCCGTGAGGCCAGCAGTCACAAAGGCATAGCGGTGAAGTTTTATCAGGTGGAAAAACCAGCCTGGGGATTTGCTCAAATAGCCCATACCGGTCCTCATGAATGGGTGGCGTATTGCCGGAGCAGGGCTGGTTGGGATCAGCTTCCCGCAGAAAGTGAGCAGGCAGCCTTTGCCCGTATCGGTTTGGAATTTCTTCCGCCCGAAGAACGATGTATGCATGACATGAACAAACCAGACGGTGGGTCACATGCCTGAAGAGCAGCTGTATGGTGTCCATGCCATTGAGGCTGCCTTGGATGCGGGTGAATTGTGCGCCATGTGGGTGGCTACGGAACGCAGAAGCGATGCGCGTTTGAAGCCGTTACTGGAGAAAGCGCAAGCCCAGAATCTGGTGATACATGAATTGCGGCATACTGCACTGGCACGCAAGTTCAATACAGAAAAGCATCAAGGCATAGCGGGCATTTTGCTGCAGCAAGCGGCGCCTGAGTTTTCGGATATTTTGGCTGAGCTGCAAGGACAGGGATTTATTCTGGTGCTTGACGGGGTACTGGATCCCCATAATCTCGGCGCCTGCTTGCGCAGTGCCGAGGCAGCAGGCGTCGACGCTATTATATTGCCCAAGGATAATGCCTGTCCGGTAAATGCCACAGCGCGTAAGGCTGCGGCCGGTGCTGCGTCACGCCTGCCAGTCTGTACGGTGACTAATCTTGCCAGAGCTTTAAGTGCTTTACAGGAAAATGGTTTCTGGCTGGTCGGGATGGCTGGTGATGGATCCCAAAGTCTCTATACGCTGGATTTGAAAATACCCCTGGTGATGATCATGGGCGGAGAAGGTAAAGGATTGCGGCGCCTGACGCGCGAACATTGTGATTATCTGGCCCACATTCCCATGGCAGGAGCCATGGAGAGCCTCAATGTGTCGGTGGCTACCGGCATCTGCCTTTTTGAAGCTGCTCGCCAACGTCAGGTGCTTGGGTTACAGTCTGAAACAGTCGAGAATATGTCCGGTCTTTCACTCCCACAGGTTACCTAATGCTGGTAGATTCCCATTGTCATCTGGATTTTGAAGATTTTGCCGAAGATCGGGAAGCCATTCTGGAGCGCGCCCGTGCTGCAGGAGTCGATGAAATCCTCATTGCTGCCGTGGTTCAGCAGCACTGGGCACGGGTTCAGACCCTTGCCGCAGAAAATGATGGCATCTGGGCAGCTGCCGGGGTACATCCCAACGAGCCGGAAGATGAAACGCCGAGTATGGAGAGTCTGCTTGCAGCGCTTTCTGCCGAAAAAGTGGTGGCAGTCGGGGAAACCGGGCTGGATTATTTTCGCAGTGAAGGCGATTTACGCTGGCAACAGGAGCGCTTTGCCCGTCATATTGCCGCATCCAAGGCCACTGGCAAACCGGTGATTGTGCACACCCGTGCCGCTGCTGCCGATACTCTGGCCCTGATGCGCAGCGAAGATGCCCGGGCTGGCGGGGGGGTTATCCATTGTTTCACAGAAGATTGGGATTTTGCCCGCGCTGCCCTGGATATGGGGTTTTATATTTCCCTTTCGGGGATCGTGACTTTCAAGAAGTCGCTGGATCTGCAAGCTGTAGCCCGCAAGTTGCCGATGGATCGCCTGCTGGTGGAAACTGATGCGCCTTATCTGGCTCCCACACCCATGCGCGGCAAGCGTAATGAACCGGCTTATGTACTTCATGTCGCAGAATTTCTGGCTGATTTGCGCGGCGAATCTTTGGTCGAGCTGGCCCAGCAAACAACCGCCAACTTTCATCGACTATTCATCCCGACGGTGCCTGCATGAAAATCACTTTTCTGGGAACCGGATCCAGCGCCGGCACACCAGTCATTGCCTGTCCTTGTCCTGTTTGTCATAGTCCTGATCCACGCAACCGCCGGCGCCGCGCCAGCATTCTGATAGAACAGGATGATACAGTCTTGCTGATAGATACCGGTCCCGACCTGCGTCAGCAAATGCTGGATGCTCAGGTACAGCAACTGAGTGCCGTCCTCTATACCCATTTTCATGCAGATCACATCAACGGCATTGACGACCTGCGCGCCTTCAACTTTGCCCAGAAAGTCGTCATTCCCTGTTATGCCGATGAAAAAACGGCCACAGAACTGGAAACCCGCTTTCGCTATTGTTTTCTGCCCCCCGATGCCGCCTGGGCAAAACCCTCCCTCTCCATGCAGCGTTTCGAGGGTCCTAGGGCTTTTGGCAAGTTACTGGTTACGCCTATTCCTATTATGCATGGCAAACTCGCTATTCTTGGTTTCCGTTTTGGGGATGTGGCCTATTTGACGGATCTCAAAAGTATTCCCGATGAAAGCTTGCTGTTACTGCAAAATTTGGACTTGCTGATCCTCGACTGCCTGCGCTATGAAGCCCATCCCACCCATCTGAATGTGGAAGAAGCTCTGTATTGGACCCGCCGCATTGCCGCCAGGCAGACTATTTTTACGCACATGACCCACGATCTTGATTATGCGCAGTTTGCCGCAGAACTTCCGGCCAACATTTTCCCCGCTTATGACGGATTGGTGCTTGAGCAGTAAATAGTGTTTGACAGTTCAGGGGTAAATCCCTATATTACGCGACATCGGGGCCATAGCTCAGCTGGGAGAGCGCTTGAATGGCATTCAAGAGGTCAGCGGTTCGATCCCGCTTGGCTCCACCAGATACGCGAAAAGAGTCAGAGTTCAGCTCTGGCTCTTTTCGCGTTTTAGCCCTTCACCATTTCAGGAGGAAGAATAGTGCACGCCTTCAAGCCACCGTTTGCTTATGGACACGCTTCTGATCCTGATTGGCGCGTAGCCTTGGCGGACGCCCTGGCGATGGCTGGCAGCCAGGCGCTTACCGGCACCTTGGGATTTCTATACCTATCGGATGAATTTGAGAATGATCTCCCGGATTTGCTGGCGGAGTTGAAACTCAGGGTGGATGTTCAACACTGGACGGGTTGCGTGGGCATTGGCATATGTGCCACCGCACAGGAATATCTTGATCAACCCGCTCTGGCGTTGATGGTTACGGATTTTCCGGAATCGGATTTTACAGTTTTTTCAGGAATGACGACGGTGCTCAGTACCCAGCCCCCCCTGCTCAACGGAGTTCCCCCTTATTTTGCGATAGTTCACGGTGACCCGGCCACCAGTGCCTTGCCTGAATTGGTGCAGCATTGTGCTGGCATGACGCAAAGCGGCTTTATCACCGGCGGTCTCAGCAGTAGCCGGGGTAAAGGTGCACAAATTGCTGACAAAACCCTGCATGGCGGAGTGAGCGGAGTGTTTTTTACCGACCAGGTGGCTATTGCCACCCGTCTTTCCCAGGGCTGCAGTCCTATTGGACCGGTACACATCATTGGCGAAGCACACAGTAATGTGGTGGGAACCCTTGACGATCGACCTGCCCTGGATGTCTTGTACGAAGAAATTGGTGAAGTGCTTGCGCGTGATCTGCAAAGAGCGGCAGGTTACATATTCGCTGCCTTGCCGGTCCAGAATGATGACCGGGGCGATTACACCGTGCGCAATCTGATTGGTGTGGGCACAGATCAAAAAGTGGTGGCCATAGGTGAATATATTGAGCCTGGACAGGCATTGATGTTCTGCAAGCGTGACGGTGGTTCTGCCCGGGAAGATATGTTGAGAATGCTGGACGAACTGGAAAAACTGGTTGCCGGAAGATCTATTCGCGGAGGCCTGTATTTTTCCTGTCTGGGAAGAGGTGAGGGATTGTTTGGCCCGGATTCTGCGGAACTGCGTTTGATTGAATCCCGGCTGGGCCATTTTCCCCTCGTCGGATTTTTCGCTAATGGGGAAATATCCCACGACAAAATATATGGTTATACCGGAGTGCTGACCCTTTTTCTGGGTGATTGAGCAGGGGATCTTAGCTTATAGGGTGAGTTAAACGCGGGCCTGTGCTATATTTGTATCAGTATATTAGAGGTTGATAATGTCTAAACCGGTACGCATAGATCAACGCTTGATGCAGGAAGGGCGACGGACCCGGGGTACCTTGTACTTCGGGATTGGCTTGGGTCTGGCCGCCGGACTGCTGATTATTCTCCAGGCTTTTATTCTCGCCCATATTGTCAACGGCGTCTCTTTTGAAGGACTGGGCCTGGCTGCCGTTATGCCTTTGCTCTGGGCCATGCTGGCATTGTTCGTTGTGCGGGCCGGTCTGTCCTGGGCCGGGGAGCTGGTGGCGTTTCGGGCCAGCGCCAGTATCAAAAGCTATCTGCGGGAACAACTGTTGAAGCATTTGCTGCAACTGGGGCCTGTCGCGATTGCCGGGGAGCGTAGTGCGGATATTGCCAGCACCATGATTGAGGGTGTCGAGGCACTGGAGCCTTATTTTTCCCGCTATTTGCCGCAAATGGCCCTGGTCAGCCTGATTCCTCTGGCCATTCTGGTGGTGGTCTTTCCCGAAGACTGGATCAGTGGTCTGATCTTGTTGATTACCGGGCCTCTGGTGCCTTTTTTCATGGTGCTGGTCGGTTATGCGGCCGAAGCGGTCAATCAGCGCCAGTGGCGCAAAATGCTGTTGATGAGCGCACACTTTCTGGACGTGGTGCAGGGCCTGACGACCCTCAAGATTTTCGGCCGTGCCAAGGATGAAATTGAAATTGTGGCCCGCATATCCGATGATTACCGGCGCAGCACCATGGCAGGTTTACGGGTAGCTTTTTTGACCTCAGCCGTACTGGAGTTTTTTGCCAGCCTGTCCATCGCCCTGGTGGCTGTTTCACTGGGTGCCCGCTTGCTGCAGGTGCACGCCGCCGTTACTTTTTACACCGCATTTTTCGTCTTGCTATTGGCCCCCGAGTATTTTAATCCGCTGCGCGGCCTTTCCACCCATTATCATGCCCGCATGAGCGCCATTGCTGCCGCCAAGCGCATTTTCGAAATACTGGATATGCCTCTGCCGGAAAAACCTCAGCCTGCCGAAGATTATGTGCATTCCCAAGAAATCAGTCTGGTCATTCGCGATCTGTGTTTTGCTTATGAACCCGGTCGTATGGCGCTGGATGGGGTTACGGCTGAATTCCCTGCGGGCAAGGTAACGGCCCTGGTAGGTTCCAGCGGTGCCGGCAAAAGTACTCTGGCCAATGCCATTCTCGGGTTTGTCCATGCCGATAAGGGTGAGATTCTCGTCAATGGGCAGATGCCCTTGAATGCCATCGACCCGCAACTGTGGTGGCGGCAACTCGCCTGGGTCCCACAAAATCCCCGTCTATTTCATGGCAGCATTGCCGACAATATCCGTATGGGTCAAGCCGATGCTGATCTCGCAGCACTCCGCGAAGCAGCCAAAAATGCCCATGCCCTGGAATTTATTGAAGCGCTGCCGCAAGGTTTTGACAGCATGATCGGGGATCTCGGTCAGGGGCTTTCCGGTGGACAAATTCAGCGCATTGCCCTGGCCCGGGCATTTCTCAAAAATCCGCCACTGTTTATTCTCGATGAGGCAACCGCCAACCTCGACATGGAAAACGAGGCCTTGGTGCTGGATGCCATGCAGCGTTTAATTCAGGGTCGTACAGCCATAGTCATCGCTCACCGACTGGCTACCGCAGAACGCGCCGATCATATTGTTGTGCTGGAGGCAGGCCGGGTCGCTGAAAGCGGAAGCCACCAGGAATTGTTGGCGGCTGGTGGTGTTTATGCCCGCATGGTGGCGGCTTATCGGGGAGAAATCCATGTCTGATTACTGGCGCCTTTTAAAACTGTTTTTTCCCTATAAATTCTGGATGTTGGGCGGTGCCCTCCTGGCGCTGCTGACCATATTGTCCAATTTTGGTCTGCTGGCACTATCCGGCTGGTTTCTGGCCAGTGCTGCACTGGCGGGCCTGGGCGGGTATGCCACCCTCAATTTATATAATTTTTTCTTGCCGGCCGCCGGAGTCAGAGCCTTTGCCACGACCCGGGTGATTTCCCGCTGGCTGGAACGGGTGATCACGCACGAGGCCACTTTTCGTTTGCTCGCCCAGCTACGCAGCTGGTTTTACAGTCGGCTGGAGCCACTGGCTCCGGCAGGACTGCAGGGGTATCGCTCGGGCGATATTTTATCCCGCCTGGTAGCGGATATAGACACCCTCAATAATTTTTATCTGCGCGTATTCACCCCTTTCCTGGTCGCGGGTCTGGCCACGCTGCTGATGTCCGGGTTTTTTGCATTTTTTGCCTGGCGCCTGGCCATTGCCTTGTTTTTGTTTCTGGCTGCTTCCGGACTGGCCTTGCCCCTGCTCGCAGAGCGTCTGGGCGCGCGCAGCGGCGCCGAAATGACCAACTTGCAGTCCGAATATCGGGTGCAGTTGGTGGATGGAATGCAAGGCATGGGAGAATTGCTCACTTATGGAGCTGGGCCGGAAATACTGCACCGGAGTAACCGTCTTAATGATGCCATCTTGCAGCGGCAGGCCAAAATGGCCCAGATCAGCGGTCTCAGTACCGCCGGGATGAGCTTCATGGGCAATCTGGCTGTCTGGGTGATTTTGATACTGGCTATTCCCCTGATTCATGGCGGGCATCTCGGACCTTCGGATTTGCCCATGTTTGCCTTGGGGGTGATGGGATCTTTTGAAGCCATTGTCGCCTTACCGCTGGCTTTTCAGTTTCTCGGCCAGACCCGCCAGGCGGCCCGGCGTATATTCTCCGTGGCAGACAGCGCCTTGCCTTTTCCCGATGCCAGTGGCCCGGCCCCGGATGTGCAGAAACCGGATCTCTTGCTGGAGAATGTGCATTTACGTTATCCCGGAAGCCAGCAGGATGCCCTGGCTGGGGTGAATCTTCAGATCAAGGCAGGGAGTAAAGTGGCGGTACTGGGCGCAACAGGTGCCGGTAAAAGCAGTCTGGCCAATTTGTTGTTGCGCTTTTATGACTATCAGTCCGGCACTGCGCAATTTGGCGGGCATGAACTCAAAAGTTTTCCGGCTGATCAATTGCGGGAATTTTTTGCCGTCGTTTCCCAGCGTTCTTACCTGTTTCATACCACCATCCGTGACAATTTGCTGGTGGCCAAAGGCGATGCGGAAGAAGAGGAACTCTGGAAAGCGCTGGCAGCAGCACAACTGGAAAGCTTTGTGCGCAGTCAACCCGACGGACTGGATACCATTGTTGGTGAGGGTGGCGTAAAGCTATCGGGTGGTCAGAGTCGGCGGGTGGCTATTGCCAGAGCCATCCTCAAAAATGCGCCCTGGCTGGTTCTGGACGAACCATCGGAAGGCCTGGATCCCATTACGGAAATGGAATTTCTCCGGGATTTGCAGCCCCTCATGGCTGGGCGCACAGTGTTGTATATTACTCACCGCCTGCTGGGCCTGGAGCAGATGGATCAGGTGTTTATTCTGGATGAAGGCCGCGTGGTTGAATCAGGAACCTATGCCGAGCTGCTGAAAAAAGGCGGGCATCTCAGCCATTTTGCGACCTTCCGGAACGGTGTTGTCGGAGAAAAAATTTCCTGAAAAACCCGGTACCGGGTCGGGGTGCTTTGTAAGCATGTAGATCAGAACCATGTGATCCATGACGATATGACATCTGGCAGATTTACGTTGGGAATGTGTGTGAGATAACGCTATTGTTGGCCGCTGCCCGCACCAAGACTCCCCAGCAACTTGTTTTCCAGCGCCTTGCTCTGCTCGGCGGCCGACTGGCAGGCCGGACTGGACGGGTTCTGCAGACAGTGAAGTTCCTTGCCAAGAATGACCGTACTCTTTTTTTCCAGGGCGGCCTGGGTACTTTGGGTATGGGCCGGGGTGGTCAGCCAGGATACGCCATAGCCCAATGCCGACGAGAGTATGGTGGCTACCAGGAATACCAGGAGCATCCGGGTGAATCCCGATTCCAGCCCCTGATCATCCAGAAAACGCTTGCTGTACCAGGAAAATACCGGATAACTGACCAGTCCTGCGACAATCCCCCACATTTTCAGGCCTCTTTGGGCATATCCAGGGGCAGGGTATAAGGTAATGGCTGTATTTGTATTTCTGCACCGTCCACCGCCCCTACCCGGAGAGGCTCGCCGACATTGGCAGCACGTAGAACCGCCAAGGCCGCATACTGCCCAGGGCTGGATTCGGCACTATTGATGATCAGGCCGATACTTTGCTCACCCATACTTTCGGCAAAAACTTCAGCGCCCACCGCCAGCGGATGCCCGGCGCTGACCGCATACATCTGATTTTTAAGCTTGCCCAGGTAGTGGGAGCGTGCAACGATTTCCTGACCGGGATAGCAGCCTTTTTTGAAATTGATGCCGCCCAATACCTCCAGATTGAGTTCCTGAGGGATGACTTTCTCGCTGGTAGTCTGACTGATGTAAGCCACTCCCGCATGGATGGCTGCCAAGCGCCATTGTTCCACGGAGGCTTCTTCTACACCCGATGACCTCAGTGCATTACTCAGCGTAGCCAGTTTATCCGACGGTGCGATCAGTTGGTAGATTTCCTGTCCAGTCCATGGCAGGCGGGTCACCATCCAGTCATCCTGAACGACACCGCTGTTTTCAAGCGCGGGCATGGTGCAGCCTAACACCTGCGCCAGATTTTTTCCGGCACCTGTTCCGTAAACAGCCAGTAGTCCATGCGCGGGTTCCGCATTTTCAATGTCCAGTTTGGCCATCATCCGGAATTTGCGCAGACGTTCTGCAACCAGCTCTACCAAACTGGAGGAAAGACTCAACCAGAAGTGATCTTCCGTACGTTGTACATAAAAATTGGTAATCATCCGCCCTTTGGCGGTGCTGTAGCTGCTCCATTGTCCCTGGCCGCCACTGGTCAAGCTGCGCAAATCATTGGAGAATTGACCCTGTAGAAATTTTTCGGCGTCTGCGCCATGGGCGTGGATGAGTCCCAGTTCGCTGCTGAGGAGGGAAAACTGGATGGCGGCTGATGTCATGAATATACTCCCGGTCGAGCTGATGCACAGTTCTTTATCATAGCGCGATGAATGACGGTGACAAAGCACTGCCGCCACTTTTCTGCGGTTCGCTCCGGCACCAGGCACTGCTGCACAGTCTACCCTGTATGCTGGCGGGGCTCTCGGCACTCCTGGCTATGTTTGACCATTTTCGCTGTGGCCTGCTGCTGTTTATGGGTGTGGCTGTCTGGGTGGTCTGGCGCTGCCCCTGGTCAGTCCGGCGCTAGTTGCGGCTGCCCGTTGCCCTGCTGACAGGACCCGAAAATCAGCTGCTGTTGCAGCTCGGCAGTGGGGAACAAGTAGCGGTTCAGTTGCCGGCGCAACCATTCCTCCATCCGCGACTGGGCGTTATACAGCTGCGCAGTGGACACCGGAGAAAATATACCCTGATTGGCATTTTCCCACTCAGGGGCGGGACCTGGCGTCTCTGGCGCCTGTATCTGCGCCAGCTATGGGACGCGCGTAAGGATGTTCCTGATCGCGTTGGGTAATGACATCGAAAGCTTCTTCAGCACAATCCGGATGATCTATATTGAAATGACAGCCCCGGGATTCACGGCGAAACAGGGCCGAACGCAGCAGGATTTCGGCGTTCTGACGCAAGTTGCGCAATTCCTGATAGCTCCGTGATACGCCGGAACTATCCCCGATTCGTTCAGCCATGGCTGCAAGTTGCTGCACAGCCTTGCTCATGTCCTGATCATTGCGAATAATGCCTCCTGACTGCCACATCACGTGCTGTATCGTGTGGTGCATCTCCATCATGCTATGTGGATCCGGGAGCACACCCTGCTGTTTTGATGCCGCCAGGGCAGGAACGGTAGCATGATAGATTGGCGGCTCCGGAAGCCGGGCTTTGCCTTCCAGGGCTTCAACAATACTAGCTGCTCCGACCACACATTCGAGCAGGGAATTGCTGGCCAGGCGATTGGCCCCATGCAGGCCGGTCGCACTGACTTCTCCGACGGCATAGAGACCGGGCAATGAGCTGTGTCCATGAGCATCTACCACCACACCGCCGCAGGTATAATGGGCGGCGGGCACTACCGGAATCGCTTCCCGGGTAAGATCGTAGCCGCGTTCCAGACAATGGCGGTATATAGCAGGGAAATGCTGGCGAACGGCATCTGCTGATTCTGCACTGATATCCAAAGTGACGTGGGAAAGTTGATGCTTTTTCATTTCTGTATCGATAGCGCGTGCGACAATATCCCGAGGTGCAAGCTCCGCACGCGGATCATAATGGTCCAGAAAGTGGCGACCATCGGGAAGGCGCAGTACTGCACCTTCACCGCGCAGTGCTTCCGTAAGTAAAAAAGGGGCATGACCCGGATCATAGAGAGTAGTGGGATGGAATTGGATAAACTCCATATTGGCAATTTCGGCACCGGCCCGATAGGCCAGAGCGATGCCATCCCCGGTAGCCACCATGGGATTGCTGCTGTGTAAATACATTTGACCGGCTCCACCACTCGCCAGAATAATGGCTCTGGCAGTCCATAATTCCGGGGTATCATGTTTGGCATCCATGACCCAGACACCCTGACAGCGTCCCTCCTGCGTCCATAATTCACAGGCCAAATGGTTTTCGAAGAGACTGATCCGGGTTTGCTGGCGTACGCGCTCAAGTAAGGTATGTTCGATGGCGTTTCCAGTGGTATCGGCACGATGCAGAACCCGGCGGACCCGATGCCCACCTTCCCGAGTCAAGTGCCAAGCACCATCACTTTGGCGATCAAAAGGTACTCCCCAGTCGATCAGTTGCCGGGCTGCGTCAGGACCTGCCTGAATAATCCGGGTAACAGCGTCGGGATGGCAAAGTCCCGCACCGGCCCCCAGGGTATCCTCAATGTGCATGGCGATACTGTCCTCGGTGAAATCCATGACCGCAGCCATGCCTCCCTGAGCCCAGTTGCTGGCCGTGAGTTCGGCCTGATCCTTGCTCAGAATACCCACAGTTCCCAGGCGGGCGAGTCCCAGGGCAGTGCTGAGACCGGCAACACCGGAACCAATAATTATGAAGTCAAAAACGGGCATTCAGTGTCCTGGAAATAGTCGTAGGAATGTTGTTGCAAGAAAACCTGCGGGTCATGATACGATGATGGGCTAACAAGGTGAAGAACGGCACCAGAACCATAAAGGAAGGCCGAATGAGTAAAACAAGTGGACGCGGCAGCAGTGGCGCGCCGGAAAGCGGCGCGACCACTGACTTGTTACTCGTTCAGCGGGTACAAAAAGGAGAAAAAAAGGCTTTTGATCTGCTGGTACGCAAATATCAGCACAAGGTAGTGGCTCTGGTTGGTCGCTTTGTGCGCACGCCGGAAGAAGCCGAAGATGTCGCCCAGGAAGCTTTTGTCAAAGCCTATCGAGCCCTGAAAAATTTTCGCGGGGATAGCGCCTTTTATACCTGGCTGTATCGCATTGCCGTCAATACGGCCAAAAACCACCTGGTCGCCCAGGGGCGGCAGGTAGCCATTGTCGATGCCGAAACCGAAGATGCGGAACAATTTGCCGGTGCTGATGGACTAAGAGAATATGATACGCCTGAGGGCGTGTTGCTCAGCAAGGAATTGGCAGAGCATATTGATGGGGCCTTGTCAGCGTTGCCGGAAGATTTGCGAACAGCGGTAACACTTAGGGAGTTTGAGGGACTCAGTTATGACGAGATTGCGCAAGTGATGGAATGTCCAGTGGGAACAGTGAGATCGCGGATTTTCAGAGCGCGCGAAGCCATTGCCAAAGTGTTGGCACCATTGTTAAATCAGGAACAGCCATGAATAATCAAAACAGAGAAGATCTGATGGCCTTCATGGAAGGCGAATTAGGACCCTTGCAAGCCAATCGTATGGCTGCTCGCTTACAAAGCGAACGAAGTCTGCGGGATGCCTGGGAAAATCAGTACCGGATTTCTTTTTTGTTGCAAAACGACCGCAGGGGTGCCCAGTGGGCATCGTCGGGGTTTGCTGATCGCATAGCTGCGCAAATTGCCGATGAACCTGCTATTCTGGCACCTCGTTTGTCTGGGACTCGCCGTGTTTCCCCTTCGTTCTGGATGAAGGCCGGGTCAGTAGCTGCAGTACTGGCAGTGTCAGTCACCTTGGTGGGTTTGCTTCCTCGGCATACTCTTTCCGATGGACAAACGGTTTCTGTTCAAGGAAATCACCTCACTCAGACAGCACTTTCGAATAGTGCACAAGGGACACGGGAGGTATTTCATCTTCGCCCGGTTGACGATTTCAATGTCCAGCCTGCTGGCCCTGACCTGATGATACAGCAGGACATCAAGCGGCTCTGGATTCCCGGTCAGAGTAATTATCTTCCCGTTTCCGCGTCTGCCGTTTACGGTCATGTTGGCGGAGGCCTACAGAACACGGTATATAGTTCCACAGCGGGAATCAGTAATATCTCCATTGATCGTTCTGCCGGCGGCTATCCTTAAAACGCCTTATTGCCAATAAGCCCGGATACCGAGATGATAAGCAGGGCCATTTGATAAAGTAACTATCGTAGTCGGGAGGGAGTGTACTTTGAATAAAGATCTGCGGCGTAAACAGCGCCCATTTGTGGCGCTTTGTGTCAGTTTTTCCTTGGGTTTTGCTGGGATGCTCCCAGCCTTGGCGGATGCTGGATCTGCTCCCGCGACCATGGTCGCGCTTCCGGATTTCACTCCCATTGTTAAACAATATGGGCCTGCCGTGGTCAACATCAGTACTACGGAAACCAAAACGGCGCGTGGGGTTGGATCACCTTTTCCCCCGGATTCCCCTCTGAACCAGTTTTTTGCGCCTTTTTTTGGCGCCCCAGGACAACCGAGAGCCGGTCAGGGCGGAGCGACTCCTCCAGGCCATAAATATGAAGTCCAGTCTTTGGGCTCAGGCTTTATTGTGAGTTCTGACGGTTATATTGTCACGGCCGCGCATGTAGTCAAGGGTGCTCAGAAAATCATTGTTAGCTTGACCAATCATCATCAATATACGGCCCATTTGGTAGGCTTATCCACACGTATTGATGTGGCATTGCTCAAAATAGATGCCAAAAATCTGCCCACAGTGCAAATCGGAGACTCAGGCAAGCTGGAAGTAGGGCAGTGGGTGCTGGCTGTAGGTTCTCCCTTCGGATTTGAAAACAGCGTTACCCAGGGAGTGGTCAGCGCCACCTCCCGCCCTCTGCCCGATGATCCCTATATTCCCTTTATTCAGACCGATGTGCCCATTAATCCCGGCAACTCCGGGGGGCCACTGTTTAATATGCGGGGTCAGGTAGTCGGTATCAATGACCAGATATACACCAACAGTGGCGGCTATATGGGATTGTCTTTTTCCATCCCCATTAATGTGGCCATGGATGCGGTCAAACAGCTGAAATTACATCAGAAAGTGCATTTTGGCTGGCTGGGCGTCATGATTCAGGATGTCAGCATGGATCTGGCCAAATCCTTCCACATGAAAGAACCTATCGGCGCCCTGGTATCCCAGGTGGTTCCCGATGGTCCCGCAGCCAAGGCGGGTTTGCGTCCTGGGGATGTGATTGTGTCCTTTGACGGACATGCCATTTATAACTCTGGACAGCTACCGCCCATGGTCGGAGCTCTGCCAGCCGGATACAAGGCCAAGCTGGGTATTATTCGGGATGGCAAACCCATGACCTTGACTATCGTCGTGGAGAGCTTGCCGGGTGATATGGATAAAACGGCGGATACTGCCGGGGCTTCAGGTGGACAAACGCTGAAAGGTGAAATCAAGCGGTTGCATATCGAAGTTGGTCCACTTACTGCCGAAGCCCGGAAGCAGCTCAACGTGAATACCGGAGTGTTGGTTTTGGGGGTGGCTCCGGGTATTGCCTCTGAAGCCGGCATTCGTCCCGGTGATGTTATTCTCCAGGTGGCCCAGCAGCCCATCAATAACGTGACTGCGCTGCAGAAACTAGTCGCGTCACTGCCCGCCGGCCAGCCTGTTCCGGTGCTGGTCCGTCGCGGAGATGGTAGCTTCTATCTGGTACTCTCACTGCCTCGCTGAAATCCAAGATAGAGGGCAGGGGCTGGGTGTAACTCCCGGCCCTTTTTGTTAAGGTGTCGAGCAAGACAGGAAAACTGTCCAGCTCTTTGGGATTTAAGGATATATGACTGAGCAGCAACATATTCGCAATTTTTCCATCATTGCCCATGTGGATCACGGCAAATCCACCCTTGCTGACCAGTTCATCCGTTTGTGTGGGGCTCTCACCGAACGGGAAATGTCCAGTCAGGTACTCGATACCATGGATATTGAAAAAGAGCGGGGAATCACCATCAAGGCGCAAAGTGTGCGCCTGCAATTCAAGGCCAAAGATGGCCAGGAATACCAGTTCAATCTGATAGACACGCCTGGTCATGTCGATTTTTCCTATGAAGTCAGCCGCTCTCTGGCGGCCTGTGAGGGTGCCTTGCTGGTGGTGGATGCTTCCCAGGGCGTGGAAGCCCAAAGTGTTGCCAACTGCTACACGGCCCTGGAACATGATCTGGAAATCGTCCCGGTTCTCAATAAAATTGATCTACCAGCAGCGGATCCCGCCCGGGTGCGCACGGAAATTGAAGAAATTGTCGGCCTTCCTGCCGATGACGCCATCGAAGCCAGCGCCAAGGAAGGCATTGGCATCCGGGAGATTCTCGAAAGAGTGGTCGAACGGATTCCCGCCCCCAAAGGGGACAGTAATGCTCCTCTGCAAGCCCTCATCATTGACTCCTGGTTTGACAATTACCTGGGCACGGTGGTGCTGGTCCGCGTCATGAATGGATCTATCCGACCTGGTCAGCGGGTAGTGACCATGGTCGGTCAGAAAAATTATGTGGTTGAGAAGGTAGGCGTTTTTACTCCCAAGTCGTTGACGGTGCCGGCGCTGGAAACAGGCGCTGTGGGTTTTGTTATTGCTGGAGTCAAAAGTATTGAAGGGGCACGGGTCGGTGACACCCTGACTGAACAGGATCGCCCTGCCAGTCAGGCCTTGCCGGGTTTCCGGGAGGTACAGCCGCAAGTATTCACCGGTTTGTATCCGGTGGATTCCTCCGATTATGAAGATTTTCGTGAAGCGCTACAGAAGCTGCGCCTGAATGATGCGGCTTTGCAATTTGAACCGGAAACCTCCCAGGCCCTGGGCTTCGGGTTCCGTTGTGGTTTTCTGGGCTTATTGCACATGGAAATTGTGCAGGAACGATTAGAGCGAGAATATCGGCTGGAACTCATCAGCACCGCACCGACGGTGGTGTATCAGGTGATTACCTCCGATGGTCAAACCTTGAAAATTTCCAACCCGGCTGAACTGCCACCCGTTCAAAAGATCGCCGATTTTCAGGAACCGGTCATCAGCGCCAATATTCTGGTGCCGGAAACCTATCTGGGTCCGGTCATTGCCTTGTGTGAAGAACGCCGGGGCCGGCAGAAAAATATGCAGTTTACCGGTGGGCAGGTCATGCTCCGCTATGAATTACCCCATAACGAAGTCGTTCTGGACTTTTTTGACCGCCTGAAATCTGTCAGTCGGGGCTATGCCTCTATGGACTATGAATTTGCCCGCTTTGAGAGTGGCCCACTGGTAAAGATGGATATTCTGATCAATGGGGAAAAACTCGATGCCTTGTCCTGGATTGTGCATCGGGACGTTTCCGAACGGCGTGGTCGTGAACTGGTGACACGTTTACGTGAACTTATACCCCGGCAAATGTTCGAAGTGGCCATACAAGCAGCCATCGGGGCGCGCATCATTGCCCGTGAATCCGTCAAGGCCATGCGCAAGAATGTGCTGGCCAAATGTTATGGCGGTGATGTTTCCCGTAAACGTAAATTGCTGGAAAAACAGAAAGAGGGGAAAAAACGCATGAAACAGGTGGGGCATGTGGAAATTCCCCAGGAAGCATTTTTGGCGGTACTGAAGAGCGATAAACGCTAAACAGGAAGGAAATATATCAATGGATTTTACTTTGGGGTTGTTTCTCGCGGTGCTTGTATCTGGCCTGATCTGGCTGGTGGATGTCATATTTCTCCGGCGCAGACGGAATCAGGAAACCCGTGAATCCATTATTGTCGAATATGCCCGCAGTTTTTTTCCGGTTTTGCTGGTGGTTTTTTTGATTCGATCCTTTCTTTTTGAGCCCTTTCAGATTCCTTCCGGTTCCATGATTCCGACCCTGCGGGTCGGGGATTTTGTCCTCGTCAATAAATTCCAGTGGGGATTGCGACTGCCTCTGATCCATACTCCGATTACCCAGGGCAGCCCGGTGGAAGCAGGGGACATCATGGTATTTCGTTATCCGAAAAATCCCCGCATTGATTATATCAAGCGGGTCATTGGGTTGCCCGGCGATACCATCGAGGTCAAAGGCAATGATCTTTATATCAATGGCAAACTGATTCCCCAGAAATATATCGGCAATTTCAACTATCGCCCGGAAGGTCAGGGTGCTGAGGGTATGGTTATTCCCACGAAAGAATATGCTCAAGAACTGGGCGGTCATCATTTTCATATTATTGAGTTTGACACTCCAGAAGCGCAAATGGATTTTGGACCTTACAAGGTTCCTCCCCACACTTACTTCATGATGGGTGACGATCGGGACAACAGTAATGACAGCCGTTTCTGGGGAGTGGTTCCAGAACGCAACATTGTGGGTAAGGCCATGTTTGTCTGGTTTTCCTGGGATGCAGAAGATTGGTCCATTCGCTGGAATCAGGTTGGCCGTTCTCTCGATGGTCGGCAATAAAATCAGCGTGATATTCCTTGCATGAATGCTCATTGCCAACTAAATAGAAACTGATTTCATTTGCCGTGTACGGAGTATTGCTTCATGCCAGGTCCAGTTCAGTGGTTACGCAACAGAGAGAGACTGCCCATCAATCCTTCTGCCAATCCCTCGCCAGAAGCTGGAGTTGGTCTGATCGGGGTGATTTTCTGGATTTTCATACTGGTGCTGGTGGTTGCTTTTGTGGTCAAGGTCATGCCCAGTTATTACGATTACTGGTCCCTGCAAAATATTGTCAAACAACAGGCGCAGCAGGCTGGCCCGGAGGAGTCGGCGGGACAAATCCTCTATAACCTGAACGGGCGCCTGGGCGTGGCCATGATTCATATCCCGCAAAAAGACATCGTGATTGAAAAGGCCGGTAATGGTCCCGTGCTGATTACGGTGACTTACGACAAAATTGTTCCCCTAGCCGGAAATATGAGCCTGCTCCTGCATTTTCAGGCCAAAGGCGGGCACTGAGGAAGATGCGCTGCAGCGCATAAGGCAAAGCCCATTCCAGGATTCAACTCAAGGCCCTATTCAAGGACCGGCTCGCTCAAGGAGAGTATCCGCAAGCAGCTATTTCCGTGTATGCTTAAAGCCATTTTTGGTGTTTGAAAAAGATAGAGACTGAGGTTATGGCTTCGCTGGATATGCTGCAAAAAGCAGTCGGGTATCATTTTAGCGGGATGCACCTGCTCACGCAGGCACTCACGCACCGCAGTGCGGGAGCAGCGCACAATGAGCGTCTGGAGTTTTTGGGTGATGCGGCCTTGAACTTTGTGGTGGCAGCGCGCTTGTTTGCGCGTTTTCCCAAGGTGAGTGAAGGTGATTTATCGCGGATGCGGGCCCGGTTGGTGCGCGAAGAAACTCTGGCAGAAATTGCCGGTGAAATTGCCCTGGCTGATTACCTTATCCTGGGGCCGGGCGAAGTGCGTAGCGGTGGCTCCAGAAGGGACTCCATTCGCGCCGATGCCTTGGAAGCTGTTATTGGCGCCGCCTTTCTGGATGGTGGTTTTGCAGCTGCCGAGGGGATAGTCCTGAAGCTGATGGAACCACGCATTACCGATCAGTTGGGGGATGCAGAATTACGCGATCCGAAAACCCGGCTGCAGGAATTTTTGCAGGGCAAAGGGCGGCCCTTGCCGGTTTATACGCTGGTCGAAGAAAAGGGTCAGGCCCATGAAAGACGCTTTGTGGCGCGTTGCAGCGTGCCCGAAGTAGCTTCCACGGAAGCAGAAGACGGCAGTCGTCGTAAAGCGGAACAACAAGCGGCAGCCCTGATGCTTGCGCAACTACAGAATTTGTCGCGTGGCTGAAAACGAGGCTTTAGAAACCGCCCATCCTTACCGGAGTGGCTATGTGGCCCTGCTGGGGCGTCCCAATGTAGGTAAATCTACCCTGTTGAATCATCTGGTGGGGCAGAAAATCAGTATTACTGCCCCCCGTCCACAAACCACCCGCGACCAGATTCTCGGTATTTTAACCCGCCCGGATGGTCAGGCCCTGTTTCTGGATACTCCCGGTGTGCATGGTGGTTATCGCAGTCTTAACCGCCACCTGCTGAGAGCTACCCGGGGCGCTATGGAGTCTGCGGATCTGGGTGTGTTGGTAGTAGAGGCCATGCTCTGGATGGAAGATGATGCCGAAGCCTTGCGCTGGCTGCAACGCAGTGGCCTGCCGCTCCTAGCCGTGGTGAACAAAATTGATAAAATCAAGGCCAAGGAACGTCTGTTTCCTTATTTGCAGAATTTGACCGAGCGTGCCAATTTTGTGGCAGTGGTGCCCGTATCTGCGCGCAAAACCAGCGATATGGAAAAGTTGGCAGATATACTCATTCCGCTGTTGCCGACTGCGCCCGCCATTTTCCCCGAAGATCAGGTCACGGATCGAAATCTGCGCTTCATGGCCGCCGAGATTATTCGCGAGCAGATTTTCCGGCAACTGGGGGCAGAGTTGCCCTATGATACTGCCGTAGCCATTGAAAGTTATCAGGTGGAAAACGGGCAGCAGCGTATTGAAGCCACTATCTACTGTCGCAGGCCAGGGCAGAAAGCCATTATTCTCGGCGAAGGAGGCAGTCGTTTGCGGGTGATTGGCAGCCGGGCCCGTGAAGCGCTGCAACAGTTAACCGAAGAGCGGGTCTGGCTCGGCCTCTGGGTAAAGCAAAAAGAACAGTGGACCGAGGATACGCATATTCTGCGCGAGCTGGGGTATGACGACTGACGCGGGTGATCGCGCCTGGGTACTGCATCGCCATGCTTACGGGGATTCCAGTCTGATTGTGGAGTTTTTCACTCAGCAGTATGGCCGTCTGGGGGTGCTGGCCAAAGGCGCGCGCCGCCCGCGCTCAGCTTTTGCCAGCATTGAGGCGGGGCGACCTCTGTGGATTCGCTGGCTGGGAAAAGGCGAGCTTCCCCTGCTCGTGCAGGCCGAGGAGCAGGGTACCCTCCCGCCTTTGAGCACCCTGCAAAATCTGAGCTTGTTTTACATAAATGAGTTGTTGTTGCGGCTCACCCAGCGTGGGGATCCCTTTCCTGAGTTTTTTGAGGAATATGAAAACACGATCAAGGCGTTGAGCGATGTAGCCAATATCGCCTGGAATCTTCGCCGCTATGAGCGCCATTTGCTGGAAGCCTTGGGCTGGGCAGCAGATCTGGGACAATGTGGGCACTGTGGAATTCCCTTGGCCCCGGGTGCTACCTGGTTTTATGCGATCCAGACAGGAATTTTCTGTCCACGACATGCTCCTGGAGAGGCATCTGTGGCCATACCCGCAGAAGTGCTGGAATGGCTCAGCGGTCCGATGAATTCTCCCCCGGCTTCCGGTTATAATACGCACATGCGGCAGTATCTGGAGCGCGAATTGCAAGTGCATCTCGGCAGTCGGGCACTGGAGAGCCGCCGCCTGCTTGCCGCATACTTGCAGCGCAGCAAACGGGGATAACATCAACCTGATGATAAGGAGCAACTGGCATGATTGCCTTGGGCGTGAATATTGATCATGTGGCCACTTTGCGTCAGGCCCGTGGTACTCGTTATCCGGATCCTATCGAAGCTGCCTTTGTGGCTGAACGTGCCGGAGCTGACGCCATTACCGCGCATCTTCGCGAGGATCGTCGGCATATCCAGGATCGGGACATTGAAATCCTCATCCAAACCTTGCAAACCCGACTCAATCTGGAAATGGCGGTGGAGGAGGGAGTGCTGCGCATTGCCGAACGTCTGGCGCCCAGCGATTGCTGCCTGGTCCCCGAGCGTCGCGCTGAACTGACTACGGAAGGTGGGCTGGATGTCGCCGGACAAATGCCGCGCATCAGGGAAGCCTGCCAGCGTCTGGCTACTGCGGGTGTGCGTGTTTCCCTGTTTGTCGATCCTGATCCCTTTCAACTAGAGGCCGCTGCTGAAGCCGGTGCACCTGTCATCGAGCTGCATACCGGCCGCTACGCGAATGCTCGTTATGCAGCCAAACGCCAGGAAGAACTGGAGCTGATCATCAGCGCTGTCAGTTTTGCCGGGAGTCTGGGCTTGCAGGTGAATGCCGGTCATGGACTGGATTACCACAATGTCCAGGCCATTGCTGCTATCCCCGGCATTCTGGAGTTGAATATTGGCCATGCTATTGTGTCCTACGCCGTATTTTCCGGATTGGCTGCGGCCGTGACAGAAATGAAGCGCCTGATGCTTGAGGCGCGGGGATGATTGTGGGGGTAGGCACGGATATTGTGGCTATAGAGCGGATGGCCCGTTTGTATGCTCGCTATGGTCGCCGTTTCGCGGAGCGAGTGCTCGGTTCTCTGGAGTGCGCCGATTTGCCAGCAGACAGTACGGCTGTTGCAGCCTTTCTGGCCCGGCGCTTTGCTGCCAAGGAAGCCACCTACAAGGCGCTGGGCAGTGGCCTGGGTGCAGGCATGCGCTGGTCGGATGTGCAGGTGACCCACGATGCTGCCGGTCGTCCCCAGCTGCTGATGGAGGGTAAATCTGCCGAGTTGCTGAGACAACGGGGCAGGGAAATGCGTACCTGGGTTTCCATCAGTGACGAGCGCCGCTATGCCACTGCTGTGGTTATTCTGGAGTCAGGAGTGTAAATCATGAAAATAACGGTGGTGGGAACCGGCTATGTGGGATTGGTCACCGGTGCTTGTCTCGCCCAGGTCGGCAATCAGGTGCTTTGCGTCGATATTGATGCCGAAAAAGTTGCGCGCCTGCGCGAGGCGGAAGTGCCCATCTATGAACCGGACCTGCCGGGGATTGTTCAGGAGGGCGTCAAAAGCGGGAGGCTGCAGTTTACGACGGAAATTGCTGCTGGAGTGGCCCACGGGGATTTTATTTTCATTGCCGTAGGCACACCTCCTGAAGAGGATGGATCGGCCGACTTGCGCCATGTGCTGGCGGTTGCCGATGAAATCGGCGCGCATCTCCAAAATCCAGTCATCGTCATCAACAAATCGACGGTTCCCGTAGGTACGGCCCGCAAGGTCCAGGACCATATCGCGGCTGCTCTGCTCAAGCGTAAGGTAGAGATTCCCTTTGTCGTCGTTTCCAATCCCGAGTTTCTCAAGGAAGGTGCTGCCGTAGCCGACTTCATGAAACCCGACCGGATTGTGATCGGAACCAACGATGCAGCGGCGGCAGAGAAAATGCGCGCCCTTTATGCGCCTTTCAATCGCAATCATGATCGTCTTATCGTCATGGACCCGCCCTCAGCCGAACTGACCAAATACGCCGCCAATGTCATGCTGGCCACCAAGATTTCCCTGATGAATGAACTGGCCGGACTGGCGGAGTGCGTGGGAGCGGATATTGAACAGGTGCGGCGCGGTATAGGGGCGGATCCGCGCATTGGTTATTCCTTCATTTATCCCGGTTGTGGTTATGGCGGGTCCTGTTTTCCCAAGGATGTTCGTGCCCTCGAATATAGTGCCCGGCAGCATGATTTTGCGGCGCCGCTGCTGTCCGCTGTGGAAGCCGTCAATAATCGTCAGAAACAGATTCTCGAACAAAAACTGGTGGCAGTTCTGGGCGAAAATCTGGCCGGAAAAAATATTGCTGTTTGGGGATTAGCCTTCAAGCCCAATACCGATGACTTGCGTGAAGCACCCAGCCGGACATTGATGGCGGGTATCTGGAGACGCGGCGGCACTGTGCAGGCTTATGATCCGGTAGCGATGAATGAGGCCAGACGTCTGTATGGAGATCAACAGCACTTGACCTTTTGCGAAGACCCTTATGCGGCCTGCGATGGAGCGGATGCCTTGATTATTTGTACAGAATGGCAGGAATTTCGCAGCCCGGACTTCCGTAAAATGCGGCGCTTGTTACGCCAGAGCATTATTGTCGATGGCCGCAATATTTACGAACCCGCGATCATGCGTTCGGAAGGTTTCTTGTATTCTGCCATTGGACGTCCTTGAATGTGCCCGTCTTTGAATAGTCTCGATCAGGCCGAGGTAGCTATCATCGGTGACGTGATGCTGGACCGTTACTGGTTCGGCAAAGTAGAGCGGATTTCTCCGGAAGCGCCTGTACCTGTCGTCCAGGTCCGGCGGGAAGAAGAACGGCCGGGTGGAGCGGCCAATGTGGCACTCAATGTGGTGTCTTTAGGGGCGAAAGCTCATTTGCTGGCTCCAGTGGGTCAGGATGCGGCTGGCACCCAACTTTCTGTCCTACTGGAAAAGGCCGGCGTGCAGACCCGGTTGATTGCGGATGCCGCTTATCCAACCACCGTCAAACTGCGGGTCATCGGCCATCAGCAACAGTTGTTGCGCATGGATTTCGAATCTCAGCCCAGTCCCGAGCATGCTGCCATGATGCGCGCCGAGGCCCAGACCATATTGACGAATGCCGGAGCCTTGCTGCTCTCTGATTACGGGAAGGGTGCCTTGCGTGATGTGGAAATCCTCATTGCCGCAGGGCGGGCAGCAGATCTGCCGGTGTTGATTGATCCCAAGGGGCGGGATTATGGACCCTATACCGGAGCCACCATCATCACTCCCAATTTGAGCGAATTTCAGGCGGTGGCAGGGACCTGGAGCAATGAGACGGCATTTTTGTCCTTGGGAAAGGAATGGCGGCAAAAATTGCAGTTGGAAGCCCTATTGGTGACCCGGGGAGAAGAAGGGATGACCCTTTTTACTGAAAATGCCATCCACCATCACCCCGCCCAGGCGCGTGAGGTGTTTGATGTGACCGGCGCCGGTGATACGGTCATTGCTACCCTGGCGACGGCTCTGGCAGCGGGTTGGCCCATGGACCAAGCTGTAGAGCTGGCTAATCGCGCAGCGGGCATCGTGGTGGGTAAACTGGGCGCTGCGGTGGTCAGTCCTGAGGAACTCAGCACAGCGAGTGCGGGATGAACCCGGCTTTGCAACCTGTGGTGGCACCGCGCCTGCCCGTACCCAAACTCCTGCAGCGGCGGATTGGCCGGGCCGTAGCGGATTTTCGCATGATCCAGCCCGGCGACCGTATTTTGCTGGCTTTGTCCGGAGGCAAGGATTCCCTGACTTTGCTGCATATGTTGCGGGCCATGCAGCGCCAATTTTCGGTGCCCTTCGAATTGGGAGTAGCGACGGTGGATCCCATGAGTCCGGATTATGATCCCCAAGTGCTGGTTCCCTATATGGCGTCTTTGGAAATCCCCTATTTTCTTGAACGTCAGGATATTTATGAACGGGCCAAAAAACATCTGCTACGTCCGTCCTATTGCAGTTTTTGTGCGCGGATGCGACGGGGGGTGCTGTATCGCTGCGCCCGCCGCGAGGGCTACAATGTGCTGGCGCTGGGGCAACACCTCGATGATTTTGCCGAGAGTTTCTTCATGTCCATGTTTTACAATGGAGAAATGCGGACCATGAAAGCCCATTATCGGGTACGTGAAGGGGATTTACGGGTGATTCGCCCCTTGGTGTATTGCCGCGAACGGCAGATGCGCCAGCACGCCGAAGAACAGCAGCTTCCGGTGATTTATGAAAACTGCCCTGCCTGTTTTGGTAAACCCACGGAGCGCCAGCATATGAAAGAATTGCTGGCCCAACAGGAAATCCGTGATCCGCGTTTGTTCAAGCAGTTGCAGCGGGCCATGTTGCCGTTAATGCGCAAGGGCTTGGAAGATTTGAATTTTGAGGATGACCATGACTGATTTTTCGCAGAGCTTTTATTGGGAAACCCTGCCTTTGCGGGGCGCGCGCTGCCGTCTGGATGCCATCTATGCGCGGGTATTGCGGGATTTTCAGGGCCAGGCCGAAGTCGCCCAGTTGCTGGGTGAAGTCCTGGTTGGGCTGGCCTTACTGGCCACTACCCAGAAAAATTATGAACGCTTGATTATTCAGGCGCAGAGCAAGGGCCCATTGAAACTGCTGGTGGCGGAAATGACCGCTGCGGGCGGGATGCGCGCTTATGGAAGCTGGGAAGAGGGCGTATCGGTCGATTTATCGCAATTACCCGATGCCCTGTTGGCCATTACGATCGATATGGGCATGGATCGGGACCGCTATCAGGGTTTAGTCGAGCTCCGCGACAGTCTGACCCTGTCTCTGAATGCCTATTTTGCCGAATCGGTACAGTCACCTGCCTACTTCCGGCTCGTAGCAGACCCTTCGCTACAGCAGGCCGGGGGATACTTTCTGCAACGCCTGCCCGGCGTACTGGCGGAGGAAGATTGGGAATTGGCCACGCAATTTATCGCTGTTGGTTCAGATCAGTCTTTGCTGAAAGCGCATCCTCAGCAGTTCCTGCCGGAAATTTTTCCTGATTCCGCTGTGCGTTTGCATGAGCCCCAGGCGCTGAGTTTTGCCTGTTCCTGTTCCCGGGAAAAGGTAGAACGCATGCTGATTTCCCTGGGATCCGCAGAAGCCGAAGACACCCTGCGCAGTGAGGGGGCCATTGTGGTCACCTGCGAATATTGTCAGGAAGTCTATCGCTTTGATGAAGCGGATGTGGCGCTGCTCTTTGCCCCGGAACATGCTTTGCATTGATTTTGCAGTGGATCAAAAGCGCTGTGGCGTGGATACGGCTTCTAGGCTATTATACCGACTTGGGTCGACGATTGCTCAGGTTCAGCAACTTTTTTGGGACTGAATAGTCTAACCGTCAGTAAAAGGGGGCGACCGGCTTCGACGCAGGTCGCGAAGCCTTCGGTGCATGCAGAGCTGCGGTTTGCTCTTAAAACTGGTCGCAGATTCATAATTGCCAACGACAGCAATTACGCCCTCGCTGCTTAATCAGTGAGCCCTCTGCCCGGATTTGTCCGTGGATCCGGAGCCGAAAGGCGCGCGGAGGGTCATGAAACACGGGATCGGGTCTGTTCTAGTCTGTGGAGCTGATCCTAAATAAAAGCAGAATCGCCGTAGCATCATCCTGTTTGTCGGAGGGTGGCGCGGTTAAAGCCAATAGACAAACTACGCATGTAGATCCGGTGGTCTAGGTCTTGCGGACGCGGGTTCAATTCCCGCCGCCTCCACCATATACAAGGGTTCGGATAGTCTCCGGGCCCTTTTTCTTGCCTGAAATCCCCGCGCCGTGCGGGGGTGCGGCTACCTGAGCTGTGGGTGGTCATCAGCCGAAACGCCCGAAATTGATCACTTTCTCGGCCAGAGCCGTCTCTATCCTCTGTTTGGCCTGCGGGCAGGCGCAGATGAGTCTATATAAATCAACAAGTTACGTGTTCCTGTTCACCGTCAACCAAGGCCGGCAGTCACCAATACAACTAGACGATGTGCGTCACTTGTACTAACATGACAACAGTTGATCTAACAAAAGAGGTGCTGCCATGACTGCTGTTGCATCGTCGCCTTCCGCCCGCTCTGCCCGACTTGGGTTGCGTGCCACCTCCGAACAGGAGGCAGTGCTGCGTCGTGCCGCTGAGGTAGCCCACAAGTCGTTGACCGACTTTATCCTCGACAGCGCGTGCCTGGCCGCCGAGCAGACGCTGTTGGACCAACGATTGTTCATGGTCTCGGGCAGCCAGTATCAGGCCCTGATGGATCTGCTGGATCGCCCCGAACAGGCCAACGAGGGGTTGCGTGACCTGTTCGCTCGTAAGGCGCCTTGGTACGCGAAGTGACGTTGCGCGCCCTGGAGCCTCTGGCCGCGCCGCATCTGCTAGAGGGTTTTGATTGCGGCAAGCCCGCGCTGAATGACTGGCTGTTGCGCCACGCCCGCCAGGCGCAGGGTAGTGGCTCGGCCAAGACCTTTGTCGTTGCCGAGGAGGATGGCCGCGTGGCGGGCTACTTCAGCCTGACCGTGGGGCAGGTCGACACGCTGGAAGCGCCGGAGCGCATTCGCAAAGGGGTGGGGCAATACCCGTTGCCGGTGGTGATTCTGGCGAGGCTCGCTGTCTCGGTGGTGGACCAGGGGCGAGGGATAGGCTTTGGCCTGCTGCAGGACGCGATTCGTCGCACGATGCTAATTGCCGAGCAGGCCGGAATCCGTGCCATGCTGACCCATCCCATCGATGAAGAAGCGGCGAGGTTCTACACCAGATTCGGGTTCATTGCATCGCCGCTGCGCGAACAGCAACTTCTTTTGCTGCTCAAGGATGCAAGGAAGGTCGTCCAATGACGCAATCGACTGAGTTGACCAGCACGAGATGGCGGCTCCTGCGCGTGAGTCCATAGAGCGGGCGTTTGTCGACTGGTCGGGACGCCGGGAGCGGCCGACTGCGCGGGTTCAGCCGCTGCTCTACCTCCATGACCGTCAGCCCTCCGCCAGAGGCCCGCCGATCTGAGCTTCCGTCGCCCGTTGCAGATACTTGCCCACGGACCCCTTGGACAGCCCGCAGGCCCGGGCTATTTGCCGCTGGCTACAGCCGGCGGCATGTAATCGCAGGATCTTGATAATCGTTTTCATGGTCATCCTCGGTGTGGGCATGCTGGATCTCCTCTAAAAAAGACCCAGAATGCCGCTCAAGCCAATGAATGACCAATATGTTTTTTACTCTACAGACGAATTTCCGTAAGCCATTCTGGCATCGTGGGCACCGATTCTGGAAAATCGCGCAAACTGGCCCACGATCCGCCAGAATCACTGCCCACCATCGCCCAGAATCACCGCCCACGATGGGCCAGAATACGCAGTCTGATCACGCCGGTTCCCGCGATTGCCATTTCGGGAAATTGTCAGGACACCTCAGATCTCAGCCAGCGTGAGGGTGTTGATCTATCGAGGAGATGGCCAACGATTGTCGGGAAGCCAGGCGGATTTCCTGTTCGTCCAGAGCAATACGAATATTTTCCAGAAGCGTGCAGCGCGTTGCCCAGAAATCGCTGGCCTGCACCCAGGGCCGGGCAAATATTTGCACACCCGTATCCGTCAGCTCCAAGACTCCGACACTGAGAGCTGGATCGGTCAGGACGCGCTCTTCCTTTTGCAGAAGCGCGGTGACGAGCTCCAGGGTTCGCCGCAGATCGGCATCCAGGGCAATGCTGAAAACCAGATCAATTCGACGCTGCTCCAGTACCGAATAGTTGGTGATCACTCCACTAATAACCTTGCCATTGGGAACGGCAAGCAGACGGTTATCAGCACTGCGCAATCGGGTCTGAAAGAGATGCACCCGCTCAACCGTCCCGCTGACGCCAGCCACCTCCACGAAATCGTCCACCTTGTATGGACGAATGATCAACAAGAGTACCCCTGCGGCAAAATCCGCCAGCGATTTTTGCAGAGCCAGACCAACCGCCAGACCAGCCGCGCCCAACATGGCCAGCAAGGAGGTAGTTTGCACCCCCAGCTGGCCCAGTGCGGCAATGAGCACGACCAGATAAAGCCCTATCTTGATGATGGACTCCAAAAAACGTGCCACGGTCAGATCATGATGCACCCGTTCCAGCGCCCGTGCGGCAAAGCGGCCAATGCGCCGCGCCACCCAGAAACCCACGATCAGAATCAGCAGAGCTGCCAGCACGTGCAGTCCCCATGACCACAACTGTTTTTGTACAACAGCCAGGGAAGCAGCCGAAAAATGAGATTGTAGATCTGACATCAAATAGCTCCCGGTAAATGAAATATCTGTAGCCTATGGCCCAGAGCCCCGCCTGGCAAGACGGATTGAATGGTTGCAGAATGAACTTAAAGTATGTTGCGAATCCACAGCGCCGGGCGCTTTGCTATCGAGAATACTGAGCGCATGAGCACCTGCACGATCGATGCCTTGACGGCATTCCTGACAATGTTTCTTTTTTGCGCGAATATTCGTCATGAAATACTTTACTTAACCCCCAGTCATCGCTAACATGCCGCGCTTATGTTTTCCGCAAAAGCTCATAGCCTGCATATTGCCAAGGTGGCTGAAGTGGGGGATACCCTCGCTGGTGCTGTGGACCTTGTGCTTTGGACGCGCTTGGCGGCGGCCCTGAACCGGCTGGATGCCGTCCATGCGCATTTGGAGCTGCGCCGGACTGGCTCGGTGGTACAGGCAGAGGGCGTGCTGGAAGTGGAGGGCGAAATTCGCTGTGAGCGATGTCTGGGAAGTATGCCCCTGGCTTTGCAAGTCCCTGTACGTAGCGGTCTGGCAGAGTCTGAAGCGGCGGTTGTTGCCCTGAATCCGGATCTGGATGTGGTTTTGACCGAGAAGGGAGCAGTGGCACTACAGACCTGGTTGGAAGATGAAGTGTTGCTGGCCTTGCCGATGGTTCCGCGCTGTACGGAATGGCAATCCGGTATTTGTCCGGTATCCGGACTGGAAGCATTTGTTACTGTTCATTAATTGGAGAAAGTGAGACATGGCCGTTCCACAAAGTAAAACATCCCACTCGCGTCGCAATATGCGTCGCGCCCATGATTTTCTGGTGACCGTCAATCGTTCGGTGTGTGCCAATTGCGGCGCTGCCAAATTGCCCCATCACGTCTGCCCTGAGTGCGGATTCTACAAAGGCCGGGAAATGGTCAAGAAGTCTGGGGAAGCCTGAAAAACTTGCTGAGCGGGTTTGAATCGAGGTTGCCCCCATGCCGCATATAGCGGTAGATGCCATGAGTGGAGATAGTGGTCCATCGACGGTGATTCCTGCCATCAAGGATCTGGTGGCGCATCATCCTGAGGTCACTTTCCATCTGGTCGGCGACAGCAGCACACTCCAGGCTGAATTGCAGCGTCTGCATCTTCAGGATCATGAACGCATTCAGTTGCATCATGCCAGTCAAGTGGTCGGGATGGACGAGGCGCCTTCTCAGGCCCTGCGTGGCAAGCGGGATTCCTCCATGCATGTGGCCATTGCTCTGCTCCGGGACGGTCATGCCGATGCCGTGGTCAGCGCCGGAAACACAGGCGCCCTGATGGCCATGGGCAAGGTTTTTCTGCGCACCATCCCCGGCATTGACCGACCGGCTATTGCTGCTTTTCTGCCGACCACTACCGGACGTTTTCTGGCACTGGACCTGGGGGCCAATGTGGATTGTCATCCGGAGCATCTGCTGCAATTTGCCGTGATGGGTTCCATTCTGGCCGAGCGGGTGATGGGTGTTCCCAAGCCCCGGGTTGGGCTGCTCAATATTGGTTCCGAAGAAATCAAAGGCAATGAACAGGTCAAAGAGGCATCCCTACTGCTGCGGGCGGCGCGACTCAACTTTATAGGCAATGTGGAAGGGTCCGACATTTATCGCGGCGTAGCAGATGTGGTGGTCTGTGACGGTTTTGTCGGTAATGTGGCGTTAAAAACCTCCGAGGGCTTAGCCACCATGATCAGCCATGAAATGCGGGCCAGCTATACCCAGGGGCTGTACGGAAAACTGGCTTATCTGGTGAATCGCCCCATCTTGCAACGTTTGAGAAAGCGTCTAGACTCTCGGCAATATAACGGAGCAACCCTCCTGGGTCTCAATGGTATTGTCATCAAAAGTCATGGTAATGCCGATCGCTATGCGTTTGCCCGGGCAGTAGAAGTGGCCATTGCCGAGGCCAAGCATCGCCTGACCCTGCACATTGCCGAAGTCATTCAGGATAACCTTGATCCCGTGGTGCGAAACAGCGCGTGAATTCCATCTATAGTCGTATTGTCGCCACCGGCGGCTATCTGCCCGAGCGGGTCATGCATAATGCGGAGCTGGAGCAGATGGTCGATACCAGTGATGCCTGGATTTTTGAACGCACCGGCATCCGTTCCCGCCATATCGCCGCAGAAAATGAAAAAACCGTGGACATGGCGGAACAGGCCGCGCGGCAGGCCTTGCAGGATGCTGGAATGCAGCCCGAAGAACTGGATCTTATCATTGTCGCGACCACCACCCCGGATCAGATTTTTCCCAGTACCGCCTGTCTCTTGCAAGCCCGTTTGGGCAATCGCGGCGCTCCGGCTTTTGACGTGCAGGCGGTGTGTACAGGTTTTATTTACGCCCTGGCAACGGCCGACCAGTTCATGCGCAGCGGTACCGTCAAAAACGCGCTGGTAGTGGGGGTGGAAAGCATGTCCCGGATTGTGGACTGGTCTGATCGCTCCACCTGCATTTTGTTCGGGGATGGCGCGGGTGCGGTCGTGTTACGGGCGGACGCGCAGCCGGGCATCATCTCTACCCACCTGCATGCCGATGGTGCCTACGCCGAGTTATTGCAGGTTCCTGAAGGTCGGGAGCAACTGACCATGCAGGGGAATGCCGTGTTTCGCATGGCGGTGCGGACCCTGGGTGACATCGTCCAGGAAACCCTGACAAAAAATAACCTGAAACCTGAAGATATTGATTGGCTGGTACCCCATCAGGCAAACATCCGCATCATCCAGGCGACCGCCGACAAATTGCAGCTCCCCATGGATCGGGTAGTGACGACTGTGGAACATCATGGTAATACTTCTGCAGCATCGGTGCCTTTGGCGCTGGATGACGCTGCCAGGAGAGGATGTTTCAAAGCGGGACAGAATATTCTGCTGGAAGCTTTCGGCGGCGGTTTTACTTGGGGTTCAGCTTTATTGCGTTGGTCTTGAAGTTTTCGGTGGCAGCTCGCGTCGGCTGACAGTTTGCTTTTGGAGGAGGTTCGTTTGCACGGCTCTATCGCCTTTGTGTTTCCCGGACAAGGTTCCCAGTCCATTCAAATGCTCGCCGATCTGGCGTCTACTCATCCTTTGGTGCAGGAAGTGTTTGCCGAGGCTTCCGAAGTACTGGGAGAAGATCTCTGGGCACTCAGTCAGCAGGGCCCTGTGGAAAAGCTCAACCAGACCCGCTGGACCCAGCCGCTGATGCTGGCGGCCGGGTACGCCGTATATCGGGTTTGGGAAGAGGAGGGCGGCGCTTATCCGGATTTTGTCGCCGGTCATTCCCTCGGCGAATATACCGCCCTGGTGGTTGCTGAAGCCCTGGATTACAAGGATGCCGTGCGCCTGGTCGCAGAACGTGGTCGCTTGATGCAGGAAGCCGTGCCCGAAGGTGTCGGCGCCATGGCGGCGGTCATTGGTCTGGCGGATGATGATCTCAAACGCTTATGTACCCAGGAGGCCCAGGGCAACGTCCTGGCTGCTGCCAACTTTAATGCCCCGGGGCAGGTGGTGGTGGCGGGTGAGGCGGTAGCTGTGGAAAGGTTGGTGGAAGCCGCTCGCAATGCCGGTGCCAAGCGGGTCGTCATGCTTCCGGTCAGTGTCCCCAGCCATTGCAGTTTGATGACGGAAGCAGCCGGGCAATTTGCTGAGATCCTGGAGTCCGTGTCCTTTCGCGCTCCCAAAGCCATGCTGATCCATAATGCCGATGTGCAGACGCATACCACCCCCGAAAGCATCCGGGCGGCACTCGCCAAGCAGTTGTACAGCCCGGTGCGCTGGACGGATAGTATTCGCCATCTGGCGCGTCAGGGCGCCCTGACTTTTGTGGAGATGGGGCCCGGGCGGGTTTTGTCCGGTCTGGGTAAACGCATCGAGCCCTCCCTGACCATGCTGCATGTGGAAGATGGCAAAAGCCTCAAGGCCACGTTGGAGCTGGTCTGATGGAAGCGCGTACTGATAAAACCGTGGCGCTGGTGACCGGCGGCAGTCGTGGTATTGGCCAGGAAGTCGCCCGGGTGCTCGGCCGGGATGGAAATTTTGTGATTGCCACCGCAACGAGCAGCAAGGGTGCCGAAGCGATTACGGCAGATTTTGCGGCGATAGGCATTCAAGGGCTGGGAGTGGTTCTGGATGTGACCGATGATGTGGCGATGGATGACTGTCTGAAGCAGATCCAGAGTCAGTACGGGGCTCCCGCCATTCTCGTCAATAATGCCGGCATTACCCGTGACCAGCTGCTCCTGCGCATGAAGGATGAAGACTGGGACGCGGTCATGGCCACCAATTTGCGCGCCGTCTATCGCCTCAGCAAAATCTGTGTGCGCGATATGCTTAAGGCGCGTTTTGGACGTATAATCAATATCACCTCGGTAGTGGGTAGTATGGGCAATGCCGGACAGAGTAATTATGCCGCTGCCAAGGCCGGAGTGGCGGGATTCACCCGAGCCATGGCGCGGGAAGTGGCCGCTCGCCAGGTGACGGTCAACTGTGTGGCTCCCGGTTTTATTACCACCGATATGACAGAAGGTCTGTCCGAGGCGCACAAGGAAGCATTGCTGCAGCAGATTCCGGCAGGCCGCCTGGGTGCTGTGGCCGACGTAGCGGGGGCCGTGGCGTATCTGGCCAGTCCCCAGGCAGGCTACGTCACTGGACAGATTCTGCATGTCAATGGTGGTATGTGGATGGGATAGGACGGTGTTGGCTTTACAGGACTGCACCCCTGTGGTCCAATCTCGCCGACAATAATTTTTAACCAGCAAAGGAGTTTCTCCCAAATGGAAAATGTGGCTGAACGCGTAAAGAAAGTGGTAGTCGAGCAGTTGGGTGTGAATGAAGATGAAGTGACCAATGAAGCTTCCTTTGTGGATGATCTGGGCGCTGATTCTCTGGATACCGTAGAACTGGTCATGGCCCTCGAAGAAGAATTTGACTGCGAAATTCCCGATGAAGAAGCCGAAAAAATTGCTACGGTACAGCAGGCTATTGATTATGTGACTGCCCACATGCCCGCCAAGGATGCCTGAACAGCGATTCGTTTAAGGTTCATGAGGAGAACTGAGCTTTGAAGAAGCGCGTAGTCATTACGGGACTGGGTATTGTCTCGCCGGTTGGCATCGGCATTCCGGCTGCATGGGATGCCATTGTCCAGGGACGCAGTGGTATCGGCCGCGTTACGCGTATTGATCCCGGTCCCTACAGCTCGCAAATTGCCGGAGAAGTACGTGATTTTGATATCACCCAGTACATTTCCGGCAAGGATGCCAAAAAAATGGATTTATTTATCCATTACGGTATCGTCGCGGCGATGGAAGCCATTGAAGATGCGGGTCTGAAAATCAGTCCGGACATTGCCGAACGGGTGGGCGTATCCATCGGCAGCGGTATTGGTGGTTTGCCCGGCATCGAATCGGAGCATCAGATTGTGACCGAAAGCGGTCCTCGCCGTATTTCTCCGTTTTTCATTCCGCGTTGTATTGTGAACATGGTCGCCGGGCATATTTCCATCATGTATGGCGCCAAGGGTCCCAATATTGCCATGGCGACGGCCTGCTCCACAGGCACCCATTCCATTGGTGATGCGGCGCGCCTCATTGAGTACGGAGATGCCGATGTCATGATTGCCGGCGGTGCCGAAGCCGCCATCAGTCCCCTGGGACTGGGTGGTTTCTCGGCGGCGCGGGCGCTCTCCACCCGCAATGATGCCCCGGAAAAGGCCAGTCGCCCTTGGGACAAGGACCGTGATGGTTTTGTGCTGGGAGAAGGTGCCGGTGTTTTGGTGCTGGAAGAATATGAATTCGCCAGACGCCGTGGCGCCCGGATTTACGGTGAACTGGCGGGTTACGGTATGAGTTCTGACGCCTATCATATGACCCAACCCGCTGCCGGAGGGGAGGGTGCCGCCCGCTGTATGCGGGTAGCGCTGCACAATGCCGGTATTGCCCCCGAACAGGTGAGCTATATCAATGCCCACGGTACTTCCACTCCCTTGGGTGACCGGGCGGAGACGGAAGCCGTTCATGCGGTATTTGGTGACCATGCCCGCTCTCTGGCCATGAGCTCCACCAAGTCCATGACCGGTCATCTGCTGGGCGCGGCGGGTGGCGTGGAAGCGGTGTTTACCACCCTGGCCCTGCATCACGGAATATTGCCGCCGACTATCAACCTCGAAGCGGCAGATGAAGGCTGCGATCTGGATTATGTGCCATTACAGGCGCGCAAGCAGACGGTTGATGTGGCTCTGAGTAATTCCTTCGGTTTTGGTGGGACCAACAGCACCCTCGTATTTCGCCGCCATAGCGACTGATTCCTGCCGTGAGCGTGCAGGCCGTTTTGATGGATGGGCACCCGCCAGTAAAGGGGGCTTGTCCGGCGGCACTGGATCGTGCTTTTCATTACGGGGATGGTCTTTTTGAGACTATCCCGGTCATTCATGGCAATCCCCTGTTCTGGGACGCACATCTCCAGCGACTCCAGTCCGGTGCTGACATATTGCACATGACTGCGCCGCACCCGGAGCAGTGGCAGGATGATCTACAGCAATTGCAAAAGAAGATGGTCGGTTGCGAGCGTTATGTGCTCAAGCTGGTTTTGAGTCGGGGGCCGGGTTGGGGATATGGTATTCCTCAGCACAGTTCGCCTTCACGGACATTGTTTGCGTCTGATTGGCCTCTGCGCAGCGCGGATCATTGGCAACCGGGTATTCACACCGATATATGCAGCGTTCCCCTACTCACTGGAGCACCCTATCTGCAAGCCAAAACCCTCAATCGTTTGAATCAGATCATGGCGAGGGCGGCACTGCCGCCGGTCTACGCAGAGGGTATTCTTCTCGATCAGCAGGGGTTTCTGCGCGAGGGTATCATGTCCAATATTTTCTGGGTTTCTGCAGGCAGGGTACATACCCCCTCTCTGGATAATGGTGGTATTGCCGGGATTCAGCGTCAGGCCATCCTGAACTGTTTGCAGGAATGGGGGACTCCCGCAGTGATGGGGGATTATTCTGCGGAATTTCTCGATGATGCCGACGAGATTTTTTTCAGCAACAGCCTGATCGGTATCTGGCCGGTCAAATTGTTTCAGGGACGTGATTTGCCTGGTAATCGGGGAGCCATCAGTGCGCGCATACTGGCCTGGCAAGTTGAACAGGGTCTGAGGTATTGCTGATGCGGCGGATTCTGTTGTCGTTTTTGCTGGTCATTATCCTGGTCCCCTCGGGATATTTTGGTTATACCATGTACTGGCCCCAGACCTTACTCAAAGCAGGAAAGCAGGTGCCCATCCGTCTGGGCAGCGGGGCGCTGGAAAGCATCCAGACTCTGCACCGGGCCGGAATACTCCCTTATCCACAAATGTTCCGACTGGCCTGGATGCTGATGGGGCGCCCCATTCTGCAGGCAGGTTTGTATGATTTTCAGGGCCGGGTTTCGCAGGAGCAAGTCCTGCGCCGTTTGAGGAATGGGCAATCCACGCCTTTGAATCTGGTGATTATTCCAGGATGGAGTCTGGCGATGGTGCTTCATGAGTTGCACAGCAAGTCTCCTTATCTGAACCTTCACGCACTGCCACTGGGTGAACAGGCAGGCCAGCAACTGGCGGATATGGGGGTGGGCGCCAATGGTAGCGCCGAGGGTTGGCTGTTCCCCGATAGTTATCGCTATGTGCCTGGCACTACGGCCCTGAGTCTCCTTCAACGGGCCTATCAGCGGATGGAGGGTAACCTCAGACATTTGTGGTCGCAACGTGCCTCCGGACTCCCATTGCATAATCCTTATCAGGCCCTCATTCTGGCCTCCATTGTTCAGAAGGAGGGCGCTCCTCCGGCGCAGCAGGCGCATATTGCCGCTGTTTTCCTGAACCGCTTGCGCAAGGGGATGCCCCTGCAGTCGGACCCCACGGTGATTTATGCCCTGGGCAAGCAGTATCACGGTCATTTGACATCCCAGGATATGCAGGTCTCCAGCCCCTTTAATACCTATCTGCATGCGGGCTTACCGCCAACACCCATCTCCATGCCCGGAATGAGCAGCTTGCAGGCAGTATTGCATCCCAGTGACAGTCAGGATCTCTATTTTATCGCCCAAGGGAATGCCTATCATTATTCCAGCACGTATGCGCAACATATCCAGCAGATAAAGCAGTATCTGCAAACTACGGCAAGGACGGCTTCATGACAGTACAGGAATCCACCATCCGGCGGGGGATGTTTATTACTCTGGAAGGTATTGAAGGTGCGGGTAAAAGCTCTGCAATACCTATTCTCGCAGCCTTTTGCGAGGCCAGGGGCTTTGCGGTTATCCGTACCAGGGAACCGGGAGGCGGGCTTCTGGGGGAAGCGTTGCGCAGCATTTTTTTGAATCCGGAACTGACCCTGGATGCGCAAGCCGAACTGCTCCTCCTCTATGCCGGGCGGCGCGATCACTGGTTAAACCGGATTCAACCCGCCCTCGCGGAAGGGAAAATTGTGCTCTGTGACCGCTATGAGGATTCCACGTATGCCTATCAGAGCGGCGGCCGGGGCTTTCCCCGCGAACGCATTGCCGAACTGGCCCGCTGGGCTGGAATTACACAGGCTCCGGATCTGACTTTCTGGTTTGATCTAAGTCCCGAATTGGGTGCTGCCCGGATTCGTGCCCGTAAAGCCGATCGTCTGGAGCAGGAGCATACGGCATTTTTCACCCGGGCCCGCACGGTTTTTGCCGAGCGTCAGGCTGCCGAGCCTGAGCGTATTTTGCGGATTGATGCGGCAGTGCCCATCGATGAGGTGCATGTGGCACTTTTGGAAGCCTTGGCGCCCCGACTCCAGCGGCATTATGCATGAAAATATTCCGCCCCGACCCAAAGGCCTGGCAACCCATCCGGACGCTGCTGCAATCCGGTTTACCTCAGGCCATGCTGGCTACTGGCGAGTCGGGCTCGCTGCTGGGCGGGTATCTGGATCTCCTGCAGGCAGCACAGTTGTGTTTTGCACCGACCGAAGCGGGCTTTGCCTGTGGCGATTGCCGCTCTTGCAAACTGCTCGCCGAAGCGGCTCATCCGGACCTCTGGGTGGTCAGTGCTGAACCGGGCAAGGCTATCGCTATTGATACCCTGCGTCAGGGCATGGAGTGGATTCAATACACTCCCCAGGTCAGTAGCACCCGCTGGCTTCGTATCGACCATGCGGAAGACATGACGCTGGCCGCCGCCAATGCCATTCTGAAAACCCTGGAAGAACCACCTGCCCGTGCTCATGTGCTCCTGTACAGTGAACAGGCGTCGCGCTTGTTGCCCACCATTCGTTCCCGCCTGCAGCGTATTCCTCTGCCCGTCATGGAGATGGCTGAATCCCGGCAATGGCTGCAACAGCAGGGGATAGATGCTGACCATAGTGCGGCTTTATTGCGTCAGTTGGGTAATCGTCCGGCACGGGCCTTGGAGCTTTGGGAAGCAGGCTGGGTCGAACAACGCCGGGAATGGCTGCGCAGCCTGCTGGATTTGCCGGGGCAGGGGGTGGTGGCAGCGCTCAAGCTGGCGGAACAATGGAGCAAAACTAAGGATCTGCTCCTGATTCGGGAGCTGGTTCTGGGGCTTATCGCCGATTGTATGCGTTTGCAACAGGGCTTGCTGGACAGAATCACCGACCTGGACTATCTAAATGAACTGCAACGCATGGCCCCGGATGTTTCTGCCGAAGCCTTGCAGGCGGCCCTGGATGACTGGTTGCAGTTGCCAGTGGCCCTGGCCCAGAACAGTAACGGCGTCATGGTGATGGAAAAACTGCTTTTGGACTGGCTGACATTGTGGCCAAGGAGGATAAGCCATGGAATTCAAAACTGAACCCAAACCGGGAGGCGCAGCTACCGCCTTGTCCGTGGTACTGCGCGATCCTCAGGCGGTGCAGCGTTGTTTTATGCCGGCTATCAAGGGTGGAGGTCTGCTGGTTGAAACGCCCAACATCCTGCCCATGGGTACGGAAGTATTGTTGATGATTACCCTGCCGGACAGTCAGCCGCGCGCCCCGGTAATGGGCAAGGTCATCTGGATCACTCCCCCGGAGAACCGGGATGGTCGTCCCTCTGCCATCGGCGTGCAATTTCAGAATGATCGCTCCGGCGTACTCACCCGTATTCAGAATGCCTTATCCGGATTACCTTCTTATCCCGATGTCATTCTGAGTTTTTGAGGGCAGCGCCAACATCTCTGGTTTTGCACCTGCCTGTAGCTTTGACCTGTTTTCCAGTCTTTGGCAATGTGCCTGTTCAATGATTGCTCTTTATGCAAGGTCTGAGTTACACTGCGCAGCCTCAGGAGAGGTGACCGAGCGGCCGAAGGTGCAGCACTGGAAATGCTGTGTACTCCAAAAGGGTACCGTGGGTTCGAATCCCACCCTCTCCGCCAATAAATACAATTCACTAAATGATATAGCGTATTTATTTTCTGTGTTTTCTCTGGTCTTGCATTTAGTCTTGCCAGCCCGCTTCTGAATCGGGCACTGCTTCTTCCTGACTGATTCCCATAACCCGCTAAAAACTGGGGCGAACCCGAATCTGGTATTCGGTTTGTTCGTCGCTGAGATCGTGCATTTGCTGCAGCCGCTCCAAAGATTCACGCAACCGGACAGGGAACCGGACTTTAGAGCGGCCTTTCAGTCAGATTGCTTTGAACCAATATATTGTTACATAATGAGATATGACCAATAAGAACGCGGACACTAAAGCGGCCAACTATCGTGGCGAGGCAATCTCGACCATGGAGCCGTTGCTGATCGGAGTTGGCTCCAGGCATCGGGCGGCACTGACCGATTTGGCGGTCGAACTGGCCGTTAGGAGTACCGGCTTTCGTCGCTCCCTACCCGATAGCCTGCTCGGTTCACTTGCTACCCTTGTGCGGGCAATGAATTGCTATTATAGCAACCTCATCGAGGGGCACGACACCCACCCGATCGACATCGAGCGCGCGCTCAAGGACGATTACAGTCAGGATGCCAAGAAGCGCGACCTCCAGCTTGAGGCCAAGGCACATATCGCTGTTCAGCACTGGCTCGACACCGGCGGGCTTAAGGCTCCTGCCACGACAACCCAGGCGATCGTCGAGATCCACAGGCGTTTTTGCGAACAGCTGCCCGAAGAACTGTTGTGGGTCGAAGACCCCCAAACCAAAGAGAAGATCAGGGTCATCCCAGGTGAACTGCGCCAGCGTGACGTGCAGGTTGGCCGACATATCCCGGTCAGCGCACCGGCCGTACCGCGTTTCCTCGAGCGCTACGAGGAGGTCTATGCGAAGCTCGGCAAGTCGGAGACCATTATCGCCACAGCAGCAGCGCACCATCGCCTAGTATGGATTCATCCATTCCTGGACGGCAACGGCCGCGTCGCACGCCTCGTTTCGCATGCCACGCTGTTGGATACGCTCAATACCGGCGCGGTCTGGTCGATTGCGCGGGGGCTTGCTCGCAACGTTAACGAATACAAAAGCCACCTCGCTGCCTGCGACGAAATGCGCCGTAACGCTCTCGACGGGCGGGGGAATCTCAGCGAAGAAAATCTCGCCGCCTTTACGGCATTCTTCCTGACCACCTGCATTGATCAGGTGAAATTTATGGAAAGACTGATGCAACCCGACCAGCTTCGCGCGCGCATCCTCACCTGGGCCGATGAGGAAATGCGCCTGAACAGGCTGCCGCCCAAGGCCAACAATATCCTCGAAGCGTTGCTCTATCGTGGCGAGCTGCCGCGCAGCGAGGTTGCCACCATCGTCGGGACCGGCGAGCGTCAGGCCCGCCGCATCGTTTCCGCCCTTATCGGCCGGGACGTAGTCACGTCCGAGAGTACGCGAGCACCACTGCACCTCGCCTTTCCTGCAACGCTCGCGTCACGCTGGATGCCCGGACTGTTTCCGGAGAGGACCGACTGAGACGAGAGAGGATGGTAGGTGTGTTTTACCGTCCAGATCGCTCATGCTCTGATTCCAGGTAGTGGGTAATTACAGCCCCTACCTCGACATCCGAGATAATATACACACAAGGAGCCGACCAACCGGCGGCGGGTACCATGGACAGTGTTGAGCTATATTGGGCTCAGCAGACACCAAGAGGTTGCTGGAACGGAATTAAGTAGGTCGGCACTCTGCTGTACCCCCCCAGTGATCTGGGCCACTAAAAAACTGTCTGCCTTGGAATCGACCTTAGCACAACGGGTGAATCGCCTTACTGCCGAGCTGAAAGCTCGGGACGGCCAGAATGTGCTGGAATCGGACGCAAGATTCAACTAGAATGTGCATTATAATCTTTGTGGTAGTGCGGAATGTGTGACACCATAACGCGTTCTGTCCCACAAAATCTATAAAAATATTTTTAGGAATTATGGCTACCAAATGAGTGAATCTATCAACGGTGTGATCGATATGGCCAACAGAATGGCCAAAGAGATACGCGAGTTATCCGCCGCAAATCAGTCGAAAATCGAGCGAATCCGGCAAGCCAAGGAAGGTGTAGAAGCCCTTGTTACTAATCTAATATTGTTACCGTCTTTAATCCTGAACTTGGCGGGCATGGGCGGCGTGTGGCCCTGCTCGCGGATGCGGTGGCTCTCCGTTTAGACCTTACGGTTAACGTCCGTAATGCTATCCATCATGCAGCCTTGTTTCATGACATCGGTATGCTGGGGATCGCACGAAAATCCTTATTTACGCCGTGGGAACATCTTTCCGAAACAGAACGAAACCTGATTCTTGGACATCCAGACATAGGGAAAGAATTGCTGAAATCTATGCCTTGGTATGAGGAAACTGCTGCTATCGTCGCCGCTCATCATGAGCATTGGGATGGATCAGGATTTCCTCTTCACCTTGGGAAAGAGAGCATCCCGCTTGAGGCTAGAATCATCACGGTTTGCGATGCCTTCGATGAAATGACTCACAAACCTCAGGACGCCACGCAGCATTTTTCCAAAGAGGAGGCGTTGGCCCACATTAAAAAACAACGAGGAGGTTTTTTCGATCCACGCATCGTCGACCTGTTTATTAATACCTACCTCTCCCAAGCGGGATTAGAAAACTCCTCGCTTCCTTCAGAAGTCGCTATCTCGCTGAGTCAGTTACGCAGCGGTATGTGCTTGACTCAAGATTTGTGCAACAGCCTCGGCAAACCTCTTCTGACAAAAGGGACAATTCTGCAAGAAGCTGTGATTCTGCGCTTGCTGGCCATGCGAGATCAATTTGGCGTGGCGGAGCCAATATTCGTAACCGCCGATCCACGTATGTAAGAAGATTGTCAAGGGCCTAGGTAACGCTTCACACCCCAGATGGTACACTGTAACGGATCGAACGTGGGTATTTTTGTCCAAGATCCAGTCTTAAGCAGCAATACCCTGAAAAACAAAGCAGCAGGGCACCCTTATAGGGTACCCTTAAGGCTTCGAAATGAGCGAAACGATGGATGGAAAGGAAAATAGAGTGCAAAGATATCAGTCCAGAAGATGCCTTTGTACTATCGCGTCATCAACTTGGATGGAAGGGTGATATGGCCATGCGCTCTGGTCTGAGTTACCGGTTTACTGGTTTGTTGAAAACGGATCAAAGGAGTCGACTACGGACACCTTTGAGCCAGTGCTTGCCAGTGACTTTCTGACATTGCCGAAGGTATCTTCGATAAACTGGGATGGAGAACCAAGTCCGACCGCTTTGGTGAATAACCCACCTAATTCCGCACCCAGCACATTAGGATTTGAGGAAAAACCGGATTGACTAGTGTAAGAGCCAACGGCATCGGCTTGGTATCCGCCTTTGTATGGGTAAAGACAAAATGTGTAAGACGCATTTTTGCCATACTTGGAATAGCTGTTATCCGCACCGCGCGCGACAACTGATGCGCCAGGACAACTTACAATAGTGGGTAGGACAGCCCCAGACATCGCTGCTATAGAAGCCAGTCCGCCCATGCCTGACATTTGAGACATCTGGCTATTTTGAAAACGACCGGGTTGATTGGGTAACGGATAGGGAGGGGGGTTCTCCTGAACGGCAGCTCCTGACAAATATTCCTTCGTGCCAGATACAAAAGCATTGACGATGTCTTGATATGAAACATTAGTTGGGGTTTTCACGTCATAGACGACATATGCCATTTTTGTGGTCGTGGTTGGCGTCGTGGTGGCACAGCCAGAAAGTAGGACAGTGGAAAATAGAGCTCCACAGCTTACGGACAGAACGATGTTTTGCCGATTTATGAACATAATTTTCCCTTTTTAAATATGATCAGCCAGATGGATACGACATGGTGGTTGTGTTTATGGTATGACGCTCTGTCAACGTGAACAGCACGTCATGGACTGCTTATATAGGCGGAAATGATGAGATTTCAAGATGACCAAACGCTCTTTTAGGAGTAGCCCATGAGAATTTGTCATAAAATCCTTGCCACCCTGATCCGGCAGGACGCCACCACATGGTTGCCTTGTTTTTCCTTGCCTTCAAAGACGAAGTCCTGACTATTCTCTCGGCAAATTTTCAAAGACCTCTGCTGCAGTGCCCGCTTTGCTAAGGATGCGCACCACCAGCTCACCGGGCATGCCTCCGCTGAGAAGAAGAGGATGTTCATCCCATTAATGACAGCCTCCACGCACCGGGCATGCTCGTTATTATCGGTAGGATGATCCTGCTTCCTTTGTTACTGTATCGCTGGCGTTGGCCGAAGTGGGTGCAAGCCCCATGAGTTTTGTTGCTGTTCGCCAAGACTGGGAAGAATCCTGACCACACAGATATACTGGCCGCAATGTTAGCTTTGAATAGCCCAAAAATGGATTGCTGAATAGTGTTTTATCAACAAATCAAAAGGATAGATCAGCGCTTGGCACATCTTTCACCAGCCTATTTCACGCTGGTGATGGGAACGGGCGTCATTTCCATATCTGCAGGGCTGCTCCATGTCATGCTTTTGGCAAAAATCCTGCTTTGGCTGAATGTCCTTTTTTACGCAGTGCTCTGGCTATTGAATTTCTGGCGTTTGTACCGTTACGCGCCGGAGTTTCTGGCGGATTTCTCGGCCATTCTCAAAGGCTCCGGATTTTTAACCATGGTTGCGGCTACGGCGGTGCTCGGTAGTCAACTGATTCTCCTGGAAAATGATCTTGTTCTGGCAACAATCCTTTTAGGAATGGCGACACTACTGTATCTGACCTTGAATTACGGACTGCTGGCCCGCTTTGTTACGCACCCCCGTAAGCCTGGATTGGCCGAAGGGATTTCCGGGGGTTGGCTGCTCCACATTATTGCGCCCCAATCCATTGCGGTTTTGATTTTGTTGCTGGATGCCCGCTGTGCTTTCCTGCCCCGGGCCGAATTTGATTTTATCGCTCTGAGTCTCTGGCTTTTGGGCGGAATGCTTTATATCTGGGTCATGACCCTGATTTTTTATCGGATGATTTTTATGGACTTTATACCTGAGCATCTGCATTCCTCCTACTGGAGCAATATGGGTGCCATGGCTATTTCCACCCTGGCAGGATCACTGTTGGTCCTCAATGGCGAGTCCGCCCCCTATTTACAGCCCTTGCTGCCTTTCATCAAAGGTTTCACCCTGTTTTACTGGGCAGGTGGAAGCTGGTGGATACCCTTGTTGCTGATCCTTGGCTTCTGGCGTTATGTCATCCGCAAATTTCCGCTGCGTTATGATGCTTCCTATTGGGCGATGGTGTTTCCCGTGGGTATGTATGGTCTGGCTACGCTGCATATGGCGCGAAGCATGCATCTGATTTTTCTGGATCCACTGGGCCGGGTTTTCTTTTTTCTGGCCCTGACCGCCTGGTCGCTGACCTTTCTCGCCATGCTGTACAGCATTCTCCAAGGATTCAGAAAATAGGCATTGGGATCTCGTGAGTGATGGTTATGGGGTGACCGATCAGAAGCGCAACGTCATGGTCCTTATTGATCCCCCGGCATGGTTCTGATACTTTCGCGACTTGTGGGTGCAAAGCGGAATGTTGCACTTTTTGTCTGTTCTCGTCCCTTACCGGACAATTTCAGGTTTTCTATGGCGACAACAATCGGTCCCCTCGCAGTGGTAGCTGGTGAACCCCGTCAGGCCCGGAAGGGAGCAGCGGCAGCCGGCAATCCAGGTGCCGGGGTGTGGCTGATTCGCGTCGCCTCCCAATTTTGTGTTTGTCCATGAGTGGATATTTAGCCCTCGCCCGACGCTGGCGACCCCAGCATTTTGAAGATTTTGTGGGGCAGGAAGCAGTGGTGTCCGCTTTACGACACGCCCTGGACTCGGGACGCATCCATCATGCGTTTTTGTTTACGGGTACCCGGGGGGTCGGCAAAACCACGCTGGCCAGACTGCTGGCCAAATGTCTGAACTGCGAACAGGGGGTCAGTAGCCAACCCTGTGGCGTTTGCAGCGCCTGCCAGAGTATCAGCGCCGGAAATTTTGTGGATCTGCTGGAAGTGGATGCCGCCAGCCGTACCCGGGTGGATGAAACCCGCGAATTGCTCGACAATGTGCAATATGCGCCGGTCGCCGGTCGCTACAAGATTTATCTCATCGATGAAGTGCATATGCTGTCTACCCACAGTTTCAATGCCCTTCTGAAAACCCTCGAAGAGCCTCCGGAGCATGTCAAATTTCTGCTGGCGACCACGGATCCCCAGAAACTGCCGGTGACCATTTTGTCCCGCTGTCTGCAGTTCAATTTACGTAGACTGGATATAACCCAGATTCAGGGGCGTTTGCAGCAAATCATGGCGGCGGAAAAAGTTCCGGCTGAAGATGCGGCCTTGCAGATTTTGGCAAGAGCTGCTGATGGCAGTTTGCGGGATGCCCTCAGCCTGCTCGATCAGGCCATTGTTCATGGTGGCGGAGCGGTGCGCCGCGAGGGTGTCTTGAACATGCTGGGGCGCAGTGGCGACGATACCATCATGCTCATCATTGCCGCCCTGATTGGCCAGGATGCAGGGCAGGTGTTTGCTCTGGTCGACGATCATCTGGCACGAGGTCTGGATGCCGCCGGACTTTTGGATCGCTTGATTGAAGGCGTCCATCGTTTGAGTCTGGCGCAGTTTGTCCCCCTCGCGACCGAGAGCGAAGATGCCGAACAGGTGGCACAGCTCCGTGATAAAATCCATCCGTTACTGTTGCAATCCTGGTATGCTCTGCTGCTTTCGGCACGCCGGGATTTTCAGCTTTACCCCGATCAGCGCATGGCGCTGGAAATGGCTTTTTTGCGGGTGCTGAGCTTTTCTTTAACGGGAGCAAAGGCTCCGACGCCGCAGTCCACCCCTGAACCGGAGTCCGCTCCAGAAAATGGCAGGGATTCCGATCAAGCCGCAGCAGAACAACAAGCGCAATCAACTCCAAAATTCCAGTCCGCAGCGCCGGAGCTTGTAGATCAGGTCCGCGAACCCGCCCCGGAAATGCGACACGAGGCGCTCTCCTCATCCGTCAGCCCGGCAGTTTCCTGGCGCGACATGATTCCCGCCTTGAAGCTGTCACCACTTCTGCAGGAACAACTGCGTCACGGCCAGGCGCTGCGCTGCGCTGCCGAGAAAGTGGATTTATTGATCGAGCCACGTTATTTGGCTTTTATCATTAAAGAGAAGGCACGCATTCTGCAGGCGTTGAGTGACTATTTTGGTCAGGCGCCGCAACTCAGCATTGCGGCTTTGACCGAGGAAAGCGGGGTGGGGAGCCTGATTGCCGAGGAAGAGGCCCGGATTGCGGCACGGATGCAGGAAGCACAGGCGAGGGTAGCCAATGATCCCCGCATTCGACAATTTACCGAAGTCCTGGGCGTTCAGGTAGAATCCATTACTTTCAGGGACCAGGATCAAGCGGTTTCTGAACATTGATACCATTTACAGGGAGGTAGTGCACGATGAAAGGTGGTTTGGGAAATATCATGAAGCAGGCGCAGCAACTTCAGGATCGTCTGCAGAAAACCCAGGAAGAGCTGGCCCATATTGAAGTACAGGGGCATGCAGGGGGCAATCTGGTCGAAGTGACCATGACCTGTCGCCATGATGTCCGCAAGGTCCGCATTGATCCTTCGTTGCTGGCCGACAATGATCAGGAAATGTTGGAGGATCTGGTGGCGGCAGCCGTCAACGATGCCGTGCGCAATGCCGAAAAAGTCAGTGCCGAGCGCATGTCGGAAGTGACCGGCGGGATGAGCATTCCGGGCATGAACCTGCCTTTCTGAGATGGCTGATGTTCCGAGTATGGAGGCTTTGGAGGCGCTGTTAAGGCGCCTTCCCGGTATCGGGCCGCGCTCTGCGCAGCGCATTTGCTATGACCTCCTGGTGCGCAAACGTAATCTACTGCCCCAACTGGCTGCAGCGCTGGAGCGCGCCCATGCGGCGGTGCGTTTTTGTGAGCGTTGCAATAACCTCAGTGAAGCGCCTTTATGCAGTATTTGCCGGGGTGAGCAACGCGATCATTCCGTGCTCTGTATCGTGGAGTCTCCGGCAGACCTGCGTGCCATAGAAGCTACCGGAGTGTTCAGCGGCGATTTTTTTGTGCTGATGGGGCATTTGTCGCCTCTGGATGGTGTCGGACCAGAAGCCCTGCACCTGGATCGTCTCAGCCAGCGTTTGGCGGAAACGGGCTTGCAGGAAGTGATATTTGCCACCAACCCCACCCTGGAAGGCGAAGCTACTGCTCAGTTTTTAGCGGAGCTGGTCCCCGCCGGCATCACCATCAGTCGGATTGCCCACGGCGTGCCGGTAGGTGGAGAACTGGAATATGTAGATCGCGGTACCCTCGGACGGGCGATGCATGGACGTCGCCTGCTGGATGAATAGTTAAAATAACCACTTGAGAGAGGAAGCTGTCAGATGCTGGCTACAGGAGTAACGCCTCCGGGCGGTAATGTGTTCTTTTTGCTGATGGGCGCCATTCTGGTGTTTGCCATGCATGGCGGTTTTGCTTTTCTGGAACTGGGAACCGTACGCCGCCGCAGTCAGGTCAATGCGTTGGTGAAAATTCTCAGTGATTTCGGCATCTCTACCATTGTCTATTTTTTTATCGGTTATCACATTGCCTACGGCATCAGCTTTTTCGGGAACGTCCAAACCCTGACAGCCGGTGATCATGGCTTTGAAATGGTGCGTTTTTTCTTTCTGCTGACCTTTGCGGCAGCGGTGCCGGCCATCATTTCCGGCGGTATTGCCGAACGTGCCCGTTTTTATCCGCAGTTGCTGGCAACGGCCTTTCTGGTGGGATTGGTATATCCCTTTTATGAAGGCATTGTCTGGGACAACAATTATGGGGTTCAGGCCTGGTTTACTCAGACTTTCGGGGCTCCCTTTCATGATTTTGCCGGCTCGGTGGTGGTCCATGCCATGGGCGGCTGGATGGCCCTGATGGCCGTGTGGTTGCTGGGGCCCCGGCGGGGCCGCTATGGCAAGGATGGAAGCATCCATGCCATGCCTCCCTCCAATATACCTTTTCTGGCGTTGGGATCGTGGATACTGATTATTGGCTGGTTTGGCTTTAACGTCATGAGCGCCCAGCAACTGGCCCAGGTGCAGGGGCTGGTGGCCCTGAACTCATTGATGGCTCTGGTGGGTGGTATGCTGGCGGCGCTCGCGGTCGGTAAGGGCGATCCCGGTTTTGTGCATAATGGCGCGTTGGCTGGGCTGGTGGCCATTTGTGCAGGGTCTGATGTGGTGCAGCCTATAGGCGCTTTGGCCATTGGCGCCATTGCCGGGATCATTTTTGTGTATTTATTCACTTTCGTACAACATCGTCTGCGTCTGGATGATGTCCTCGGGGTCTGGCCCCTGCATGGGGTTTGCGGCGTTTGGGGCGGTCTGGCCGTCGGCATTTTTGGTCTGAAAATGCTCGGTGGCGCCGGAGGGGTCAGTTTCTGGTCCCAACTTCTGGGGACCGGTCTGGGGGTGCTGATCGCCCTGGTTGGTAGTGCTGTTGTCTACGGCACCATCAAGGCGGTCATTGGCATTCGTCTCGATGCCGAAGCCGAGTATGCCGGTCCGGATTTGAGTATTCATCATGTCAGCGCGTATCCTGAGGAAGATATCGAGAGGGCCTGAACATGGATGATGCTTGTGCGGCATTAACGCTGGAGCAGTTGCCAGTCTTGCCCCGACGCTCTCCAGACGCGCACAAGGGCCAGTTTGGTCATGTTTTTGTGCTCGGTGGAGCACCGGGGATGGGAGGGGCCTTGGCCTTGGCCGCTACGGCGGCCTATCGAGTAGGCGCCGGACTGGTAACGGCTGTCGGACATCCTGCAGCTGTTCCCTATCTGGCTGCAGAACTGCCCGAGGCGACCTGGTGGGACTGGCCTGCCAGCTTTGCTGCTTTGCCGAATCATGCCACGCTTGCCGTAGGTCCAGGCTTGGGGCAGGGTTTGGCTGCCCATGACATGCTGCGCGAAATGGGTCAGCTCAGCTGTCCTCAGGTCTGGGATGCGGATGCTCTCAATATTCTCGCGCGCTTTGGTCCATCCCTATTGCGCAGTGAGGCCATTCGACTGTTTACGCCCCACCCGGGAGAGGCTGCCCGCTTGCTGGGGCTGGACAACAGCGCTGCGATTCAGGCAAATCGCCTGGGAGCCATTCAGGCTTTGCAATCCCGCTATGGCGGATACTGGGTATTGAAGGGGCAGCACAGTCTTTTGCGGGGAGAAGGGGGTTGCTGTTATTGTCCCTGGGGAAATCCGGGTATGGCCACCGGCGGCAGTGGCGATGTGCTGACTGGGCTGCTGGCAGGACTGCTGGCCCAAGGCTTGCCTCCTCATGAAGCTCTGCTGTTCGGCGTCTCTCTTCATGCCCTGGCAGGCGATCGCGCTGCCCGCCAATTAGGTCCCGAGAGCCTGCTGGCTGGCGATATTCTCAATGCCGTGCCTTATGTCCTACAGGAGTTGAAGTCCCTTGATGTCTGAAACAGAAATGCTGAAAGCCTGGGATCGCCGTTATTTCTGGCATCCCTTCACCCAGATGCAATGTTATGGCGATGATGATCCCTGGATCATTGACCGGGCCGAAGGGCATTATCTGTATAATGTGGATGGTGAGCGCTGTCTCGATGCGGTGGCGAGTCTCTGGTGCAATGTGCATGGTCATCGTCATCCGCGCCTGGATCGCGCCCTGCTGGAACAACTCGGCAAAGTGGCCCATAGCACCAGTCTGGGTGCCAGCAATCCCCCGGCCATTCGGCTCGCCAAAAAACTGGTGGACTGTTCCCCGGCATCACTGCAGCACTGCTTTTTTACGGAAGATGGGTCCGAAGCCGTGGAGGTGGCCATCAAAATGGCCGCTCAGTACTGGGTCAATATCGGGCAGCCCGAGAAGCATCTTTTTTTGACCCTGGATAATGCCTATCACGGCGACACGGTGGGTGCGGTTTCGGTGGGCGGGTTCCCGCTTTTTCATGAAGTGTATGGCAATTTACTGTTTCCGACCCGGCGGCTGCCCAGTCCCTATGTTTTACAATGGGAACAATGTCAGGGTGATGGTGAAGCCGCTGCGAAGCTCTGGCTGCAGACTCTGGAAGCACTTTTGCTCGCGGAAAAAGAGAAAATAGCCGCGCTGATTCTGGAAGGGGGGGTACAGGGGGCGGCGGGTATATTGCCTTTCCCTCCGGGAATCCTCCAAGGTGCGCAACAGTTGTGTAATGCCCATGACGTGTTGTTGATTGTAGATGAAGTGGCGACCGGGTTTGGGCGCAGTGGCAAACTGTTTTCCTGCGAAAGGGAAGGAGCTGAACCGGATCTGCTGGCATTGGGCAAGGGCTTGAGTGGGGGATACTTGCCCATTGCTGCGACCCTCGCCTCGGAAAAAATCTATCAGGCTTTTCTTGCGCCTTTTGGCGAGGCCCAGCAGTTTTATTACGGACATACTTTTACGGCCAATCCTTTGGCCTGTGCGGTGGCTCTCGAAAATCTCGACATTTTTGCCGAAGGCTCGCTACTCAGCGAGCTGCCGGAAAAAATCGCCAGACTACAGAAAGGACTGGAGCGCTTTCGAGGCCAAGTCTGGGCTGGCGACCCCCGTCAATTTGGTCTGATGGCGGCCATCCCTTTGCGCAATCCGGCTACGGGCGCTGCTTATCCCTATGGTGAGCGGGTAGAATACATGGTGTGCAAACGTGCTCGGGAAATGGGGGTCTATAGTCGCCCCTTGGGGGATTTGCTGACCATTGTTCCGCCTCTGTCGGTGACAGCAGCGGAAATAGACACTATTCTCCAAACATTATTTAACGCCATGGCGGAAGGAAGCAAACAATGACGACGGCCCAGGAAATCATGACCCGTGCGGCCACTACGGTGCAGGCGGAAGATTCCGTGAAAAATGTCGGTAAAATCCTCTTGCAGTCAGGGCATCACAGTATTCCGGTGGTGAATGCTGAAGGACATCTGGTCGGCATGATTGGTGAACGGGATCTGATTGATGCCAACCGCGAGGTGCATTTGCCCACCATGCTGACCATTCTTGATGGACTGATCCCCTTGGGTGGCATGCACGAGTATGAAGAAGAACTGCGTAAGGCGACGGCTGTCACCGCAGCACAACTGGCGACGACCAAGGTAGTCACGGCAGGACCGGATGAGTCCGTGGATGATGTCGCAGAAAAACTCTTGCGCAGGGAAGTACACGCCTTACCCATAGTGGATACCGAAGGTACATTGCTGGGCATCATCACCCGCTCCGACATTCTCCAACATCTGTTGAAATCCTGAGCCGTTGCTTCGCTGATGGATTGGATTTTTTCCAGCGCTCATATCTGTCAGGCCTGGGGGGCTGAGCTTGCCCGGCGTATTCAGGTCCCTGCCGTGATTTATCTGGAGGGTGATCTGGGAGTCGGAAAAACCACTCTGGCCCAGGGGATGCTCCGTGCCCTGGGAGTCACCCAGTCCATCAAAAGTCCGACCTATACCCTGCTCGAAAGCTATGACACGCACTCCGGGCTGGCCCACCACCTCGACCTGTATCGCCTGAATGATCCGGAAGAACTGGAATTTATCGGTATCCGTGATTATCTGGCGACTCCGGCCTTATGGCTGATCGAATGGCCGGAAAAAGGCAAGGGATATTTACCACCCCCGGATTTGCAGTTGACACTGGATATTCATGCCGATGCCGCGCATCGCCTGTCAGCCCAAGCGGGCAATCTCCGGGCTGCAGCCTGGTTGCAGGGTTTGCCTGATCCTGCTGGGCGTCAGACATGAGTGCTGAGGCACGTACTCCTGCCAGAGTTCAGCGCCTGGACGCTACCCTCGCCAACCAGATTGCTGCTGGCGAGGTTGTCGAAAGGCCCGCTTCCATTCTCAAAGAGCTTCTGGAAAACAGTCTGGATGCTCAGGCTGCCCGCATTACCATTCATCTTCAGGCGGGCGGTATGGACATGCTCAGCGTGGAAGATGATGGCACGGGCATTAACCCGGAAGATCTCCCTCTGGCTCTGGAGCGTCACGCCACCAGCAAGGTAGCCAGCTGGGAAGATTTACAGGCTATCCAGACCATGGGCTTTCGCGGCGAGGCTTTGCCCGCCATCGCTTCGGTAGCACGGGTAGAAATTCTGAGCCGAACCCATGACTCGGGACAAGGGGCGCGGATCGCGGTTCATGGCGGCGAGCAAATTCGTTTAGAGCCTGCAGCCCGGGCGCCTGGCACGACGGTACGGGTGGCTGATCTGTTTTATAACGTGCCCGCACGTCGCAAGTTCCTGCGTTCTCCTGCGGCTGAGTTGTCGCGAGTCCAGAAAGTACTTCGCCAGATTGCCCTTGCCAATTTCCCGATAGCTTTTCAACTCCTGCAAAATGATCGCAGCCTCGTGCAATTTCCCGCAGCCCATGACTCGGCTGCCTGCGCGGCGCGGGTAGCTGCCGTTCTGGGCGAGGGTTTCATGGCCAACGCCCTGCATCTGGAACAAAGCGATCGTGATCTGTCTTTGCGGGGCTGGCTGGGTTTGCCCACCTACAATCGGGCGCGGGGCGATGAACAGTACTTTTTCGTCAACGGCCGCCCGGTGCGTGACCCGGTGCTGACCCATGCCTTGCGGGCCGCTTATCAGGATGTGTTGTTTCAGGATCGACACCCCTTGTATGTCCTGTATCTTGAGCTGCCACCCGAACAGGTGGATGTCAACGTGCATCCGGCCAAGGCGGAAGTGCGCTTTCGGGATAGTCGTGCAGTCCATGATTTTCTGTTTCATACCTTGCGCAGGATTATTGCCGGGCAGGGTGGGGATTTGCCGCAGGTTACCGTCCCCATTCAGCCCAAGCTGCAAGCCGTGACGGCAAGTCAGGATTTTTCCGCCGCAGCAGTCCGGGCGCCGCTGCCTTATGCACCTTCTATCCAACAGCCTTTAAGCAGTGTGGGCGAGGCCCAAACCGCCGCTTACTGGGAACAGATAGTGGCTACCGGCACAACAACCGGGGCGGCCAGCCTGACTGCTGAAGCTCCACTGGAAGTTCAAGAGCAGCACCATTTGAGTCCGGAATATCCGTTGGGTCAGGCGTTGGCTCAGATTCATGCCCGTTTCATTGTGGCGCAAAATCACGAGGGCATGATCCTTGTGGATCAACATGCAGCCCATGAGCGCATCCTCTACGAGAAGATGAAAAAAGCCTGCCAACTTGATGATAAGCAGCAGTTTGCCATTCCCGAATATTTGCATGTGACGGCATCGCAACTGGCGCGTTTTGAAGTTAATCAGGAGGTTCTGAAAACAGCAGGTCTGGATATCAGCATCGCCGGACCGGGTACGCTGGCCATTCACGGCGCGCTGCGCTCACTGGACCCCCGCAGTTATGCGCAACTGGTCGCCGAGTTGCTGGATGCAGAAAAACCCTGGGGGCAGGGTGATGTTGAGGGCGACCCGGTGCTGGCTGAAATGGCCTGCCGGGCAGCCATCAAAACCAGCCGCCGCCTGACCCTGGATGAAATGAACAGTCTGCTCCGCCAACTCGAAGCCACCCCCCGATTTGGACAATGCAACCACGGCCGTCCCACCGTGGTGCAATTTTCCCTGGCGGACCTCGACCGCCTGTTTCTGCGCGGGCGATGATTCCCGCCTTGTTTCTGATGGGCCCGACGGCCAGCGGCAAGACTGATCTGGCCATGCGCATCGCCGACCGCTTTCCGGTAGACATCATCAGCGTCGATTCTCTATTGGTGTATCGCCACTTTGATATCGGCAGTGCCAAACCCGATGCAGCATTGCGACAGCAATATCCCCACGCTTTGGTGGATATCCGTGAGCCTGACGATCCCTATTCAGCCGGTTTGTTTCGGGAAGACGCCTTGAATTGTATTTCCGAAGCCCGCCGCAGGGGTCGTATTCCTGTGCTGGTGGGCGGTACGGGATTGTATTTCCGCGCCCTGGAGCGGGGCATTGATGCGTTGCCTCCTGCTGATCCGGAAATGCGCCAACAATTGCTGGCTGAGGCCGCACTGCGAGGCTGGCCAGCATTGCACCGGCGCCTGGCGGATCTTGATCCGCAGACCGCCGACGGCATCCAATCCAATGATCAACAACGCATTCAGCGTGCCCTGGAAATCATCCAGCACACCGGCGCACCACTAAGCGCCTCTCGACACTGGCAGGACGCTTTCCCTGGCCCGCTCCGGAAAATCGTCCTGCGTTCGCCCCGTTCCTGGCTGCATGGACGCATCCAGCAACGTCTGGATGCCATGCTGGCAACCGGTTTTGTCGATGAAGTAATCGCCTTGCAGCAACGTCATTATGCCCCTGATCTGCCCGCCTTGCGGGCTGTGGGTTACCGTCAGTATTTTGCCTGGCTGGAGGGCCAATACAGCGCTGAAGATGCCTATGCCGCAGCTCTCGCCGCAACACGGCAACTAGCCAAACGTCAGGATACCTGGTTCAAACGCGAAACTGCCGATATTCTGCTTGATCCTTCTGCGGCGGGGGTGACCGCGTATTTGCTGGACTGGATTTGCCAGCAAATTCCCCATGAGTTACGCACTTCATGCAGATGACGCTGATCAAATATGTCTCTGGAGTGCCTCCAGTGCTGATTTCCGGCGATGATTTCCGGAGATTGCCAGTAAACCAGTGTAATGCTAGCCTATGGCGACTTTTAATCTATCCCTATTGAGGAATTTATGGCTGTAGAGCGCACTTTGTCCATTATTAAACCCGATGCCGTCCAGAAAAATGCCATTGGTGCCATCCTGGGTCGTTTTGAAGCGGCTGGCCTGCGGGTCATTGCCACCAAAATGCTGTATCTCAGCCAGGAAGACGCCGGTGGATTTTATGCGGTCCATAAGGCCCGTCCTTTTTATGGTGAACTGTGTGCGTTCATGAGCAGCGGTCCAGTGCTGGTCAGTGTGCTGGAAGGTGAGGGTGCCATTCTCAAAAATCGTGATCTGATGGGAGCCACCAATCCCAAGGATGCCGCTCCGGGAACCATCCGAGCAGATTTTGCCGACAGCATTGATGCCAATGCCGTCCACGGTTCCGACAGCGCCGAAACGGCCGCTTGGGAAATCAGTTATTTCTTTAGCCAACGGGAGATTTTTTCGCGCTAAATGAGTGCCGAAGCCGCAGTCGTGATTCCGGCGCAAAAGCCGCATCTTCTGGGACTGAATCAGCAGTCCCTTGCGGCTTTATTGACCGAATGGGGAGAATCTCCCTTTCGCGCCAAACAGGTGCTGCAATGGATTCATGGGCGGCAGGTCGCGGATTTTGCGGAAATGAGCAATATCAGCAAGGGTCTCCGGGCGCGGCTGGCTGAACAAACTTTCTATGCTGAGCCGGAAATCCTGGCTGATCAACTTGCCGCAGACGGTACCCGCAAATGGTTGCTGGGCCTGCCGGACGGTAATGCGATTGAAACGGTATTTATTCCTGAAGAAGATCGGGGCACCTTGTGTATTTCTTCTCAGGTGGGTTGCTCTCTGGCCTGCAGTTTTTGTGCGACTGGCGCCCAGGGCCTCAGCCGCAATCTGGAAACCCACGAAATCATTGCCCAGATCCGGATTGCCCGGCAGAAGCTGGGCCTGGATGCCATCACCAATATTGTATTCATGGGGATGGGTGAACCTTTGCTGAACTTGCGGCATCTGTTTCCCGCTCTGGACTTGTTGCGCGACGACTTTGCCTACGGTTTTGGTCCCAAACGCATTACCGTCAGTACGGCAGGGGTCGTTCCTGGTCTGGACCGCCTTGGTGCGGAAAGCCCGGTGAATCTGGCTATCAGTCTGCATGCCAGTCGAGACGAGGTTCGGGATATTCTGGTTCCCATCAACCGGCATTATCCCCTCGCCGAATTGCTGGAAGCCTGTCGGCGTTATCCGCTGCTCCCGCGTCGTCGCATTACCTTTGAGTACGTCATGCTCGACGGAGTCAATGACAGTGACACCGATGCCCGGGCTTTATTGCGGATATTGTCGGGCATCCCGGCCATGGTCAATCTCATTCCTTTCAACCCATTCCCCGGATCTGATTATCAGCGTTCGCCGCAAAAGCGCATTGATGCTTTTCGCGATATTGTCATGCGTGGGGATATCATGACGGTTACGCGCCGGCCGCGCGGTGACGACATTGCCGCTGCCTGCGGTCAACTGGCTGGACAGGTGCGAGATGGTCGCCGCAGCATTCCCTTGAAGGTACAGGCATGAGCACGCGCAGAACCCCGTTAACCCTGAAAATAATCATTCCTGCTGTGCTGACCGCAACGGTATTAAGTGGCTGCGGGATCTTTGGCAGTAAGAACACTGCCATGACACCCGATCAGCAAATGGCGGCATTTATTGCCCACGAACATAAAACCCGCGCCCAGGATCAGGGTCTCCAGGCACCAGCCGACGACGGTAAAGCCAAGGCGGGTATTTACACTTCACTCGGTACTGCGTATCTGCAGGATGGTCATCCTAGGCAAGCCATTCGTGAGTTACAAAAAGCCACTCAGGTCGATAGCAACTATGCAAATGCCTACAATGTAATGGGGCTAGCCTATGAGCAGCTTGCGCAAAAAGCTTTGGCAAAGCAGGCTTTTGAGCAGGCGCTTTCGCTAGATGGCAAAAACCCAGAATACCATAATAATTTCGGGGCCTTTCTGGTCAATACCGACGACTACCAGCAAGCTGTCGCCCAGTTGAAGATGGCTACGGACGATCCTTTATACAGTACGCCGCAATTTGCCTGGACCAATCTGGCACAGGCTTATGCTGGGCTGAAAAACCTTTCTGCAGCCCGCGATGCGCTGAATCGTGCTCTCTATCTCGTGCCCAATTATCCACCCGCGCTGCAAATGCTGGCTGAAATGGATTTCCAAGAAGGTAACGCCACTGCTGCCTTCAGTCATCTCCAGGTCGTTTTGGCTCAGGAACCGAATAATCCTGATGCCTTACTGTTGGCGGGACAAATTGCCGCCCAGCAGGGTCACAGCACAGAAGCTACGTCATTATGGCAACGTTGTGTGAATGCTGCGCCTTATTCGACGGCGGGCAAAAAAGCCCAACAGCTGTTATTGCAGCAGAGTTGATTAAGCGATGGACGCCGTGGATGATAGCCAGAACCCTCCGGATTTACGCAGTGCCCGTGAGGCTCGGGGCTGGACTTTGCGTCAGGCCGCAGCACAACTGCATATAACCGAAATACAAGTACAGGGTCTGGAAGAGGGTAATTACAGCGTACTTCCCGGTGCCACCTTTGCCCGTGGGTTTCTCAAAAATTACGCCCGCATTCTGGGTCTGGATCCAGAACCCTTGTTGCGTAGCTATGATGCCAGCAATGCGAGTTCGGCACTTTCTCCCACTCGGCAGCTCTTACCCGATGGGGAAAGCCCCTTGCTTGATTACAGCAAGAGGACTCTGTTGATTTCTTTCCTGATTGTGGTTGCGGTGGTGGTCGCTGTGTGGTGGTTCTGGGGGCGTTCCGGATCCGCCGTGATGCCATCCTCCGTCACAGCTCCACCAGAGAAATCCCATCATCGTATTTCTAAACCCGTAACCCTGACTACACCCGCATTAACTGTGGCTTCGGGTCGAAGTGTAACCGCTGATCTGCAGAGCGGAGCTGCCGCCGCCATTCGTATTCCGTCAGCACCCACGCAATCTGTAGATGCCGCTCACGACGTAATGAATACCGGCATTGCTTTTCAGTTCAGTGCCAATTGCTGGGTACAGGTCAAGGATGCCGAAGGCAAGACTCTGCTGGCAGTGCTCGGGCGTCCAGGGGATCTTTTCAATGTGCACTCAGGTAAGCCCCCCTATCAGGTACTGTTAGGAAATGCTCGGGGGGTTAAAATCCAGTATCAGGGCAAACCTGTTACGCTTTCCGTAAACGCGCGGGGTGTGGACCGTCTGCAACTGGGTACGGCACCCACGACCAGTACGAGTTCGGCCGCTGTCACTGCAGCCCCACCACGCATTACGGCTCGCCACGCCCATGCAGTCCCTCGACATTCTGCTGTGTCCAGTACATCCTTAGCGGATATAGCAGCTCCATCAACACCTGCTGCGCTTGCTGCAAGCGCACCTGTCATTAGCGAGGCTTCCCATGCACCATGAATCTCCTATTCAGCGTCGTAAGACCCGGCAAATTCACGTTGGAAAAGTAGCCATCGGTGGAGATGCTCCCATCAGCGTCCAAAGCATGACCAATACCGAAACCCGGGATGTGGCTGCGACCGTGGCACAAATACGTCGCCTGGAGGCTGTTGGAGCAGATATTGTCCGGGTATCAGTTCCGAGCATGGATGCGGCAGAGGCTTTCAAAGCCATCCGCGCCCAGGTGGAGACGCCATTAGTGGCCGACATTCACTTCGATCACCGTATTGCCCTCCAGGTGATGGCTGATGGGGTCGATGGTTTACGCATCAATCCCGGCAATATCGGCTCGCTGGACAAAACCCGACTGGTGGTGGAAATGGCTAAGGACAAGGGCATTCCGATCCGGATTGGAGTCAATGCCGGTTCCCTGGAAAAGGATATTCAGGAAAAATACGGAGAACCCACCCCGGAGGCCTTGGTAGAATCAGCTTTGCGCCATGTCAGCATTCTTGATGAATTGAATTTTCATGATGTCAAAATCAGCGTGAAAGCCTCTGATGTGTTTTTGGCTGTGGGGGCCTATCGCTTGCTTTCGGAAAAGGTCGACTATCCTTTGCATCTGGGTATCACCGAAGCGGGCGGATTACGCTCGGGTACGGTCAAGTCCGCCATTGGTCTGGGTTTGCTGCTGCGGGATGGCATTGGCGATACCATCCGGATTTCCCTGGCAGCTGATCCAGTGGAAGAAATCCGGGTTGGTTTTGATATTCTCAAAAGCCTACATCTGCGCCAGAAAGGCATTAATCTGATTGCCTGTCCTTCCTGTTCACGACAGGAGTTTGACGTCATCAACACCATCAATGCCCTGGAAGCACGCCTCGAAGATATTCTGGAGCCCATGGACGTTTCGGTGATTGGTTGCGTGGTCAATGGGATTGGCGAGGCCAAGGAAGCGGATATCGGGCTGGCAGGCGGCGATAAGCGCAGTATTCTCTACTATCATGGCAAACAGGTTGACCGTGTTGAAAACGTCAACATTGTCGATGTGTTGGAAAAACGCATTCGTGCTGAAATTGCCGAGCGCCAGGCTGCGCGAAATGATGCCTGATACCTGCTGTTGTTCTGCCTTCATGCACCAGAGTGCCCTGTATGGCAACTAAGGAGCTGCAGGCGGTACGGGGAATGAATGATATTTTCCCGTCAGCTAGTGCTGGCTGGCAGACGCTGGAAGCCGATTTGCGGGATCTGCTCAGCCTCTATGATTACGGGGAAATACGTCTGCCACTGCTGGAATCGACAGAGCTCTTTGCCCGTGCTATTGGCGATGTCACGGATATTGTGCAAAAAGAGATGTATACCTTCGCTGATCGCAATGGTGACAGCCTCACCCTGCGTCCTGAAGGGACTGCGGGCTGCGTGCGAGCGGCCATCCAGCATCAGACCATGCGTGGGCAGACGCCAAGGTATTACTATATAGGTCCCATGTTTCGCCATGAACGTCCTCAGAAGGGTCGCTACCGGCAGTTCCATCAATTGGGTGTGGAAGTTTTTGGCCAGGCCGGAGCCGGAGCAGATGCAGAAGTGATTGCTCTTTCTGCGCGCATTCTTAAACGATCGGGTGTAGCCGCCGCTTTGCAGATCAACTCGTTGGGAAGTCCTGCAGCACGCGCGGCATACCGTGAGCGCTTGCTGTCCTATTTGCGCCCCCGGGAAGCTGCTTTGTGTGCGGACTGTCAAACCCGCATGGAACGTAACCCCCTCCGGGTTCTGGACTGTAAAGTGCCGGGTTGTCAGGAGATTGCCGCTGCGGCTCCGCATCTGGTCGATCATCTGGATGCGGAATCTGCTGCCCATTTTGCTTCTTTGCAGGATTTGTTAACGGCTCTGGATATTCCCTATGTGGTCAATCACAGCCTTGTACGGGGCCTGGATTATTATAACCGCACGGTTTTTGAATGGGTGACCGATGCTCTCGGGGCCCAGGGTACTGTGCTGGCGGGGGGACGTTATGATGGACTGATCAGCCAACTGGGGGGTCAGCAAACACCGGCTATCGGCTTCGCCGTAGGGTTGGAGCGCTTGCTGGCTTTGCAGGAAATTCAGGGAAAGCTCGCTACTGCGTCAAAACCCATACTATTTGTTGGCGCGCTGGATGACAGCAGTCTGGTTTCTGCCTGGCAGCTGGCTGAGCACTTGCGTGACCACGCGATCAGTGTGGTTAGTGGAGGACCAGCATCTTTCAAATCGCTGATGAAGCAGGCAGAGCGTTCCCAGGCGCAGTTTCAGGTCGTTATTGGTGCTGGACAGCTTCAGGATGAGCCTGTGATCATCAAGGAACAGCATGGAGAAGGGCGCTGGGAGGGCAGTCTGGATGCCGTGACCAGCGGTTTGCAAAGCCTTGGCGTTGATTTCCCCCAGCATGCACCCCATACTGAGCACAATTTTGCCACAACCAGAAGATTAAAGTGACCGGTCAAGAACTTTCTGCATTATTATCCCGCCATCGGGTTGCCCTGATTTTGGGTATTATTGTTATTCTACTCGGCGCCATGGGATTTTTTGGCTACGAAAAATATCAACGCCATCAAATTGAAAAGGCAGCCGTGTTGTACAATGAACTAGCGGATACCATGCTCCAAGGTCAAAACAGTACTGCCCGTGCCAGCGCTGAAACTTTGATTGATCACTACGCACATACGCCCTACGGAATCATGGCGCGTTTTTTTCTTGCTCGACTTGATGTGGAAAGCAAACAAATTCCTGCTGCCGAAAAAACGCTCAGTGCTGTCATGGAAAATGCTTCGGCTCCCCGTGGTATGCGCAGTCTGGCACGCATGTACCTTGCCCGGTTATATGTGGATCAGCATCAGCCTCAAAAGGCTTTGGGATTATTGCAAAAGACTGACCCCGCTTTTGCGAGTGTTGCGGACGAAATCAAGGGAGATGCTTATGCTTCTCTCAAGCAGGTGAGCAAGGCGGATCAAGCTTACCATACGGCCATGAAAGCCTTGCCTGAAACTGACCCTTATCGTACTTATCTGCAAATGAAAATTGCCAATATCGGAGTTGCGCCGTGATGCGAGATGTACTTTTCAAAAGCATATGGCGTTCAGCCGCTCTAGGATCCGTAGCTATCTTGCTGAATGGCTGCGGAATCATGTCCTGGTTTCATTCGTCACCGGGTCCCAAGACTCCTCCACCACTGAGCAAAGGGGAAAAACAAGTCTCCTTTTCTACCCAGTGGCAGGCACGACTTTATGGGTTGTGGCCCATTCATCCTTATCAGGGAACTGATATTGCCCACCAGGGTAGGCAAATTGTCGTGAGTGATGCTTCGGGACACTTGGTCAGCCTGAATGATGCCGGCAGACAGCAATGGATCCGCAGCCTCGTCGGTAAAAGTGCACGAGGTGCGACGATCGCCCATGGAGTGGTCTACACTGGAACCACTGCAGGAGAGGTTTTCGCTTTTGATGCTAAAAATGGGCACAAACTCTGGTCGGTGCAGTTGACTTCTGAAGTATTGACCCCAGTGGTTTTTGCCGATGATCATTTGTTGTTGCAAACAGTCAATGGTCATCTCTGGGCCCTGGATCCCAAGGACGGCAAGGTGCAATGGACGTTTTCCATGAATCAACCTTCCTTGATTCTGCGCGCAGTTTCCACCCCCACCGTACATGATGGGGTGGTTTATGCTGGATTTGCCGACGGTACCTTGGCCGCCTTGAGTCTCTCTACCGGTGCCGAATTGTGGCATGCGCGCGTGGCCATCGCCCATGGTAGCAATGAACTGGCGCGGATGGTGGATGTGGCTGCGCGTCCCATTGTGGCTGATGGTCAGGTGTTTGCAGCTGCTTATCAAGGCAATCTGGCTGCGTACACTCTACAGAGTGGCAGTCAGAACTGGAGCGTTCCCATGTCGGTCTATCTGACCCCGGTATGGTTCAAGAACCATTTGTTTGTGGCCGAAGCGGACGGCGTCATTGCCGAAATTGATCCCGGTTCCGGTAGCGTACTGTGGCGAAACACGCGCCTCAAAGGTCATGCCATGACCGGTTTGAGCAGCTGTGGGGATGACTTGCTGGCCACCGACAACGGGGGGTATCTCTATGCTTTCAATCCCAAATCCGGGCACAGGATCGGTCAGACCCGCCTTTCTTCCAGCGGTATTCAAAGCAGTCCTGTCTGTCTGGCCAATCACCAGATTCTTGCCCTCAGTGATGCGGGTACTTTGTATCGGATCAAGCTCGCAAAGCGCTAAGGTTGCGTCATGACTGCAGTAATTGCCCTGGTAGGGCGCCCCAATGTCGGCAAGTCCACTTTTTTCAATCGCCTGACACGCACCCGTGAGGCCCTGGTGGCAGACTTCCCGGGCTTGACCCGAGATCGTCACTACGGAACGGCACAATTTGAAGGACGTCGGTTTCTGGTGATTGATACGGGTGGTTTTGAGCCGGAGCAGCGCGAAGGGCTGATAGCCGCCATGGCTATCCAGACCCGGCTAGCCATTCAAGAGGCAGATGCTATCTGCTTTCTGGTGGATGCCAAAGAAGGCTTTTCGGCTCAGGATGAAGAAATAGCCAGCGAATTGCGGCGTGGCGGCAAGCCAATTTATCTGGTGGTGAATAAAATGGATGCCAAGGGCGCTGTCAGTGAGCTTCCGGAATTTCACCGTCTCGGATTGGGGATGCCCTACACGATTTCTGCCGCCCATGGGCATGGGGTGGAAACGCTTCTGGAAGCCGTTTTTTCCGATATTCCTAATGAGGAAATCATTCCGGAGGATGTGGCTAAAGGACCGCGTATTGCCATGCTGGGGCGTCCCAATGTGGGGAAATCCACGCTCGCAAATGCCATGCTGGGTGAAAAACGGGTGCTGGTATTTGACGAGCCCGGCACCACCCGGGACAGCATCCGGATACCCTATGAACGGGAAGGCAAGCCCTATGTCATGATCGATACGGCGGGCATGCGTCGCCGTGCCAGAGTGGGTGAAGGCCTGGAGAAACTCAGTGTTCTGAAAACTCTGGGCGCACTGCGGGAAGCGGATGTGGTGCTCCTGGTTTTGGATGCCCGGGTCGGCATTGCTGAACAGGACTCTCATCTGGTCGGCGTCGCCGTAGAGTTGGGACGGCCCATTATCGTGGTCATCAACAAGTGGGATGGAATGAGTCCTCACGACCGCAAGGCGGTCAAAGAGGAACTGGAGCGACGGCTGAGCTTTATTCAGTACGCACCGGTGTACACCATTTCTGCCCTGCATGGTACCGGCGTAGGTGATCTCTATAAAAGCATTGATCGCCTTTGGGAAAACTCCCGTAAACATTTTTCCACCGGCGAACTGAACCGCGCGTTGGCCGAGATTATAGAAACCCATCAGCCACCCATGGTGGGCGGACGGCGGATCAAGTTGCGCTATTGTCATCAGGGCGGCGAAAATCCAGTCACTCTGGTTTTTCACGGTAATCAGCTGACCCGCTTGCCCGGGAGTTACAAGCGTTACCTGGAAAGCGCTTTTCGTAAAACCCTGGGTCTGGATGCCATTCCGCTGCGGCTGATTTTTCGTCAGGGTGAAAATCCCTACGATCCGCAACCCAAGAGAGGAAAGCATTAAATGAAAGGCAGTCTGGCTGGATGGTGGCGCTGGGCCATCGTGGCCCTTTTGATTTACCTGGGTATTTTATGGAGCGGGCAGATACTTCCAGTGAATCCTCAGGGCTTGTGGATACGTGCAGGCGAGTACGCCCTCTGGGCTACGGTGACGCTGGGTGCCATCGCTCGCTTTTATCCGGTGTTGGGTCCCTATGGTTGGAGACCGGTGACCATTTTTCTGGGAGCGGTTTTATCCGGGCTGGAAGTATTTATCGGTGCTGGTCCCGATACCAAAACCCGCGTGGATGAGTGGATGACTGCTTTGATCGGTATTGCGGTGATAACCATTCTTGCCCGGGTATTGCCGAGGGCCATCACGATAATCTGGTTTGGACAGGAGGTGCAAAAGCGTGAACCTTTTACTCGTACGCCACGCTGAGGCAGAAGATGCCGCTGTATCCGGCGCCGATTTTACGCGCAAGCTCACGGCCCATGGTCAGCAAAGCGCCATGGATTTAGCCAGGGCTTTGCAACACTGCCTCAGTGGGTCGGTACAGATGTGGAGTAGCCCCTTGTTGCGCACCCGTGAAACTGCAGAATATATTGCCCAGGCTTTGGCGACGCCCGTGTCACAATATCATGATGCCATTCCTGCCGGGGATCTGAATGCCCTGAGCCAGGATTGGCAAGCGATGCCAGAACTACCGGACACTTTGATCGTGGTCGGTCATCAGCCTCATCTCGGCATCTGGACAACACGCATCACCCACATCAGTGTACCCATCAAGAAGGCCAGCGTGACCGGAATTCATCTGCCCAAGGCCGACCGGCTAGAAGGGGAGCTGCAGTGGTACGCCCTGCCGGAAATGATGTCCAGAATGGCGTCCGTCATCCAGGCGTGAGTCAGGTCATTTCAGTTGAGTTGGCAAATGGGTGTATACTGATCAAGTCACTTCACACGTTCATTCAGGAGGTGTTAGATGTCCGAAGCAGCAGATCTCGTCATTATTCTCATTACTGGCGCCGAAAATCCCAAGCGTCTTCCTTCCGCTTTTTTCCTGGCAGCCACTGCCGCAGCCGCCGAGCAGAAAGTCGTGATGTACTTCACAGGTCCTGCCACAGAATTACTGGCCAAGGGTAAGGCTGAAAGTATTTTCCCCATGGAAGGCGGTAAAAGCGTCGCCGACTTCATGAAACTGGCCGAAGATAACGAAGTGCAAATTATTGGCTGCCTCCAGTCGCTGGAGCTGAATGGCATGACCAAGGATGATCTGGCCAAACCCATCCCCATGATGAATCCCAGCGCAGCATTACCTTCGCTGGCAGCGGCCGGTCGCATTTTGACCTGGTAATCCTTTATTACAAAAGTGCCAGACTATTGCAGAGCTCGTCCTTAGGGACGGGCTCTCTTTGCAAGCATGGTTTTGTCATCAAACTGTCATATAACTGTGCTAGATTGAATTTGCGTCTCGTCAAGACTGCCCGCCGGGCATTGATGACGTACGGTGTGTTTTGTGAATAAGCCGTAAATCAACGTATTCGCCATCTTTGGAGGTCTTATGCTGTATCGCTTGAAGAAAGAACTTTCTCGCAGTGTGAAGGGTGCGGTTATGATTTCTGCGCTGGGTCTTGCCGGCATGTATGCCATGCCCGCCAGCGCCGCCACGATTTCCTTGCTGGAAACAGGCTCTACGCTGCTGTATCCGCTTTTCAACCTCTGGGTACCGGTCTACACCAAGATGAATCCCGGCGTACAGATCACCACCCAGGGAACTGGAAGTGGCACCGGTATTGCCGAAGCCATCTCCGGCGTAGCTCAGATCGGTGCCTCCGATGCTTATATGAGTAATGCCCAGATCAAAATGCACCCCAACATTTTGAATATTCCTATGGCCATCTCCATTCAGATGATCAACTACAACCTGCCTGGTCTGAACAATAAGCACCTGAAACTTTCCGGTCCGGTGCTGGCGGGTATTTACTCCGGCAAAATTACCAACTGGGACGATGCTGCCATTGCCAAGATGAACCCTGGTGTGAAGCTGCCTAACCACAAGATCGTTCCGATCCATCGTACCGACGGTTCCGGCGATACTTTCATTTTCACGACGTATTTGTCAGACACTTCTCCGATGTGGAGTAAGGATGTAGGCTACAGCACCACTGTGAGCTGGCCTGCTGTTCCCGGTGGCATTGGTGCGGAAGGTAACCCGGGCATGGTTCAGGCCCTGAAAACCACCCCTTATGGTGTGGCGTACATTGGTATCAGCTGGAAGAAGCCAGTGGAAGAAGCCAAGCTGGGTCTGGCCATGCTGAAAAATCGTGCCGGCAACTTCGTTCTGCCGACGGTTGAAAATGCCAAGGCGGCTGCGGGTGAAATGGTCAGCAAGACCCCTGCTGATGAACGTATCAGCCTGGTCTATGCGCCTGGTGCCAAGTCCTACCCCATCATCAACTATGAGTATGCCATTGTCAGCAAGACTCAGCCCAAGCCGGAAGTGGCGGCGGCTCTGAAGAAGTTCCTGAACTGGGCGATTGATCCCAAGGGCGGCAATGCCCCGCATTTCATCACGGCTGTGAACTTCGTGCCGTTGCCTGAAAGTGCTGCTGAGTTGTCCCGTAAACAGATCGCAGAAATTCGCTGAGGTCTGAAGAATGCCGGAAAAAATTTCCGGCATTCTCATTTTAAAGTTTAACTATTGATATGCGATTTTATTTGAATACACTTAAAATTATGGATAAAGCGTAATGAAATTTCCTGTATTCAGAATATCATTGATAGCTACGGCGAGCATGCTGCCTATCTCATTAATTTTATTAATAATATTTTTGGTAATTTACTCTTGGCCCGCTATTGAATATAACCAGTTTCATTTCTTGTGGACCAACGACTGGAATCTGGGTAATTTATATGGGAATCCCGTTGAAGTAGACGGTCATCAGGTCATGCCTGGTGCCAAATATGGCATCTGGTTTTTGGTGGTAGGCACTTTGGCCAGTTCAGTACTGGCAATGCTGATGGCCATGCCTATTGCCATTGGTGCTGCTTATTTTTTAAGTGAAGGTATTCGCAAATCCTGGTCCGGACCATTATCCTTGTTCGTGGATTTACTCGCAGCAGTTCCCAGTGTAGTGTACGGGCTTTGGGGCTATGCTCTGCTGGTTCCCCTCTTTGGTAAAACCATTTTTCCGTTTTTGGCCAATACCTTTTCATTTATTCCCTTTATAAATGGCAGCCCAGGCAGTGGTTACGGATTGCTGACTTCGGCTTTTGTGCTGGCGGTCATGATTATTCCTCTTATTTCAGCGACGTTGCGTGAATCCATTCAGATGATTGAACCTGCTTTGAAGGAAGCCGGATTAAGCCTGGGTTTGAATCGTCTTGAGGTATTTTGGCACATCATTTTGCCAAAACTGAAAAAGGTATTGATCGGGGTAGGGATTCTGGCTTTGGGTCGGGCCTTGGGAGAAACCATGGCTGTTCTCATGGTCAGTGGAAACGCCTTGAACTACCTGCCAGGTAATATTTATGCACCCATTTCGACCATGGCCGCTTTTATTGCTTCACAATTGGATAGCGCTCTGCAGGATCCAACCAATATGGCAGTCGAAGCTTTGTCGGAAATAGCATTGGTGTTGTTATTGATTACCGTATTGGTCAATATTTCAGCACGATTTATCTTGTGGATGGAAAAGGTGCGCTAATGGCTGCCAACAAAATGATGGAAAAACAGCTTTCGACAAATATAAAACCACCAAGAATATTTAAAATGTCTTTATGGCGTAAATTGATGACAGCCTTCGCTTCTGCTGCTGTTTTCGCTTCATTTGCGTTTCTCGCGATTATGTTTTTGTCTATTATTGGCGATGTATTTATTCATGCCTGGCCTGCGCTGAATGTCAAGTTGTTGACAGAAATCACTAATGGTATCGGTGGCGGTCTTAAGAATGCCATTGAGGGGTCCATTGTGATTTCCTTTGGGAGCATACTTCTGGCGGCGCCCATAGGTATTTCGGCAGGGATTTATTTGAGTGAGCATGGACAGGGAATGGCTGGCAAGACCTTGCGCTTCCTATCTGATGTTTTGGTGGGCGTACCTTCTATTGTTCTCGGGTACGTTGGCTACATAACCATGGTCATTTATTTGGGTTGGCAATTCTCCGTGGCGGCGGGCATTATCACCTTAACCATTATGTTGTTACCCTACATTGCGCGTTCCACTGAGCTTGCGGTCAGCAACATACCATTGGCGGTTCGAGAAGCCGGTTATGGTCTAGGAGCAGGGGAGGGGCGCATTGTTTTCAAGATTCTCTTGCCCGGCGCCGCACCTGCCATCATGACGGGTTTATTTTACGCTGTGGCATTGTCTATGGGGGAAACGGCACCACTCCTTTACACGGCAGGTTGGTCAAATTACATGTGGTCGGGCAATTTGACTAAGGAGCCCATTGGCTATCTCACTTACGTTATTTGGACGTTTATTAACGAACCTTTTGCTGAATCGCATATGTTGGCATTTGCTGCCGCATTTCTGATTACTTCAGGTGTATTATTGCTCATATTGTTGGGACGTTGGTATATGGTGCGGGCTCAGAAACGCATGGGTTCTTATCGCTAGTTCAATGTGAGAAGACCTCCATGACTTTTTGGTCTTCTGAACCTGCCAGTAGTTCTTTGGCTCTGGCCAAATGTTCTGCAGCGCGTCCTCGATCACTATTGTCTGCCGTGAGCCAGATAGGAAATAAAGTAGTTTCTTCACGATTTTCATGCTTGGCCAGGGAACCAGACAACATGGCACAGATGGCAGGTAACATGTCATAGTCTTTTTCATCGAAGGTTTCTTCAACCAATCGGGATTGCACAATAATACTGTCATGTTCAAAAAGCATATCGGCCAGCGGTCCTTTTTCCTCACCGCCCCCCAGTACCGGACCCAGTAAATTGTTTTCCAGATGGACGTGGCGACGTAATCCCAACCAATAGTCCTGGAAAATACGTTCTGCCTCAACAATACGATTTTCGTTGGCTGCAGCCAGAACCTGAGCGAATTGATGGTCCAGACGGTAATGGTCCCAGGTCAATAAATCGACAACATCCTTGGCTTCTGCTTCAGCGCGGGGCTGAACTACGATTTGCCAGAGGGCACCGTCACTTTCCATGCTCCAGGAGATGGCATCGCGCAACTGAAAAGCCACGGCACGCATCATGGCAGTGGGATCTGAATCACTCAGCACTTGCAGTCGTTGCCCGACGGACAAACGAATGGCTGCGGCGTATACCAGAGGCTGCGCTTCGGTATAGCTCATTCCCCGGACATCCAGCGCATTTTTCACGGACACATCATGAGCGGAGGAGGTTACATCAATTGCCATGAGAAATATCCTTTTTCAGAATGGTGCCCAGGGCCGGACTCGAACCGGCACGGCATAAGCCGAGGGATTTTAAGTCCCTTGCGTCTACCGATTTCGCCACCTGGGCGTGTAAATGTTGTTCTGTATTACCTGGCTCGGGTGAAGCAGCCAAAGCGGACCAACAATGTCTGCATCATAACAAGATCATTCTTCTCAGACCAGACAGATTGATCTCCTGTAAGGGTTGGCGTGTGAATTTTGCGCAGAAGTTCTGGTGAATGGCGGCGAAACAAGTCAAGGCTGCCCGTAGACAGAAGTTCGTCTAGCGGCTTGTTCATATCTTTTCAGCAGTTAAGTTGCAAAGCTTGCAAACAGACTGACCGGTCGGTATTATAGTGAAAGCATTTAGGATACTTATCACGGAGGCATCATGACCGATCTGTTTTCACCATTATCGCTGGGAAGTATCACCGCTGCCAATCGTATCCTGATGGCACCACTCACCCGTTGCCGGGCAGAAGGGGATCATGTTCCTACAGCGCTTATGGCTGAATATTATGCGCAGCGTGCGAGTGCCGGGCTGATTATCGCCGAAGCAACGATGATTCTTCCTGGAAATTCGGCATTCTGGCATGAGCCAGGCATTTATTCTGACGAACAAATCCAGGGATGGCGGCTGGTGACAGATGCGGTTCATCAGGCTGGCGGTAAAATAGCCTTGCAAATTTGGCATGGAGGTAGAGCCTGCCATCCTGATCTGAACGAAGGCGCTATTCCTGTTGCGCCGAGTGCGCTGGCCATCCGTAATGAGGAAGTACACACCCCTAAAGGCAAACAAGCTTATACCCTCCCGCGCGCCCTACGGGACGATGAAATTCCCGCCATTGTCGAAGGCTTTGCCCAGGCTGCCCGCAATGCCATGGCTGCAGGATTTGATCTGGTTGAGATCCATGGCGCCAATGGTTATTTACTGGATGAGTTTTTACGGGATGGGAGTAATTTACGCACCGGTCCATACGGTGGCTCGGTGGAAAACCGGTCACGTTTACTGCTCGAAACACTGACGGCTGTTGGGGAGGCCATTGGCATCGACAAAACCGGAGTCCGTTTATCACCTCTCAATAGCTTTAATGATATGCAAGATAGTGACCCGATTCACATGCTGGATTGGCTTACTACCCGCTTGAATGATTATGGATTGGCTTTCCTGCATCTGATGCGCAGTGATTTTTATGGCCGTCAGACGGGCGATACTGTGTCAGTAGCTCGGCAAAATTTTCGAGGGCCTTTAATTGTGAATATGGGTTACACGCCGGAAGAGGCCAAAGATGCTGTTGCATCAGACCAGGTAGATGCTGTTGCTTTTGGTACCGCATTTCTGGCTAATCCTGATTTACCAGAAAGAATTCATCAGCAGCACGGGCTGAATGAACCCGATCCAGCGACTTTCTATACCCCTGGTGCAAAAGGATATACGGATTATCCAACTATGGATGCATGATCATTCTTTAAGCGTTGATCCGTGAGAAATTTTTGCCGCCAGGCTACACCGGCCGGCGGCAAAAATGTTAATCACTTCGTTTTGCGGATGATTTACGCAGGACCAATATCTGGATCTATATCCAACGGATCACCCCACTCATGCCGCAGCTCTCCACGTCTTGCGTCAGGAACTTCGATTTCACCGAACAAGGCATGAAAATCTTTAAGATCCCCCGGCACTGTTGTCAGGGCTTGCAGGGATTCTCTGATTTTTCCTGCTTCTCTCGCGCTCAACGATACTGCCACGTTTTTATCTTCAATATTAACTTGCATGAGATTCTCCGTGATAAAAAGATTCCGGTTGACGAAAGTTATTATCCATGGAAAGTACAGCCTCGGCCGCCAGATAGGCAAAGTCTAAAGTGGATCTGTTTAATTCTCCGGCTTTTTTCAGCAGCGCATCAGAAACCTTATCCGCCTCTGCTTTGCTCATCATCAAGCGAAATTGACCATCTGCACTTTTTTCAAACTTCATGGTAACCTCCCAGTGTAGAAATAAGCATCGTTCATACGAACACCTCCTACGGTAGACCATCAAAGTAGAATAATGTTCCACGACATTTTCAGTATAGACCAGAAAAATCACAATGATTGTTCGCGATATCTGGAATATCAGTGAATTTCTATAAGTGCGCGATAATAAACAGCACCATTTGGTGATCCATATAGTCTAGCAGTCCATTACTCGCTGTAGGCTTCGCTTCTGGTAAGATCTCTATTTTGATGGATTTGCGCACTGCGCAGCAGGATGGTCAAACCTGTAGCAAGTAAGAAGTTGAGGATAAGAGCATAAAATCCAATATATCCAGGAATCAATAGTGATCCGATATGCAGGGTATATGCGGATTTCTGGAATCCGCTCTGAGCGGCTGCCCATACGCCCCAGACGAGGGCTCCAGCCCAGGCGACAAGGAGCGCCCGGGGATCAAACCAGCGTGTATAAATACCCGCCACCACCGCTGGCAGTGTTTGCAGAATCAGGATGCCACCCAGTAATTGAAGCTGAATAGCAAATTGGGTCGGCAAAAAGAGGATAAAAAGTAACGCGCCAAATTTTACCAGCAACGATATTTGCTTGGCCATACGGGTTTCCTGTTGAGCACTGCACTGCCGATGCAGGTAACTGCGGTAGATGTTGCGGGTAAAGAGGTTGGCGGCGGCAATGGACATGATGGAAGCTGGCACCAGGGCGCCGATGGCAATGGCCGCGAGACCTATCCCGACCATGTAGGGAGGAAAATAAGCAAGTAACAGTCCGGGAATGGCAAATTGTGGCCCATAGTCACGAAAATAAGGCGCGAGAGCGGGGAGGGAGGGAAGATGCGCGGCGTAGGCCATGTAACCGAGCAGAGCAATCAGCCCCAGGACAAAGGAGTAGGCGGGTAACAGGACCCAGTTACGCCGCAAGGTGTCAGTTCCCTTGGCAGCGAGAACCGCTGTACTGGCATGGGGATAGAGCATGAGACCCAAAGCCGATCCCAAAGCCAATGTCAGATAAAAGGACTGCAGGCCCCAATCATGCGGGGTGATGGGCGGTAGCAGCAAATGCTGCGCGGGAACGGCATGGAAAATGACAGCAAGCCCTCCCAGTTTCCAGGGTACGACAATGATCAGCGCCAAAACCGCCAAGTAAACCAGCAAGTCCTTGACCACCGCTATGCTCGCTGGCGCGCGGAGCCCACTTACATAGGTAAAGGCCGCCAGGATAACAAAGGCTATCACCAGCGGCGCTTCACTCCAGGGACCATGGGTGTTGAAACCCAACGCGGCGATGACAACTTCTATGCCGACTAACTGCAATGCTATGTAGGGCATGGTCGCGACGATGCCGGTTATAGCCACCGCCAAGGCTAGAAGCGGGCTGTCATAACGAGCTGCAACAAAATCGGCCACAGTGACAAATCCATGTTCTCTAGCCACGCGCCAAAGTCGAGGTAATATTGCAAAAACCAAAGGATAGACCAGAACCGTGTAAGGAAGGGCGAAAAATCCCAACGCTCCAGCACCAAAAACCAGGGCGGGTACAGCCACAAATGTATAGGCTGTGTACAGATCGCCGCCAATGAGAAACCAGGTGATCCAGGTTCCGAAGCGACGGCCCCCAAGCCCCCATTCTTCCAGGTGGTGCATGTTACCCCGCTGCCAGCGAGCGGAAGCAAAACCCAGAACAACAATGACCAGAAAGAGGATGGCAAAAACAGCGAGAGTGACCGGGTTCATTGGCATGACCCCAGACGTCTATAGGCTAAATAGAGGAAAACGCTGGAGAGAGGTACCCAAAGAATCTGCCACCAGTAAAAAAAGGGAATGCCCAAAAGCTCCGGGTGAATACGATTGTAGAAAGGTACTGCCAATACTGCCACACAGGGTACTGCTAAGAGGGCAACGCCCTGCCATCCCAATCTTTTTTTTGCCACCGACTGTTCCTCATTATTTGGACGGAGCAGCATAACAAAAAGTGCTGGATGAACAAATACCTAAACCGGCAAAGCTGGGCTTGGCAGGACCAGCAGAACTACAACTAAAAGATACCCAAAATCGAAGCGCATTAATGCAGCAGAGGCCGACTGCAATCACCCCTATCAGGTAACACAGCCAGCCCCTCTGATTCCATCAAGTCATCAAGCCAAATCAAAGCGATCCAGATTCATCACCTTGGTCCAAGCCGACACGAAATCCTGGACAAACTTAGCTTCTGCATCCGCACTGGCATATACCTCGGCAATAGCCCGCAATTCGGAGTTGGAGCCAAAAATAAGATCCACCCGTGTCGCTTTCCACTGCTGCATCCCGGTTTTACGGTCATAGCCTGAAAAAGTGTCTCCTGTCTCCGAGTCCGCTTTCCACTCCGTAGCCATATCCAGAAGATGAATGAAAAAGTCATTACTGAGCACTCCTGGCCGATCCGTAAACACCCCTTCCTGGGACTGCGCATAGTTGGTTCCCAAAACCCGCAGACCGCCAATCAACACCGTCATTTCCGGGGCGGTCAGCTGCAATAGCTGGGCTTTGTCCACCAGCAGAACCTCTCCGCGTACCTTTGCAGCCCTAGCGCTACGATAATTGCGAAAGCCATCGGCGATCGGCTCCAGAGGCTCAAAAGAGACGACATCTGTCTGCTCTTGAGTCGCGTCCATACGTCCCGCACAGAAAGGAACCGTAATACAATGACCACCCTTGCTGGCAGCCGCTTCAATGGCCGCAGCACCTCCAAGAACGATGAGATCTGCCAAAGAAACCCGTTTATCCCCGCGCTGTTGTCCATTGAAATCAGCACGAATGCTTTCCAGAACCTCCAACACCTTTGCCAGTTGCTGAGGCTGGTTGACTTCCCAATCCTTTTGCGGCGCCAAACGGATTCGCGCCCCATTGGCCCCACCACGCTTGTCTGATCCCCGAAAAGATGCTGCCGCTGCCCAGCTGGTTGCAACCAGTTCAGAGACGGTCAAACCTGCATCCAGAATTTTGGTCTTGAGAAAGGCTATATCCTGTCCGTTGATAAGGGGATGGTTCCGTTTCGGGATGGGATCCTGCCAGATCAAATCTTCCGCCGGTACTTCCTTGCCCAAATAACGGGTTTTGGGGCCCATGTCCCGATGGGTCAACTTGAACCAGGCACGCGCAAAAGCATCTTCAAAGGCTGCCGGATGGGTGTAAAAGTGATGGGCTATCGGCTCATAGATTGGATCAAAACGCAGCGCCAGATCCGTCGTGAGCATGGTCGGGCGATGATGTTTGGCGGAATCGTGGGCATCCGGAACCTCATGGGGTGCATCTTTAGCCACCCACTGGTGCGCGCCCGCCGGGCTTTTGGTTAGTTCCCATTCATAGCCGAACAGGGTTTCAAAAAAACTGTTGTCCCATTGGGTCGGCGTTTTGGTCCAGGTGACCTCAAGACCACTGCCAATCGTGTCCCCGCCCTTGCCACTACGAAAACTGCTTTTCCAGCCTAATCCCTGATCTTCAATCGGCGCGCCTTCTGGCTCAGGACCAACATGACTTGCAGGACCAGCACCATGGGTTTTCCCGAAGGTGTGCCCTCCGGCAATCAATGCCACAGTTTCTTCATCATTCATGGCCATGCGTCCGAAAGATTCCCGTATATCCACAGCAGCGGCGAGAGGATCGGGATTTCCTCCGGGACCTTCCGGGTTGACATAAATCAAACCCATCTGCACTGCTGCCAGGGGATTTTCAAGGTCACGCTTCCCCGAATAGCGGTCGGCATCACTCAGCCATGTTTTTTCCGATCCCCAATAAACGGATTCGTCAGGTTCCCAGACATCCCTGCGTCCACCGCCATAGCCGAAGGTTTTGAAGCCCATGGATTCCAAGGCCACATTTCCGGCAAGGACCATCAGATCGCCCCATGAGATACTCTGGCCATATTTCTGTTTAATCGGCCATATTAAGCGCCTTGCCTTATCCAGGAGAACGTTATCCGGCCAACTGTTGATCGGCGCAAACCGCTGTTGTGCTGCACCCGCACCACCCCGGCCATCACCCGTGCGATAGGTTCCGGCCGCATGCCACGCCATTCGAATCCACAAAGGACCATAGTTTCCAAAATCGGCTGGCCACCAATCCTGAGAGTCGGTCATCAATGTGCGCAGATCGGCTTTAACGGCATCTAAGTCCAGTTCATTGAAAGCCTTTGCGTAATCAAAATCTGCATCCAAGGGATCTGACAAGGAAGAGTTTTGGCGTAATAGGCCAATATGGAGACGTTCTGGCCACCAATCGCGATTGGACTGCACTTCTCCAGCAGCAGCGGTATTATGAAATGGGCAATGCATTTCTGTTGACATGATACATCCTCCTTCAAGCGAAACTTCATCAAGAATGGATAGTTGCTCAGCAAGCAATAGCGAAGTGCAACAGCTGTTGTTAATATACTAAATATATATATTATATGTTTAAATATAGACTTGGTATAATATCTTGTCAAACCTCTTGGGCGGTGCAAAAACTTTTACAAATCTATGCTACGGAAATCCACAGTAGACGCTTATCATCGCATCTTTTATGTTGCCGTGATCCGCGCGGTGGAGCAGTTAGATATGGATAGAATGAAGCCCACTAAGGCCGCGCATGTCAGCTCTACTACTTTATCGCAGCGCCGCCCAATCCCGGTCAAACTGCTTTCTGAGCTGGGTGACTGCCTGACCATTCAATAGCAGACCCATTTCCCGATTCTTTTCCAAGCTGGTTTCCGTGAAATTCTCCGAACCCAAAAAAGCCAGCTTTTCGCCGGTAACTGCCTTGGCGTGCATGTATCGGGGCTTCACCGGCAACAACCGCACCTGCACCCCATGTTGCTCCAGAAACGCCACGTCCTGTTTGTCCTGGGTGTTGATGCTGGCCGGCAGGATGACCCGCGCCAGGCGTCCCTTGGCGGCGATGGCGTCCAAAGTCGGTTTGTATGGCCCCATTTCTTCAGATTCTATGTCTATCGGCCCCGGTTGACGGATGACGCTGATGATTTGGGCTGCAGAAGTGCCAGGCGAAAGGACGAGAACGTGATGGGCATAGGCCGGAGCGCGATGATTGTGCCAGTCGGCATTGAAAACAGCGTTTGCTGCCTTCACTACAGTGGGGTTTTGGGTGACATACAGATACTCCCGGTTACGATGGAAAGCAGACCAGTCGAAGTTGGCCGTCCCGATTTCCGCCTCGTGGCCGGTCACCACATACTTGGCATGGAGAAAAGCATAGTGATCCCCATGGCTGGTAAAACGATAAGGAGCGAGCTTCAGGGTGGCTCCGGTTGCCTCGATTTCTTTTTCTTCCTTGCGGACTTCCCAGGGCTTCATGCCGTAGGGCTTGCCCTCGATGATGACGCGCACCTCCACACCGCGCGCATGGGCGGCTTTCAAGGCTTTGAGAATGGGGCGATCGGAAAGATAATACACCCCCACGCTGACCTCGTGGCGGGCGTGGTTGATCAGGTGAATGATGGGGAATACCCCCGCATGAGGTTCGATATAAAGCATCATGCTTCTCCCGGATTCTCCAGCTCTGCAAATTTTGCCGCCATGGTGGGGTTCTTTTTGGTCAGCTTCTTGATGGTCACGCCCTGGGCCTTGTCGTTGGCCAGGCGCAGGTTCCGATCAGCGCCCAGCAGGGCATCCTTGGTTTTCTGCAGGTGATCTATGGACTTGTCGATCTCGTCAATGGCGGTCTGGAAGCGCCGCGAGGCCAAGTCATAGTTCTTGCCGAAGGCCTCCTTGAAACTTTCCAGATCTTCCTCGAAGTGGGTGATGTCGATGTTCTGCGCGCGCACCAGCGCCAGTTCCGCCTTGTACTCGGCAGCGTTCATCGCCGCATTGCGCAGCAAGGAGATCATGGGGATGAAAAATTGGGGGCGAATGACGTACATTTTGGGATAGCGATGGGACACGTCCACAATGCCGTTATTATAGAGGGCATTGTCGGCTTCCAGCAGGGAAACCAGGACGGCGTACTCGCAGTCTTTTTCCGTTCTGTCACGGTCCAGCTCCTTCAAAAAGTCCTCATTCCGCTTTTTGGTGGCGGTTTCGTCCATTTCGTTCTTCATCTCGAACATGATGGAGATGATTTCCGTCTGATTTTCGTCGTAGTCGCGGTAGATATAATCGCCCTTGCTGCCGCTACGCGCATTGTTATCCTTCTCGAAATAAGCCTTGGCAAAGGCCGTGGGCCGGAGTCGATTGAACTCGATCTCGCAATGCTGTTCCAGGCTTTCCCCGACCATCTTGGTGGAAAGCCGGGCCTTCATGTCGCGCAGACGCTCGATGGCCGCATCCCGGTCCTTGAGTTGATCTTCGTAGCGTTCCTTGAGGGATTTCTCCGACAGGTGCTTCTCCAGCTCTGTCTGTTTCAGCGCGTGGCGGGCTTCGTCGCGCTCGATCTCGATCTGCCGTATCGCCTCAGAGACGGCGAGCTTCTGTTCAGTGTTGAGGGACGCCAGTTGCGCGCGCAGGGCTTGAATTTCCGCATCCTTGGTCATTTGCAACGCCTGGATTTCCTGCTGTTTACTGGCCGCTTCCAGTTTGGCCATGGACGTCAGCTGTTCCCGTAGCTTGGAGATTTCGGCATCTTTCTCTGCGGCCTTTTTTTGCTCCTGAGCCAGTATTTCGGCTTTGACCTGCCCCAAAGCACTTTGTTTCTCGCGTTCGGCAAGTGCCAGGCGGTCGTGGATCTGCTTTTCAAAGTCCTTATCGCGGACCTGTTTCAGGATATCGGCATAGCCAGCATCATCCAGCTTGAATTCTTTATGACAGTGGGGGCAGATGATTTCCTGCATGGAACACGTCTCCTGTATAGCGCGAACAACTCCGGATAGTTCTGGACGTTACCGCTTCACAACCCGCCCCGATACTTGAACGACAGCTCATGACATTGCGGGCAGACAAACACCTGCACCTTGAGCTTCTTTTCAAAGGCTTCTTCGCCGTCGTCGGCCATCTGTCCGGCAATCATACCCAGAGCCGCGCCGCCCAATCCGGTTAATCCGCCCATGCGGATACCATGAGCGCCCATGTCCTGCATCTGCGTCTGACAGCAGGGGCAGGTGGCGGTGATGTTGTCCTGATGTTCGCCGAATCCAAACATGGTTTTTCTCCTTTACAGGTAATCGTAATATGGATTGTGCCACATATTTCAAAGCGATGAATGCGAATGTTGATAATCATTCATCACTTTCTTAATGCGGGCGGTGAACATTCCGATGCCACAGGCTCCAATGATCAGTCGATGGATCGCTCGCGTGGCTCCTACGTAGAACAGCCGCGCTTCTGACATACGCCTCGATTCATTATATCCAATCGGGAATATCCAGAAGATTCAGAGTAGCTCAAGAGAGCACAGGATCAGATTTCGGACTTGCCACGCTCAAAAAGCCAGTTGCGAGGGTGGGTAATTTTGGTTTTGTTACCCAGAACGTTACCCAAAAAAGAAAATCGGCCAAGAGGAAACTCTTAAGCCTTTGTTTTATTTGGTGGGTTGTGAGGGGATCGAACCCACGACCCGCTGATTAAGAGTCTCAAAGTCCAGCATTTATCACGTTTTATCTACCCCCCTGTATCTTGACATATCATGCACTTAGCTGGATACTACCTTTACCGACATTGACCGATTTACCGCTAAAAGGTTAGCCTGAGGTTAGCCCACGGTTAGCCCGGCTAACTGGAGTCTCAAGGTCCAAAGGGAGCACGTCATGGCCGAGAAGATGCAATTTACCAAGGCCCGCATTGCGGCGGTGGAGCCGGTCCCCGGCAAACGGATCACCGTCTATGACGAAACACAGAAGGGGCTCTGTATCCGCGTTACACCAGCCGGAGCCAAGGCGTTTTATTGCGTTCGCAAGGTGGAGGGAAAAGTGGAGTGGGTACGCATTGGCGATGCCGCCGCCGTGACCATTGAGACGGCCCGCACCACCACCGCCGAGATCATCAACGACATTGCCAGAGGAACCAACCCCGCCGAACAGAAGCGCATCAAGAAAGCGGAGATGACATTCTCTGACCTGTTTGCGGAGTGGGTGAAGGAGTGCAAGGCCAAGGGTAAAAAGAGCCTGGGCAACGATGAGCGCAACTATCGTCTGCACCTGCAAGGCATCGCCAAGAAGAAGTTGTCAGAGATCGAGCGCACCCATATCCGCACGTTACACAGGAAGGTCACCACCGGAGCCGGTATCTATCAGGCAAACCGAGTCCTAGCCCTCACCCGCGCCGTGTTTAACTTCGGTATCAAGACGCTGGATATACCCAACCTGACCAACCCCGCAGCCGGGCTAAAGATGAATCGGGAGGAAAGCCGGGATCGTCGTCTGCACCTCGACGAAATGCCCAAGTTCTTCGAGGCGCTGGCGACCGAACCCAACCGAGATATGCGGGATTACTTCATGCTCTCGCTGCTGACCGGAGCGCGTCGCTCCAATGTGCTGGCGATGACCTGGGCAGAAATCAATCTGGATCGCAGAACGTGGACCATCCCCGGCTCCAAGGCGAAGGCTAAGGACAATATCGTTGTGCCCCTCACCGATGCCGCTATTGACGTGCTCAAGGCCCGCGCAGAGGCCAGCGGAGCACAAGGATGGGTATTCCCCGGCTCTGGAGCTACAGGGCATCTTGTGGAGCCTAAGAAGGCATGGAAAGGGCTACTGCAACGCGCAGGCATTGAGGACTTGCGCTTGCATGACTTGCGGCGTTCCCTGGCATCCTTCCAGATCGACGCGGGGGTGTCTCTGGCCGTCATAGGTAAGGGACTAGGCCACCACTCGCAGCAAACGACCGCCGTCTATGCAAGGTTGGCTCAAGACCCTGTAGCAGACGCCTGGCAGAAAGGCACCGATGCCATTCTGGTGGCTGCTGGCGTCAAGAAAACTGCCGAGGTTGTGCCTTTGAAGAAGGGGCGTAAACATGCCTGAGATCAGCCGCTTTTACGGTATCGTTTTAGCGATGTTCTGGCGTGTGGAGTAATCGCCATGCTACATATCACCGAAGCAAAAGCCCTCCCCGGCTATCGCCTGCACGTCCAATTCAGCAACGGACAGGAGGGCGATGTGGACCTATCCCAAGAACTGACCGGCCCGGTATTCGACGCATTACGGGATGATGACCTGTTCAGCCGGGTAGAGGTCCACAGCCTGTTCCATACAGTGACATGGCCCAACGGCGCAGACCTTGCACCCGAATACCTGCTGGACCTGTTACAGCACCAGCAAGGGCACGCGGCATGAAAACCGACTATGACGCCACCGACGATATTCTGGTGCTCCACTTCACCGACAAGCCGGTCAGCCGCGAGGTGTCGCAAGACTGGAACCTGAATATTGCCTATGCCGATGACGGAAGCATTGTGGAGATCGTCATACTCGACGCCAAAGCGTCCGGCGCTTGGCCTGTACCGCAGCACGCGGCTTAAGTTTCACCGCCGATTCATAGCTCGACGGAGCGAAAACGGGAAACCTTCACCCGCTGGAATCGGCACCTATTCCCGAAGGAAGCGCAGAGAAGGAGCGCATGATGGATGCCGAATACCGACAGTGGCGCAGTGCCCTTGCCGCTGAGTTGCGACCATGCATGGAAGGGCTGCCGGATGATTTGGCGCAGCTTATTATTGCCGCAACCTTAACGAACAACGCTTATGAACACGCATCCTACTGGGATGCAATGCGCGAGGTCTTTACCGATACCGGCCAATCATACGACGCCATAAAATCTCAGGCAGAAATATCAGCGGGACTTTTCCGGCGCGTCCTGGATGATTATGAAGGCAGGAGCGTTTATGACGCCACACTAAATCTGCCACCTACGAATAACGGAACCTTTCACATTATAGCCAGATCGTTTGTATCGCCTGTGTTTTGTACTCACATAAACCTAATTGGCGAACCCCTACACAAATCGACTTTTTTCTACACCCTAGTTACCGGCTGTAGTTGGGCATGGGACGACGCAAAAAATGTGCATAGTTCAATGGAAGCAAAGGCCGAATATGCCGCAGGAGTAGAGCAGGTTTTTATTTCAATACAAAATCTTATAGAGAGCATGGAAAAACACTTGCCATATATAGGCGAACAGACACCCATGCTGATTAGGTATGCAGACTGGGATAGCCGAAAAATAGAGGCTGAGATATTCCGCACCGATTTGGTAGATATGGAAACCGGGATGCACCTTAAAAGAACTGATTTTACAGAGCCGCCACCATGCCCAAGCGTTGAGGCCGCGACAGAATCGGGCGAGCCAACACTAAACCAACTACTTGGAATGGTTCGCAGTAGGATTCTTAACACTTTTGAAGATTTAGCCATGCCCTCATTGGGCAACGCTGCCGAGGAGGTAATCGGACAGAGTCGAAAAAAGAAAGGCGAGATCGTCCAATTATACTTGCGTTCAATCTTTGAAAAACTACGCCAGATGAGTTTTCCGATAGAGGGGCACATCGAAAACCACATTTTACCCATTGCCCGGATCGTATCTGGTTTAGAGATGGAACCGCACCATATCCGGCAAGCATGGAAGAAGTGGAGCGAATACAGGGGTTACTTCCGAATGTAGCCCGCTGAGACATTCGCGCATTTCCAGACCCGCGAATCTCGCAGGAGAAAGACCACCGCTTCACCCAACATAAGCGCCATCACCCATAACCGATAGGCGCTTTCCCATGCAAACCGAACCCGATTTACTCCACCGCGAGATCGTCAAAGAAATAGCGGGTACCCTCGGTTTTACCGAGAAGAACGTACCCACACAGATCAACGAAGGGCAGGCATCCATTGTTCTGGACGTGAAGCCCGCAACACTCTGTAACTGGCGCTGTACTGGCCGCTATAACCTGCCCTATGTGAAGACTGGCCGCCTTGTCCGTTACCGCGTCGCTGACCTGGCCGAATGGATCGCCAAGCGTCGCACTGGCATGGAGGGGTAAGCCATGCAGACACAAAAAAGCCGCCCGGCAAGGACGGCATACGCAACATCGAACGACGCCCATTTTATCAGCATCAGTATAGGAATGGTACGCAATGCACACGATCCCCGGATTACCCCCCGCGCTTTGTCGTGGAGCGAGTTCTGCAATGACCTGATGCAGTCAGAGGTGCGAGAGGTGAAAGACGGCACAGGCTTTGTGCTGGCGCGATTCAGCACTCCTCACCGCGCAGGCAAGAATGTTGTCGCCATTACTGCACTGGGCTTTGACGTGGACGGCAAGGATCAGGCACCGCTGCCACCGATCGCCGCGCATGAGGAGCTATCACGCCTGGGCTGGCTGCATTTGATTTATACCACCTGGAGCCATAGCGCCACGGCCCCCCGGTATCGGATCATCATTGCCCTGGACGCACCCCTGCACCCCGACGCGCTGAGGGACGCGCAATCCTATGTGGTGGACCAGTTGCCTGGGGGTGTTGCACAGGCTATTGACCGCGCCTGCATAGGAGACCGCGCTAGGCTTTACTACGCACCAGCAACGCCGCCGGATCGCGCAGATGGATATGAGTTCTACGCCGGGGGGTTAGCCCCGCTGAGTGCCAAGACGCTGACATTGATAGCCGCTGCCATTCAGCACCAAAGAGAGACGAAGAAGGAACACAGCAAAGCGATGACGGCACGAATCGCATCGCGCGGTGGCGTCTCGGTTATCGAGCAGTTTAACGAGCAGCACACTGTCGATGAGGTTTTGGAACACGCAGGCTACACCCGAAAGGGCAAACGCTGGGTATCCCCGCATAGTCATAGCGGGACGCCTGGGATCGTGGAGATCGAGGGGCGCATATTTTGTCATCATGCTGATGACCCGCTGCATAACGGGCACGCACTGGATGCCTTTGACGCCTTTGCAGCCATATACCACAACGGCGATTTGCGCACCGCTGCTGCTGCTGTTCGTGGAGGTGTCGCATGATCGACCTGACGGCCGTTATCGACCCACGGGAAGCATTGGAAGCCGTCGCGGTTGCCTCTGCCGAATGGCCTAACCTCGAGCGGATCGGTTCAGACCTGCCGCCTGTCCCGCAGATGGATGTGGAGGCGCTGCTGCCCGCGCCCTTGGCCGGGTATGTCCTGGATGCCGCGCGTAGGAAGGTGGCACCGCCTGAGTTTGTGGCTGTCAGCTTGCTGGTTAGCCTGGGCGCTTTGATCGGGGCAAGGTGTGGAGTCAGGCCCAAGCTGCGGGACGACTGGATCGTGGTCGCGAACTTATGGGGCGCAGTGATCGCGCCACCGAGTAAAAAGAAATCGCCCTCTATGGCCGATGGTGTGAAGCCATTGAAGTGGCTTTCAGCAAACGCCCGCGCCAAACACGCCAAGGCGATGGAAGCCTACCGGGAAGAAGTTGAGCAGCATGACGTGATGATGGCCGCAGCAAAAAAAGCATTATCTAAAGCTGCCGACGCAGACGATGCCGAAAAGCTGCAAGCAGCCAAGGTCCGCATAGCGGCACTGAAAGAATCAAAGCCACAGCCGCCTGTCATGAAGCGATACACGACCAACGACGCCACCATCGAAAAGCTGGGCGACCTGCTGGTGGAGAATCCCCAAGGACTGCTGACCGAGAGGGACGAGCTTGCCGGGTTGCTGTTGTCTTTCGAGAAATCCGGGCACGAATCAGATAGAGCTTTCTACCTGGAGGCATGGAACGGCACAGACGGGCACGAGGTTGACCGCATTGGTCGCGGTTCCCTGTATATCCCCAACCTGGCGTTATCGGTTCTCGGCGGTATCCAACCCGAACGATTAGAGAAGTACCTGGACAGTGCCGCCAAGGACACAGGCAACGATGGATTACTGGCGCGTTTTCAGTTGATAGTATGGCCCGACTCCATGAGGTTCGAGTGGAGGGATGCCGCGCCCGATAAGGTCTTGCGCGATGCCGTGTACAAGATATTCGAGACGCTGGACGACGACGACTTTATCGGGGCCTGGGGCGCTGAACCTGCCGATCAATTCCGTAGAATCCCGTCATTTAAGTTGTCCAAAGAGGCCGCACAAGCCTTTATTGCATGGGATACCAATCTACAAACCCGCGTCATGCCCTCTTGTGCCCCGGTATTACAGGAGCATTTCGGGAAGTATGAAAAACTGGTCGCCGGCCTTGCCTTAATTCTGGACATGGCCGAACGCGCAGACGTGAGTGGGATGATCGGGCCGGTCCGCGAAAAACCCATGTTGCGAGCAATAGCCTGGGCGGATTTTCTCGGTGAACATGCCCGTCGCGTTTACCACCTATGGATGCACCCGGAGGTCAGAGCCGCGCAGAAGTTGAGCGATGCACTATTACAACGCAAGTTGCCCGATCCTTTCAGTACCGCTGACATTCAGCGCAAGGGATGGGCGGGCCTAGGCTCACCGAAAGAGATTACCGCCGCCTTGGAGTTTCTGGAGTCAACCGGATGGGTGCGAGCAACACCAAAGCCGGAGACGCCGACCGCTGGGCGACCGTCCAAGACATACGCCGTCAATCCAAAAATTCACCGCGCAAACGCAAAACAGGAACCTATTAAACCTACTAAACCCCCCAAGGATGAATTAAATAGGTTAAATAGTGTGTCATCTAGCGTTTGTGAAGATAATTTTTCAGATGACCCTGACGATGAAATTCTCGACTTCGGGGGTGATGAGTGAAGCCCGCGCAGATCGTGGTGGATATTGTGGACGCTGGGGGTGCTGTCTGGGTTGAAGCCGGGCACCTGAAGGCAAAACGCATCCCCGCGCACCTGATCCCGCATATCCGCGAAAACAAGGCCAGTCTGCTGGCGCTGTTATCGCCACAGCCATTTGTGGCCCCGCTCCCGTCTGAGCAATGCGCTGATGACTACGCAATGGCTGAACGCTTGGCTATTCAGGCTGAGAGCATGGATTACACCACCGCACCCGCTCCGATGCAGCACAGCGCAGCAATGGCCCCGCAACGGGTGTCTTGTGGGCAATGCTGCCGCTTTCAACCTGGACCGCAGCCGCTATCCATTGGCGTCTGTTTAGCGACTAGTCACGGATTACCACCGGAAGGCGGATCAGGTTACAAGGCCGCTTATCCAATGGCTGTCAGATCGTGCCCTGAGTATGCGGGGGTGGCGTCATGATTACACGTCCGAGAATTACGCTTGCTTACGTCCGAGAGCTACGATCCGGCCGCCTATCCCGTAGGGTGTCCATTCTGGATAGGCTGGTTGATGAGCCAGCCCTACGCACCGAGCTGGTGGATGCTGCATTGCGAGCTGATCGGGGCAAGCGGCACACCGTGTTTACATGGAGAGGGCACACATGGCGTCTGGGATACACGAATTTCCGGGCCTTGGTATGGATCAAGTTCCGTGGCCGCTGGTGTCCTGCTGTTTGCAGGTGGCACTAGCCATGACCCGGCATATCCGCACCCTGGAGAAACAATTCCCCGGTATCCAGATCAGCCGTACACGCGGAGGACATCTGGTCGCCACCGTAGGCACCAGCCGCATTTATATGGCCGCTACACCATCCGACCATCGAGCCATTCACAACATCGCCGCCATGATCCGGCGAGCAGAAAGAGGATTGAACCCATGACCATCATCGCAGCTTGCGTAATCACGTTGAAAAAAGCCCCGACCTACCGCCTGGCGAAAGATGGCACGATGCCCGTCTGGTCAGCGTTTGGAGTCTCTGGTAACGATGCCATCCAGATCACAGCCTTCCGGGAATTGGCCGAGCAGATCAATTTCGGGATGCTTGGGGAAGGCGATGCAATAAGCGTTACCGGCACCCTCTCACTGAGCACCTGGGAGGATAAGGGCGGGGTAGAGCGTTCAGGATTGAAGTTGATTGCATCCAAGGCCGAGCCAGTCACACCACCGGCACCCAAGCGCAGGGCATCCAGTCCACGGCGCAGCAATGCCAGTGCGCCACCCACACCACCGACGGCTGCACACGATGATTTTGACGACTATGGGAGGTTCCAGGCATGACCACGAAATCGAAACCAAAGGCACCAGCACCAGCAACCGACGTTGTTATCATTGAAGGCGACCCGGACACCCCGGAGAAGGACGCCGCGAGAGCCGCAGCCCTACCCACAGTGCAAGCCGCGTTCACTATGGGAAAATACACATGGGCCGGGGTTAAGGCCGAGCCTGGCCCGCTAATCGCTGAATTGAGTTCACAGGCCCGTCGAGTCATAGGCGGCGACATGACGCGCATCGAGGGTATGCTGGTCAGCCAGATGCACACGCTGGACGCCATGTTCAACAGCCTTGCCCGGCGAGCAATGGACACCGAAAACGCGGATCACGTCAAAATGTGGCTGACCGCATCGCTCAAGGCACAACGGCAATGCGTCCATGCTGCCGAGGCGCTGGCGACCCTCAAAAATCCCGCCGTGTTCGTGGGCAAGCAACAGATCAATCAGGCCACCGGACCCATGCAGATCAACAATGGGACACCCGCGCCCGTCCCTGTAAAATCAGATCAGGACACCGAACTAAAGGGGATTACCCATGAGCATATCGAACGGCTGGACACCGGAGCGCCGAGCAAGGCAGGCCGAGATGATCCGGCAATGGCGACCGTGGGAACAGTCGACCGGACCAGTAACAGAAGTGGGAAAAGCCAAGGCCGCAGCTAATGCCAAGAGCAGCGGAGTGCGTGCTGCCCGGCGAGAGGTGCGGGCAGTCATGGCGTTGATTCGTGAGTATGACCGGCAAGAACGCGAAATCAGGAAGCTGATAAGGCCGTAATCGTGACCGCATGGTGAGCGGCAATGGTCAGCACTGATAAGGCGTTGCGGCCCATCGTGAACGCATTGTGACCGCATTGTGACCGCATTGTGACCACCCGCATGAATTACGCTCATGAGCGCGGCCTGTCCAAATCGAAACCAACCCCATGAATGACGTGTCTACGCTCAAATCGAATTAACCCCATGATTGGAGCACCGTCTGCCTGGATCACTGCTGGACGGAATAGGCCCGGCTAACCCGTTTTTCCTCCTGAGGTTAGCCCTGGGTTAGCCCGCAAAAATAAAGGCACCTAGCAAGTTGCGCTAAGTGCCTGTTTTATTTGGTGGGTTGTGAGGGGATCGAACCCACGACCCGCTGATTAAGAGTCAGCTGCTCTACCAACTGAGCTAACAACCCAAGAACCAAGCATTATAAAGATTTATGTAGAGAAGGCAAGAGCTGAAAACTCTCTTGAATTCCAAGGGTCTTCCCATGCTGCCTTCCCGAAAATTTAATGCATGACCTTTTGCCGCAGGCGGATAACGACCTCAACATTTTCAACTTCAGTTTCTGCAGGGATGTCCGGAAGCTTATTGATTTGCAGGGCACTGGCAGGAATATCTTGCAATTCTCCAGTATCTACATGATAGAAGTGGTGGTGCATAGAAACATTGGGGTCATAAAAAACTTTACCAGGCTCGACAATAACCTCACGTACCAGAGAATGATCGGCAAACAAACCCAGTGTATTATAAACAGTGGCTTTGGAAACCACTGGATAATCCGCATTGACACGTTGCATGATTTCTTCTGCCGAAAGATGGGCGCAAGACGAAAACAAAGCGTAACCAATTTCCACACGCTGGCTGGTGGGGTTCACACCCGCATCCCGCAGAATCTCTAAAACGCGCTGCTTATTCCAATCCTGATGATCCATGAATGGCCTCACTATAATTCTAAACAAAGTATAATTGTACCGCTAACTAATCCGCAGGGGAAGAGTTTGGATCTTTTTGAAAATGCGTAGCTGGCAGATAAGGCTTGATATCCACGGGTGGGGCTTGATCCGTCAGCGTAGATACGAGTATTTCTGCAGTTGCCGGAGCATTGGTGAGGCCATAGCGAAAGTGCCCGGCAGCTACATACAATCCTTTCCAGCCGGGAAGGGCGCCGATATAAGGCACGCTCTCCTGACTTCCGGGACGGAGCCCCGACCATTGTCTGATAATATGGTCACTGGTCAGCTCAGGCAGGAAATCATGAGCAAAATCCCAGAGCGTCTCGCGTGCCTCAGCTGTAACCGATTTATCAAATTGTACATTTTCACTGGTGCTACCCGCCAGAATCAGGCCGTCCTGTCGAGGAACCAGGTAATGCTGGTCACGCATGATCATGGAGTTGAGCATACCAGCTTGCCCTTGCAACAATAGCATTTGCCCCCTTACTGGATATATTTCCAGATGCAGCCTCGCACTTTCCAGCAACTTACCTGTCCAGGCACCCGCAGTGATGATGGCGTGGTTGGTTGGCCAGAACCCTCGCGTTGTTTCTAGTCCACAGAGTTGTCCATTATGAAACCGTCTAAATCCGGAAACTTCGGTATGTTCGATGATTTTAACACCCAGTTGACGACAGCGAAGCAAGAGTGCAGATAAAAGTCGAGGATTTCGTACTTGAGCCACTTCTGGACACCAAAGTGAAGGATGCAAACCATCTTCCTTACCCATTAACTGCCAGTTCAGCTGCCAGCGCTGAGCCCAATTGATAATATCAGCGGGAATCGTTTCGCGCTTCCCCGCCATGATGCGGAGTCCTGACAGATTCCACTGTGGATCGATGCCCGTCAGATTTTCTAATTCCCGGGCAAGCGCCTGATGCAGCGACATGCTGTAAAAACTTAGGCGCAGCAATTCCGGTGGATAATGCCAGGGATAGAGAGGGCTGAGAATACCGCCACCTGCCCATGAGGCCTCTTGAGCCGCTTGTCCCCGGTCCACAACGCAAACGTCAAAGCCGGCTTCAGCCAGCCGCATTGCAGCAATTAAGCCGATGACACCAGCACCGACCAGGATGACGCTTTCTCGCTTTTTTAGCACGTAGTATTTCCGTAACCTTTAAAAATCAATCCGATAAAATATATTGGCACCGTTTTGGGTACCACTTTCTGTTTGTAATTCAATATGTTTACTGACCCGATAACGCAGTCGAGCAACTGTGCCGTTACCCATTACTGATTGTCCGACACTGAGATATAAATCCGGCGTCAGATAATGCCCCAAGGTGACCATGGCTCCGGATATACCCTCCTGACCATTGGAAGTGACTCCCACATCAATTCCTGAATGGCTAAGGCTGTTTCCAAAAAGTGCTGCGCGGCTAGCGGAAAAGAGAGTACCTGCTGCCGCAGAGAGTAATTCATCCTGATTACTCAAGCTGCTGGAAGGCGTACCGAGCACCAGATAAGACAAAATATCCGCTTGGGACATCGATGGGCTGGAATAGAGATTCACCTGCGGAGCTTGCAACGTGCCGGTAACCTGAACTCCAGCTTTTACAGGCGTATTATCGACCGCGAAACTATCTGAATTTTTGATGGTTCTGACTGCCAGGACATCCAGGTTGGCCTGACTTGCCTCGCCATGAAAATTAATGGAACCTCTCTCAAAATCCAGGCTATGTCCGTAAATATCATAATGTCCATCCACCATGCGCAAAATTCCTCGCACAGTAGGACTATTGCCATTATCCATGACCACATCCAAACTTCCGACAAGATTGGCGCGTAATCCACTGATCAACACTTTGGCATCATTTCCCAGGGTGATCTTCAAATTTACCCCCAGAGCGGGACCTGCAGAACTCTTTTTGATATTTTTTACAAAAACTACGTCACTGGAGGGTTTTGGTCCATTAAAATCGGTACCCAAAATACGTAACCGATTGGTATGAATAACTCCGCCAATATGTATTTTCTGTAATGTTCCGTTTATCTGTAAATCAGGGCTGACAGCCGCTTGTACCTGGGGAAGATTCAATGCAGTAAAGTCATGTCCATTCACTTGCAATGCAAAACGAGGTTCCGGTTGAAGATGAACAACGCCTTTCCCAGATATCTGACCGGTTCCAGAACTGGCATGAAGTGCATTGATCTGCATCTCCTGACCATTGGCGATAATGCTGGCACCCACATGCTGTAAATCAAGACCTGCTTGTGGCACGTATAAGCCCAGTCCATCTAACGCAGCAGTACCATGCCACTTGGGGTTCGCCCAAGTACCAGTGATATTTCCATCAATATTACCCTTACCCTGCGCCCGCATTTTCAGCGTGCCAAGGGGGAGGGCGGCAAAAAAGGGACCACCCAGTTCGGTTTTGAGTGTGGCATGAAGAGTGGCCTGGTTATCCCAGCGCCAAGGCAAGGCAAGGGTAACCGGGCTGAAAAGATGAAGCTGCGCTGATCCCCAGTTTGGGGGCAGCCTGAGATCAGCATTTACCGTCAGCTGCTGAGGGTCCCACTGTACGCGTCCGTTGAACTGCTGCACATTCACTGATTGATGAACGTCATTCGCGCGCCAATGTAATTGCGTCTTCGCAAAGTTCCAGTAACCATGGGCATGACAGACACCATGACATTGAGCCTTGACCTGCGCATTCACATAACCTTTCAGGGACATCTCATCGGTATGGTCATGAAAATCCAGTGGCAGCGCAAATAACTCCAGATTCAAATCTGCCAAATTGGCGGCAGGATTATATTGTCCCTGGGCACTGATTTTCGCACCATGGCTATCTTCAAAAAGCAGGGGACTGATTTCCATGGCGCCTGATTTCCAGGATAGCATGGCGGGATTGAGCTGATGCCAATCTCCCAGTTGGGGACTCTGCAAATGGGTTTCATCCAAGAGCAGATTCCATGTCTCTGAAGAGTGCTTCAGCAAGGCTTTCACAGCCAAATGATTTTCCTTGGATTGTGCCTGAACTTCCATATGTAGAGCGGTCAGGGGTCCTTGAGCCTGGGCTTCGAGATTGATCTGATGCTTTTTGTAGTTGGCGCCTTGTATATTCAGATTGGCTTGCACTTGCTTTCCTGCCTGCAACGTAGCCTGGGTTTTGAGTTTATCCACCGTGATCCCGGAATAGCTAAGGTCCAGTGCATGGGCTTGTATATGTCCCAACCAGGTCTGCTGATTCTGCGCAACCCAGCCCTCTAGACTGGATGAACCTCGGGCACCGGGTAATATGCCTTGCCAGCTGGTAACCTGGAAATTAAAAGATAAGCGATGCTGCAAGTTTCCAGAGGCCTTCAAGCGAATGCCCGATCCCTGAAAAACGGCGTCTCGTAAATCCCAGCGATTGCCAGAAAAACGCACATCGGCATTACCCTGCAGATTTTTTTTGTATATTTGACTGGGTAGCAGATCCAGTTGCAGCCCACCACTCATGATTTTTCCTGATTGTACGGCATTGACTGACAAATCGGCTGATAGATATCCTGGAATTTTTGGGGTAATATTCTTCATCGGTAAATCACGAAATCGTAATTTACCCTGAACTTTAATCTGTGGCTGCCAATCAATCAGAAATTGTGCAGGAAGCAGTTTTGCACCGAGAATTTTTCCATGATAATCATATATTAAGCCTCTTGAATTGCCGTTTATATTACCTTTAATATCACCAAATTTTGCGGCGCCTTGAACCGATAAAAAACCACGATAACGTTGTGAATTACCCTGCAAGTGCACAGCAAAAGAGAGCGCTCCGGCGGGCAAAGATGGCGGTAAATTTTTAAACAGTAAATGCTCTAGATTTCCCGCGATAGTAAAATTTCCGGACGTGCTTTCAGGAAGATCAATTTTCCAGTGTGCTTTTGCCACTCTCAGGAGTGACGGATTTTGAATGGTCATGGCATTAAAGGCAAGCTGATGGGCTTTGATCAGGGCTTGAAAGTTCAGCTTGGTCATCACATGGCCTTGATTCAGTGTCAGATGAACAGGCCCCCCTAAAGCATTTTTCCCTATACCATGCCAGAGAATATGCCAATCCAAATGCATCGGTGTGGCAGAATGCTGAATCCATTGCCCATCTGTTTCCACTGTCCGATTATCCAGGCCAATTTGAGCAGAAAGTGCAATATCTCCTGCAGAAATATTAGCTCTGAGCTGATGGACATGTAGAAGACCATATCGCCAGGAAAGGCTGTTGAGTTTGGCTTCTTTAATGATCAGGGATGATTTCCGGCCTTGCCAAACATGCAGGTGCGTTATCGCAACTGAAGAAAGGCGCAAGGAGCTGAATCTAGACCATAATGGCAATGCCGGCCATTGAAGGTTGATGCTGGATGGTTGTGAAGCAGGCTTTGGTAAATATAACTGACTATCGCTTATGATAAGGTGATCAATATCCAGATCACCCCATAATAAGTGGCTGGCGTGTAGTTTCCACTGCAAGTTCTTCGCATTAAAGCGGGTGTCAGTGCTGGCCCAGCGCAGTCCATGAATATTCAAACCTTGAGCAATAGTTCCTTGAACCTGCTGCACGCTTAAATGCGGAACCTGGGCCAGCAACCAACGTGCACCACTATTCGTATCCAGTAGCCAGATTAGTACAGCAAAGAAAATACCGACAACCAGAATAGATAGTAAAAACAAGGTATGACGTAGTTTTATCACAGACTGAACCCTACCGAAAAAGCAATGCGTACTGCTGGCGCTTGCGGATTTACCAGGGGGTGAGCCAGATCAAAACGAATAGGACCAACCGGAGAATACCAGCGAAACCCCAGGCCGACATCATCAAGTAATTTAAAATCGGAAAAACTGTTAAAGGCATTACCAGCATCATAAAAGGCTACTACCGCCCAGTTTTTACTCACAAAACGCTGGACATTTACGCCCGCAACAGCCAATAGTCGACCACCTTCCACGGCGCCTTCACTATCCACTGGACCTTGAGATTGAAAAGCATAACCAGGGAGGCTGTTTTGTCCACCAGCAAAAAAACGCAAATTAGGGGGTAACAGAGTAATGGGACCGTTAAGCCACATTGCCCCCAGTTTAGCCCGGGTCCCCAGCACCCACTGATTAGACAGGCGTACGCGCCAGGTAGCACGCGCACTAAAGCGCAAAAAATTGCTGCTGCTACCCCATATCTTACTGGCGCCTTCAACACGCGCAATCAGCGAATAACCGGATATAGGCCTTAATACATTGCGAAAATTTTGTGTCGTATATTGCAATGAAGGATAAATATAAAAACTGTTATTAACCTCGTCACCAACTGTATAATTCGCTTGCTCTACATTAAGTAGTGCTTCCAGCGTTCTGGTCTTGTTGCGACTATTATCATTGCGCAAAGTCCATTGCCGCCCAGCGCTGGCTAGGATCTCATTACTATCATATGCAGTCAGTGTTTGATTCTGATAGCTGGCTTGAGCAATATATTCAGAGCCAATATTTTTTCCTACCGGCCATTTATATAAAATACTGGCATTTTTATTTAATTGTGCAGCCAAAATGGAAACACGAACATGCTGAGCCTCATTAAAAGCATTGTAATTATCATAAATGAGTGCTGCATTGGGGCCAATGTCTGTGCTGTAACCGGCGCCCACCTTGATATGTTGTGCAGGCATGCTCTTCAGATCAATATTGACGGGGACTACGTTATTTTTTTCAGCACGGATATCTCCCTGCACAGAGATGTCTGAAAAACGATCTGCATTGCGAAGATTACTTTGCGTAACCGCCAATGCAGCTGGTGCATACCAGTCGCCGGGCTTAAATGACACATATCGTTTAATAAACCATTGTGGATAATGTTCGGCGCCATGTACTGTAATATTTCCAAAACGAAATCTAGGACCGGTATTTAACCATAGATAGATTTCAGACCATAATGCTTTTTTATCAATCAATATTTCATGACGAGTGTAATCAGCTTTGATATAGCCCTGCTTGTTTAGTATGGCTATTATTTTACCTTTCCATTCTTCGTAATTAATCTGATCTAATATAGAACCGTCTTTTAATGGAAAATTATTAAAAAGACCATTTATTACCGGAATATTGCTTCCGGCTCCAGTTTTCTGAAGATCTATTTTTCTGACCCGTACTGGTTGGCCTAATGTAATGGAAAATTGCAAAATATATTTTTTCTTGTCCGAAGTCTCCCGATGGACCTGCCATTTAGCATCGTAGTATCCGTATGCTTGCATTGCATCTCTAAGGCGCAGGCCAGCAGCCAACTCCGTTTCATCAAGGCGAGCCGCCTTATCGGCCACAGTGACAGTTGGAAAAGCCTTTTGTAATCTTTTCTGCAAAGACTGGGGAATACCCTGAAATACGTAATGAATTTCATCTGCGGAAGCTGACAAAGAATAACAGCTCATTAACAGTAAACAGCCATGCAAGAACCTGACTGACCGCCTTTTTGCAAGGTAACCATCTGTATTTGAATAGTTATTAACCAGAAGCCCTCCTGCAAACCGTGATCACTTGTCAATTTTCGACTTCTGACAAGATTCTAACACGATTTTTACAAAAAAAAGGTAGGAGGGTTACTGTATAGGGCTTTGCCTATAATTTAACGATCTCTATCACCAGGAGCTTGACTACGGTGGATTTCCCGATATTGGGTCACGATAAAGTCCTGGCTGCTGGAGGTCTTACGCATTTTACGTCTTTGCCACCAGAGAAAAAGCATACCGCTGGCACCCAGTATTGCCACAGCTATAAATGCAAAAACTGCAAAGAAGAATAACCCGACTAGCAAAACCATACCCACCATGATGGTTAACAAACGTACCCACCAGGGTGCTGAACGATTAGCGGTAAATGTGCTCCGTATCATTTTTCGCTCCCTCGTAAAAGTTGTATTGTTTTTTGGGACCACGGCAAGGACGGAAAGTTCATTTCATAATTTTACATAATAAACATTTGATAACATTGGTATTTTGGAAACTAGCAGCATGTGCTTGAATGTTCGGCACTATCAGTATTATGACTAAGAGTAGGGCAGCACTTTTGGGTAGTGTCCTTGCCAGGTGTGCCCAGATTTTTTGACCCTCTGGTCCCGCCTTCCTCATGTGCTTCTCGATGATGATCTCAGTTGGGTCTATCCCTGCCATTTTGGCTAGCTTTATATATGTCTCGTCAGACCCGTCGGTTTTTTCTTGTGCTAGGTTACTCAATGCTGCTGACGTAATCCCAAGTTCTTTAGCTACTTGGTTTTGTGACCATTCGTGCTTACTTTGCACCTTCTTGATTAACTCTTTCGCTTTCATTTGACCACCTCCTGCTTAGATACTAGTTGCTAACTTGTAGCTTGACAATGTTAGCAGATTGCGTTATCTACTAATCAGCAGTTAGTAGTTAGTGCCTAGTACCTCTTTGAAACGCTCCCCGGTAGCTCCGGGGTTTGGTATCCCCTCAAGGGGTACCCTTTTTACTGGAGACTATAAAATGATTATTAGATCAAGCGATAACAAATTTTCACCCGCTGATGATTACGCCGCTTTTTGGCGTGTCCCCGTTCCCCAGGTCAAATCCATTTGCATCTGTCGTGCTCTGCGCCTGCATCCATACCTTGAGAATCACGGCGATGCGTTCGCCAAACGCCAACGCCGCAACGCTGCTTTGTCCTTTTTCGCTCAGCGCCTCGTTGGCCTTGCATATGACCGCCGCTGGCAGGCTGCCACTGATGACTTTGATGCTTCCGTCAACGATTACTGGTTTCGTCAGCAATCTGAAGCTTTTGCCCTTGAATTGATGGAAGAGGGGGCCTAGTCATGGTTTATCTTTCTGATCCCTCTCAAGTTCATCTACTCATGTCCGTTTGCAGTGGTTTGATGGCTGCAGGTCTTACCGGGATCTTGTTCTACTCGGTCTTTATAGAAGACCTCAACAACAGGGGTGGCGATGATGATTAATCCCGCCCCTATCTCTTCTCTTTCTTTGGCTACCGCTCTGATGTGGGCGGTTTTTATCGGTTGCCTTGCCGCTCTGTTCACCTATGACACTATTGCCTGGGTATTTCGCTTTATTGCTGGCCTTTTAGACCGTAACAGTAGCGCCTCTGTCGGTGGTTCCAATGATTGACACCCTCCGCCTGACTATTCCTAGTGACTTTTTCCCCCCTGATGCCATCGGTTGGCTCATGGGCCTTCAACACAAGATCAGTAAAACCAACTTCACTGGTGATCTGGTGGATTGGTGCATTAGCTCAGGCGTGGAAATCCCGTCATGGTTTGACGGTTTTTCTTTGTCTATTGGTGGCCGCGTAACCCTCGAAGCTTCCCCCAAACTCTACCAGGGCCACAATGTCACGGGTTCTGATGATTTACTCTTTTCCGCTCGCCGCCTGGTAGATTATGTTTTCGGCACGATCTTTAATCTCACTACCTGGCCTGATGGCTCCCTTTGGTATGTCGCCCGCGTCGATGTGACCTATAACTATGATTTCCCCACGTTCCATGCTCTTGATGTTTGGTTAGATACCGTTTTAGGTGTTCAACGTGGTCAGCGTCGCGCTGGTGTTGAAGATCGAGCGGATGAAATCGAAAACCGTCCTTTGTCCTGTGATGCCATGCCTTCCGGTCGTACCGTCTACCTCGGTAAAGGTTCACGTTATCGCGTCGGAAAAATTTATTGCAAGGGCAGGGACCTAAAAGCACACCCCCCAAAGTGTCTGCAAGCCTTCCCAGAGATCATTCAAGAACTTTCGCAAGAATTCGCGTCTGTGGGCCGTTTTGAATTACAGATTCGCGCCCTGGCCATTTCCAGACACGCTGTAAAATATGGCCTTCTTCCTAAACACTTTGCCGATCTAGTGCCTGGTGTTTTTGCTGAAAACGCATCTAACTTTCTACGTGACATTGGCATTACGCCCCTGCATTCCAAAAACAAAAAGCAACCCATTATCTATTTCCCTGTTCATTACCTCGCTAAAAATCTACATCTGCCCGATCTATGGGATGCCGAATTCAGGCATTTATTTTCTACGGAGGCTGCGATGACTGACGATACTTTATTTTCTTCTTTGTTTTTACATGCTCCTACTCCTGCTCAAGCTCAACGTGTCTTTGATTTTTACCAACGTATCCGCGCGATTGGTTTTGTCCAGGCTCGCCGTTCTATTTCTCAGCCTACTTTTTCCAGGTATCGCCGCATCCTCAATTCTGCTGGTGTATCTGACGCTATGATGCAGGACGGTACGGCTCTAATTCGCGTCCCTGTTGATCCTGTGAAGGTTCGGCTATGGAACCCCAATTCTGACCGTTTGCGTCTCGTAGAGGCCACGCATGCCGCCTTGCAGGCTGGAAACATCGATCGTCTGCATGCGGAAGTTTTTAAGGCTGCCTGATTCATGCATAAGGGGAGCTACTAACAGCGCTCCCTTTATTCATGGGTGAATACTGTCCTTTTAATTGGTTGTTTTACTTGTGGAAATTTTAGGCTCGTTTTTCGTGCCAATGGGGAAGTCTTATTCTTTTTTTTACTCATTTTGGAGATTCTAATCATGCAACTTGATGCCTGTTACATTGCCTTTGACCCCGAACCTGTCAAAGAAGGTTCCAAAACCTTTAAGCAACGTGTATCTATTCGTTTTTTTGACCATCACACCTGTGATTTTGAGGTTGTCTCTTCTCGAAAAGATGATTTTTTTCAATCTACACGATCATTGCGTCGCATTCCTATGGATGTATCCGCCTTTGATCGTAAAATTTCTTTTCGTCCTGTTGGTAAAGCTTTTGATGCTGTTGATCCTCTTGAATTTACTTTACTTCAGGGTCAACCTATCCATGTTGTTTTGTCATGCGCTCCTATGGAAACTTACGTTCCTAAAGATAAATCAGAACCTACTCAGTACTATCATCCTTGCTCTGTTCTCGATCCCACTGATTTGAGTGACACTGGTATTACTGTTCGCTTTAATCTTGATAGTGATATTGTTGCTGTTGATCCTGGGCTGTACTTTGGTGTTATCAATTTTAAAACTAGCCACGATAAGAAATTTAATCAACCTATTCCCATTGCAGTATTATATAACAATGAGTTGGGTGATCTGATCTCTGATCCTAAACTCCTGATGTCTGCCTGATTCCATGCCTACCCCAACAGTCAACATCAGTCAGGTACTTGAATCCCAAGTATCCGGTATTGCCTCAAACTTTCTAAACGAAGGTCTCAAGGCTTTACCTGATATTGGTGTTGCACTGCTGTCTATCGCCGGGCTGTTCGTAGTCTCCTACTGGACCGCCCGCGCCTTTGGCTGGAAAGTCAAACTCCCCAAACGCCCCCCTTCTCAAGCTGGCATTTTTGGCAATCCCAAAAAAGTGCACCTTGAAAAGGACAGCGGAAACATCTGGACCTTTATTAGTCGTTTTGGACAGATCAAACCCTTCTCATTCGGTCGTAAGTCCCGATACATACCCGGTTCCGACACTGGCTTAGCCTCTGGCTTTGGTTCCACCTTCGACCTCGATGATGATCACGATATATTTACCTCGCATTTCGATGACGATTATTCCGACCTCGATGCTGAAGATGGACAAAACGGTTTCTATGCTGACCCCAGTTATAACGCTCCTTACACTTCTGACTCCGGACCCGACTCAAGACCGGGACTCCAGTCAGGCGCATTAGCTGGTGACCTCGAATTTTTCAACAAAGCATCAGATTTTTTCTATTACTACAGTCAAGACCTTGCTGATTCTTACAATTACGACGAGTTCAACGCCACGAAGGCGCGTGCACGCCTGTATGAGGATGAGCAAACTTATCACGATGCCTACGATAACCATGCTGCTACTACTGCTGCTAACTGGGCATATTTATTCCCCCATTTAGGCTCTATCGATGGCCTGGCCACTGCTCCTAATTTGTCTATGGCCGAATCCTCCGAATTACTTCGCCATGCCGCCCGTCTTAACTCACTCAAGCAGCAATCATTACCCGACCTACTGCCTGATATAACTTCCGACGATCTGGCCGACATGGACATTGACTATGACATGGGCGCTTATGACCACTAGCACCACTGGAACACCAGACGGTTCCCTAGTTCTGAACGTATGCACTGATGTTACTGCTACCACCGACTCCACTACTGGAAGCACAACCTATAGCTGTTCTTCCGCTGCATGGGTCCCGGTTTATGGCATCGGTGGCATAACGTCCAGTCAATTTGACATTGCAGCCCCTGCAATCATCACGGTTTTGATGCTCGCAGCCCTTTTTAGAATTGTGATCCGCTTCTTCTTGAATCGGTGACGATCTGGCCGGGCAGTTCCCCGGATAACCTTCCATCCAAGGAGAAACATCATGGAAGATCGTAATGCTGTAAAAACCGCGCGTAATCGCGCACTCGGGACCATCGCCCAGTTTGCAAGCCCCCGCCGCCTTGCGGTTGCTTCTGCTGTTGGTGGTCTGGTCATGGCTGGGACCGCTTTCGCGTCTGGTGGTGCGGGAACGGCTGCTACTACTGCTGCAGCCAGCTTCACAAGCAGTGGTGACACTGCGATTGGTGCCATTGGCGTGGCCTTAATCAGCCTGGCTGGTATCGCTGTTGTGTACAAGTGGGCCAAAGGTATGTTCTTCGGTTAAGCAGGAGAGGAGGGGGTGCGGGGGAAAGGACTTTAGTCCCCCCCCACCCCCGACTTTTTCTCCCTCTTCCTTTTTTTGGAGTTCTCAGGTGGATATATGGACTTTTTACCTTGTCACTTTACTTATCGCGCTCTGGTTGGTGCTTTCTGTTTAGTTTTTTCTTCCTTTTCTTTTTCTGCTGTTCTTGACGATCCTAATTATTCCTGGCGTCTTTCTTCTTCTGGTGATGTCTACCGGCTCTTCGTCAGATTGAGTGGGTAGGGGGTAGAATGCTGTGGAGCGGTCGTGCCCTGAATTGGAGTTAGCTGATGGTCCCTGAAGAGCTGTTTTCTCTCGCGTTAGGATTGGTTCCGCCGTGGTTGGTGGATCATGTGACTTTCACGGTGGAGGAGAAACGCCTGGATCTGCACATCAACTTTCCCAAGGGTAGTCGCTTTGCTTGCTCCGTCTGTGGTGAGGAGTGTCCGGTACATGATACCCGTGACCATACTTGGCGGCACATGGATTTCTTCCAG
>NZ_MXAV01000045.1 GCF_002847505.1 Acidithiobacillus marinus
GAGGAACCTGTCTACCGCGTTTATGATCCTCAGGGTGGTCGTGCCTCTTCTCTCTTTACTCCTTCTTCTTCTTTCGCCGAAGGTTCTTCCGGTGGTGTTATTGAAACTTTTGCACCTCCTCCTTTAACCATTGATGGTGCTACTGGTGAGGTTGTTTCTTCTCTTTCTCGTTCTTTAACTGTCGGTGATTTGGTTGATGGTCTTGGTAAGTTTATGTCTGTTGATAATCCTATCGGTTTGACTATTTTAGGTGCTACAACTCTTCTTCCTCTTGCTACTTCTATTTATGATGATTATGAGTCTGCTAATACCACTCCTTCTGGTTGTACTGAACCCTATTCTACTTATTGTTCTTCCAATTGGGGTCATACTACTGGTTGCGATCAAACTATTAATGAAGGTTCCTCTAACGGTTCTACTTTGTATGCCTGTTCTAGTTCTTCCGATCCTTCTGCTGCATGTGGTAGTTTTACTTGTGATGCTTCTACTGTTCCTACTTCTCCTTCTAATTTACCCCTATGGATTCAAAATAATTGGTCTTCTGATGATTTAGCGAATGATGCTTCTTCTGCTTTACAAGCTAACCCTTCTTATTCTCCTGATCTTGCTTCTCAATTAGCCAATAACAATACTCCTCTTTCTTCCCCTGTTCCTTATTCTTATTCTCCGTCCTCTAATACTCTTTCCGGTTCTCCCACTTCTACTTCTTCTACTAATCCTTCTACTGGTGATACTACTACTACTACTACAACCCCTACTTATAAAGTTTCCCCTGGAACTGATGGTGGCCTTTCTGTTCAAAAATCTACTTCCTCTGTTACTCAAACTTGTACTTCTTCCGGTTCTTGTACGACTACTAATACTTCTACTTCTACTTCTACCCCTCAACCTGCTTCTCCTTTTGTTGCTCCCACTACTTCCACTCCTGCCGCTCCATCTCCTTCTATTAAATCTTTTGCCCTTAACCTTGCTATGCCTTCTCAATCTGATGCTGTTTGTCCTGACCCTTTATCTTTTACCGCTTTATCTAATAATTTTACGATTCCGCTTACTCCTCTCTGTTCTCTCGCTTCTGATGTTAAACCTTATGTTGAATCTCTTGGTGCTGTTGGTGCGGGTATCATTATCTTTCGTTAAGGAGTTTTTTTATGGGTGCTATTATCTCTGCCCTTGCTGAATGGTTAGGTCCTTTCATTATTTCTACTGCCTCTTGGTTTATGGCCTCTGTTGGTCCTTCCGTTTTATCCTCTTTAACCATTGGTGTTGGTGTTTACACTGGTGTTTCTGCTATTGAATCTGATCTTTCTTCCGTTGTTTTGAATTATTCCAGTCTTCCCGCTGATATGTTGGCTATTGCTCAGTTACTTGGTGCTACTTTCGTTATCAAACGG
>NZ_MXAV01000046.1 GCF_002847505.1 Acidithiobacillus marinus
GAGGAACCTATCAAACTTATGCTTGCTGCTTTTTCTGTTCGTGTTTCCCTTATGGCCGCCAAAACCTTTTTCTATAACCTCAAATAGGTGCTTCTATGCTCAATCTCTATACTGGTACTCCCGGTGCTGGTAAAACCCTTAAAATGCTTGCCGATCATCTTGCTTCTGCTGATGGCAATCGTCCTATCTACGTTTACGGTGTTGAAGGCTTAGTTCCTTCTGATAAATGGACCCCCCTCGAAGACCCCAAAGAATGGCACAAATGTCCCTATGGCTCCCTTGTCCTCGTTGACGAAGCTCAAGCCGTTTTCCGTCCTCGTCGCCCTGGTGATCCTATTCCTGAATATGTTTCTGCTGCTGAGACCCATCGCCATCTTGGTATTGATCTCATTATGACTACTCAATACCCCATGTTGATTGATGCCCACTTGCGCCGCCTCGTTTCTAATCATCAACACCTTGTTAATGTCTGGGGCCTCAAAGGTCGCTCCTCTGTGTACGAATGGTCCGAATCGCAAGACGACCCCAAAGACCCCCGCGCCCGCAAACTTGCCCGCCGCTTCTTGTTCAAATACCCCAAACAGGTTTATGACCTGTATAAATCCGCCCAAATCCACACTAAAAAGCCCCGCATTCCTGCATTTTTCAAATTCGGGATACCTATCATTCTTGTCATTCTCGGTTTTTCCGTATACTACGGGTATTACGCCATTTCTCATTTTGCCAGTAATGGCGCTAAACCCATGCACCAATTCCTGGCCTCTCATGGCGGTGTTCCTGCTGCTGCTCCCTCTGTGGTCAATGCCCCATTCGATATGACCCACAATGCCGCCCGGTCCCTGGCACTATCTACTAATACTGTATTGCTCAAACACCCCAAACACCCCCTGCAGGACTTCGACGCTTATTCCTTGCCTGTACGCTCTGAACAAGCCGCACAACTCCCCCTGATTTCGGATATGTACCGTGTTGTTGGCCATATTGGCTCTCCTGGTATGAAAGCCATGTATGTCATCCAGTCACGCTCTGGAGTTGAACATATCGTCCCCGGTATCCGCTGCAGCAATTATGAAGGCTTAGAGGTCTGCCGTTGGGGTGGTGGTTACGTTTCATCGGCCCCCCTGAAACATAGCAGTTCACGGCACCACACCCGTTACATTGATGAACCAAAACCCCCGCCTGCGGCCTTGCACGATGTCCCCGCTGCAATAAAGTGACATGTCACAAGGCTTTCACAAGTCAGAGCCGATTAAAAAATTATTCGCTCGCGAATCATTTTTTCATTGGCCAGCAGCGCCGCGATTCATCAAGAAATACAAATTTATTGCGCGAATGCGCACAGACAGGAGATTAAAAACGCATGCACTATATCGCCCATATCGTCATATCGGCTGTCTTACATGCCCTGATATACCTGGCCATCTGGAAAGCCCTGCAGTTCGCTACACTGGGGCAGGTCCTCGGTATCTTGGCCGTGGTCCTGCTGGTGGTCATCGTCTCCGGCCTGGCCTGGCATTTTCTCACCAACAGAAGAGGGCGCCCATGAGAACGCCGCCCCTCGCCGTGATCCTGATCCTGCTTTCCGGATGTGCTTATCATCCCGGCCATCAATTCACCTGGACCCAACGCGCCAGTATGCAAGCGGATAACGCCAGCGAGTTACTGCGTAACGAAACCGCTTCACTTAATCAAGAGACAAACCGCGATTTTCAAGAGATGGGAGATTAACCAATGACCTCAAAACCCTTTGTACTGGCACACCCTGCCGATCATTACGCCTGCGGTCGTTACCGCGTAACGGACCCCCTCAATGCTCTGATCCAATCCGGAAGGGTAGATGGTGTAAGTTCTGACGTCTTTCTGGATAATGACACGCTGCTTGCATTACGCCCCGAAGTGGTGGTCTTTCAACGTGTCCTGGAACATGACCAGATTGCCGCCATAAAGCGTTACCGTAACGCTTTACCCCATGCCCGGTTGATTATGGATATTGATGACCTGATTGGTGAGATACCATCAACTAACCGCCACCGGAAAGGATTCCACAAGGACGCTGCGGACCGCTTTAAAAAAGCTGCCGCCCTCTGTGATCGTGTTGTCACTTCTACGGAGTTTCTTAAAAATGAATACGGAAAATTTGCCCCTGAATCCATTGTCTGTCAGAACCGCCTCCCGGATGACCCCTGGTCACGTGTTACCGTCACGCACTCAAATAATAACAAGCCCCGGGTCGGTTGGGCGGGCAGTGCGGGACACCTTGGCGATCTTCGGATCATTATCCCTGTTATACGTGCTACTTGGCAGGAAATTGACTGGGTATTCTTGGGACCTGTCCCAGAATCTATCCGCAAAATGGCTGCCGAATACCATCCACAAGTTCCTATAGATCAATACCCTGCTAAGCTGGCCAGCCTGAACCTTGATTTGGCTGTTGCTCCTTTGGAAGTTACCAGATATAACCATGCAAAGTCAGCCCTTCGCATTCTTGAACTCGGTGCCTGCGGCTACCCGGTACTATGCAGCTATGGGGTAGGCGCCTTTGATATTGATCTGCCTGTGTTTCGCACTCCTAACAAAACTGAATCCTGGATATATAACCTGCGACTTTTGACGGACCCAACTTTTCCGCCGCCTGATTTGCGTCATCAAATCCTGTCACAATACCTGCTATCAAAAGGCTTAGATGATTGGTTCAATGCTTGGTGCTGTTCTGCATACGATGCTGATCCACACATTGACAGCTCCACTAAATTCGCCTAACTCCTTTTCCACAGGGTAGGGGGCTGTTATGTATATTTCACACCAGGCTATAGGCTTTTTTATTTTGTTTCTGCTGTTCTGGGTTTTTGCTTATGTCTTCAACCATTGGCTCAAGTCTTCCCAGCGGCATCGCCGCCGTACACGGTCCGCTACACCTCGCCGTCCAATTGATGCCGAACCTCTTTCTAAACTTGTTGGTATTTGCCTTGGTGATAAAGCTAAAGCTGAACGGCTTATAGCTTTTGAGCAAAACCGAAACCCGCGCCTGTCCCGCCTTGCCGCTATTCATATGGCCATAGACGCTGTTGCTCGTGACAATCGCCGTTAAACGTAACTGTAACGATCCCCCATTTATCCGCGCAGCGGCCTCCGTCCTCAGTTGACCCCTTTCCCTTGGTGACAAATTCGGAGAGAGTAGGGCGTATAGCCCTTGAATCGAAAGGTAGTCAATAAGTTACTGCATAGCCCCGCGATGCAAGCCCGCCGCGTCTTTCTTGCGGCCCAGAGGGTAATCGGGCGGGAAAACGCTTTTTCAGGTTATGCAGTGGGCTACTGCTTGAGCCATAACCGGACGGTTTCTGGGGATTTACCGATTATCTGGGCAATGTCTTTGATGCTGATTTTGCTTTCTGCAAGCTTTCGGACGTTCTCGATCTCTTCTTGTCGTTTGGCCTTGTTCTGGCGGGTTTGTTCTTCTTTGATGATTTTCTCGGTGATGTAATAGCTTTTACCGCTGGCCTTGGCGGTTTTGCTAATGTTTCCATGCTTCTTGTACAGCTTGAGGATCTTCTCGGTGGTGATGGCCCAGTAGTTAGGTGTGGTCTTTACTGGGTGTTCCTCAAAGTAGTCATCCCACTGATTTTTTCCGGTGACGTGACTCCAGGGGATTTCTACAGTGATTTGCAGGACGTTACCGAATTGCTTGACGCGGATAGGTTGGGTTTGCATTGCGGGTCTCCGTTTGAACTGCTTGTATTAGCAATACATAGAGTACTTTTACCGCCCTGCTTACCCATTCCAGAACTTTACATAATAAACATTATGCGAACCTATTGCTGGTGCGTATACACCAGCCAGACCCGTCTTTTATCGAGGTACACAAAGGCCTGCTGTGCAAATTGCTGAGCCAGTGCATATGCTGCAGACATACCCATGTCATGCACCAACACACTTTCTTCCCACCAATCATCTCTACCGCAGCGCGCTCGCCAATAAGAATAACCCGCTCTGCGCAGTGTCCGAATCAGTTGATGCTGCCGAAGATGATTTTTCCATGGGCTCAGCGGGACTGAACGTGGGTTCCAGGCAGTAATAATCACTCCAAGCACACCATAAGCTGGCCCACCAATGCGGAAATCATATCGACCGGGAATCCAATAATGACTTTCACGATAGGCCCTATCCAGCCGATCAAAAAACAATGAATAAAGCGACGGATGTTTTATACGAAACCTGCCGTTGGACCAGATGGCAACGTATGACGCACTGACCGACACGGGCTTCTCTTGCAAACTCATGGCTAACAACGGACGTCGTTGCTTAGGCATTCCACGCTCCACGGTACGAAAACAACTGTAGCAAGCAGGATACTGTCTTACGCTCGTAACCACTACCGGACTTATTCATGAATCATTATATTTCATAATATTGAAACACTTTTCAGGAGTCTTTATAAAGCTTGCCAGGCATACCCAAAGCAAGAACAAGACTGGGTAGTGCTGCCACAAAAGCTAGCAAGAAAAAATCCACGAAGCCTACTCTGGCAGCCAAAAAGCCACTGAAACCGCCGACAACCGTGGCAGCCACTGACATCAACGCCGAGCCTATGGCAAAATGCGTTGCTTGATAATTTTCCTGACAGCGTTGCATCAGAAATACCATCAATACGGCGGTACCTAGTCCTGCGGATGCTTGCTCGAAGGCAATGGTTACCCCGACCCACCAAATATCAGGAGTCGCCCAGGCCAGCCAGGCATATGCCGGTATGGCTAGAGACTGAATAAATGTCAGGGGAAACAAAGTTCTTTTGAGTCCCCAACGCGATATGATGATGCCTCCCAGGAGTGCCCCGCCGATACCGGTGACGGTACCGATACTACCAGTCAGAATTCCGCGCGCCACCAGACCATAGCCCAGATGATTCAGAAAAGGCGTTACCATGGCAAACATCATGGCATCCCCTGCCCTGAACAACAGGATGAAAGCCAATGCCCAAATAATTCCCGGTTGCGACAAATAGGTCTGAAAGGCTTCACGCACGGCCTCCCAGCGATTCAGCAGATGATGCGGATCATTTGAGGACGGGTTGGGAAGAATCCGGTGATGCAGGCCAGCCAGTCCCCACATCATGACTGCAGCGGTCAAAAAACAGATAATCCATGATGCCCAGCCCGCAAGGACAACCAATGCGCCATTTCCAACCAGCATGGCCACCCGATACGCTGCCACCCTGAGTCCGGAAAAACCTGCCTGATCTGTTTTGTCCAGAGTTTGAATATAATAACCATCTACCGACATGTCATGGGTGGCTGACATAAAAGCCATCAGCATGAAGATCTTGGCGGCAAGCTCTAGATTAAGGTGTTGTGCTGGCCATATCAGTAAGGCGGCTACCGCTCCGAGAATCAACTCCATGATGACCAACCAGCGCTTTTTGTTCCCGAATAAATCGATGATCGGGCTCCAGAAAAGCTTCAGATTCCAAGGCAAGCCAAAAAAGGAGAGCAGTCCAATCACCTGCAGACTGGCACCCGCTTGAGTAAAAAATTGCACTGAAACCTGCTGCACCAGAGAGAAAGGGAGCCCCTCCGCATAGTAGGTGCTGGCTATCCAGGAAAATTTTTTAAGGTTTTTTTTCACCGCGTTTTCCAATAAGAAAAACCCCCGCTGGGCGGGGGTTTTAAGTGGCCTAAAACTGTTTAAGCGCTTTTCGGAGGAGCAATAGGCTTTTGCGCCATCACCCAGGCCGCGAGTTCCTTGGCCTGAGCGGGTGTCACGCTCTGTGCGGGCATGGGCATACCACCCCAAACCCCGGATACACCGTGTTCAATCGCATGACTCAGGGTGTCTATCGCTTTAGGACTACCCTTATATTTGTAGGCAACCCAGGCAAAGGCTGGTCCAACGACTTTAGCCTCAACCTGATGACAAGCAAAACAACCCTTGGCTTCTGCCAGAGACTTGGCTTTAGCCATTTGATCGGTACTCATGCCAGAAGTCCCTGCTACCTTTTCAAAATGCCCGTTTCCACCCTGCATATTAAAGCTGGATGGTGAAGTGGTAGATCCAGTGCTAGCGTCACCAGCGCTGGTGTCACTGCTGGTAGAACCAGCCCCTTGATCACCACTCATAGCCGAGCTGGAAGCAGAGCTATCACTGGGCGCTGTGCTGGTCTCTTCCTTCTTGGCACAAGCCGCTGCGAGAGTGACCACGCCGGCGAGTACCAGAAGGCGCATGATTGGACTGATGTTACGCAGGTTCATCATACTATTACGCCTCCCTCTTTATACTGTAATGAAAATTCCACGGCAGTAACTTAGTCCGTAGAAGAACCGGAGCTGTCACTGGCAGCGGCATCCGAAGAATCGGGGCTGCTGGTATCGGCGGCGGCAGAACTGTCAGCACTGGTATCGGGAGCAGCAGATTCCATAGGTGCAGCGGCAGCACTGGAATCGGCGCTGGTCGTGCTCGCTGAAGCAGTAGATTCAGTGGTTGTGGCAGAGCTACTGGCAGCAGCAGTCGTATCTTCCTTCTTGGCACAGGCAGAAGCCAGGGCAATGGCACCGGCAACCAGGACAATACGGGCAACAGGTTTGATCTTTGCAATATCCAACATTTCTTTCACTCTCCTCAATGGTTAACACAGAAGTACAGCAACAACAATGCATCATTTATAGCGTAAATTTCAATATCATGTTAGCACTATTTTTTCCTCTGCCAAATACCAGGCCTGCGGACCTACACCTTAGCTCTGCAGCTCACCCTCCCGGGTCATTCCGCCGGCTTGTCGCAAATACTTGGCGATGTTCTCTTTTTATGTATAATAATGTGTGATTATATTTATTGAGGGTTGAGGTGATGACAAGAAATACGACATCAGAAAATCTTGATGTGCTGAAAACACTGAAAATCCAAACTATAAGGCAATCGATCCGCCCGGAATGCTATCAGCGCAGCACTCCTAAGGCCTTATTCACTTACGCTTTTGATGGGCTTTTGTACCTCGCAGCTATAGCCGGTATATGGCTGATACCGTATTGGTGGGCACAACTCCTTCTTGGTCTGGTTGCCGGTTCTGCCGTCGCTTTCATGTTTGTCTGGGCTCACGATGCCGCCCATGGCGCACTGTTTGAAAACCGGCACCTGGCCGAGGTGTTGGGTACTCTGTTCATGCTGCCCTCTTTCAACATGTACCGCCTCTGGGCTTTTGGTCACAACCGCGTCCATCATGGCTTCACCAGTCTGAGCGCTGTCGACTGGATCTGGAGACCGCTAACACCTCAGGAATATGGCCAGAAAAATGCCTGGCAAAAAATGATCTATCGCCTGGAGCGCAGTCCCTACACCTGCGCTTTACACTATCTCTTGCGGGTGTGGTGGCCGGGTATGATCCGCTTCAAGGCAGATCAGAAAAATCGACGCGCATTCACTTTAAGCAAGCTGTTAACATTATTGTTTTTTATACTTTTTTCTTGCCTTTCCTGGTGGATGGCGGGGCCAATGGGCTTTATCGCAGCGGTTCTATTGCCCTTCCTGGTATTCAATTACTACATTGCGCTTTTTGTGTTCCTCCATCATACCCACCCCGATATTCCCTTTTTCATGGAAAAAGAAGAGTGGAGTCAGAGTATTGGCCAATTATATTGCAGCAGTGTGGTGCGTTGCTCCAAGATCAGTGAGAAGCTCATTCACAACATCTTGATTCACGCCCCACATCATGTTGATCCGCGCATTCCTTATTATCATCTGGAAGCCGCTTATGCAGATTTACGTGCGGCGTATGGCCAGTATATCCATGAAATACGTTTCAGCTTCAAAGAAGTACGTCACATATTTCGTTCCTGCAAACTGTATGATTATGAATCCAGACAATGGATGAGTTTTCGTTCCGGACGGAGCTGGATCGAACAAAAAGCTTCAGCATTGAGTGCTGCAGCAAACCCCACTGTTTATCCTGGAAAAACAGTGCATTAATGATTGCTTTTGGAGACCGGATGATATGTATGGCCGATGCTCTGCGATAATGTCCAGTCAGCAAGCATCTCAATCAGAAACACGATTGCATGGTCATCACCCGTAATAGCGGCGATACCAGTCCACAAATTGTTGGAGTCCATCCTGCAGGGAAGTATCTGGAGCAAAAGCCACGGCCTCCTGAAGTTCTGCCACGTCCGCGTAAGTGGCCACCACATCCCCATCCTGCATGGGTAGCCATTCGATTTGTGCTTTTTCTCCGAGGCAGCTTTCCAGTGTTCCAATAAAATCCGTCAAGGCCACCGGGGTATGATTGCCGATATTGTAAATCCGGAAAGGCGCGGCGCTGGCCGCAGGATCTTGGGGCCAGGCAGCCTGAGCGTTGGGGATTTTTGGTATGAGTCGGGTGACGCCTTCGATGATGTCATCGATGTAGGTAAAATCCCGCTGCATTTTCCCGTGATTGAATACCGGTATTGCTTCGCCCGCGAGGATTTTGCGGGTAAAGCTGAAGTAGGCCATGTCCGGTCTGCCCCAGGGGCCGTATACCGTAAAAAAGCGCAGACCAGTACAGGGAATTCCGTATAAGTGGGCATAACTATGGGCCATCAACTCCCCTGCCCGCTTGGTTGCGGCGTAGAGGCTCACCGGATGATCTACCGGATCATGGACGCTATAGGGAAGATGGCTGTTGGCCCCATAAACGGAACTGGAAGAAGCAAAAAGCAAATGTGCCGTCTTTTGGGCACGGCAGCCCTCCAGAATATGCAGTAAGCCGGTAATATTACTGTCCACATAACTGTGCGGGGCCTGCAGGGAATAGCGTACCCCTGCCTGGGCGGCGAGATGAATCACCACGTCAAAATAGGGTCCGGCAAACAGCGCCTCCATGCCCGAACGATCGGCCAGATCAATTTTCTGGAACTGAAAAGCCGGATGCCCTTCCAGTTGTGCCAGGCGATCTTTTTTGAGTCCAGGATCATAGTAGTCATTGAGGTTGTCTATTCCCAGAACCGTCCAGCCATCGGCCAGCAGACGTCGGGCCAGGTGAAAACCGATAAACCCGGCAACGCCAGTGATCAGAACCCGTCCTTCCATCAGGACTCCCGCCCCGCGAGCCAGTGAATGTAACGCGCCACGCCCTGCTCCACCGAAAGAAAGGGTTGATTATACCCAGCCGCACGTAATTGGTGGATATCTGCCTGAGTAAAGCTCTGATACTTCCCGTGGAGGGCTTCCGGCATGCTGATATAACGAATGGTTTGGGATTTTTGCAGGCTGGCGAGGTCGTGAATGTCCTCATCCGCCATACGCCGCATGCTATTGACCACGGTGACTGCCACATCGTTGAAGCTCTGAGCCTGGCCGGTACCGACGTTGTAAATACCGCTGCGGGGATAATCGAGAAAATGCATATTGACAGAAGCCACATCATCCACATGAATAAAGTCGCGGCGCTGTTCGCCATTGGCATATCCCGCACTGCCGGCAAAAAGATGAACATGGCCATCCAGCCGGTATTGATTATAAAAATGCAGGGCTACCGAAGCCATACGCGCCTTGTGGAACTCCCGGGGTCCATACACGTTGAAATAACGGAAACCATGGACGGGAGCCTCCAGCGTCGTCCACATACGGCGCAGATACTGATCAAACTGAAACTTGCTGAATCCGTAAATATTCAGGGGGGATTCCGCTTGCCGTTCTTCACTGAAACTACCGGTCATTCCGTAAACGGAAGCGCTGGAAGCATAGAGCAAAGGAATGTGATGCCGCTGACACCAATGCAGCAGCGTCTTGCTGAAAGCATAATTATTTTCCATGACATAGCGACCATCTGTGGCCATGGTGTCGGAACAGGCACCCTCATGAAAAACCGCCTCCACACCACTGAACTGATCTTTTTCGATAGCTTCCAGGAAGCGTTCCGCTTCCATGTAGTCGGCGATTTCCAGATCAGTCAGATTGAGAAACTTGTCTGCCTGAGTGAGATGATCGACTACCAAAATGTCAGTAATACCGCGCTGATTCAATGCATGAACCAGGTTGGCACCAATGAAACCCGCACCGCCCGTGACAATATACATGCGTAATTCTCCTTTTGCGGTTATGATAACAGAAAGTCGGTAACTGCCGAATATAAGCACGCACCTCTTTTCGAGAATTCGTGCCACGCAATCGACCCCCTATTCATTCAGGATATCCAGACACCACGACAAGCTCGTGGCGTTTCTGCTGAGGAGGCCTATGCAAGACCAGGGACTACTGATCATCATTTTGCTGCTCGCCACCGGTGTCGTATTGGTTGGCGTTCTGCGTTATTTGCGGCTGCCGGCGGTATTCGCCTACCTGTTGACCGGGGTGATTCTTGGGCCTCACGCCCTGGCCGTAGTCCCTGATCTGGCCAGCACCCGGCAGCTAGCGGCATTTGGTGTCGTATTCCTGATGTTCAGCATCGGCCTGGAATTCAGCCTCTCACAATTCATGAGCATGCGGCGCCTGATTTTTGGCATGGGTATCGCCCAGGTTTTGTTGACCAGTGTTGCTTTTTTTGGCATTGCTCTAGCCATTCCCCTTTCTTGGAAAACCGGGGTCATTCTTGGCGGTATCCTGGCCATGTCTTCCACAGCCATGGTGATTCGTGCCCTGGCCGAGAAAATGGAAATGCAGTCCCGCCATGGCCGAATAGCAGTCAGTGTCCTGCTGTTTCAGGACCTGGCGGTAGTACCCCTGTTGATTTTGATTCCAGCGCTGGCCGGATCCACAAAAAATCTGCCCCACGATCTCGCCATGGCTGGATTGAAAGCGGTAATCGTTCTGCTGGTTCTGCTGGTCATCGGTCGGCCGGTGATGCGCCCCTGGTTTCAGCTCATTGCCAATCGCAAATCCAGCGAACTGTTCATGCTCAATGTCTTGCTGGTAACACTGGCACTGGCCTGGATCACGGAACAGGCCGGGCTGTCCTTGGCATTGGGCGCCTTTGTGGCGGGCATGCTGATTTCAGAAACGGCTTATCGCTACCAGGTAGAAGCGGACATTGCGCCCTTTAGAGATATTTTGCTGGGTCTTTTTTTTGTGACCATCGGCATGTTGGTGGATTTACCGGCCTGGTGGGCAAACCTGGCCTGGGTACTGATTGTTTTAGCACTCATCCTGTTCCTCAAAGGGTTTTTGGTCTGGGGCCTGAGTCGTCTGTTTGGCTATGAATCAGGCGTGGCATTGCGCTCAGCCATTGTTCTGGCTCAGGCCGGGGAATTTGGTTTTGTGCTTCTAGCACTTGCCAACCAATACCAATTATTGCCCAGTCATGTGTTGCAGCCTGTGTTGGGCGGAATGCTCTTGTCCATGATGCTGGCCCCGATTCTGGTGGAGCGTAATGGCTGGATTGCCCGACGTTTCGTGGGAAGCTACCGTAACCATAAAGATCAGCAACTCACAGAAATCCGTGCTGCAGATTTCAAGGCGCATGTGGTGCTATGCGGCTATGGTCGCGTGGGTCAGAGTGTTGGTCGAGTTCTGGAGGAAGAAGCCATTCCCTTTGTGGCGTTGGATCTGGATCCCGTACGCGTGCGCCAGGCCCAGTCAGCGGGAGAATCCATTTTTTTTGGCGATGCCAGCCGCCGTGATGTGTTGCAAGCCGCAGGTATTGCCAGTGCGCGTGCGGTAGTCATCACCTACGCCAATGTGGCTTCCAGTCATCGCGTCCTTGCCATCATCAAGGAATTGCGGCCGGAATTACCGGTGGTGGTGCGCGCCCATGACGACAGCCAACTGGAAAAACTCGAAGCGGCAGGTGCCGACGAAGTGGTGCCGGAAGTCAACGAGGGGGCATTGATGCTCGCCTCCCAGACCTTGCTGCTCGTCGGATTTCCCATCAGTACGGTGTTGCGCCGGGTCAGACGCTTTCGCCAGGAACGCTATCAGTTTTTTCGAGGGGCTTTCTGGGGGGGATCAGAACCGGGTGAGGATCAGACCTCGGCACGCCTGAAATCCATTCCCTTGGGTGAAACGGCTTTTGCCCTCAATCTTAGTCTCCGTGAGCTGAATTTGACCAGCTTTGGGGTTTCGGTGGTTGCTGTCCGACGCCACGGCATTCGTGGCCGTGAACCGGCCCCCGACACCGTACTGAGAGCAGGAGATGTACTGGTCCTTTTTGGTAGTCCGGCAGCATTGACCAAGGCAGAACTGTATGTGCTCGAGGGTAATACGGTTCAGGAAACCGCAGTGACAGCATAAAGAGGCTTTGCTTGCTTGGCCGGCGCTCGCACGTCTGGCAAGCCTGCATAACTGCCCCCAATGTATCCCAGTCCAACATAGCGGTTGGCTGTGTTATGTTAAAGACAGACAGAAACGTTCCGACCCACAAAAAAGCTTGAGAGTGATTTATGACCAAAGCCATTGATTCCACCCTGAGTGAAGATCGTCTTTTTGCGGTATCCGCAGCATTTGCGGCCCAGGCCAACATGAACGCCGAACAGTTTTCGGAACTGCAGCAAAAGGCGACGGAAAATCCCCAGCAATTCTGGGCGGATCTCGCCCGAGAGCACCTGCACTGGGATCAGGATTTTCAGACGGTAATGGACGCCTCTGAGGCCCCCTTTTATCGCTGGTTTGGCGATGGCAGCCTCAATGTCACCTACAACTGTTTGGACCGACATCTGCAGGGGCCACAACGGCATAAGGCAGCACTCATCTGGGAAGGCGAAAATGGTGAAATTCGCACCCTCACTTATGCGCAGCTCCATCGGGAAGTATGTGTTTTTACCAATGCCCTTCAGCATCAGGGCGTTCATAAGGGTGATCGGGTCGCTATTTATATGCCCATGGTCCCCGAGGCCGTTGTGGCCATGCTCGCCTGTGCCCGCCTCGGCGCTATTCACACGGTGGTTTTCGGAGGCTTTTCGGCGGAGGCCCTCAAGGATCGTCTGGAAGATACGGCTGCTATACTGCTGATTACCGCTGACGGGGCCTGGCGTGGTGGCAAAAATGTGCCCCTCAAGCATCATGCCGACCAGGCCCTGCTGCGTGAACATGAACACTCCGTGAAACGGGTTATTGTGTTGCGGCGCACCGGTACCGAAATCGATATGCAGGAAGGCCGGGATATCTGGTGGGAGGAAGCCATTCAGGGGCAAAGCAGTCATTGTCCCGCCCTGCCCATGTCTGCAGAAGATCCCTTGTTTATTTTATATACCTCGGGCAGCACCGGTAAACCCAAGGGCGTCTTGCACAGCAGTGCCGGCTATCTGCTCTGGTCTTTGCTCACCACCCGCTGGTCATTTGATCTCAAACCCGAGGATGTGTACTGGTGCACGGCGGATATTGGCTGGATTACCGGCCACAGCTATGTGGTCTATGGCCCTCTGGCTAATGGCGCGACTATTTTCATGTATGAAGGCGCGCCCATGTATCCGCAACCCGACCGCTTCTGGGCGATGATTGCCCGCCATGCGGTTAGCGTCCTTTATACCGCCCCTACGGCGGTCCGCGCTTTCATGAAAATGGGCGATGAATGGCCTGCCAAACATGATCTTTCCAGTCTGCGTTTGTTGGGGACCGTGGGCGAGCCCATGAATCCCGAGGCCTGGATGTGGTATTACCAGCAGATTGGGGGTGGCCGCTGTCCAATAGTGGACACCTGGTGGCAGACCGAAACTGGTGGGCACATGATTGCCCCGCTGCCGGGAGTTTCTGCCAACAAGCCGGGGTCCTGCGCCCTCCCCTTGCCTGGAATTGTCGCCAAGATTGTGGATGATCAGGGTAATGCCATTGATAAGCCTGATGCTGGCGGGTATCTGGTCATGGAGCAGCCCTGGCCGGGTATGTTGCGCGGTGTTTGGGGAAATCCCGAGCGCTATATCGAAAGCTATTGGGCCAAATTCCATAACCGCTATTATGTAGCCGGTGACAGTGCCCGCAAGGACCAGGATGGCTACTTCTGGGTTATGGGCCGGATTGATGATGTGCTGAATGTATCCGGTCATCGTTTAGGCACGGCAGAGATTGAATCCGCCCTGGTTGCTCACCCTGCCGTGGCCGAGGCCGCCGTGGTGGGTATTCCCCATGAAATCAAAGGCGAGGCGGTTTGTGCTTTTGTGGTACTGAAACATCAACATCAGGGCGATGATCGGGATGAACTCAACGCGGCTTTACGCGTACAGGTCACCGAACTCATCGGGGCTATTGCCCGACCCGATGATATTCGTTTTACCGATACGCTTCCCAAAACCCGCTCCGGCAAAATCATGCGGCGGCTTTTGCGCGCCATTGCCCGGGGTGAAGAAGTCACCCAAGACATCAGCACTCTGGAAGATGCGGGCACCCTGCAACAATTGGGTACCCAAGAAAAATAGCTGAACGCTCTGATCAGTGCAGGCGGCGCGGAATAAAGCTGAACTGATCCCCTTCCAGTTCGACATCAATGAGTTCCCCCGGACTGAAGTCACCGCGCAGCAGACGCTGCGCGAGGGGATTCTCGATCTCGCGCTGAATAACCCGTTTGAGAGGACGAGCACCGTACACCGGGTCGTAACCCACCTCAGCCAGCCGATCCAGTGCGCCTTCACTGAGGACCAGATCCATATCCCTTTCTTTCAGACGTGAGCGCAACGCTCCCATCTGCAGGCTGGTGATTTCTCTTAACTCTACGGCAGTCAGAGGATGGAAAATGACCATTTCATCAATACGATTGAGAAATTCCGGACGGAAGTGGTCCTGGACCACATCCATTACCGCGACGCGCATGGCGTCATAATTTCCGGTCCGACTGAACTCCTGAATCCGGTCAGAACCGAGGTTAGAAGTCATGACAATGACGGTGTTGCGGAAGTCTACAGTACGCCCCTGACCATCGGTCAAGCGCCCATCATCCAGCACTTGCAGAAGCACATTAAATACATCGGCATGGGCTTTTTCCACTTCATCCAACAGCACCACGGAGTATGGTTTACGACGCACGGCTTCGGTCAGATAACCGCCTTCCTCATAACCCACGTATCCGGGTGGGGCACCAATCAGGCGCGCAACGGAGTGTTTCTCCATGAATTCGCTCATGTCGATGCGTACCAGCAGATCTTCGCTGTCAAACAGAAATTCGGCTAGGGCTTTGGTCAGCTCGGTTTTACCGACCCCAGTGGGGCCGAGAAACAGAAAAGAACCATTGGGCCGGCGTGGATCGGAAAGCCCCGCCCGAGAACGGCGAATGGCATTGGCCACGGCCGATACCGCCTCACTTTGTCCAACCACGCGTGCTTGCAGGCGTTCTTCCATTTTTAGCAGCTTCTCTTTCTCTCCCTCCAGCATTTTGGAAACGGGAATGCCGGTCCAGCGGGCCACGACTTCGGCGATTTCCTCTTCGCCGACTTCCGTCCGCAGCAGCGTGGGTTTTTTGGCTGATGTACTGTCATCCCGGGATTCTGCCGCCTGCAACTGGGCCTCCAGTGCCGGAATGACGCTATATTGCAATTCGGCCATGCGTTCCAGATCGTTGGCGCGACGCGCGGTGTCCAGGTCGACGCGCCTGCGATCCAGCTCCTTCTGAATCTGGGAAGTACCTTCAATGCTCAGTTTTTCGCCTTTCCAGACTTCTTCCAGCTCCTGATATTTCACATCCAGTTCCTTGATCTGGTTTTGCAAAATATCCAGCCGCTTGCGACTGGCTTCATCTTTTTCCTTTTCCAGAGCAACTCTTTCAATATTCAGTTGAATGATGCGTCGCTCCAGTTCATCCAGTTCCTGAGGTTTGGAGTCAATTTCCATTTTGATGCGCGACGCGGCTTCGTCCATCAGATCAATGGCCTTGTCGGGCAGATTACGATCGGGAATATAGCGATGGGATAACTGCGCCGCCGCGACCAGCGCCGGATCAGTGATGCGCACCCCATGATGGGCTTCATAGCGTTCTTTCAGCCCCCGCAGTATGGCAATGCTGTCCTCCACGCTGGGTTCATCCACCAGGACGCGCTGAAAACGGCGCTCCAGGGCAGCATCTTTTTCGATGTACTTGCGGTATTCATCCAAAGTAGTGGCACCGATACAATGCAGCTCGCCACGGGCCAGGGCCGGTTTGAGCATGTTGCCGGCATCCATGGACCCCTCGGCTTTACCCGCACCCACCAGGGTATGAATTTCATCGATGAAAAGAATGATTTTCCCTTCACTTTTTTCAAGATCGGTGAGCAGTGCCTTGAGCCGTTCTTCAAACTCGCCCCGGAACTTGGCGCCGGCAATCAGGGCACCCAGATCCAGGCCCAGCAAGCGTTTGTCGCGCAGGGATTCAGGTACTTCGCCATTGACCATGCGCAAGGCCAGGCCTTCAACAATGGCAGTCTTGCCCACCCCCGGTTCGCCGATCAATACGGGATTATTTTTGCTGCGCCGCAGCAATACCTGAATGGTACGGCGGATTTCATCGTCTCGGCCAATAACCGGATCGAGTTTGCCCTGACTGGCACGCTCGGTGTAGTCAATGGTGTATTTATCCAGCGCCTGACGCTGCTCCTCGGCATTGACATCGTTGATTTTTTCGCCGCCATGCAGGTCATGTACGGCCTGCTCCAGATCCTTGCTGGTCGCCCCTGCGGCTTTCAGCAGGCGCCCGGCTTCGCCTTTGTCTTCCAACAGTGCCAGCAGAAAATGCTCGGTGGAAATGAAGCTGTCACCGCGTTTCTGGCTGATTTTATCGGCTAGGTTGAACATGTTGCTCAGATCACGGCTGACCTGGACCTCGCCGGGCTGGCCCTGCACTTTGGGCATACCCTCCAGGGCGCGGTTCAGTTGATTGCGCAGGGCATCCACTTGTACTCCGGCTTTGGCGAGCAAGGGACGGGCAATACCGCCCTCCTGATCCAGAAAAGCAATCAGAAAGTGGATAGGTTCCATTTGTTGATGATCCTGAGCCAAGGCCAGACTCTGGGCATCCTGAAAAGCCTGTTGAAATTTGGTGGTCAATTTATCGGTGCGCATGGATAAGCTCCGTGAAATGAATGTTGACCATCACATGGGATCAGATGGTCTTTTTTTCAAGTGCAGGAGAGGCTTGCAGTCCCTTGATCAAAAACACGCTGGCGAAGAAGGCTAAGAGTCCGGCAGCAGCAAAAGTCCACTGCCCTCCCCACTGCGCCCAGGACCAGCCCGCCGCAAGGGCACCAATGCCCCCACCCAGGCCATAAACCATGCTGGCATAGAGCGCCATGCCCCGGGCGCGCAGGGCACCGGGGAAACGTTCGGCAATCCAGTGGATGGCCGCCAGGTGAAAAGCTGCATAACTGGCGGCATGGAGGCTTTGCACCAGAATGATCCATAACAAACCCGGCCACCAGGCAATTACGCCCCAGCGCAAGGCAGTCAGCACAAAAGACGCCGTAAACACCAACGGAATGCCGAGGCGCCGGATAAAGCGGTCACCCCACCAGAAAAAAGCCACTTCACAAAGCACGGCAAAGCCCCAGAGCAAGCCGACGCTGGTACTGCTGAGGCCATGGGCCTCGGCGTAGATGGAATAAAAGGCGTAATACACGCCATGGCTGGCCTGTTCCAGCAACCCTGCCAGCAGAAAAAACCAGAGCCGCAGATCGCGGAGGACAGGGGTCATGCGTGGCCGCGCTTGCGTAGACGAAGGGACCTGACTGACATAAGGCAGGTGGCGGCTGACCCACCAGGCCAGCACCAGAAACAGAAGAATGCCCGGCAAAAAAGCCTGCATCCCCCAAATGCTTATGAGCACCCCCATCCCCAGGGATAGCGCAATAAATCCCAGGGAACCCCAGAGCCGGATACGCCCATAGGAGGCCGAGCGCCGCTGCGCCCAATCCATGGTGGTGGCATCCACTAAGGGAAGCGTTGCCGCCCAGAAAAAGGAAAAAGCCAAGGTGATCAGCAGAATGGCGATAAAATTTCCGGCACTGAACTCCAGCGCCAAAAAACCGGCAGCAGTAAGCAGGGTGCCGAGCATGACAATCGGGCGGCTTCCCCAAAAATGGGCGAGCCAGCCCCAGAGATTGGGAGCAAGGACTTTACTGAACTGAACTGCGGCCGTAAGAATCCCGATGGCCAGAGGCGTTTGCCCCTGGTCGTGCAGCCAGGGTCCCCAATAGGGCATGAAAGCCCCTAGGGCGCAGAAGTAAATAAAATAGAAGGCTGCCAGCCAGCCCCCTTCTCTTTCAATGCCCATAATTGACGGACCTGCTGTTCAGGAGGTGGATGATGGAGGATTTACGCTGAAATGGGCGAAAGCGAGGGTTGAACGTCTCCGTTCTGGGCACGATGGCGCATCCAGTGATCCATCACGATCAGGGCGAGCATAGCTTCGACAATAGGCACGGCGCGGATGCCCACACAAGGATCATGGCGACCCGTAGTCGCCACTTCTGTAGGCTGACCCTGCATATTGATACTCTGACGGGGAATGCGGATGCTGGAGGTTGGCTTGATGGCTACCGAAAGCAGCAGATCCTGCCCCGAAGAAATGCCACCCAGCACGCCACCGGCATGATTACTCTGGAAGCCCCGGGGAGTCATGACATCGCCGTGCTGACTGCCGCGCTGTTCCACGACGGCAAAACCATCGCCCATGGCCACTGCCTTGACGGCATTAATGCTCATCATGGCCTTGGCAATATCGGCTTCGAGGCGGTCGAAAACAGGCTCACCCAGTCCCACCGGCATCCCTGAAACCCGGGCATCTATCCGCGCGCCAATGGAATCCCCTTCCTTGCGCAAGGCATCGAGAAATTCGGCCATCTGTTCTGCCGCCAGAGCATCCGGACAAAAAAAGTCATTGCGGGCGATTTCGGCGGAATCAAAAGTCTGAGCCTGCACATGCCCCATCTGCGCCATCCATGCGAGAAATTCCACACCCAGACGCTCTTTCAGAAACTTGCGGGCAACTGCCCCGGCGGCAACCCGGGTGGCGGTTTCCCGGGCAGAGGAGCGACCCCCGCCCCGATAATCCCGGAGGCCATATTTTTGCAGATAGGTATAATCCGCATGTCCGGGTCGGAACAGGTCCTTGATCTTGCTGTAATCCTGAGAGCGCTGGTCGGTGTTGCGGATGAGCAGACCAATGGGTGTGCCAGTGGTTACCCCTTCAAATACTCCCGAAAGGATTTCCACCTGGTCTTTTTCCTGACGCTGGGTGGTATGCCGCGACTGCCCTGGACGGCGGCGATCCAGATCACCTTGAATATCTTCGGGGGCGAGAGTCAGTCCGGGCGGGCAGCCATCAATAATACATCCGATGGCCGGGCCATGACTTTCGCCAAAGGTACTGACCCGAAAACATTCCCCGATGCTACTCCCGGCCATGCTTTATTTTTCCATTTCTATCTTGGCATAAGCCGAATGATTATGAATGGACTCAAAGTTTTCTGACGACACAGAAAACCATTGTACCCGGTCATCTTCCTGCAAGCGCAGGGCGACATCCCGGACCATGTCTTCCACAAATTTGGGATGATCGTAGGCGTATTCAGTCACGTATTTTTCATCGGGACGTTTGAGCAGACCAAATAACTCACAGGAGGCTTCGCCCTCAACCAGATCAATCAGATCTCTCACCCAGATGCTTTCTTGGCTGCGTACATGCACCCAGACATGGGCACGCTGATTATGGGCGCCATACTCCGAAATACTTTTGGAACAGGGACACAAACTGGTCACTGGCACCATGACCCCCACCGTCAACTGGTAGCCCTGTGGGGTGACTTCACCGACCAACTCGACTTCATAGTCGAGCATGCTTTTGACACCGGAAACAGGCGCCTTTTTTTGCACAAAAAAAGGCAGCTGCATTTCCAGGCGGGCGGAGTCAGCTTCCAGACGCTTACACATTTCTTCGACAATCGCCCGAAATCCTTCCACGCTGATGGGGGCATCATGCATATTGAGGATTTCCATAAAGCGCGACATGTGGGTGCCCTTGAGATGGGCAGGCAAACTGACATACATGTTACACAGGGCCACGCTGGGTTGAACGGATCCATCGCGGTCCGCAAATTGTAGAGGATGCCGAACCGCACGAATGCCGACCTGCTGAATGGGAATGGCACGGGGATCCACCCGTCCCTGAACATCTTCAAGTACTTCTGTAGCGCAAATACCCACGCATACCTCACTTATGAATAGTGGACCAATTCAGTCAGATATTACCTGTCACCTGACTAACGGGCAAGGGATTCCAGCAGCAGCTTTCCTGAAGCGGTGATTCCAGCAGCATCCAGACCCAATTCGGCGAGCCACTGCGAGGCATCTCCTTGCTCAATGAATTGATCGGGTAAGCCGAGAATACGCATGGGGAGCATCTGTCCCTGATTGAGCAGGTATTCGGCCACCGCCGAACCGGCCCCCCCGGCAATAACGCCCTCTTCCACCGTGATCAGAGCCTGATGGGTTCGGGAGACTTCATTCAACAGCTCATGATCCAGAGGCTTGACGAAGCGCATATTGATCACCGTGGCATCCAGCGCTTCTCCCGCTTCCAGGGCCGCAGCGGCACGCGTACCAAAGGAAAGAATCGCCAGTTTTTTTCCGGTACGCAGAGTTTCCGCCTTACCTATAGGTAGCTGCCGTTGCAGATGCTTGTCGAGCTCCAGACCCACCCCGTTACCCCGGGGGTAACGCACCAGTGCCGGGCCGGGATAGGCAAATCCGGTATTCAACATATCCCGCAATTCCTGCTCATCCTTGGGGGCCATGATCACGAGATTCGGGATACAGCGGGAATAGGCCAGATCAAAGGCGCCCTGATGGGTCGCCCCATCAGCGCCCACCAGACCGGCACGATCAATGGCAAAAAGGACAGGCAGATTCTGGATGGCTACATCATGGAGCAGCTGATCATAGGCGCGTTGCAAGAAGGTCGAGTAAATCGCAACTACTGGATGAATACCATCACAGGCCATTCCCGCTGCAAATGTCACTGCATGCTGCTCGGCAATACCGACGTCGTAATAGCGTTCGGGATAAAGCTGCTCAAAACGCACCAGCCCCGAACCCTCGCGCATGGCCGGAGTAATAGCTACCAGACTGGATTCGGCACCGCCCTTGTCACAGAGCCAGTCACCGAAAATTTTGGTGTAAGTAGGCGGACCACCGGCTTTTTTAGCCATTTTCCCGTCACTCTGGTTGAAGGGCGTAACCCCATGATAGGTACAAGGGTCGTCTTCAGCAGGACCGTAACCCTTGCCTTTTTTGGTCATGACATGCAAAAGCCGTGGGCCTTCAATTTTCTTGAGGTTTTCCAGGGTGGGAATCAGGGTGTCCAGGTCGTGTCCATCAATGGGGCCAAAGTAATTGAAGCCCATTTCCTCAAAAAGTGTTCCGGGCGTGACGAGCCCTTTGACGCCTTCCTCGGCTTTTTTGGCCAGTTCGCGTAGGGGTGGCACCAAGCTCAAGGCCTGACCGGCGCCATCCCGGACAGTGTTGTATAAACGCCCCGAAAGAATACGGGTCAGGTACTGGGAGACGGCGCCCACATTGGGGGATATGGACATCTCATTGTCATTCAGCACGACCAGCAGGTTGGCATCCAGAACCCCGCCATTGTTCAGGGCTTCATAGGCCATGCCGGCGGTCATGGCGCCATCGCCGATAATGGCGACGACTTCGCGATCGCGTTTTTCCAGCTTGGCCGCCACCGCCATACCCAATCCGGCACTGATGGAGGTGCTGGAGTGCCCGGCACCAAAACTGTCATAAGGACTTTCATCACGCTTCAGAAATCCGGAAAGTCCATCTTTCATGCGCAGTCGCGAGAAGCGCGCGCCTCTGCCAGTAAGAATCTTGTGGGGATAGGCCTGGTGGCCGACATCCCAGACCAGGCGATCATCCGGGGTATTGAATACGGCATGCAGGGCCACCGCCAGTTCAATCGTTCCCAGACAGGAAGACAAGTGCCCTCCGGTCTGACTCACGGATTCCAGAAGAAACTGACGAAGCGCTCTGGCTACGCCCTTCAATTCCGTACGGGACATGGTCCGCAGTTCTTCAGGCATGGGAATGCCTTTTAACAAGTCTGTCATTTGTTTCGCTCGACAATGAGGCGCGCCAATGCGCGCAGGTGATCCGCCTCGTGCTTCCAACCATGCAGAGCCGTCAGCGCTTCTTCCAAGAGACGATGCGCATAATTCTGAGCTTCCCTGAGTCCCAGGAGAGTGACAAAACTGGGCTTGTTACGGCTGCGATCCGCGCCTTGCAGGGCTTTCCCGGTTTGCTGAAGGTCGCCGATTTCATCAAGGATGTCATCCTGCACCTGAAAAGCCAATCCTACCCGGTCAGCATACTGTAAGAGCAGAGCCCCCTGTTCGCTGGTTTCCGTAATTCCGACGGCGCAGAGAGACAACTGAATGGCGCAACGGATCAGCATCCCGGTTTTGTGCAGATGCATCTGTTCCAGGGCGGGAAGAGCCAGTTCATGGCCGACGGCGGCCAGATCAATCGCCTGACCACCCACCATCCCCCGGGAACCCGCCGCCTGGGCCAGTACCGCCAGCATCCGCACCTGCCAATCTGGTTCCACCCCCCAACCCGGTTCAGAAAGCACAACAAATGCCTGGGCCTGCAAGGCATCTCCCACCAGAATGGCGGTCGCTTCATCATAAGCCTTATGGCAGGTAGGAAGGCCACGCCGTAAATCATCATTGTCCATGGCCGGAAGATCATCATGTACCAGGGAGTAGGCATGAATCATTTCCAGGGCGGCAGCGGGACGATCCAGCTGTTCCGGAGCAATGCCCAAACACAATCCGCTGGCATAAACCAGCAAGGGGCGGATCCGTTTTCCTCCACCCAGAGTGCTGTAGCGCATGGCGGCATGAAGTCTGGCTGGTAAGGTATGATCATTCGGTAACAAGTCTTGCAGGACCGTTTCAATGCGACTGACGGCTTGCTGACGGAATTCGGTAAAATTCTGGGTGGTTTCCAGAGTTTCCAGGGTCATTTTAGAGTTCATCCTGATTCATCGGGGTGGCATTTTCTCCCAGCAGTATCTCGACGGTCTGACGGGCCTGCTGGAGTTGCGTTTCGGCACGTTTGGCGAGATCCATTCCCTGCTTGAAAAGAGCCACAGAGTCTTCGAGACCTAATTGGCCGCCTTCCAGGCGGCGCACCGTGGCTTCGAGAGCATCCAGGGTGCTGGCAAAGTCTGCGGGGGTATCTGCCGAAGCGCTGGTATTATTCATGTCATTTTCCATGTTTGCCAATTAAACACTAGGCCCCATACCCGGGGCAAGCGTTGCACATCATAAATCCATACTGGACGGTCGGTCGATCCAACACTACTATTTCAGATGTTTTTCACTTTCCAAAAGGCTGCACCCCTCATGTCGCTCCAAAAAACGGCACAGATGACGCTCCTGCCCAGACGGGAAGGCACCCGCTTTGACGTACTTGGTGCCATCAGCGTGTCGCATTTTCTCAATGATAGCATCCAATCGCTCATGCTGGCGGTATATCCGCTGTTCAAAACCCATTTTGATTTGAGTTTTGCTCAGATTGGACTCATCACTCTGGCCTATCAGCTAACCGCGTCGATTATCCAGCCGCTGGTAGGGCGTTATACGGACAAGCATCCCTTACCTTTTTCGCTGCCTATCGGCATGGTATCTACCTTTGCCGGACTACTGTTACTCTCCATTGCACCCAATTACCTCATACTGTTGCTGGCTGCCGCCCTGGTAGGGCTCGGTTCCTCGGTTTTTCATCCCGAATCTTCCCGGGTTGCCCGCATGGCCTCGGGTGGCCGGCATGGCCTCGCCCAGTCCATTTTTCAGGTGGGCGGCAATGTCGGCACGGCGGTGGGCCCGCTTCTCGCGGCCTTTATAGTGATGCCCAACGGTCAGCATAGTTTGTCGTGGTTTTCACTGGCAGCGCTGCTGGCCATTGTCATTCTGACTTTTGTCGGACGCTGGTACCAGCATCAGCATCGTCTGCCCAAAAAGCCGCAGGCGGCAAACCGGGAAGCGCTAATGCCCGCAAAAATGGTCAAACGCAGTATTGCCATCCTGGTCGCCCTGATGTTTTCCAAATTTCTCTATTTGACCAGCATCAGCAGTTATCTGATTTTTTATCTGATGCAGCGTTTTCATATAGCCACCCAAGAAGCGCAGTTGCATCTGTTCATTTTTCTGGCCGCTGTAGCCGCAGGCACCTTGATGGGCGGCCCGATTGGTGACCGTATCGGCCGTAAAAAAGTCATCTGGGTTTCCCTCTTGGGTATCGCTCCCTTTACCCTGGCCTTACCCTACGTGGGCCTGACCATGAGCGCATTATTGACTGTGATTATTGGCTTTTTGCTGGCTTCGGCTTTCCCGGCCATCGTGGTTTATGCGCAGGAGCTGGTTCCCGGCAAGGTCGGGACTATTTCTGGCCTGTTCTTTGGGCTGGCATTTGGTCTAGGTGGTGTGGGTGCTGCAGTTTTGGGAGAGCTGGCAGATATCTGGAGTATTCAGGTGGTTTATCAGGTCTGTGCTTTTCTACCCTTGCTGGGCCTGCTTGCAGCTTTTCTGCCGCATATTCCAAGTGCCCGGGGAGAAGCCCACTAAGCGTCTTTACTCGCAGCGATTGATAAGACAAGCTAAGCACTGCCGCCCGCCTTGTGCGGGCCTCTTTCTGGAGCGGCACAGCCGCGAGGTTAGGACGATTGGCCTTCGCTGAACAAAAGTTTTACTTTCTGATACCCGAAGAAAAACCCCACTGGAGCGAAAGCCTCGCCCCGTGGCTGGTTATTTCTGCCAGCATCATTGCATTGATTCTTTTTCTGTTGATTCATGTTCAGAAACCTAAAATGCAGGCTCTGCAAAACCCGACCGAAGTCAATAAAACTTTCCATATCATGCCCGTACCTAACAAAGCTCTGGCGCCGAGTCTGGCAAAGCCGCAGCGCGTGCCTCATCCCCGTCCCATAGTGAAGCCTCATCCGGTAAAACCACAGGTACGGCCACAGGCCGTACCACGGCCCATGCCACGCCCGATCCCCCGACCGCAGCAGCCCCAGCATCCTTTGACCCAGGCGCATGCAGCGCCGCACCGGCCACCAGTGCGCGCGCCCAGTGCCTCATCGGTTCAACAGAACACCCAACCGCCGGGTCCACCGCATATCAGTCTGGGACGATTGCAGGAACAGATGGATCAGGCCGCTCGTGAAGCCACCGCCAGTCCGCCTTTACCTAAATTTGAAAATCCGAAAGGTCCGGTGGCCAGCTTTTATATTGCCGGCTGGATTCAGAAACTGGAACGCATTGGTGATCTGAATTATCCCGGCACTCTGGTCGGTCAGTTGAAAGTCAAGGTGGTGCTGAACCCCCAGGGCAATCTGGAACGCATCATCATGGTGGATCCTTCCGGCAACAAACAGTTGGACGCGGCGGCAGAGCGGATTATTCGGCTTTCTTTTCCCTACATGCCCTTTTCCAAACAGCTAGCTGCCCAGACCCGGAAAATTGAAATTCCCCTGAATATGCACTTTATGGGTGTACGTCGTGTTAATGCCTGGTAACGCATCATGAGGAGAAAGTTTTGAAAAAACCGAAAATAGGCACATTATTATTCGCGTTGTTTCTTGTGCTCTGGGCGGCTGCCATGGTGGCCCTCGTGGTGATTGGATTTACCAACATTCAACCGGCAGGTATTGGTAGCGCAGCCACTACTTCCAGCACCTCCGCTGTGATCAAGGAGTCAAATCATGGATAGCGTGCGCATGGCCAGAACATTGGGATGGGCAGGGATCATTCCCTTGATCATTGCCAACCTGGGTGTCTGGAAAGGTTATGGTGTAGTGGCTTTGACCTTGGGAAATATGTATGCCGCTATTATTCTGAGTTTTCTCGGTGCCATTCACTGGGGCCTGGCGATGAATCGGGAATATAGTGACGATGCACCCATGCTGATGATCTGGAGCGTTATTCCAGCATTGTGGGGATTTTTTGCGTTGTGGTGGTCAGCGCCAGTAGCTTTGGCACTATTAATTCTGGGATTCATCGGCCAATGGTTCGCCGATTTTCGTCTGGATAAACGCTTGAGTCTGCCCGCCTGGTTTTTACCATTACGCAGCGGCTTGACTGCAGCCGTTGTCAGCTTATTGGGCTTGCTACTGCTGCAGTTGTATGCCGGATTCTGATTGCGGTTGTAAATACCGGACAGAGGCCGATAAACGGCCTCGCGGCGTGTCTTGATTAGTGAGCCTGACCCTGCTGGCTGGCAATTTCCTCGCGGACCTTGTCCATGTCGAGGGCGAGCGCCTGCTGGATTACTTCTTCCAGTGCATTGGCCGGCAGTGAACCCGCCTGGGAGAAAATGCCGATCTGCTGGCGAAAAATGGTCAGGGTAGGAATGGAGCGGATCTGAAAAGAAGCACCCAGTTCCTGTTCCACATCCGTATTGACCTTACCGAAAACAATATCGGGGTACTTTTCGGCGGCGGCCTCAAAAGTCGGGGCGAATGCCTTGCACGGGGCACACCAGGGCGCCCAGAAATCCACGATAACCATGTCATTGCCAGTCACGATTTGTTCAAAATTCTCTTGGGTAAGTTCCACAACGGCCATGCTGAGTCCTCTTGAATATCACAATGCGCAGAATTGCGCCGGGCAGACGGGACCATCCCGAATGACAGTAAATTGATATATGCTGACCTTAAAGCGCGAAACTGATGGGGTCAAGGCATGGCATTGATGGATGGACAAATTCCGGTACTTTCGGTAACAGCACTGAATAGCACCGCCCGAGAAATCATTGAAGGTAACTTCCCATTGTTGCGGGTCGAGGGGGAAATCTCCAACTTTATGGCCCCCGGTTCCGGGCACTGGTATTTCTCTTTGAAAGACAGTAAGGCCCAGGTGCGTTGTGCCATGTTTCGGCAGCGCAATACCTACAGCCGGATGCAGCCCCGCAATGGCCTGCAGGTACAGGTACTGGCGCAACCAACACTCTATGAAGGCCGGGGTGAGTTTCAGCTTGTCGTTGAACAAATTCAGGAATCAGGTGAAGGCGATCTACAGGCCCGTTTTCTTGCCCTGAAAGAAAAGCTGGCTACTGAAGGGTTATTTGAATCCACCTGCAAACGTCCCTTGCCCAGTTGGCCGCAGCGGGTTGCGGTGATCACCTCGGCGACGGGTGCCGCCCTGCAGGATATTCGCGCCACCCTGGCGCGGCGCTGGCCACTACTGAGCATTCTGGTATATCCCGTACTCGTCCAGGGAGAGCAAGCCAGTGCCCAGATTGTCGAAGCCCTGCGCAAGGCCAGCGCTCGGCGTAGCGAAGAAGTGATCATTCTGGCGCGAGGCGGGGGCAGCGCCGAAGACCTCTGGTGCTTCAATGAGGAAGCCGTAGCGCGGGCCATTCGTGCCTCTACCCTTCCGGTTGTCACCGGAATCGGCCATGAAATTGATTTCACCATTGCCGATTTTGCCAGCGATTTGCGCGCAGCAACCCCTACGGCTGCTGCCGAAGCGGTCAGTCCCGATCGGAGCGAATGGTTGCCTAAAGTTCAGGAGCAGCATCGTCAATTGACCCGACTGATGCGCAGAAAACTCCAGGATGACGTCCAGCGTCTGGATTTTTTGCGGATGCGCCTGCGCCACCCCGGAGAAGGCCTGGACCTGGCGCAGCAGCGTTTGGCCACCGCCCGGCAAAACCTGGCACGGGCCATGTTATTGCGGGAACAATTCTGGACCCGGCAATTTGCTTATCTGGAGGAACGACGTCGGCGCCAGGATCCCATGCAGCATGTGCTGACGCTACAAAAACAACTGGAAACCAGTCGCAGCAGGCTGCGCCAGATAATGCTGGAACACTTGCAGCGCAATCAACTGCGCCTGCAACAATCCACTGCCGCACTGGGTTTTCTGGACCCTTTGGCGGTCCTGCAGAGGGGGTTTGCGGTATTGCGGGATGCCTCAGGCAAAGTGTTGTTCAGCAGTGCTGACAGCCACTCCGGGGATATTCTGGAAGCCACGCTTGCCCGGGGCACCTTGCATTGCCAGGTGCTGGAAGCGGAGGCAACGGGTGATTGATTCCCCACCATGAAGTGCGGCCCAGGCTATCGACAAAAGCCAGCCTGTCGCTTTACTCTTCCAACTCGCTGCCGCTGAGTCAGTGGTGTGATTTTTTTAGAACAGGGTGTGCATGCCCTGCCAATTCGAGGAGTCTTCATGACCAATCCACAAGTCGTACTGCACAGCAACAAGGGTGATATCGTCATTGAACTGGACGCCGAAAAGGCACCCAATACCGTCGAAAACTTTCTGAGCTATGTGGATGAGGGTTTTTTTGATGGCACGATTTTTCATCGGGTCATTCCCGGTTTCATGATTCAGGGCGGCGGTTTTACTGCTGACATGCAGCAGAAGAAAACCCATGAGCCCATTCAAAATGAGGCCGAAAACGGTCTGAAAAACCTGCGTGGAACCCTGGCCATGGCGCGTACCAATGATCCCCACTCAGCGACTGCCCAGTTTTTCATCAACCTGACGGACAATGATTTTCTCAATTTCAAAGCGGCGTCTGGCTCCGGCTGGGGTTACGCCGTATTTGGCAAGGTTGTCAGCGGGATGGATGTGGTAGACGCCATCGCCAAGGCTCCCACCGGCAATAAAGGCATGCATCAGGATGTTCCCAAAGAGACGGTCTCCATCGACAAGGGAGAACGGGTAACTGCGGCCTGAGTATGTATTCTCTGGATGCAGATTTCGGGGAAGGACCGGTCTGGTTCATTTCTGATCTGCATCTCAGCCCCCAACAGCCTGCTCTCTCTCGTCTATTTCAGCAATTTTGCGATACCCGCGCGCCGGAGGGGCAGGCCCTTTTCATTCTCGGCGATTTGTTTGATTACTGGGTACACCCGGCGCAATCCCGGGAGAGTACCTATGCTCAAGTCTTTGACCGTCTGCAGCAGCTTGCGACCACTGGCATGCGTATTTATGTCATGGTCGGCAACCGGGATTTCGCCTTGAGCTCGAAGCTGCTCGCTCGCTTTGATCTGCAACTGATTCCTGACCCATGTGTCATCCACCTGGGCACGCAAGCTATTCTGCTTACCCATGGTGACCTGCTGTGTACGGATGACCGTCGCTATCAGCGCTTCCGGCGAGTGATTCGTCATCCGCTGACGCGTCTGAGTATCGGCAACCTGCCTTACCCCTGGCTGCAAAAACTGGCAACCCAACTCCGGAGTGGCAGTACCAAGGAAGTCCAGAAAAAGGCTCCGGAGATCACCGATGCCCAGCCAGCTGCCATACAATCCGCTCTGCGCGAAGGAATAGGTAAAACCCGTCAGCATCGTGGCTTTGACGTGCTGGTGCATGGTCACACCCATCGTCCTGTATGGGAAGAAACCCGCGCCGGCTGGCGCATGGTCCTGGGTGCCTGGACTGCGGATGAAGCCATCATCGGGAGATGGGCTGGCGGGCATTGGTCACTGGAGAAAATCATGTCCATATCCTAAACTGCTTCAGATAGGGCATGAGGTTTACCTTGTATCTTAAAAAAGATGCCGACCCGGGAGCGTTGCCATGATGGCCAGTCGTGATGAAAGCAGTGTGATTCAGCAGGGGCTCAGCAGTGACGAGGCAGCGCTGTTAAAAGAACAATTCGGTCCCAATCAACTTCCCGCACCACCCTCCCCACACTGGTGGCAACAACTCCTGCAGCAATTCCAGAACACACTGATTGTCATCCTCAGCATGGCTGCTTTGTTGTCGGTAGTCCTGGGACATTGGGTGGACAGTGCCATTATTGGCGCAGTCATCCTCATCAATACCCTGCTGGGATTCCTGCAGGAAAATCGTGCAGAAAAGGCGGTTGCCGCCCTGCAATCCTACCTGATCGAATATTCCCAGGTTCTGCGCGATGGCCATTGGCAAAAACAGCCATCCAATACTCTGGTTCCCGGTGACTGGGTGCGTATTGAAAACGGGGATCGGGTGCCGGCTGATCTGGATTTACTGGAAGCCCATCAACTGCAGGTGGATGAATCCCTTTTGACCGGTGAATCGCTGCCATTGGACAAGGCCGTTTCCGGTCAAAAGCCGGACAGCATGGTCCATGCAGGTACCTTGGTCACGCGCGGATCCGGGGTCGGAAAAGTCCGGGCCATTGGCTCAGCCACGGCCATCGGCCAAATCCAGCAACTCATGGATCAAACCCAAACCCAAAAATCTCCGCTGTTGCTGCGGATCAACCGGCTTTCCCGGCTGCTGGGCGGCGCAGTACTCGTTCTGGCTGTGATTGCTGCAGCAGTGGCCTGGAAGCGGGGCGAAGATCTGGAATTTGCCATTCTGGCAGCCATCAGTCTGGCGGTGGCCATCATACCCGAAGGTCTCCCGGCGGTGATCAGTATCACCCTGGCTCTCGGTGTTCAACGCATGGCCCGACAGGGTGCTATCATCCGGCAATTACCGGCAGTGGAGACCCTGGGGGCGGTCACGGTCATCTGCACGGACAAAACCGGCACGCTCACGGAAAATCGCATGGCTGTTGCAGACCTACGCCTGGCTGAAGATAACCCTGAGGGACGGCGCCGGGCCCTGGAAATCATGCTGCTCTGTAATGACGCTGAGATCATGCCCGACGGACGCGGCAGTGGTGATCCGCTGGAGCAGGCTCTGCTCCGCTTTGTTCGCGAAGAACAAGCGAATGAGCTGCCTGTCCAACAAGCATTGCCACGCCTGGACACCCGGCCCTTTGACCACGAAAAGCCGTACATGGCAACACGCCATAGCGATCGGGTCGCCATCAAGGGGGCACCGGAATATGTTTTGCGTCACTGCCTGGATTTCCAAAACCCGGAATTTGCCTATTGGGAGGGCGTGATTTCAGAAATGGCCAATCTGGGATTGCGCACCATTGCCCTGGCTGAGGCCGATCCCGCCGATTGGATGACCCTCGATGCGCGAAACTGGCGCTGGCTGGGGGTTGTGGCGCTGCTGGACCCTCCTCGGCCAGCAGTGCCGGCAGCCATAGCCGCCTGTCGCGAGGCCGGCATTCGCGTGATCATGGTGACCGGAGATCATCCCCGAACCGCAGCCACCATTGCCCGTCAAGTGGGCCTGAGTACCGAAAATTCGATCAAGGTGGTGGATCATAATCGGTGGGTTGCCGCAAGCCCGGAAGAACGCCGGGTTTTGGCGCAGGAAGTCAGCGTCTTTGCCCGGGTACAGCCCGCTGACAAGCTGGAGCTGGTGCAGACCCTGCAAAGCAGTGGCGAAGTGGTGGCAATGACCGGAGATGGTGTGAATGATGCCCCCGCCTTGCGGCGTGCCCAGATCGGAGTGGCCATGGGCTTGTCCGGTAGTGCCGTGGCTCGCGAAGCAGCGGCCATGATCCTAACTGACGATGATTTCGCCCATATAGCCAGTGCGGTCGCCGAGGGCCGTCATATTTATCACAATATCCAGCAGACCATCCTGTTCATGCTGCCCACGAATTTTGCCCAGGGACTGGTCATTTTCATCGCGGTGCTTGGCGGAATCACCCTGCCGATTACCCCCTTACAGATTCTCTGGATCAATACCGTCACTGCTGTCACCCTGGCTCTGGTATTCGCCTTCATGGGGGCGAATCAAACGTTCATGCAACGCCCGCCCAGACCGCTGCAAGAGCCTTTGATGACAGGATTACTCTGGCTGCGGATAGGCATTGTGACCACATTTCTGGTAGCAACGGTGTTTGTGGTTTTTTCTTGGGATAATGCGGCTGCCGGGATCCGGCATGCGCACACCCTCGCAGTCAATATACTGATGGCCATGGAAGGCGGAATCCTACTGGCGATGTATGGGCGCAGGCGACTGGATCGGGGTGATTGGGTATTGTATGGCAGTCTGAGCAGCATGGTAGTGTTGCAGGGCCTATTTTCACAATGGTCTCTTTTGCAACATGTTTTTCAGAGTGCGACCATGTCCATGATGGACCTCTCAATCATTTTATTGACGGCGTTCTTGGCCTGGCTGGTCACCCAACTCACTATGCGCATCCGCAAACGCGGAAAACCTTCATCCTGATTCTGATCATGCTAGACTGAATGCACCTCATGAGACAGACAGGAGATGAGCCATGAAAATTGAACGACTCCAGGGCAAGGCCAAGCGAACCAAGCCCAGGCTGGGTGTACACCCTACCCGTATCGAAAAAGATCGCACCGTCTATAACCGCAAGGTCAAGCACCGTGGTCAGCAGGGGGCGCAGGGAGAGGGGCATACCGTGACGATGACCGGTCGTCAGCGTATGCCCTTTTTCATGCACCTTGATATTGCCCATGGCCACATCGCTTAAACCTCAGCCTGTCGCATCCGGTTGGTTATTGCGCTGGTGGAAAGACTCGCTGATTTTGCTGCGCTCGGCACCCCATGCCTTCGCCCTGCTTTATTTGGTCATGTTACTGTTGAATATGGCCTGGCAGCCATTGGTATTGAGTATTCCCATTTCCTGTATAGTGGTGGCCATCATATTTGCCGTAGCCATGGCCATTCATCAGGGCAGCACCCAGTTGGCCGATGTGGGTCGCAGTATTCGCGATGTCCCCTGGTGGCCCCTGCTGCGACTGATTGTGGAAATTGCCCTGCTGGTAGCGGCACTTCTGCTGCTGATGCTGCTATTCCGGCACTATCTGCAAGGCATTTTCAGTCAGGATCATATTTCCTCGGCAGCAACCCTGCATAACCTGAAATCCCCGGACTGGCAGAAACTCCCCGATTGGTTGCGCTCACTCATCACCAATGCCCTGGGTACGGCCCAGACCATGCTGGGCAACGCCTTCCTGCTCCTGTCTGTGGGCGTGATTGTTACCGGCATCACCCAAAGGGGATACCTGGCGCTGCTGGCCGGTTTTCAGGCGGTTCTGGCCAATGTACGGGTATGGCTGAGTTTTCTCATTGCCAGCCTGTTACTGCAGGGGGTTATTACTTTTATTTCGGCCCGTCTGCATACTTATGCTGCCGCCCTGCTGGTATCTCTGCTGGGAGTGGCGGTGCTGATCCTGGTGGGTCTGTATGGCTGGTGTTTTGTGCGGGAAACCTTTGGATTACCGGGTGCTCAGGTGGCTAAAGCTGCTACCGTCACGGCGCGCAAAAGAGCAGCAGCCCATGCTTAAATCTTCCTTCACCCTGCCGTAACTCCATGTCCGGGATATGGTTTCACCTCTCCGACCTGTGGCTGGGGCTTGCCGCAGGATTGGCGGGATTTGTGGACGCGATCGTTGGCGGTGGCGGTTTGATTTTGCTCCCGGCATTATTTGCGAGTTTTCCCCGAGCGGTACCCGCGAGTTTGCTCGGCACCAATAAAGCCGGTGCCATCTGGGGTACTGGCGCGGCATTTCTGTCCTATGCCAGACGGGTGCGGATTCCCTGGAAAACCGTTCTACCGACTGCCCTGGCATCTTTGACCGGGGCTTTGCTCGGGGCCGATCTGGTCAGCAGCATCCATGATACGGCCTTTCGGAAAGTGCTGCCTTTTGTGCTGGCTGTCGTTTTTCTCTACACCCTCGTTAATCGGCAGATGGGACAGGTTCATCGTCCCCGCTTTTCCCAGCGGACAGCTATTATCCTCGGTACTGTGGGTGGTTTCTGCATTGGTTTTTATGATGGATTTCTCGGACCCGGTACCGGCAGTTTTCTGGTTTTTGTATTTATTTTCGTTTTTGGTTTCGATTTTATACATGCCAGCGCCAGCGCCAAACTCGTCAATTTTTCTTCCAATCTTGCCGCGTTGGGATTATTTGCCAGCAAATCCCTCGTCTTCTGGCACCTGGCCTTGTTTTTAGCCGCATGCAACATGCTGGGGAGCCTGCTGGGTACGCGCATGGCTATGACCCACGGCAGCGTTTTTGTGCGCCGCCTGTTTATCGTGGTCGTGCTGCTGCTGATCAGCAAAACGGGTTGGGATGCTTTTGCTGGTTAGAGCTTGATCACTTGACATATAAATGTCATAAAATCTTCACGAAACTGTAATATAATCATGGTATAATTGCAAAGAAAAAAGTCGAAACTGTCATACTCCCAAGCAAAATTTATCGGAGTTAAGGGAATAGACTTCAGGTACCAGTATGCAGTAGTGGCAATTGCCAATATATGTTGCCTCATTCAGGAGAAACAGCATGGGCTGGGACATTACCTATCATTCGATCACTCCTGCGGAAATGCAGAGCTGGTATTTTCAGGGACTCCAGGATCCCGATCAAATCGAACGCTTGATCCAGGCCTTTGCAGTTGATGACTTTAACGCCGCTACAGGAAATAAAAATCATGTTACTGATTGATAATTATATTCGCACCGTAACCCAGAATTACTTCTGCTTCGACGGTCGGATGCAGCGGGTCGAATACTGGTTGTTCGTTCTGGCTAATCTGATCATCCTGTTTGTTCTTGCCATCATCATGGCCTTGCTATCGCTGATCTTTGGAATGAATGGACAAGGTCCTGCGGTGTTTTTCGGTGGAGGCGCCATCGTTTACGGTATTTTCGTCTTGGCCATGCTGTTACCGAGTCTCGGCGCACAAGTCCGGCGGCTCCATGATGTGGATCTTTCGGGCTGGCTCGTCCTGCTCTACTTTATTCCCTACCTGAACGTGATATTTGCCTCGATTCTACTGGCTCTACTTGCCTTGCAAGCACATCCCAATGGTGCCAAATATGGGCCGTACCGCTGACAGCAAACCCGTCGAGACAGATGTTAGCAACATTACAAATGCTTTACAGAGTTGAAGAGTGCTCTTCTGTAGTAGAAAATATCTCTAGAAAACACATTGTCGGAGTGACCATGATGAATAATGGATTTTTGTCCTTTTTTATTTGTATGATCGGCCTGATTGCTCTGCTGGCCGCCCTCCCTCTGTATTTTCAAAAAATCCGTCCGAATGGATTTTATGGGATACGTGTACCCAAGGCATTGGAATCGGAAGAAGCTTGGTACGCCATCAATAAAATGGCAGGCGGAAAAATAGCCGTGGGCGGCTCTATTATGATAGCTAGCGGAATCCTGATACTTTTTCTGCATCAGATTGAAGGTAAAGAGAATCAGGCTCTGGTAATCGTGATGGTCATGACCGTAGCGCTGTTAGGTGGTGCATCGAGCAAAATCCTACGTCCCTCTTGAGGAAGTCTGATCATGAAAAAAATCCTCAACTACCTTATAAAAAACAAAAGAATATGGCAAATTATATATATAATGTTAGCTATTATTGTTTTTGTCTGCATTGTCTTTCCTGCTCTCTTCCCGGCTGATAATATTGTTTTATATTTCATAATACGCTTAGCTGTCATACCTTTTATTCTATTGATTCACCTGGGGTATTACGGATTCAAAAAGATGATGAAAAAATGCCGGACTTAGCCATGATAAAAGCAATCTCCACCTTGACGACGAGTTAATGCACAGGCATCCCGTTGGCATCCTGTGGAATCATCCAAAAATTCCACAGGTAAGTTCAGCAGAACGCCCCCTACTTCATCACGGCGGCTTTTGAGGGCTGCTGGAGATGAATCACAGCTCCAGCCTTGCCGATGGCACTTAATACCGACTGCAGGGCGGCTTCGGTGGTATCTTCGCCAAAAGACACCGCTGAGGCACTTCGTCCGGACTCCAGGCTGACCCGGGCGCAGGCCATGGCGCGGGCTCCGGTACCGGCTCCCAGAGCATGCTGGTCAAACTGCTCCACTTCTGCGTAGATGCCTGCCCCCTGAATCAAGGCGTCCACTAAGGCACCGACGGCGCCGCTGCCCTTGCCCTGTAAAATGCGGGGATGGGCATCACTGCCCATGACCACCGAGGCGATCACCTTGTCGCCCTCGCGTTGCAGGCGATAGCGCCGCATCTGCCAGTCTTCACGGCTCTGCACGAAATGCTCCACAAACAAGGCATGGATCTGCTTAGCCGAGATTTCTCCAGACTGCTGCTCTGATACCTGCTGGACAATGGCGCTCAGTTCCTGGGCCAGCCAGCGCGGCAGGGAAATGCCATAATCCCGCTCCAGCACATGACTGACCCCACCCTTGCCGGATTGGCTATTGATGCGCACCACGGCCTCATAGCTGCGCCCCAAATCCGCAGGATCAATGGGTAAATAAGGCACTTCCCAGAGCGCCTGCTCCTGACCCTGGCGGTGCTGCATCCCCTTGCGGATGGCGTCTTGATGGCTGCCGGAAAACGCGCTGTACACCAGTTCACCAAACCAGGGATGGCGGGGTGAAACGGTCATTCCCGTAGAGCGGGTATAAACGTCGCTGATTTCAGATCCCATGGACAAGTCGAGGCGGGGATCCAGACCTTGGGAGTACACATTCATGGCCATGGTGAGAATATCCATGTTACCGGTGCGCTCACCATTACCGAAAAGCGTTCCTTCAACCCGGTCAGCCCCCGCCAAAACGGCCAGTTCTGCAGCGGCGACGGCACAGCCCCGGTCATTATGGGTATGGACACTGATTTTGACATGCTCGCGTCCACGCAAATGATCGCAGAACCACTCGATCTGATCGGCAAACACATTGGGCATGGCTGATTCTACCGTGGCCGGCAAATTCAATATGACCGCTTGACCTGCTTCGGGTTGCCAGACGGCCATGACCGCTTCGCAGATGTCCACGGCATATTCGAGCTCTGTATTGCTGAAGCTTTCCGGCGAATACTGAAAAGTCCATCGGGTTTCCGGAAACTGTGCCGCACCGGCCTTGACCCATTCCGCCCCGCGTACAGCAATAGCCTTCACCCCTTCTTTATCCAGACCGAATACCTGCTCGCGCTGGACGGGATTGGTTGAGTTATAGACATGCACTATGGCGCGCTCAACCCCCTTGAGGGCCGCATAAGTCCGCTCAATCAGATTTTCCCGAGCCTGGGTCAAAACCTGAATGGTCACATCCCCGGGAATGTGGCCTTCTTCAATGATTTTGCGCACAAAATCAAAATCGGGTTGAGAAGCTGCCGGAAAGCCGACTTCAATTTCCTTGAACCCCATGCGCACCAGCAAATCAAACATCTCCAGTTTTTGGGCCACGTTCATGGGACTGACCAGTGCCTGATTACCATCGCGTAAATCCACGCTGGTCCAGATGGGGGCGTGGTGCATCCGCCGGTTGGGCCAGCGCCGATCCGGCTTGTGAACGGTCGGGAAAGCCTGATAACGACGATGATTGAAACTGCTCATGATGTCTGCTCCTGCCTAGTCAAGATAATGGAAGCACTATACGCTTCCAGCATGGGCAGGTGCTTGCGAATTAGCCCTCATAAGGCGATGATAGCGCATGATTATAGCAAATATTAGCAATTAAAGGACGGAAAATTGCGCCATGAAGCCTGAAGCACCTCATTCATCCCTGGATCGCTACGATCGACGGATTCTCGAAGCCCTGCAACAAGACGCGGGTTTGAGCAATCAGCGACTCGCCGAAAAAATCGGTCTGTCCCCCTCCCCCTGCCTGCGCCGGGTACAGGCTCTGGAAGAGGCGGGGATCATTCGCCAACGGGTGGCGTTACTGCAGCCGGAGAAAATCGGCCTGGAACTGATGGTACTCATGCATATCAGCATGGACCGCCACACCCCCGAGCGTTTTGAACACTTTGAAAGCACCATCAAACAATCGCCCGAAGTGCTGGAATGCTTTTTGATCACCGGCCATGATGCAGACTATCAACTGAAAGTCGTCCTCCGGGACATGGCCCATTTTCAGGATTTTCTGCTCAATCGCCTGACCCGGATTGAGGGCGTCACCGGCGTGCATTCCAGTTTTATTCTGCGCAAGATCATTGATAAAACCGAACTTCCCCTGTAGGGCTTGAGCTAGGATGTCACTTGCATCCAACGCCGTCTGAATGGTTCATAAAACGCGCTGCTGTCCGGCGTGGCGCCCGGCAGAGCGCAGATGGCGGCCGCCAACTCCCCGCCCCGGCGCAGACAGTTTTCAGGACTTGCTCCCCGCCAGTAATTCCATAACCAGGCGGCGGCAAAAGCGTCACCGGCGCCGACGGTATTTTTCAACTCAGCTACAAAAGTTGCCGCGACCCGGTAATAATTTTTCCGGTCCCAATAGGCGGCACCTTCAGCACCACAAGTCAGCAACAAGGCGCCCAAAGAAAAACGTTCAGTAAACACCCGCATCTTGTCCTGCAAATCCGGTCCGGTAGGCAGCGCGTAGGTTTCCAGCAAGATATCGAGCTCGACCTCATTACATTTCAGTACGGCAGCACCTGTCATCCAACTACCCAGGAATTCCGGCTGCCACCAGGGCGAGCGCAAGTTGATGTCCATAAAGCGCCAGGGACTGAGGGCAGCCAAGGTCCGCCAGCTTTGCAGGGATTCCCCCTGCTCCCGCAAGGCCAGGGAACCATGGTAGAGCCAGGCGATGGGCTGAGGCAGAGGGTCTGGCAGAGGGATGGCATCGTAAGCCTGATGGGGAAGAATATGGAACTGATGCCCTTGTAAGGGATCAGGGAGCACCTCTACACGCCCGGTGGGCAGGTGGGTGCTGACGGATAGGCCATTTAACGGCATTTGCCAGTGGCGCATATGCGCCTGAAGACGGTGGCCATGCGCATCATCCCCTACCTGACTGATAAATAGTGCCGGGATACCCAGTCCCTGCAAGTGCTGTGCAACATTAAAAGGCGCACCGCCCAGACGTTGGCTGTCGCCAAAATCATCCACCAGACACTCGCCGAAGATGACACCAGGTGATTTTTGGTTATGCATGAACCATCCAAGTTTTCGTGATTATCCGGCAAATGCTGGATAACGCGCTCTGCTTCCGCTTGGTACACATGAAATATGGTCCGCTGCGTTCTACATCAGCGCCATAAATTGTTATGGTCATGTCTCATTCCTGATACGTACTTGATAGTCTCACCTTATCGAAGCTGATAGCATACGACAATCCTTTTGCCCGCTTCAAAAGGATTTCATGGCCGCAGTAAAGCAAGGAGTCAGCATTGAAACTCAGTCAAGTTAAAAACAATGGAAGCATCGAATTGGCATTATGGCGCGGCAAGGATCTGTTTTCCCTGCGCAACATCGCTCCACGCCTGTCACTCAACGATTTGCTGGGGGCTAGCGGCAGTTTGCGTAACGATCTGGAGCAACGTCTTAATCGTGCTCAATCCAAGGATATACTGGATCCTGAACAATTGAGTTTTTTACCACCATTGCCGGAAAGCAGCAAAATCCTTTGTGCCGGCCTGAATTATCAAAGCCATGCCACTGAAGTTGCGGCGCCAGCGGCAGAATTTCCCAACTTTTTTACGCGTTTTACCGATACTCTGGTGGGTCACGCTCAGGCCTTGCGGATCCCGGCAAATTCTCAGGAACTGGACTACGAAGGTGAGCTGGCGGTGGTTATCGGTAAAACCTGCTACGGCACCTTGACGGAAAATCAGGCTCTGGAATGTGTATCGGGTTACACTATTTTCAATGACGCCAGTGTCCGGGATTTTCAGTTTCGTGCCAGTCAATGGACGCTCGGTAAAAACTTTCCGGCAACAGGAGGCTGTGGACCCATGCTGGTCAGCGCCGATGAACTGCCGCTAGGCGCAAAAGGATTGAACCTGCATACCCTGATAGATGGCACCGTCATGCAAACTGGCAATACCGCCGATCTGATTTTCGATGTGGCGGCGTTGATTCAGGCGCTGGCGGTGGTTACGCCGCTGCGTTGCGGCGACTTGATCATTACCGGAACCCCTGCCGGAGTGGGTTTCACCCGTAACCCACCGCGCTTTTTGCAATCTGGAGAACACTGCGAAATCCGCATTGAAGGTATCGGTGCGCTGATCAACCCAGTTGTAGCTGCCTGACTGAGGAGAAATGACTAGCGATTGCGCATGAAATCCGCTGTGCGCTGCAGCGATGTCTGCAAATGTTCGTACAGTTCCGGAGGCATTTCCTGTTCCTGCATGGCGCGAAGCATGCAAGCCATCCACTGATCCCGAGCCTGATCGTCCACTGGAAAGCTGGCATGGCGGGCGCGCAGGCGCGGATGTCCAAATTTTTGTACATACAAGTCCGGGCCACCCAACCACCCCGATAAAAACAGGAATAGCTTTTCCTTGGATTCAGACAAATCCTTCGGGTGCATCTCCCGCAATGGGCTACGCCATTGGGCTTCGCTGTCCATCAGATCATAAAAGCGATTTACCAGGGTCCGCACGGCGTTTTCACCACCCAGCAGGATGTAAGGCGAAGTATCAGGTTCAAGAATCACAAATTACTCCAGATAAGTATAACCATGCAGACCATCGGCAAATTGCTGCAGAAATAAATGGCGCTGTCCGGCGTCCAGATCCTCAGCTTGATCGACTTTTTTCTGAAAACGGGCAAGCAGATCAGGTGCCGAAAATTGCACATAATTCAGCACCGACTCGACCGTATCTCCGGTCATGGGCTGCTCCAGCAACATCTGGCCCTCAGCATCACAGAGCACATTGACGGAATCCGTATCGCCGAAAAGATTGTGCATATCGCCGAGAATTTCCTGGTAGGCCCCGACCATGAACACCCCCAATATATAGGGTTTGTCCGGATCTACAGCATGCACCGGCAAGGCAGGCGTCAAGCCTTCGGCAGTAACATAGGCATCAATACGCCCGTCGGAATCGCAAGTAATGTCCTCGATGCGCGCCCGCCGAGTGGGTTCCTCCTGGAGGCGCTGAATGGGCATGATCGGAAAAATCTGATCAATGGCCCAGACATCGGGTAAAGACTGAAACAGGGAAAAATTGACGAAATATTTATCGACAATTTTTTCGTCGAGCTCATCGAGAATATCCCGGTGGGCGCGGTTGTGGGGGTCCAGAAAACGCCGCACCTGCCAGATGACCCGCGCATACACTTCTTCGGCCCGGGCTCTTTCTTCAATCGCGATCATTCCCAGATTGAACTGCTGATGGGCTTCACCCAGCAGATAAATCGCCTCCTGATACACTTCCAGCGCATCTGAAGCCTGGGTGTTATCGAGGCGTTGGAGCAGGCGTTGCCATTCTTCCGGCATGGCCTGCACAGAAGCTGCGGACAGGGGATGCTCCCCCGCCGCCGTTTCCACATCGGTCACATTGGTCAGCAAGATGGCATGATGGGCGGTCAGGGCCCGCCCTGATTCAGAAATAATATGGGGCTCCGGCAGATTTTCCTGACGCGCCACTTCCGCCAGGGCACTGACAATGGCATGGGCATAATCGGCCATATGATAATTGGTAGAGCAGTAAGCGCGGGAATGGGTGCCCTCGTAGTCCACGCCCAATCCACCGCCCACATCCACCACCTCCAGATTGGCGCCCAGACGGCGTAATTCCGCATATAGACGCCCACACTCGCGCATACCGCCTTTGATGAACTGTATATTGGGAATTTGCGAACCCAGGTGAAAATGCAGTAGCTGCAGACTATCCAGGGCATTTTCCGCACGCAGTTGGGCCAGGAGTGCGAGCATGTGCGCCGTGGATAAACCGAATTTGGATTTTTCTCCGCCGGTATTCTGCCATTTGCCAGCGCCCGCCGAAGCCAGTCGCGCCCGCACGCCGATGCGGGGCTGTACGCCCAGATCACGGGATTCGCTGAGAATCAGGGGGAGTTCGGAAATTTTTTCTACCACGAGATACACCCGCAGACCCAGTTTCTCGCCACTCAGAGCCAGACGAATGTATTCGCGGTCCTTGTAGCCATTACAAATGACCGTCCCACCCAGGGGCATGAGACCCAGTACGGCCAGTAATTCGGGTTTGCTGCCAGCTTCGAGGCCCACATTACCTGCTCCCGCCCGCAAAATTTCTTCCACCACCCGGCGTTGCTGATTCACCTTGATGGGATAGACGGGAGTGTAGCTGCCCTGGTATCCCGTGTCTTGCATGGCCCCAGTAAAAGCGCCGCGCAATTTTTCGACCCGATGCCCCAAAATTTGCGGAAAACGCAGCAGACAGGGTAATCCCAGCGAATGTTCACCGAGTTCCGCCGCCACATCGGCCAACCCTATGGCCGGGCTATCTTCACGCGCTTCCGGGCGCACGACCATCTGCCCATCGGCGCCCACATCAAAATAGCCCTCACCCCATTGCCGCAAATTATACAGATGACGACTATCGGCCACCGTCCAGTTCATGCCCGCATCCCCCCAGAAAACGCCTAGCGCAGTCTAAGGGGTCAGCCGCCCGGCCGACAAGTCATCTACAGTGCTTCATTCGCAAAATCAGCCAGACGTGAGCGCTCACCGCGACGCAAAGTGATGTGTCCGCTGTGCGCCCAATTCTTGAAACGATCGACCACGTAAGTCAGTCCCGAGGTGGTTTCCGTGAGATAAGGCGTATCAATCTGGGCGATGTTTCCCAGACAAACGATTTTGGTGCCGGGACCAGCACGGGTGATCAAGGTTTTCATTTCCTTGGAGGTCAGGTTCTGGGCCTCGTCGATGATGACGAATTTTTCCAGAAAGGTCCGGCCACGCATGAAACTCATGGATTTGACCCGAATCCGCTTGTTGAGCAGGTCCTGGGTAGCACTGCGCCCCCAACTGCCCGCCTCATCACTGCTGCGTGCCAGAATTTCGAGGTTGTCTTCCAGTGCACCCATCCAGGGCTGCATTTTTTCTTCTTCGGTGCCCGGTAAAAAACCGATTTCTTCACCCACCGGCACTGTTGCCCGGGTAATGATGACCTCGGAATACCGTTTATGTTCAAACACCTGATCGAGAGCTGCCGCCAGGGTAAGCAAGGTTTTTCCGGTCCCGGCGTGGCCCAGCAGTGTGACAAAATCAATATCCGGATCCATGAGCAGGTTCAGGGCAAAATTCTGCTCGGGATTGCGGGCGACAATCCCCCAGACGGCGTGGCGTTCATGCCGGTAATCGGTAATCCGTTCGATAATGGCATGTTCCGGGTGCACTTCGCGGACTATGGCTGCGAAATCCTCGGTGTTTTCCTCCCCCTGATTCAGGGCAATAAATTCATTGGCATGCCAGTTCTGGATAGCGGGACCACTGATTTTGTAAAAACTACGGCCACTTTCCTGCCAGGCGTCCAGATCCCGGCTATGCTGATCCCAGAAATTCTCGCTGAGCACTTCTGAACCGGTATACAATAAATCCGCATCTTCCAGGGCACGGTCATTTTCATAATCTTCCACACGAATGCCGAGGGTACGGCCCTTGATGCGCAGATTGATGTCCTTGCTAACCAAAATGACATCTTTTTCGGGATGGCGGTTCTGCAATGCCAGAGTCACTGCCAGAATTTCATTATCGGCCTTGCCTCCGGCTAGATCTTCCGGCAAGGCTTGCTGATAAGCGGCGGTCTGAAAAAACAGCCGACCCTGGGCATAAGGCAGGGGTAAGCCTTGGTCCAGATCCGCCGTATCCGTCAACAGCTCATCCAGTCGGCGACTGACCTGACGGACATTGCGGGCCTGTTCACTCAGGCCTTTTTTATGCTGGTCCAGCTCTTCCAGCACAATCATGGGCAGTAAAATGTCGTGTTCCTGAAAACGGAACAACGATGCGGGGTCATGCATCAATACATTGGTATCGAGAATGTAAAGACGCGGTTTGTGATGATCACCGGAAACCGCTTTGCCCGCATTCATGGAAGTTTTTTCACCAGATCAAGCATCGCCGCAGCGTGCCCTGCCGCTTTAACCTTGCGTTCCACATAGGCAATTTTGCCCTGACGGTCTATAACAAAAGTACTGCGCTCGACGCCAATACTGGTTTTGCCGTACATGTTTTTTTCCTTGAGCACGTCAAAAGTCTGGCATAGTTTTTCATCCGTATCTGCTAGCAGCGGAAAGGGAAAGTGGTATTTGCAGGCAAATTTTTCATGGCTGGACAAACTGTCGCGAGACACCCCGAGAATTTCCGCTCCGGCCGCCTGAAATTCAGGATACAGCGCCGTAAATTCCTGGCCTTCCGTGGTGCAACCCGGCGTATCATCTTTGGGGTAAAAATATATCACCACAATTTTTCCTTGCAGATCCTTGAGACTGATGCTGGCTTGCTGACCATAAGCAGCCGCCTGAAATTGCGGGGCATCTTGACCGACCACGATATTTTCTGAGGACATGAGAAACTCCTGAGTGGACCTGTTGAAAATCTAGCGCGGCAGATGCCTCACTGTCCAGCAATGCGCCTGCATGTTCTTTTTTTACCTCACCGAATGATCGAGTTCAGGTGGCCTCGTTGTAAGGATAAATCACAAGGCCGCTGTTTATGCCCTCAGTGTGCTTGCACCCATGCAGGGGCTGCTCTAGCATGAACCCATGAATAATCATGTCCATGACGCGCCCCTCAAACACAGCGATGCGGAAGTGACCCAACTGCTGCGGGATGCCGGACAGCGGGTTACGCGCCTGCGCGTGGCGGTGTATAAAACCCTGCTCGAAGCCGAGCAACCCCTGAGCCATCCGGAAGTACAGCAGCGTCTGGAAAACAGCATGGAAAGCCCTGTAGATCGGGTCAGTTTATATCGCAACCTGGAATGGCTGGTGGATATAGGACTCGCCCACCGCATCACCGCCGATGACCGGGTCTGGCGTTTCAGCGCCCGGCGCCAGGAACATTCCGAGCAACATCCCCATTTTCATTGCGTCTCCTGTGGACAGGTATTTTGCCTGCCTGACAGCCAGCTTGCCGCCCCCAAACTGCCCAAGAATTATTCCGTGATCGAAATGGAGTTGGTGGTCAATGGGCTTTGCGCCCATTGTGGCCGAAAAAAATAGCACCATTGCTTGGATATGCGCCCATATAAAATGATGCTGCGGCATTTTCGCCTTGTGCGTTCCGAAGCTGCCAATGCTGGGTTCATACAGACTGGAAGAGTTAGCGATCATGAACGATATTGCCGCCGAGTACATGCAACTCGCCCTGCTAGAGGGGCGAAAGGCCTTGCCTGCTTGCCTCCCCAATCCTCCCGTCGGGTGTGTTCTTGTTTTAGAGAACTCAGGGGTCATTGCCAGGGGGTTTACTCAGCCGCCGGGGCAACATCACGCTGAGGCTATGGCGCTTTCCCAAGTGTCCGGAGACTTGTCCAAGGTCATCGCCTTTGTCACGCTTGAGCCGTGTTCTTTTCACGGCAGAACTCCGTCCTGTGCAAAAGAACTGGTTGCCCGTGGCATCAAGCGTGTCTACGTCGCCACCCTCGACCCCGACCCAAGAAATTCCGGTGCGGGAATTCAAATTCTCAAGGCGGGGGGAGTCGATGTGTCTGTTGGCCTCCTTGAGGAACAAGCGTTCAAAGACCTTGGTCCTTATTTGGCCAAGATCGCTAACCCTGCGGTGCAAGGGACGCTGTGCGATAAAGTCGCGCAACGCCCCTGACCTCCACGTTATGCGCTGAAAACAGAGAAGTGATGGAACATTTCGTTAGTCCACGATACGACCACTCCAAGATAGTGAGGTACCCTGAATCTTGTGGACACTCCCGATTGAGTATAATGGATCTAGGAGGATTTTATGGGAAAGAAAGTACAGAGCTATACGGCTGAGTTTCGGGCGGAAGCGGTCAAGTTGGTTTTGAGTCAGGGGCTCAGCTTACAGGAGGCGGCACAGCGCATATCCATACCGAATGGCACTCTGGCGGGATGGGTGGCCAACGCGCGTGGCGGAAAATCAGGAAGTGCCCCCGGGGCGCGTACGGTGGCCGAGCTGGAAGGAGAGAATCAGCGGCTCCGTAAGGAACTGGCGCAAATGCGTATGGAGCGGGATATCGTAAAAAAAGCCGCTGCGTACTTTGCCAGGGAATCGCTGCAAGGTACGCGCTCATGAAGGCCTGGCGAAGCTAATATCCGATCAACGTCATGGCGAAGCTGTTGGCTGTCTCCCGCAGCGGCTTTTACGCTTGGTTGAAGCGACCGCTGTCCAAGCACCGACAGGAGGATGAGCGGCTGAAGGTCGCCATTCGCGCCGCCCATGAAAAAACCCGGAGGACCTAGCCATGGGTGCCAGGATGACCCAGGAGTTGGCCATCAGCGCCCTGAACAGGGCGATACAGCATCGGCGCCCCGCTCCCGGATTGATCCACCACTCCGATCGCGGGAGTCAGTACTGCGCTAAGGCATATCGCACCATTCTCCAGGAAAACGGTTTGGTGGCTTCCATGTCGAGAAAGGGCAATTGCTATGATAACGCCCCCATCGAGAGCTTCTGGGGCAGCCTGAAAAATGAAATGATCCACCACCAAAGCTTTGAGACCCGGGCGCAGGCGGAATCGGCTATTCGGGAATACATTGAGATTTTTTACAACCGCCAACGCCGGCATTCACGGATTGGCTATCTGGCCTCCGCCATGTTCGCACAGTCGTTCACACGGGTGGCCGCTTGAAACGGGACTGTCCACTATTGTCAGGACACCTCAACTTTAACAAACCGATGGTGACAGACAAAGAGGAAGCGGGAGTGCTGATTGACCAGTGCGAATCCGGGTTCGAGCGGGAAGTGTTTTCCGTTCTTTCCTCTCGTGGGTATCGTGTTATTCCACAAGTGAAAACTGGCGCTTACCGCATCGACATGGTCGTTGAGGGTGCAGGGGATAACCGCTTGGCAATTGAGTTGGATGGCGATGAATACCACGGTCCAGACCGATGGCAGCATGACATGAACCGTCAGCGCGTCTTGGAGCGGGCTGGCTGGGTATTCTGGCGCTGCTTTGCCTCCACGTGGTCACTTCGTAAGGATGATGTTTTGCAAGAACTACTGGCACGCCTTGCGGCAATGGGAATTGAGCCGATGGGAGCCATTGAACATGCGCCAAGCTTTGTAGAAAAACGGACTTGGAAATGCGCGCACGTGGAAGACGATGGACAGGTAGTTGATGAAACGCAAGCTGCGTTGGAACTCGCAATTACAAGCGCAAAGTAGCCCCCGTTGTAAGCCTAGTTGTCACTATGGTGTACATAAAGCCCCAGAAGGCCGGTAAGCAATGCGTTATAAATTCCTCTAGCCTTGATATCCCGAATGTACTAAGGTGTAACACATATCACTACACCGAGGGTGGGTATCATGAGTGTTACGAGTGTTCGAATTGCTGACGACGTGGAAAAACCTCTGGAGCTTCTTTCCAAAAAGCTTGATAGGAGTAAAAATTATATAATAAATCAGGCTATTAAAGAATTTCTTGCGAGGCAGTCTCTGGAAGATTCAAGATGGCAGGACACCCTTGAAGCGCTTGAAACCATCAAGGCAGGTAAATCTATTGATGAAGAGGGTGTGAATGCCTGGCTGAATAGCTGGGGCACCAATAATCGAAAATCGCCACCTAAATCATGAAAATAAGGTATTCGCAAGAGTCAGTCGATGATCTAAACAGAGTAGTGGAATTTGTAGAGGTTAAAAATCCGTTTGCAGCGCGTAGAATTGCGATAGATCTACAAGAAGGTATCGAGAAGCTGAGGCAATTTCCAAAAATTGGTCTACCCGTTTTGAAAGCATCCGATCCGGATCTTATTCGCGATCTTTATGTAAGCAACTACACAGTACGCTACCTTATCTCCGATGACATAATCTATATATTAAGGATTTGGCACAACAAAGAAAATGAAAAGCATTTATAACCAAGCGCTTCACGCGGACAAATTACACGCTTCGCTCGTTGGTGTAATCATCAACACCGCCCCCAGCCACTGTCAGGTCCCTCCCCCGCCCTCGCTCCATATCTCTGCCTGGGCTCGAGAAACCAACGGTGCCGCGAAGCGACAAATATGCTTTTCACCTTTAGGGGTCGGTACTTTCAGTAAAGTGCCTGAGTCAATATCTTCGGGATTGCGCAGTTGATTGATATTCATCAGATGCGCGACTGAACTATGATACTGTCGGGCGATTTCTGCGAGATTTTCACCGGGTTTGATGGTAATACGCATGATTGGACCATGCTGACAGGCGGGCGCTACATCCAGTTCCTGCAAAGCATGGCGCATGGTCACCCGAAATACGGGCGCCGCTTCAATCCCTCCAAAATTCCACTTGAAATGACTGCCGCGCAGGGAAACGGCCATGACCAGTTGGGGATGATTACCGGGAGCGAAGCCCACAAAGGTGGCATTGGTGTTATGCCCGTAAAAACCGCCGTGACCATTGGCCATATTGGCCGTGCCGGTTTTGCCCGCCACATGATAGCCATCAATGGCCGCCAGAACCCCCGTACCTCCCGGTTCAGCCACACTCTGTAACCAGACCCGAAGCTTTCTCGCCACCCAGGCTGGCATGATTCTGGTGGCTACCGGTGCCTGCCCCATCACCAATTCTGGCCGCATATGGTAACCGCCATTAGCAAATGCAGCATAAGCATCAGCCAGTTGCAGGGTGGTGACGCTGATGCCGTAACCCAGGGCAATAGTGGCGTGGCGGGCCAGACTCCAGCTCCGCCAGTTAGGCAATAC
>NZ_MXAV01000047.1 GCF_002847505.1 Acidithiobacillus marinus
AATGGCATATCCATCCACCATCAAAGGATGAAACACATTGAAGCGGGCATTGGGTTGCACACTATGACTGGCGAGCGCCGCTGCCACAGCAAAGGGTTTCATAACAGAACCCGGCTCAAAGGCTTGATGTACCGCATTATTGGTGTAATCACCAGGATTCGTACAAGCACCCAAGGCGTTGGGATTACAGCTGGGTGCGCTGACCATGGCGAGAATCTGCCCGGTATGCACATTCATAACCACCGCAGAACCGTCTTTGGCATGGAAATGGTGCAGTGAACGCGCCAAAGTGATATATGCCCAGTACTGCATCTGGGGATTGATGGTCAGCTGCAAGGCATGACCAAAATGGGCCAGACCCTGCACCTTGGCCACATGGACAATTTGTCCATGACCATCCACCAGCGCCAACTCCCGGCCAGGGCGCGCTCTGAGCCAGGCGTTATAGCCTCGTTCCAGGCCCGAAGATCCCTGATGTGCTTCGTCCACCAGTCCCAATAAGCCTGTCGTGACTGCCCCGAGAGGATAATAGGTTCTGCTGGTATTCTGCACATAAATCCCCGGCACTTGCAGATGTTGTACGGTTTTCCCGACGCTGGGGGCCACCTGGCGTTCGATATAAGCATAATCCGCCCCGCCGCTGGCAACTCGTCTGGCAAAAGCCGCCCGGGACAAATGCAAAACCTGGCTAAGTACAGCCCACTCAGCACGGTGTTTGTCGAGAATGGCCGGATCCACCCAGATGGTCACTGCATGCACGTTCACTGCCAGGGCTTGCCCGTTACGGGCGGTAATAATGCCTCGACTGGCAGGTAAAGGAACGGATTGCAGATAACGCATTTGTCCTTGCTGGCGTAATGTGGAGGTATCCATCAGTTGGAGATACATATCGCGCAGCAGCATGAGCACAAAAGTCAGGAGGAGAACCCCAACAACCAGACGTGCACGACCTGCCGGAAGATACTTCTCCGGTCGGTTCATGAATAAAGCCTTTCACAAACAAGCAATCGATCTACCTACCTGAATAGACGCATAGCACATCACTGCCAGCAACGTGGGAGACACGTTCTGGACTCATAAGCTGCTACAGCTGGTAGCAGGACGAGAGGGATAAGCCATATTTTGCTGCATAAGTCTAATATGATATGTAAGTCTTCTGAAAGTTCCCGGTCTTTTCATGTCAGTCATCAGCAAGGTAGTGGATAAACCAGAGCTCAAGGAATACTGGTAGAGAATAGATCACCCCGCTCCGGTTTTTGTTATGATATTTAGCGCAAAATTCGTTTTCATGGAGTCCGCCTGTTTTTATGGCTGTCAAGCAACCTCTGAACACTGCGCGTTTTTATTTTTTATGTAGCCTGCTTTTTCTGGGTGCGTTGGCCCTGTTTGCCTATCACAGTGGCAGCGGTAGCCTCTGGGATATTGATGAGCCCAATAACGCTCAGGCACTCAAGGAAATGTTTGCCCAGCATAATTTTGTCGTGCCCCTGTTTAACGGGACCTTGCGGGTCGCCAAGCCAGCCCTGAATTACTGGCTGATGTGGGGCGGAGTAGAGCTTTTTGGCATGAACAGCTGGGGGCTGCGGATGGGCTCGGTGCTGGTGGGGGCGCTGTTCATTCTGTATCTGACCATGTCCACGCAGCGTTTGATCGGCCCCGGACCGGCCCTGCTGACGGGTCTGATAGCAGCCACCATTTTGCACAGTCAAATCATATTCAGGGCGGCGGTGCCTGACCCGTTACTGATCCTTTTTGTCAGTATGAGCCTGATCAGTTACTTGCGGGCCTATCAGTTTCCGGATGAACGCACGATCAGTATATTGCTCAGCTATGCGGCCATGGCCCTGGCGACGCTGGATGAGGGACCCATCGGCTTTCTAATCCCCGGATTGATTATCGTCGTCTTTTTGTTGCTGCGCGGGAACCTCCCCTATTTGTGGAAAGAAGGGCGGCTGCAATGGGGATTGCCTCTGTTTTTACTCATCGCCCTGCCCTGGTACGTGGCCGTGGGGGTGGAAACCCATTGGCGCTGGGACCTGGGTTTTCTGCTGCGCGCCAATATCAGCCGCTACAATGCGGAAATGCAGGGACATCGCGGACCATTCTTTTATTACCTGTTGACCATTCCTCTCGCTCTTCTGCCATGGTCCATTTTTCTGCCCCAGGCATTGCGACTACTCTGGTTGAAACGTCGGCAACTGATTCAAGAGCATCCCGTAGAGACTTTTCTGCTCAGCTGGCTGTTGGTCTGGGTGATTTTTTTCAGTATATCCGCCACCAAGCTGCCCAATTACGTCTGGGAAGCTTATCCGCCCCTGTTCATGTTTCTTGGCGTTCGCCTCCATCAAGCACTCACCGGGGAAAAACCGCTGCAGCGTTCAGGTCTGTATGGATCTTTGGCTGCGCTCTTTCTGGTGGGAATGGCTCTGGTGATTGCGGGTGCCTTGATTATTCCGGCTCAAATCCCGCCCCTGGGTTCTCTGTATTACCTGGGGCTACCCTACGTCCTATCCGCCCTGATAGCCATGCTCTGGGTCTGGAAAGGGCAAATCGGGCGTTGGCTCAGCACCCTCACCCTCGGGGCTGCTGCCCTCACTTTCTGCCTTATGACCTACACCGAGCCCGCCTTGAATGTACTCAAGCCTTCAGCGTTCATGGGCGAAAAAATCCGCCAGTATCAAGATGGAAAGCCCTATAGTATTGCGGCCTGGCATTGGTTTCAGCCCAATTTCCTGTTTTATGCCGGACGCGGCAACATGGTTCTGCATCGCCCCAAACAAATCGACGAATTGCTGCACATTCTGCGGAATAATCCCGCTCCCTTGTATCTGGTCTTGCCCAGTCGGGAAGTACACAGCATGCGCAGTCGTTTACCCAATAATCTGACGATTCAGACCATCTATGTCAGTTACGAATTATATAATCACGAAAATCTGACGTTGCTGCGGATCAGCCGAGCAACTGTGGCAGTATCCAGATAAAAGCCTCTATCCAGCCAGCCTTTCCTTAAGGGTGCAGGTTATGGACATATTCAATGTTGCGGTGCTAATACGGCATGATAGACAAAATCCACGCGCCGGTTGCGCTGCCAACATTGGGGATCATTGGCGTAACACAAGAGATTATCCTTGCCGAAAGAAACCATCTGGATTCTGCGGGCAGATACGCCATCCGCTTCCAGAAGGCGGGCGACGGCTTCGGCACGGCGGTTACCCAGCGCCAGATTATATTCCTGGGTACCGCGCTGGTCGCAGTTACCTTCCAGGCGCACATCCACATGGGGAAATTTCAGCAGAAAGCGGGCATTATCCAGAGCAATGTGACGACCATGCCCATTGACCTGACTGCTGTTGGTCGCAAAATGAACGCGCAGATGAGTGGGCAAGGCAGCCAGTTCCGCATCGGATAAATAGCGGTTGCTTCCGCCTAATGGTCCATTGATGTTTTTGCTTTCCACTTTGGGTGCCTGATAACTCCGGGTAGGCAGAGGCGCCATAGGGGCGGGAGCTTGTACCCGGGCAACCGGGCTAGGCGAGACTTCCTGGGCACAGCCAGCCAGCAGCAGGCTGGCCGGAAACAGCAACCATAAGGATTTCAGCATGGATGGGCGGTTAAGGATAAGCGGCATGGTTTTCTCTCCAGTTAAACATTGAGATCTGTGACCGCCGTCTCGCCCCCAAGTTTCAAACTAGATTTAATGTTTGTCCGTCATTCCATCCCCAGAAGCTCCAGCAATTGCTCTTCATCCAGCGTCTTGATCCCCAATTTTGCCGCCTTTTCCGCTTTACTACCCGCTTCGGCACCCAGTACCAGATAATCGGTTTTGGCGGATACTGAACTGCTCACCTTGCCGCCAGCGGTTTCAATACGGGATTTGGCCTCTTCCCGGGTTAAATGGGGAAGCGTTCCGCTCAAGACAAAAATGCGCCCGAGCAAATGACCGGCACTTTTGGGCGTCACTTTCTCCCAGTGCAGACCGGCGGCGCGCAGAGCGGCAATTACTTCCTGGTTATGGGGCTGGGCAAAAAAATGCAGCACCGCTTCGGCAACGATCGGCCCCACATCGGGAATATGCTGAAGCTGTTCCATGTCAGCGGCCATCAGCGGGTCCAGATCCCCGAAATGAGTGGCCAGAGCCTTCGCCGTGGTTTCCCCGACTTGACGAATGCCCAGGGCATACAAAAAGCGCCACAGCTGCGTGTCGCGGGAAGTAGCGATTTCAGCGAGCAGATTCTGGGCTGATTTCTGTGCCATGCGTTCCAGATCACAGAGAACGGGCTCATCCAGCCGGTAAATATCCGCGACGGTTTTAACAATCTCCCTTTCCACCAGCTGACTAATCAACTTTTCACCCAAGCCCCGGATATCCATGGCCTTGCGCGAGGCGAAGTGGCTGATGGCTCCCATCTGTTGTGCCGGACAATAAATACCCCCCATACAACGATGGGCAGCCTCGTGGCTGAGGCGCAACACTTCCGACCCGCACACCGGACAGCGCGCGGGCATCTGCCAGGGTTGGGTATGCTCAGGTCTGGCGTCGAGTATCACCATGACCACTTCGGGAATCACATCGCCCGCCCGACGCACCAATACCGTATCACCGACCCGGATATCCTTGCGCTCCACCTCATCCTGATTATGCAGGCTGGCGCGACTGACCATCACCCCTCCTACTTGCACCGGGCGCAACTGAGCCACCGGGGTGATGACTCCGGTCCGGCCCACGGAAGCGAGAATATCTTCAACCACGGTTTTTTCTTCATGGGCCGGGAATTTATAAGCAATCGCCCAGCGCGGCGCCCGCGCGGTAAAACCCAGTTGTTCCCGCTCTTCTAAAGCGTTGACCTTGAACACCAGGCCGTCTATTTCAAAGGGCATTTGTTCACGTTGATTCTGCATTTCCTGATAATATTCGTCGCATTCAGAGAGATCACCCACATTCTTCAGGTAAGGAGTCACTTCAAATCCCCATTCCGACAGCTTAGACATTACTTCAAGATGCGTGGGCGCCAGCGGCGCCTGAACCTCTCCCCAGCCCCAGGGAAAAAAAGCCAAAGGTCTTTGGGCGCTGATCCGCGAGTCCAGTTGCCGCAAACTTCCTGCCGCCGCATTGCGCGGATTTGCAAACGGGTTTTCGTTCTGACGCAGCCGTTCGGTATTCAGACGCGCAAAAGCCGCCACCGGAATAACCACCTCCCCCCGCACCTCCAGAATATCCGGCCAGTTATTCCCTTGCAGCTGTAAAGGAACATTACGAATACTCCGGACATTGGCGGTGACCTCTTCGCCGGTCTGCCCATCTCCACGGGTTCCCGCCTGCAGCAGTTGTCCATGTTCATAGCGGATATTGACCGAAAGACCGTCAAATTTGGGTTCAGCACTCAAACTGACCTGCTCCCGACCCAAACCCTTGTGTACCCGTGCCAACCAGTCGGTAAAACCCGCAGCATCAAACACATTATCCAGAGAGGTCATGGGCACCTGATAATGGATCTCGGCAAACTGACTGAGCGGCGCAGCGCCTACCCGTTGGGTGGGGGAATCAGGGCTTTGCCATTGCGGATACTGCGCTTCGAGTTGCTGCAATTCCCGCAGAAGACTGTCATATTCAGCGTCACTGAGAGTGGGGGCATCTTTCTGATAATAAGCGGCATTGGCATCTGTCAATTGCGCCCGTAAATGCATCATCCGTTCCCGATCTTTTTCATGCGCCGATGCCACCGTAAACTCCTTCAAATTGCCCATCGTGAATGCTGTGGCGAGCATATCCCAATTGCCCTTTCTGGTATAATCCATACCGACACCCCTAATCTGACGGAGAAAAAATGGCGCTGACCCTCTTTGACCTGGATAACACCCTGCTGACGGGCGATTCCGACCACGCCTGGATGGAATTTCTGGGAAGTCGCGGCATTGTCGATGCCGAACAATTCAACCGGCGCAACGACCAGTTTTATGCCGATTATGTGGCGGGCAAACTGGATATTCGGGCTTTTCTGGATTTCCAACTGACGCCATTGACTGCCCATCCCCGCGCCCAACTGGATGCCTGGCACCGGGAATATCTTCAGGAACGGGTTTTACCCATGATTTCCAACCGAGCCCGGGCACTGGTGGAAGATCATCGCCAACAAGGCGATCAGCTGGTCATCATTACTGCGACAAATCGTTTTGTCACAGCGCCCATTGCGGAAGAATTCGGTATTGAGCATTTACTGGCGACCGAAATTGAAGAAAATGCGGCCGGCGACTTTACCGGAAAAACCGTCGGCACGCCCTGTTTTCAAGCAGGCAAAATCGAACGTCTCCGCCACTGGTTGCAGGAACAAGGTCACGACTGGCAGCAAAGTCTGCAGGGCAGCACTTTTTACAGCGACTCCTATAATGATCTGCCGTTGCTGGAAACCGTTGAGAATCCTGTGGCGGTCAATCCTGACCAGCGCTTGCAAGCCCATGCGGAGGCCCAAGGCTGGCCTGTTCTTTCTCTGTATGACGCGTGATCTCCATGCGAAAAATGCGTTCCTGATCGACCCTCTTGCCAATCCTTTGATATAGGTGTCGGAAGTTCATAAAACTGTCATATTTCTGTGATAGCTTAAATAACAAAGAGGGTCATAATCGGTAATAACCGGTTCAGGAGCCGCAATGTCGAACCTGGAGAATCCTGCACAGAACTGTCCCTTATTACTGTGCAAAGATATCAGTAAAAGCTACGGGCAAACCGCCATCCTCCAGAATATCAGTCTTGAATTACCGGCTGCCCAAATTGTAGCCTTACTGGGGCCCAATGGGGCGGGTAAGAGCACCCTCCTCACCTGCCTGACTGGCCTTGTTCTGCCCAATCACGGGGCCATCCAAATAATGGGGCAAAATGTTGCCCAACTGGATGTTCAAAGGCGCATTCAAACTGGCTACGTTCCCCAGGAATTTTCGGGATTTTCCTGGTTGCGGGTGCACCAACTTCTCGACCTGATTGCCGGTTTTTATCCCGCCGCAGATCGGTACTGGAAAAAACTGGAAGACTGGGCAAGCCTCGATCCTGCGAAAAAGGTCCAGGAACTTTCCGGTGGGCAACGGCAACGCCTGGCTATTGTGCTGGCCATGCGCCACCGCCCCCGAGTGCTGCTGCTCGATGAACCGGTTTCCCAGTTGGACCCACAGGCCCGTCAGGATTTTCTCAGCCTGCTCCATGAGCATGTGCAGGAGCGGGAAGCTGCCGTATTACTGTCCTCCCACATTGTTTCCGATCTGGAACGCATCTGCTCACGGTTTTTGGTACTGCATCATGGCCGGATGCTGGCAGACTGGCCCCGTCAGACCTTACAGCCCGGAGAAACCGAAACCCGCTTTCTGGAACTGACCCGGGAGGTGTCATGACCGGCATCTGGCGCTGTCTGCATCCGCGCCTGCTGTTTCAGAATAATCTGAACCTCTTTGCGGGCGTTGGTTTTTTTTTGGCGGGTTCAGCGGGTGTTTTTGCGCTTAAAAGCAATCATCCTCACGCCGTAAATGTCTTTTTTCCCCTATTAGGGTTAGCATTTTTTTTCATGGTCTCCGGCTTCCTGTTTCACTACTGGCGTCTAATTTCCGAAGACCTGTTACGCCTGCTCCCCGACTTTCGCCGGCAATCCAGAAGTCTGTTTTTTGTTCTGCTGTTCGCCATCATGGCGCTTTTTTTTGTCGAACTACTGCATATCCCTATCGTAGTTCCCGAGGCTTATCTGTTCAGCACCTATATTGCTTTCTGGGCCGCGATATTTGCCCTGTTCTTGGGCCTTGGAGGCTATCGCAGAGAAGATCGCAAGGCCTGGCAGATTTTTCCCCTGCTGACCATCTATCCGGTGCTGTATTTTGCCCCCGCCAGAAAGGCTTTTCTGGCCATACCGGGTTTTCTGGATTGGACGCTGGGAACGGTCCTGCTGCTGCTCATCGCTCTCTTGATGGGAAAAACCCCACGGGAGTGGCAGGAATACGGGAAAGCGCTCTTGCATTTTCCCAGGGAATTTTGCCTCCGTGGGATGGCCTGGGATTCTTTCTGGCACTGGATGCCGGGCTCCTGGCATAGTCCCATCCTTGACACGGCGCGACGCCCTCTGGGGATACCGGCGGTTCTGTTGATCCAACCCCTCATCCCACTGCTGATATTTGGACTGGAATATCTGCGCTTGGGTGCAGTGCATCTGCCCGCCCTTTTACCATTTTTCCCGGTGCTTTTTTTGATCCCGGTAATGACCTGGGGGGCCTGGCCACTGCGAGTATTTGACTGGCAATATCTGATGCTGACAGGCCGTTTTGGCGGCAACCACGGGCAGGTCAGCACGCAAATCCTGAAAAACTATGCCGCCCATACCAGCTTGCTGGCTCTGGCACTACTGTTCTGGCCTGCTTTGATACTTATTTATCTAGGCTATCCTGCCCTACAAATCAGCATGATTTTGTGGATATTGTACAGTGGCATACTGGTCATGGCCTGGGCACCCATGGGCGTCATCGGACTGGGAATCACGGGAATCTGGCAGCAAGTTACCGTAATACTTTCTTATTTCCTTGATGCATTGATGGTCGCGCGCACTACTCATTACTGGTTTTATCGCCATCTCATTCATGTGCCCTTTCATCTCCGTGGAACAGGCGTGTTATTGATTCTGGCACTACTCAGTGCAGGCCTTGCCGCCTTTCTGGCGCGCCGCAAATTGCAAAATAGTGACTGGAATCTCACACACTATACGGGTAAAAACGTTCCGCTTTTACAAGGCATCCCGCAGTCAGCGCCCATAGCGGGGAATAGTCCCATCCCGCACAAATCCCTCTACTTGCGCTGGGGACCCTGGTCCGCCTTACTACTGTTTCTCGCATTTTTCCTGGGCCAGGCCATGATTGCCATAATCATTGTCATGCTAAGGGACTTTGTACTCGGCATACAATTAGGCATCCATTACGCCGCTCTCCACGAAAAAATTCCCCATCTGGTTGAGCAAAAAGCCTTCCATACTATCAGTAGCCCATTGCGCATTTGGCTTGACATTCTCGGTTATAGCCTATCTGTACTGGCGGTATTGTTTTTTCTGTTGCGCACCTTTCCTAAAACCGCCTGGCGCAGCGCCAAAAACAATGGTTTGGCCTGGTGCGCACCATCCCGTCCCTCAGGCTATGGGCTGGCCATTTTGCTGGCTCTGGGTCTCGGGCTGATCGCGCATCTGCTATTTCAGTTTATTCCGCCGCCCCACCACCTGAATCCCCGTTCCCTAGGTCTTTTCGAAGGACTGAAAGGCACTGGATTCACCCACTATGTGGTTTTACTACTTTTGATCGTCATTGCCCCCTTTGCTGAAGAAATCATTTTTCGGGGCGCCATTTATACCGGCTTGCGCCGCCGCTTTTCAGTCATCTGGTCCGCAATTTTTGTGAGCCTGCTGTTTATCCTCGCCCACATACCCAGCAAGGTTGAGCAGTTTCACTATCCACCCTCTCTGATTATTATTGCCTTATTGGCGGCGGCATTGATTTTTCTGCGCATCCGTTATCGGTCCCTCTGGCCGGGAATACTGTTGCACATGCTCTGGAACAGCAGTGGATTTTTATTGCTGCTCTGGCACTGATGATTTCTCAGTTGCAGCCAGGGTTGCGGCTACGCTGACGGGAACAATGCGGGAAATGCCGGGCTCGGTCATGGTTACACCGATGAGTTGTTCCCCGACCTGCATGGTCAAATTACGGTGGGTCACGATCAAAAACTGGGTTTGCGCCGCCATTTCCTGAACCAGATGGCAGAAACGGCCGACATTGGCATCGTCCAGGGGAGCGTCCACTTCATCGAGTACACAGAAAGGCGCGGGATTCAGGCGAAACAGGGCAAACACCAGAGCGATGGCGGTCAAAGCTTTCTCGCCGCCCGATAATTGCTGCAGGCTCGCATTACGTTTTCCGGGTGGTTGCGCGCGCAACACCAGGCCCGCATCCAGCAAATCGTCTCCCAGCAAACTGAGCGCTGCCTGACCGCCACCAAAAAGAATAGCAAAGAGAACCTGCAATTCCTGATTGACTTTTTGCAAGGTGTCCCCAAAACGGGCGATGGTTTCCTGATCCATGGCCGCCATGGCTTCTTCCAGGCTGTTCAGAGCGCTTTCGACATCCTCCATCTGCGCCAATAAATTACCCCGGCGCTCTTCCAGCTCCTGCAGTTCTTCTTCGGCCGCCAGATTGACATTACCCAGACGCTGAATAGCCCGGGCAATGCGCTCCTGCTGTTCCACTAATGCGCCGGGGTCAGGGCAGGGCCCGGGATTTTCACCGAGCTGCTGCGCCAGTTCTGCGGCGCGCAGAGCATTTTCTTCCAGACGCACCTGCACTGCCACCATTTCCTGTTCGGTCAGCGCCAGATTTTTCTGGAGATCGCGTAGTTGGGTTTCCAGAGGATGGCGTTGCTGTTCCAGACTGCGAATCTGCTGATCCAAGGTCTGGGTAAAATTCTGCTGATCTTGCACAGCCGCCCGTTGAGTCTCCCGACGCGCCTGAATACGCGCTTGGTTGGCCTGCAGACCCGGCAGTTGTTGTTGCAGTCGTTCCAGATCCTGGTGCTTGCTGGATCTGGAAAGCGCAAGATGTTGTTCCTGTTGCTGCAGATCATCCCGACGTTGCTGCGCCGCCACGGATTCGGTCTGCAATTTTTGAATCTGCAAGGCCTGTTGCTGACGTTGCTCCCGCAACCGCCCAAAGGCCGTGCGCAATTCCTGCACGCGGCGCTTGTCCACTTCAGCCGCTTGCTGGGTGGCGCGCAGGGCCTGCTCCTCTTGACTCCAGTGTGCTTCTTCAGCGGACAGAGATTGGCGCAACTGACTCAGACGCGCCAAAATTTCGGCTTTTTCGGCCTCCAGACGCTGCTCTTCGGACTGGCGCTCGGACCGTTGCCGTTCTTCCGTTTCGACGCGACTGCGCAAACGCACCAGCAGTTCCCGTTCTCGCGCCAATTCCCGTGCGGCCTTTTGCGCTTCCTGTTCCTTTTCCCGCAAGGACAGCTGAACATTGCGCAACGTGCTTTCTGCTTCATTCAGGGCCGCTTGTGTAGCCAGTGCTTGGGTTTCGGCAGCCGCCAGCTCCTGTTCATTTTCTTCCAGCTCGCGGCGGCATTGCAGCAGGCTGGCCGCATCTTCCTGTTCGGGAAAAACCACGGCCAAGGGATAGACAATGACGCCCTGGGGCGTAATCCAGGCTTCTCCGGTCTGCAACTGCTGGCGCCGGGATAGCGCTGTCGACAAATCTGGGGCAGTACGCAAACCGCGCAGCCAGTCCTGTACCCCAGCCTGCAAGTTATCGGGAATATCCAACACTTGCAACAAAGCATCGGCGGCAACCGTGTCGAGCCGTGCGGAAGATTCCCACAGCGTTGTCGCGGAAGGCTCTGTAGCATCTCCCGCAGGGTTCACCCTCGCGAACAGGCGAGTCTGCAGCACCCGTTCCAGGGCGGTTTCCCAACCTTTTTGCACCTGCAGACAGTCCATCAAAGCCATCTGACCAGGAAGCGTTTCAGGACGGGATTTTTGCAGACGTTGCAAAAGACTGCTCAGGGCCTTCTGCCGTGCGCGATATTCCTGAACCGCGCTTTGGGCTTGCTCGCGGGGTTCGCGTAACTGTTGTTGCCGCTCCTGTTGTTGCTCTGCGGTCTTGCGCAAGCTGGTCAGGCGCGCGTTGACGGTAAGCAGGGCTTCGTCCAGTTGCTGAACCCGTAGCTCGGCGGCTTCCAGAGCCGGGCGTTCCGAGGGAATACTCTGGGCAAGACGGCTCAGACGCTGATCCATATCCTGTACGCGCGGTTCCAGTTCGCGGAGTTGCGCCAGCAGAACTTCTTTTTTCCGGCGTAAATCTGCCACATTTTGCTGCGCCTGCTGGCGCAATTGTTCCTGCTCTTCCGCCTGCCGCTCCGCCGCCTGCCGCGCCTTGCGAGTCTGTTCTTCTTCCTGGGTCAGACGCTCCTGCCCCTCCAGCAAAGCCTGCAACTGCTCCTGACGCCGGGTTTCGCTCTCCTGTTGGCGTTGTCTTTCCTGCTGGATTTTTTGCTGTTGCTGACCCAGTTGCGTCAAATCGGTCTGCGCTCTTTGAATATGCCCTGCGCTTTCCTTGAACTGGTGTTCGGCTTCACTGAGTTCAGCCTGCACGGTGTACAAATCCGCCTGGGCAGCGCTCAACTTTTCCTGAACGCCGCGCGCCGCTTCGCGCAAATGCTCCAGTTGCTTCTCCACCTGCAGGCGTTGTTCATCCAGGCTTTGCTGCTGGCCCAGCGCAACATCGCGGCGCAGAATCAAGCCCTGGACTTCACTTTCCAGTTCCTGCACACGTGCGGCCACGCTCCACCATTGCCACTGGCGTTCTTCCACCCGCAAGGCACGGAGTTTTCGCGCCGCTTCTGCCTGTTGCTGCAGGCGTTGCCAGCGTCCGTCCATTTCACCGTGAATATCGCGCAGACGTTGCAGATGCTCCCGGGTTTCCACCATGCGTTGCGCCGTTTCCCGCCGTCTTTCCTTGTAGCGACTGATTCCTCCGGCTTCTTCCAGCATGGCGCGCAGATCATCGGGGCGGGCTTCGATGATGCGGCCAATGGTCCCCTGCTCGACAATGGCATAGGCGCTGCTGCCGAGACCCGTGCCCAGAAACAGATCCCCCACATCGCGGCGCCGGCAGCGCGCGCCATTGATCCGGTAATGCCCGTCACCTTTCCGGTCCAGACTGCGTTTGACACTGATTTCAGCCACCTCGGCGAAAGCACCCGGGGCACTGCCATCACTATTATCAAAGCGCAGTTCCACACTAGCCTGGGCGGCCGCCGGACGACTGCCACCGCCATTGGAGATGACATCACTCAGGGTGCCACCGCGCAACTGCCGGGCGGATGATTCGCCCAGCACCCAGCGCAAGGCATCCACGGTGTTGGACTTGCCACAACCATTGGGCCCGACAATCACTACCGGATTGGCATTGATCTGGATACGGGTATTTTCGCGGAAAGACTTGAAGCCTTGCAGAATGATGGCCGAGAGGCGCATGAACGGTCTTTTTTGAGGTAATATACCGAGCTGTCGAAACTTTGATGATGAGGATTAAGCCATGCCCAGTCAACCCAGCAAAGCTCTGGAACGCTTTCCCAACCCGCATCCGGAAAGAGATTACGTCGTCCACATGGACATGCCGGAGTTCACCTGTCTCTGTCCCCTTACCGGGCAACCGGATTTTGCCCATTTCCTGCTGGATTTCATTCCCGGCGAGTATAATGTCGAACTGAAATCCCTGAAGCTGTATCTCTGGAGTTTCCGCGACGAAGGCGCCTTTCATGAAGCCATGAGCAACCGGATTGCTGACGACATCATCCAGCTCATCCAGCCGCGCTACTTGCGTCTTCTGGGGCGTTGGTATGTGCGCGGCGGCATCAGTACCGATCTGCTCATCGAGCATCGCCAGCCGGGCTGGGAAAATCCCGAAATCCTGTCCCAGTTACCGGTCGTCCACTGGACCCGCCAGCAACCCGGCTACTGAAACCATTACAGATGCCTACCTACCTGGGGGTGGATCTCGGCACATCCGGCCTGCGCGGTGTACTCCTCGATGACCACCTGCATCAACTGGCCAGTGTCGCCCTGCCCTATCCCGGTCATCCCCCTGAAAACTTCACGGACAGTCAGACCTGGTTGTCGGGACTGGAGCAACTGACCCGGCAGTTGCGTCTGGCCCATCCCCGGGGTTGGGCCGCCTTGCGCGCCATGAGTCTGGATGGTACCTCAGGCACCCTGCTGCTCTGCAATCAGCGGGGTCAGGCTTTGGGACCGGCACTGGCTTATTCCGATCAACGTGCCGTAGCAGAGGCCGACTGGCTCCAGCAACAATGGCCCGCAGGTGGCGTCTGCCTTTCACCCTCCAGTTCTCTGAGCAAACTCTTGTGGTTACGACTGCATCATGCCGACTTCCAGCAAACCCGCTTTGTACAACATCAGGCCGATTGGGTGGCGGCGCAATTGACCGGAAAGGGGGGCATTGCCGACCGGGGCAACCTGCTGAAAATCGGTCTTGATCCGCAAACCCGAGCTTATCCTGCAGCATTACTGCGCGTCCTGGAAACATGGGACATTGATCCGGCTATTCTGCCTCACGCCGTAGTGGAAGGCAGCACCCTCGGTCGAGTTCAGCCGCAATGGGCGGAACGGCTGGGAATGACGACTCCGGTGGAAGTCCGTGCCGGTTGTACGGACAGTGTTGCCGCAGCGCTGGCAGCGGGCTTGAACTCTCCCGGAAAGGCCCTGACCAGCCTGGGTTCTTCCTTGGCCTTCAAGTTCGTTCACCCCACCCCACTGAACACCCGGGGCTTGTACAGTCATTATCTGGGTGATTTCTGCCTGCCGGGGGCAGCCTCCAATGCCGGGGCAGGGGCGCTTTTGCGGATTTTTCAACCTGAGCAAATGACGGACCTGGAACCGGCCTTGCAACCGGAATACCCTACGGGCCAAATGCTCTATCCCTTGCTCACGACAGGAGAACGCTTTCCGATTCGAGCGCCAGACTGGCCGGGCAGCGCACTTCCAGCCGAGGCCAATGCTCACAATTTTCAGGCCCTTCTGGAGGGACTGTGTTACATAGAAGCCTGGTCCTATGCCCTTATGGAAACTGCGGGCGGAAAAATCTGTGGCCACATCCGCAGCGTCGGCGGCGGCACACGCAACCATGCGTGGATGCAGATGCGTTCCCATGTATTGAATCGGCCGGTAGAGATTCTCCATGACGCCGATCCGGCCCGAGGTGCAGCGCTACTGGCTGCGAGCGCTGACCTGGGGGGTGTGGCTGCCCTGGAACAGGCCGATATTCCGTCAGGGCAGATGTTTTATCCGGAAAACGAAGCGGTGGAACGCTATGCCCCGCAGGTTCAACAGTTCCAAGAGATGTTTACGCGTTTCAGCACCTAAAATTCGTAGGCCAGATTGATAGTGGTCAGCGTATTCAACGGCTTGTAACCCGGTTGCACCTTGGTGTTATAGGTAGCTATAAAAGCCAGGCGCAGATTTAATGGCCCATATAAAGGGCTGGTCAGAGCCAAAATCGAGTTATAGGTATTCGCGCCATTATCCGCCAGAATGGCATCCACTGCTTCCGACAAATGAGCATGAGGACTGAACTGCCAGAGATATTTTCCGTAAAGTTGCGCAATGGGATGCGTGCTGAAATCACCTCCAATCAGATGGGACTGCCGCACACCGGCACCGGCTTCCAAGCGTAGATTGGACACCCGATTCAGCACAAAAAAATGACCATATCCCAGCGTTTCTTCAGCCCGAAAATAGTATCCGTCAAAATGATTGCGGTGATAATTGAGATTACCGAATATGTATTGATTAAGCGCAAAATCATAGCGGGTCTGATTGTTGACATCCAGGCGGTCTGCGCTCACCTCTCCTTGAGATGTTGCATAATTATAAAGCAGTCGACTCTGGTTTGCCCAAGGCCCACGGTGCCATAGCAGCTTATCATCCGTATTCAGATTCAAAGACTGACTGGTTCCTGTACTACTGCTGAAACCCAGCCCAACGCTGCCCGACCATTCCGGTTTTTTAGCAAATTCGCTTTTGCCAATCACAGACGGACTCACATCAGGAATGCCCGCCCTGGCCACCAGGGGTAATAATAAAGCTGACGTCAACGTTACAGAACTGATCACTTTTTTTGGAAATAAATACAAAAATCACCTTTTTGATCGAAAAATTAAACAGCTGAATCCAGTAAAAGTTGTGCACGTTGGGCCACTTCGGGAGTACCAAAGCGGGCGGCAGCCTTCCACCAGTGAATCGCCTTGTCGATATTGCGAGGAACCCCCCAACCGTGAGCATAGGCCTCGCCCAGCATCAATTCCGCCTGGGGGTTAATGTTCTCAGCGCCCTTGCGCCACCAATGAGCAGCTTCATGAAAGTTTTGGGGGACGCCATCGCCTGCGGCATAGGCGAGTCCCAGCCGATATTGATCCGGACCGTAACCATTTTGCGCTCCGGCCATCCACTTGGCGAGCAATTGGGGAGTTACGGTTGCGGCAGGGTTCGAGGCGACTTTCTCAGCTGCCATCGCCGTCGCCGGCAGGATCAATAACACCCCACATAGCACCATAAATTTTCCAGCATTTTTCACAGTCAACCTCAATATCCATCTTGACTATCGTTGACCAGACTAAGCTTTTTCCCTATCCTTGTGAAGGGTAATAGTCTATTCAGAGAACATACCCTTGAGCGAAGCACCGATATCGGCAGAACACCTCCACGACACCCCCGGCACCTGTCCTCATCATCACGGACACGATAACCAAAAGCACAGCCACTCGGGACATCATCATGGACATCATCATGCCCCGAAAAGTTTCGGTCGGGCTTTTTCCATCGGTATAGCGCTGAATGTGCTTTTTGTCGTAGCGGAAGCCGTTTTTGGTGTCTTGGGTCACTCTCTGGCCTTGCTCGCCGATGCCGGGCACAACCTCAGTGATGTGCTTGGTTTGATTATGGCATGGGGAGCCAGCGCCCTGGCCATCCGTCCGCCCACCCAGCGCTACACCTATGGCTTACGTAGTAGCTCTATTTTGGCGGCCCTCTCTAACTCGCTGCTTCTGCTGGTAATAACCGGTGGAATTGCCTGGGAGGCCATTGAACGTTTAGTGCATCCGGGGCCAGTAAATGGTCGCATAGTGATCTTCATTGCTGCCCTGGGAGTACTTGTCAACACGATCACAGCCCTTCTCTTCATGTCGGGTCGAAAGGGTGATCTCAATATCAAGGCAGCCTTTTTACACATGGCCGGAGATGCGCTGATCTCTATCGGAGTAGTGTTTGCCGGTATCCTGATGCTGTTTCTGCATTGGTACTGGCTAGACTCGGTGACCAGTCTGGTGATTAGTGTACTCATCATTCTGGCCACCTGGTCCTTGTTGAAAGAAGCAGCACGACTGGTTCTACATGGCGTCCCAGATAACATCAATATTGATGCAGTGCGTCAATACCTGCTTCACCTGCCCGAAGTAGCCGCCGTTCATGACCTGCACATCTGGGCCATGAGCACCACAGAAACAGCCCTCACTGTACATCTGGTTATGCCCCAGGGTTTTCCAGGGGATGCTTTTCTGACAGAGGTTGCGACAGCCCTTCAACAACAGTTCGCCATCGTGCATCCCACCCTTCAGGTGGAAACCGGAGATGTGGAGCATCCTTGCGCACTTGAACCAGAGCAGAAAGTATAAAGACTGTCCGCCTCAATCCCCCTCAATAGCTGCCCAGTAATGCTCTTCCGGGGCTATTTTCTTGAGATGCTCGCGCAGGGCTTCACCTCCCACGGGATGAATTCTACTCTGATCGCGACGCAATAAATCAGTGAGCGGCAAGGCTGGAAAATAGTGCAAGGTAAATTCCTTGGCGCCCAACTCACGCAACCAGATAACTTTTTTACGCAATTCTCCGACATCCAGGTGCGTATCGCCCAGAATCAGGGCATCACATTTTCTAGCCAGTTCCTGCACACGTTGTTCCCATAACCATTGCACCTTGTTTTCCAAGGCCGGATTCCAGTCCGTCCAGGAAAATGGCTTGTCCGCTTCCGCCTCAAACAGTTCTACCCGAATCATGTCTCTTTCGAGGATGCCGATGCGCAAGGAGGGATGGCGGGAGCGCATAGCCTCTGCCCAGGAGCTTTTACCCGAAGCTGCTGTACCCACCGTAAAAATGATCAGCGGAAAATCCTGCTGACCGCTTGATGGAGATAATTCACTCATCAACACATTCCTTTTTCAGCACTATCACCCTTGTCAATCCGCCAGCAGCCAGAAGTAGCGCAGCAGGCATACTGTCTGCAACGCCAGCAAGATCAGGGTCGCGCATCAGTCTCTATCTAAATTACTTGCATGGAAACATAGTGAAACAATAAATTCGGCTTAAAATAATTTTTATAACGATTTACCATCAATGACTAGCGCAGCCAGGGCTCCTGCCTTTTCGGCACATCATCATCAAATCCTTCATCCTGTGCGGTAACCAAAGCCCAGATTAACGCTACAATCCAGGCAAGTATGGTCCATCCCAAAAACACATTGAGCAACATGATTTTCATGCTTTGCGGACAAGCCAACAACCATGCCAATAGAGTCGGCAACAAATAAACTCCCAGTAGCACGATAACAGCGATGATCAGCAGTACAACAAACCCGGTAGTGCTGTTCGTCATCCAACGCAACACGGAGCGCCTCCACAGCATGAATGCCTGATTATATCGTCATTTCATTCGTGAGGGGAACATGCAATGACCACTCCGCTCATGAGCAAACCATCATTTTATAATAATTATCCATAAGAATATTCAATACATATTCAACAATCTGTTTTTATTGTTTTTTTCATGATAAATGAAAAACAATCGCCTTGAAATAAGTTTGTCATCAAATTGTCGCATTACTGTCACATTCATCTGTTAACGTATCTGCCACTAAAGGTATAGAACTCTACGAACTATCCTTGCAGCGAGCGTATGCAAGGAATGGATAGAGGATAGCCCATGCAATACGCAGCACCGCAAGACAAAGCTGTAGGTAATAACCATCGCCTCGATTTCCGAAACCTGTTGTTCGGATGGGGGCCAGCTTCCGCTTGTACTAATCCCATGTGCCTCATTCCCTCTCCTATTGCCATGCCATTTCAAGCGCACCACGATATGGAGCCAATCATTTTATGAGCCTGCAATATCTTATTCACCTCGCCAACTATTCGGACGGGGTTTTGTACATTCTGGGCCTGATGCTGCTGGTGGAACTGGCGGTGATGGTGGATCGCTTTTGGTATTTGCGGCGCACGATTCTGCGTGGCCTGGTGTTTGTCCAGGAATTGGGGCGCCATGGTCGCCTGGATCGGGACTCTCTGAGTACCTTGGCCGAAGACGCCGGCGATTTGCCGGAAGCCGCCCTGCTGCGCAGCGCCGCTGCCCATAGTGGTCAGGTCAAGGGTGAGGCCCTGGCCAGCCGTCTGGAAGAAAGTGTGCTGGTCATTGCCCCGAAGCTCGACCGCCGCCTCTGGCTGCTGGACACCATTATTACTCTGGCCCCGCTGCTGGGCTTGTTCGGCACCATCATCGGCATGTTCCATGCCTTCTCGGTCCTGGCCAAACCTGGTCATGCCCCCATGGAAGTGACGGGTGGGGTAGCGGATGCCCTGGTATCCACCGCTTCCGGTCTGTTCATTGCCATGCTTGGACTGCTGACCTTCAACGCCTTCAACAATCAGGTGCGCATGATTCTGCTGCAACTGGATTCGGTGAAAACCATGCTCATCAACCGCATGGATGGTCAACCGGTCGTGACTTTTGATGGTGAAGGTCACCCCAATGCCGAAGCCGTGCCGGTGGCGAGGGCGGGATAATGGAAAGGCGCTACTTCGAGCAGAAAAAGGGGCGGGTCGAAATCATCCCGATGATCGACATCATGCTCTTCCTGCTAGTGTTTTTCATTATGATCACCCTGCAGATGATTCCCGACAAGGGACTGAATCTGCAGTTACCGACATCCAGCGAGGCCCAGAGTCTGCCGCGTCCCCACTTCACCATCAATATCGAGAAAGATGGTTCGGTGAATGTGAAAGGGCATCACTATGATCTGGATGGCCTGCAGCAAATGCTCGCCAGTGATGGCGATCCCGGCAAAACCCAGATCACCATTGCTGCCGACAAGGGCGTGCCGTTTCAGGATTTCATTCATGTCATGGACCGTTGCCAGAAAGCAGGGGTCAGTGACATCGGCATTGCCACGAAAAGCTCTTGAATTTATTTTACTTTTAAGGTGAACTTCATGAAACGAAGAGAGTTTTTAAAAGGCATAGGAGCCGGAATATCTCTGACTGCTTTTCTAGGAAATTCAGTAGCACGTGCTGCCATGTTGCCCGCAATGAATCGTTCTGGAACACTGGAAGATGTTGAACATATAGTTGTATTTATGCAGGAAAATCGTTCATTTGACCATTATTTTGGCCAACTCAATGGTGTAAGAGGATATAATGATCGATTTCCGCTGACATTACCAGGCGGAAAGCCTGTATGGTTCCAGGGTCGAATGAACGACCCGAGTAAATATATTCTTCCTTTTCATTTGAATACACAAAAAACTTCGGCTCAATTTATTCAAGATCTTGATCATAGCTGGGCTTCTCAGCATGGTGCTATTGCCGGCGGCCTGATGAATGCCTGGCCATTGAATAAAACTGATATGACAATGGGATATTTTGAGAGGCAAGATATACCCGGAGCGCTCTAAAATGAAGTGCAACACCTCTGGTCGAAGGCAGACGGAGGTGAGAGATGGCCAGAAAATACAGGCAATTGATGCCCGATCAGCGAAACCAGATACAGCGTGGATTGAATCAGGGGCTGAGTATTCGTGGCATTGCCAGGCAGTTGGGCCGAAGCCCTAGCACGATCAGTCGGGAGATTCAGCGCGGTCGTGTGGAAGAGACCTATGACGCCGTATGCGGTCGGGAAGAAGCGCAGAGGCGCCGACGCAAGGGAGTCAGGAAGTTGACTGAAGGTTCGCCTTTAACCCTCGCGGTGACACACGCTATTCTGCAAAGGAAGTGGTCACCGGAGCAGATAGCGGGGAGGTTGCGGATGGACTATCCCGAAGACAAACAGTGGCACGTCTCTCATGAGACTATTTACC
>NZ_MXAV01000048.1 GCF_002847505.1 Acidithiobacillus marinus
ATTATTGGCAAAGCTCCGGTCGTAGAAGAAATGACCCGTCAGAAACTCGGTCATCTCCTTTTTGGTCTTTTTTACTTCCTTTTTGAACATGGTTGCTCCTTATGAGAAAGGCCGCGTGAGCGGCCTGTTATGTTGATGCAAGAAAACCCGATTAGGTCTCTTTTTTAACCTTTGTGTGTGGTGTGGTGATCGTGCTGTTTCTTTTTCAGGTCATGATTGCCTATAAGCACAACCAGCACGGCCATGATCACGCTCACCAGGGCTATGGCGGCACCTCCCAGCATGAGTTGGTCCGGTATGTTCATTTGAACTCCTGGGCAATAGGTGTGGTGATGCGTGTGTTTCGGTCAATGCTTGGTGAATCTGTGGCGGAATTCTTCATCCGTCACAAGTTTGTATGTAATACTGGCTATAATGGCAACAATACCAAATATAGCGGCATACCCTAGATCCTCGGTGTTACCGAACAAAACCGCTATTCCCATAACAATGAGAATGCAGTTACCGACGAATGTTCCTAAGTCGTTCATTTTTTCCCACCTTTACGGTCAATGACCGTAAGAATGATAGCAGCCATGCCAAGTATGGTTGTCGCGGAGATGGATATGGGATCCGCGCTGCCTGTAATGCCCATTTTAGCAAGGCTGGCGATGGCTGCATAGGCCGAGTGCTCGGCTATGCGTTTGATGTTCATAAAGTGTCCTTGCCGAGCATCGGCGTATAACTGGCGTCCCAAAAGAAAGGGCACCCATGGCCGCGTCCGGACTCGTGGGTGTTTACTGCTGCCCACGAGTGGAGAGGGTCGGTTCAAGTCTGGAAGCTGGCCATCATGTTGGGCAGGTGTAGTCGATCAGATAGACCGCCTGTACTTCTGCCTGTTTGTCCGCATCCATGGCTTGTTCCACAGCATGCGATTCCGTTTCCGCCAGGCACTCAAAATAGCCGTCTGAAAGTACAACGCGGAATTTTCGCAATGCGCGATACCCATGCGGGTAATCAACTCCGTATAGCAGTTGATTTACAGCCCGGAGTATCACTGTTTTGCACGACTCTGGCAGGATTTCATAGCGCACATATCCATAGCCGGTAATGCTATGCCTTTTGAGCCAGTTTGCGGGCACTGCTAAAAGGGGGTATTCCGTTTTCCCCTGCTCCGTGAAGGGCGTGGCGTGCAAAAAAGAAAGGTTAGTGTTGGTTGGCGAATCGAAAACAGCCATGTATTGTGCATCTTTTTTTGACACCCAGAATTTCAAGCTCGGGGTATCAAACTCAAATACCATGGCCGCATGTTCGCTTGAGTTGCGCTGCGGTTTGATAATGATTCCCACAATATCCTCCTAGTGCCACGTTGGGCCAAACTCGAAAAAGTCCGCCGCTCTTTCGAGTGTTGCGGCCAGTTCCGGGCGGCGTACAGCTTCGTGACGCAGCGCTTGCGCGGCGGGGAGGTTTTCGTCCAGCAATATTTCTATCCGTGGACCATTTCCCGAGATGATGTGGGCAATTCTGCCGATTTGTGACTGATGAATGGAAATGTTCATGGATTTTCTCCTTGAGAACAAGATGGTGTTGATCGGTCTTTTTTACTCAAAATTTCGTATATGATTTTTTGAGTAGCCAAGCGGTCATGAATGGAGGTCGATAAGAGTGGATCGCAAGTGTCTTTCCGTTGACACATCACGATTAGCATGGCCTTCCAGGCTATGCTTTCTGCTTTGTAATCTGGCTCGATGGAAAACTTTACCCATTCCCGCGCTTTACGATACGCGGTTTTCCATATCGGCTTCGTTGCGTTGTAGTGTCCAAGCCCAGACCTGCGCGGCAAGCCCAATTTACTGCCCATTAGCTTTCTCCTTGACTTAGATGCGCAGCATTTCAGCGCAAAGCCGCTCGTAGTAGTGTTCCATGAGCGTCGGGCTCAAATCGGATGGGCTTTCTTCGGATTTCATCCCCAATGTCAGCTCATTTCTTGCTGCGATTCGTAACGCGGTATTGATCCGGCTGCCCGCTTCTGCGGTCGACATCTCTCCCGCATCGCGGATTTTTTCGATAAGACGGGCTTCTTTCATAAACATCAAGGTCTCCTTGTCAGAAAGGCCGCATTGCGCGGCCTTGATGGGGTTGTTAAGCGGCGCGTTTGAGCACTTCGACCTTGGCAATGGCCCAGTTGTGGTCATCCACCATGGATTCCACCACCTCCGCCATCTGGTCGAAGTAAAAATCATCTACTTCGCTCAGCACGTCCCCTTCCTGACTGATCAGTTGGGCGAAGTAGCTGTCGGCGGCGTAGTTATACTTAAACTCGAAAATGCCGCATGCCTTCTGGTTGTTGATGTGGAACCGGATGCGTAATCCTTCCGGGCCATGTTGATCATCCAGAATTTCCGGGATCTGTGGATTCGATAAACCGGCGTCTGCGAGCATCTGCGCACAGGTGTGCCCGGTTTTCTCCGACTTGATATGCTCAAGCTGTTCCACCATTTGCATCAGGTTGATGTGTTCCTTGAATGCTTCCGGAACGGGGATTTCCACCTTCGGGTTCAGGGTGAATTTTCTCACGGTGATCCCTTCCGGTCTGATTTCTTCTTCGACGATTCCATCGAGACGGCGCCCGTCAAAGGTGTGTCGGGCGTATGGTGTGACGGTGATTTTCATGCCGGGCACGAGGTCCTGGCCATGGTTAGGTAACGTGTGGCGATCTATGACGATAAGAAAGCTCTCGCGGCCACGCTTCACGCCTACAAAATCCTCATCGCAGGCGAATATGTTTCCGGTGAATGGTTTGTAATCCACGGCCCCATAGGTTCCGGCAGGCTGCTTGTCGGTGACCACGATCCAGCTGAACCGCTTTACCTTGGCCAGATGGGCGTGCTGCTTGAGGAATACCTTGGCTTGTTCTTTCATTACTTGCTCCTTTTCAGAAAAGGGGCAGGCACGATATTCCCTTTCGGGACGTGATCTGCCCCGGTAGGGTTGGTCTAGCATGTGCTAGTTGTTGCGTCGCAGAATCCCAGGCTGCAATTTTCATCGAAAGATGATGGGTGGTAAGAAGCTTTATTGTGTATTCATGCAGAGAAGTTGTCAATTTTTCATCTATTTTTATGCTGGTTTGTTTGTGTATTGTGCAATACACTTCTTCGCCCAAAAAAAAGAGGCCCGGAGGCCTCTTTTGTATCGGTGGTTACTGCGCAATGATCCGGTAGTGGTGCTGATTTACCCGCGCCAAGCGAAGCCCTGCGCGATGCAGGGTTCGCCGAGCGGCAGAAATATCCGGGAAAAAGTTCTCCCCGAGTATGCTGCAAGGTGCGTCACCGAAATAACTGATCCAGGCGCTATTGATTTCTGAATACCGCAAAACCATGTCGCTACTCATCGGGCTGAATCCGACTCAAGTAGGCTGTTTCGTTCAGGGTTTGCGTCCCGAACTCGACGGCCGCCTTGGTTTTTTTGGCTCCCGGTTTATCGCCGATCACCAGCAGTGTTGTGCTGGCATTCACGGCAGACTGAATTTTTGCACCCAGTTGCTCGGCCTGCTTTTCCAGGGCCTTGCGGTCCGCAGACTGAAAAGTGCCGGTAAAGACCATCTTTTCATTTTCGAGCGGCACAAATCCTGACGCCTGACCCTGATCCATGGTATGGATGATGTGCAGGTGGCTTATGACCTGGTTGATTTCATCCAGATTCAGGGAAATGCTCTCGTAGATGCTTTTGGCCGTGATTCCGCCAAAGCCTTCTATACCCGCGATAAAGGCTTCACTGATGAAGTTCATCCCGCCTATCCGGGTGTGCCGTAAAAGCCGTTTGGCATCGCCACGGCCCAGGTGCCGGAATCCGAAAGCGGCTAGCGCACGCCAGTCATCGACCGGCGTTCTTTTTCGCTTTTCTATGGCTTTTTCCAAATTTTTGGCGACCCCGGAGCTGATGCCCCGTTGCTCCAAAGCGTGGGCACTAAGGGTGAATATCTCGCTGTAACGCGATATACCGCCCTCTGATACCAGTTTTTCCACCACTTTCGGGCCAAACCCATCGATTTCGAGCGTTTGGCAAAAGTGTTCCATAGCCCCTTCTACCTGGTCCTGACACTGCAACCCGGCATCGCATACCAAAGTTTCACCATCCCACTGTAGTGGGTTTCCGCAGCATGGGCAGGATTCTGGGAGATGGATGGTTTCGGCGGGCTGTATGACCGCCTCAATGGCCGGGATCACTTCGCCGGAACGAATCAGGCGAATAACGGCCCCTTCGCCCAGCTTGTCTTTTTTCACTGTGGCTGCATTGTGTGCCGTTACGCGGCGGATGGTGGCGCCGGACAGATTCACCGGGTCGAGTTCCAATACCGGCGTGACGCGTCCGGTTCGACCCACCTGCCAGGTAATGCTCTGGACCACCACTTCTGCCGTTTCACCCTTTTGCTTGTAGGCAATTTGCCAGCGATGAAAGCTGTTTGTGGCGCCCATGTGGGCTTTAATACGCGGGTCCGTGACCTCGATGACGATGCCGTCCGTCCGATACCGGCAATGGTAGCGGAGGTCATGGAAAACTTCGGGGAGCTTTTCCATGAAGAAGCCGGCATCCCCCAGGAATTTTCCTGTTTCCGAGTAGGGCACAAAGCGCATCGCCTTGGCTTCGGCGGCCATGCGATGGTGCTCGCCCATCTCGTCACAGGCGATGAAGCCGACCATGAAGTTGCGGGGATGCTTCAACTCGCGGCCGGCAAAGGTTTGGCCTTCCAGATGCTCACGGAAGTACGCTTCATCGACCACGATTTCCCCGTCACACGCCATGGCCGTGTGCTCTCCTTCGATCACGAGGCCTTTGGCCAAGGCGTCGGAAATATCCTGCCCTTCTGTGCCGTTACCTCTTGTGTAGAGATGCCCTGCGCCGTCATAACGGCCAGACAGCCCATCCAGTTTTGGTGTGGCTTTGAAAAGCACCTCAGATTCTGGAATGCCAAGTTCCTGCGCTACAGCTATGACGTTGGCCATGAATGCCTGAACCTCTTCGACGGAGTAGGCCTTTTTCGTCGATAGCATGGGGGTTTTGTGGCGTATCTTCTCTCCGGAAAAAACGCCTTCCGGTTCGGGTTCTACCTGGTTCAAAAAGGGATGCTCAGGGGCTATCTCCCGAGCTTGTTCCACTTTCTGGTCATACTCGGCGTCATCCATGATGGGTTGGCCGCTGCGGTAGGCGCTGTTGGCATTTTCTATTTCGGCAAAAATATCTTCAATTTCCATGCTGTTTCCTTGTGCCGGGCGGGTGCCCGGCCTTTTGAGTGGTTAATTTAAGGCGGATGGGTCAAGCATCCATGTGTACGGCTTTTTGCCATACCCGGGGGTGCTTGACGATGAATCTGTCGATGCATATCGCGTTGCGAGGTTCACGTGAGAGATGCCATATTCTTCAGACCAGTATTCGTGACCATGGAGATGTATCACCCAATTCCGAAAAGCGTCGCCCGGTGCGTATGTGCCATTGGCGATGGAGTCGTCCAAGGCATCGTTGGTGATGCCGATGTCGTCTACGCTGGCATCTAAGACCCCGGACATACTGCTTACCACGTCCTTCAATTCCTCTTCTACTGCCTGGTCCTCGTAGAGAACCTTGATGGTTATGACCTTGGCCATAGCTTTGCTCCTTTTCAGTGAAGCCGCCTTGCGGCGGCGTAAATGGTTTTACTGCTCCAGATCCTGCACTTCGAGTTGGAGCATCTCCTCCGCATAACTGCCGGTGTGTCCAACGGCCAAGCTCTCCAGTACGATGTCCTCCCCGTAGGGATCCTTCTGTAAGGGTAGCGAGCTTCCTTCGACGTCGTAGTCGGCCACCAGTACCTCTAAGCCCTCAATGGCTTTGTCGGCGAAAACGCCTGTGACCAGCCCGCCCTGCATTACAATCATCATTTTTGTTTTTGATTCAGCGGTTTTCTTTTCGCTTTGCAAAAACTGGAACAGGCGGTTGGCTTCCGGCAGAATATCTTCCTTAACCATTCGGCCTGCTTCAAGATCGTCGGCCAATTCCATCAAGAGATGGTTAGCTTCATGTGCATTCATATATTGTCCTCCACGGCGTATCCGCCGGCCAATGAGTCGTATCCGTTATTCAGAAAAAGCCGCAATGATGGGCCGCGAACATCGTCCACCAAGCGGTATGACAATGCCAATCGGCCGCAGAGATTTTTGATCGCTGCTTCGGTTTTTTCCAGATTCCGGTCCACCTGTTCTCCGTTCAATTTGCGGATCAGGTTTTTCCGGTATTTGGTGCCCAACAAAATGAATTGGGAGGCTAAGCGTTCGGCATTGCCTGAATTCGTTCGGAGCGTTTCTGCCAGTGCTCCGGTGAGTTCCTGTTTGTTCATTTTTTCTCCTGTAAAAATTAAATACCGCCCATTTCAGCGATCGATTGGGCGGTGTTGTCGCCCACAACGATGTGATCCAGCAGTCTGATGTCTATCTCTGCCAACAGGGATTTCAGCTTTTTGGTTAGGCTGATATCCGCCGATGATGGATCGGCAAGCCCTGACGGGTGATTGTGTGACGCGATAACGGCTGCGGCGTTGACTCGCAGACCGCTCGCCAGAATTTCCCGGAACTTGGGTTCGCAACTGTTTATTGTGCCGATAAACAAGGTTTCCACCCGGATGAGTCTGTGTCGAGTATCCAGCCAGGCGCAGGCGAAATTCTCCCGTTTTTCTCCAGCGAAGTAGCTGATGAACAGCTCTTTTGCGGTTTCCGGTTTTTCAAAGACTGGCATCTCCTGTGCCTGTAGTTGCAAAATCCTGGAGATAATCTCCGGTATTGCTTGCCACTTTTCGTTGGTGTGGTATTGGCCGCGATTATCGTTGATTTGGTCGCTGACACGATCATGGACCGCCTCGCGATGCGTTTGATAGCCCATAGCAGTGGCTACATCCCGCAGGCACATATTTGCCGCTTGCGGCCCGAAAGCCGTTGTGATCAATTCCTGATCGGTCATGATGTTCGGTTTCATGAATGCTCCTTGTGAAAAAAGCCACTGGTTAGAGTGGCTCAGTTGATTAGTGTGGTTGATGTTTGGAGGGAAGCTGCTCTACAAATTCCGCGAATCTTCCCCATGTCTTGGGGTTTTTGCGAATATTGTCGAGCAATTCCTCCCGTGTAAGCCCGTCATCCACAAACTCCAGAAAGAGATTGTTGATGGTGGCGTTTATGACGCGTTGGCGCTGGTGTTCCCGCTTTTCTTGATTCATTGCGGGTTCCCCAGCTTGCCGAGAAACCCTGAAAAACGTCCCCAGACTTGCGGACGGCGGGCAATCAACGCTTCCAGATCACGATCAGTCATGGGGTTCACCTTGTCTGTGATGGCTTCCATGAATGCCTGATTTTCTTTGGCAATTTTATCGCGTGCCATACAATACATCTGCATTTGGGAACGCGGCATAGGCTTTGTCTTCATTTTTACTCCTTGTATGAAAAGCGGTGCATTACACACCGCTGTTGTCTTGGATAATCAGAAACGGACGCGCTTCAACAGCTTTCCGAAACCGTCGGTTGTTTCTGTAAAATCGCCTTGGGCAAACGGGATATCATCAAAATCATCGTTGTCGATAGGCGGGTGGTTGTTTGCTGGCCCGGCATTGCCGCGCGGACTGTTTTGTTGTCGGGCGTCGTTACGGCTTTCACGATGACTTTCACGGTCTCCGTTACCGCCTTTTGCCGACCCAATCAGCTGCATACGATCGCAGACGATTTCGGTCGTGTAACGCTCTACCCCATCGCGGTCTTCCCATTTACGGGTCTGCAGCCGCCCTTCAAAATAGGCGGTGCTGCCTTTTCTGAGGTATTCTCCCGCGACTTCGGCTTGTCTTCCGAACAGGACGATCCGGTGCCATTCGGTTCTTTCATTGGAATTTCCATCCCGATCTTTGAATTTCTCGGACGTGGCCACGCTTAAGTTTACGATGGCCTTGCCTGATGATGAATAGTGCATCTCCGGATCTTGCCCCAGGTTGCCGAGAATGATTGCTTTATTGACTGCTGCCATTTGTTGCTCCTTTTGCTGTTTGCAGTTGATATTTTACACCTTTTTCGCGTAAAAATGCTGTTTCTATGCCTTAATACGCGGTGAAGAACGCCTTTATTTTATGGCGTATGTTTGGGCTGGCGGAGTAGGCGATCGCTGTGATTGCGCCTACCATGCTGGCGACGATGAGGAATCCTACCAATTGGTCGGTGTAGACATAACCGAAAACCATCTTCATAGGTACCCCTGCTACTGTGTGCAGTACCCATCCACCTATGGCGGTTATAGCCAAGAGGGTGAGGAATAATGCGGCGATGGCCAGTGCTGCTTTTGCTGCATCTTTCATGTTTAACTCCTTTTGAGAACGCGCACGATGTTCCCCTGGCGGTGTGGCCAGTTGAATGCGTGTGCTGATGGTAAATCGTCTGTGAAACAGACGTAGAAATGATCCCGATTCAGTCGCTGTTAGTGACTGGTTAGGATGTTGTTGCGTCGCTATTTCCCAAATAGCGGTTTGTTTTCATCTGAAAACTGGGTGGTAAGAGCCTTGATGATAGTGGATGTTCTGCGGGTTTTCAATGTGCTTTTGGGCGCAAAAAAACACCAACACGGTTGTGCTGGTGTTCAATCTGCCGCAAAATCGGTGCTGCGCTGGGTATTAGTAGAAGTTGTAGGCGACGCCGAGCTGCAATCCAAAGTGATTGGTGGAGCTGGGCGGTTCCTGCGCAGCGATGATGTCCGGGTTACCGTAAACCGGAGCTGGCCCGCCGGTGTAATTGAAGTGGGTATAACTTAACCCGCCGTAAATATGCACATTCTCGGCAACCGCATAGTCGGCATCGAGGCTGAGTTTTTCTTCGCCACTGGTGCCGAACTTGGCTCGGCCAACACCTGCAACGTTCCCCTTAACTCCGCCCCCGACGATTGCCATGAATTCCGGGGTAGCCGACAGGACGAGATTGCTGGTCGGGGCATACTGAAATTTCGCACCCAGGCCGACCAGTCCGGCGCCGTAATCTTCCGTGTAGCCGCCGGGGCCAATCAGGTCACGGTTCCAGTGTTGGTATCCACCCACTACATAGGGGGTCACCATCATGTCGTTACTGAGGGTCATGCCCATACCCACACGTCCGGTCACGTTGTAGATGGTGGCCTTGTCCGTGGCAGTCACGGGAACGTCGCCGTCACCGGTTTGAACGGCACCGCGATAGTTGATGTTACCGGCACTGCGATTGAAGTGGATGGCGACATAAGCATTGTTCAGGCCCATTAGGTTTTGCATCAGCGAATACTTGACGCCAAATCCCGGCATCCATCCGGACTCTGTATCGGACGGGCCAGGGGTGATGTGCTCCTGGTAGTTCATCAAGGTGCCGGTCGCGGCGATGCCGATTTCATTGTTGGCCTTAAGAATGGCGGTGTTGGCGAAAGCGGCCCCGGAGAATCCTGCCAGTACCAATACTGCTGAAATAAGTGCGGTTTTCTTCATGAAATTTCCTCGTATATAGCCAGTGTTCCCTGTGAACACGATGGTCAATATATCATAAAAAACGATCTCCTCATGAGATGTTGTAAAATTTTTCATATAATGATGGGTGTTTTATGGCGATATGCGCCTTATTTATGCGCCATCTTGGGTCACGCATCGAAACTGTCTGCGATTTTTAGGTATTTTTCTTTATTCTGAATGCGCTGCAGTTCGTCCCGGATCTTTTCTCCGTCCCTTCCGCCATTTCTCCGTAGCAGGATGAACAGGCTCTCGGAATTAAAGTATTCGATAGCGATGTCCGTGATCCCCATTTTTTGCAAATCGTTCATATCGTCTTGAATCTGGGCGGTATCGAGATTGCTACCGTCCAGAATGATGACATTCTTGCCCAGATTTGCCCGGATCGTCTTGAGCCATTTGTCCCGTGCGCGGTGTTTTGCCTCTGGCGTGGGGATGATTGCTATATCGAGATTGGGGTGTTCTTTTTGGGTTTGGTTTGCCCAGGTGGTTTTGCCGGACGCGGTAACGCCTACGGTGAAGATGACCAGCGGCCTTGGGTCCTGGTCACCATGCGAATTGGAGCTGCTCTCCTGATGGGTGGTGTGCAATGTACGGTTTTCCTTTCCCTGCGCTTTTTTCAATGTTTCGTTGCATGAGTTCGTGGTATCTGGCCTGCACAGACTCTCTCGTCAGGTAAGCCGCGTTCAGCCCTAACAGGTCTGATATTTCCTGCCGTATCCTGGCGAGCTTCCGGGCCTGCGCATCGTCTGGTATCGCGGTTGGCCAGCCTTTCACATATAGAATGCTGCGAGGTATATCTGCTTCCAGCTGTTGCCGTATGGCCGCCTTTTCCTTGGCCTCCTGAACAGCGCCCCGCTTTTCCTCGCTCAACAAGCCTGGTGCCACATCCGCCAGCCACCGCGATCCCTGAAAAGCATAGGTCGAAACAATCTCCAGGTCCACCATTTCGCGGTATATGTCGGCATTGTCCTGGCAAGCGGCTGAAGCGGTCATATCCTCTCCAGAAGACATGATGCAAAAAGCGCAGCTGATACGGCTCATGCCGAACCGTGTGTAGCCTTCGTGCAAATCGAGTTGCTGTGACTGGATCTGCCCGATAACTTCTTCGAGGCGCCACTCAATAATCGGATTCCAGTTCATTCCCGCCAATCCCTTTCTTTCAAGCTTTGGCTGTATGCTGGCAATGGGCATTTTTCGGCGGTTGGCGCTTTCTTCACGACGAATGCCGGCGGCGTTGATGATGGGCTGGTTCGGGAACCGTTTTTTCAGTGCGGAGGTGATGACGGCCACTTTCAATTCGGATGTACAAAAGCGCATGGAGGGGGTGCTCCACGGCAAAATCATCTTCACACATTCCAGTTGTTCGTAACGGCCGACGTTATTGCTCCAGCGGCCCAGCCAGCGATCCATCATATCCCCTGCTTTTCGCCGGACGACCATCAGCTCCCAGCCCAGGTTTTCGGCCAGTCGCTCGCAAGTGGGGAGGCTGTCTTTCCACTCCACACGGCCGAGATCCGCGTGGATGAGCAGCCTTGGTCCTTTGTGGCCCACCCGGTCCAGGTGCTGGGCTACAGCGATGGCACAAGCCTGGGAATCTTTGCCGCCCGAGACACCAACAGCCACCACGGCATCATGTTTAATCAAGTGCGTGATTTCTGGCGTGACGGCCACAAGTGGATTTGTTTTCGTGATCTGGTTTTTAGGAAAAAAAGATAATACTGTGCTCATTGTTCCCCCTGTTCGAGTAATATTGTTTTCTATTTTTGTTTTTTATTTTCTATTTTGATCGGTGACATCAGTTTTGAAATCGGACGGCAGTTGCACCCGGAATCTCTCAAAATCCTGGGCTGTGGCCGGGCGCAGATGCTCCGGCTCCAGCAGCACCATCCCCTGCATCCGGTCTGGCCCGCCATTCCGTATGTCGCCCTGCAAGACCCCTAGCATGTCTGGCATGTTATCCTGCTTAGGTAACACATAACCCAGCGTGTTTTCGCTTTGCACGACATATTTGATGTTTTCCCAATATTCGTGTGATTTGTAGCTTTCTTTATTCACGGTTGTTTTCTCTCCTGCGTTGATAGAGCATATTACTTATAGCTCGTTTTTTTATTATACGCGCAAATAACCGCTATATTTTTAATGCACATTATTTTGCAGAAAATATTTTCTGCAGCCCGCCCACATTGCATGGGCGATGCCGATGATTGAGAAATCGTGTTAGGGTTTTCTCATGGGTACTGGCTTCAACCCGGCCTTCGCGGCGATTGCTGCGTTCAGCAATTTTCCGTTGGTGCCGATGATCGGTCCCGGGATGATGTATTTTCCATCCAGGCCGAAAGACACCTGTTTCTTGCCCATTTTGTTTTGGGTGACCAAACCGGTCAGCCCGTTGATTCCCGTGGGTACGGTTTTCACTAGCTTTAATCGTTTGTGCGTCAGACTTTGCACGATTTGGGCGTATCCTGTCGATGTCGGGTTGGCGGCCGCCAATGCCACGGATGACGTTGCGCCGATCAGAATCAGTGAGGATGCCGCGCCTAAAAACACTTCCTTACTCCGATTTTTCCACATAAGGTTCTCCTTGGTTGGTGTAGTGCATCTTTTCTTGGCCTTGTACCGTGTCGCGCGCGGTGCTGGCTAAGTCTTTAATTCTTGTTGCTGAGCTTCTTCCCGGCTTCTTCTTGGCCTTGCCTGGTATTCCTCGCATATCCTTGGCGCCATGGGATAGCATGCGCCGTACCCTTTTCGTGTGTTTGGATCTGGTGGTAAGCCCTGCCTGTCTGCTCGGCCGCCATCTGTCACCCTATCCATGGTCAGTCGGCAAAAACCTACGCTGAGCCTTTGTTTGCCCCGCTGAAAATGCTGGCATCTCCCGCAGATCACCCGTTCTGATTGGTCTGGCATGTTCTTAAATTAAAGCTAAAATCCATTATATTGATAGGTTATATATCCTGAAAAGTCCTTATAATTTGCTTGTAACATTTTATTTTTATAAAATCAAATCTATCTTGTTATTTTGAGGTTATGCCATGTCCGCCTCTGTTTCAGCTGAAACCCCTGCCGGTGACCAGTCTGTCTCTACCAAATCGCCATCCTCCGATCGAGAAACGCCAAGGCCGGTGGCGCCCACAGAACAAGCCTATGGGGAGTTGCAGAGCGCTTTCGATCACTTTAATTTCACCCTTTTCGTCCCGTTGCTGGACCACGCCATGCCAACCTGCCTCATCACGCTGCAGCGTGAGCGCCGCACGCGCGGTTATTTTTCTTCCGAGCAGTTTGTCGGGCTGGACGGGACAACCTTGATTGATGAAATTGCCATGAATCCCTCTTACTTTGCTGTCGAATCCATCGAGGATGTGCTCTCCACACTGGTTCATGAAATGGTGCACGGGTTTCAGTATCATTATGGTTCCCCAGGCCGGGGCCGTTACCATAACAAGGAATGGGCTGTGTTCATGGAGAAACTGGGTTTAATGCCCAGCAGTACCGGGCGTGTTGGCGGAAAGCGGGTTGGCGAGCACATGGACCACTATATCCTTGATGGCGGCCCGTTCTACCGTAGTTGCGCCGATTTGATTACGCAGTCCTTTCGCTTGAGCTGGTTTGACCGTTATCCACCGGTCGGCGCGGATGATGGTGATTATGTGGATCTGGATGATGCCGTTGATCTGGACAATGACGACAGTGGGTTGCGCTATTATGCGGCGCCTTTGGACGTGTCTGGTGACCCAGATGCATCCGGTGACGGTGAAGCGGACGCTTCTGGTCATGATGCGCATGCGGCATTTGTCGGCCCCCCTTCCCCGCCTAGCGGAATGCTTCTGCGAAAAGCCATCTTAACGCCAGGTCCTGCTGTGCCGCCATCAGGCATTGTGTTTCCTACCGGCGACGAACAGAGAAAATCTCACCGGTCGAAATACCGGTGCCCGGGCTGCGGTATGCAGCTGTGGGGAAAGCCCGGGCTGAAAGTGTTGTGCGGTCATGATAGCTGTGGGCAGGCACCGCTCACTGAATTGTGAACTATTCTGGCTCTGCCCGTGTTCGCTTTATGCTACAGGTTTCAGACGTGCCGGTTTCCCCTTCCCCGCTCACAATGATGACTTTGGGGCTTTTGGTTAAAAACTCCGCCAGTTTTTTTTGCGCGACTCCCCCACGGATAAGGTCTTCTATGTTCTGAATCATGATATTAACTCCCTATATCTATTGGCAAAACTCCCAAAAATCCCCGCGTGCTATGTCTGCTTTATCCGGCTTTATGAAGTGAGCTACGACCGTTTCCACCTGAGTGCCTTCAGACTTAAAAGTGCCTTTTGGCAATGGCTCAATGATTCCATTGTATGTTTTTACCATGGCTCTGAAGTCTTTATGTTTTTTGTTGGTGTTCGTTGCTACCCCGGCACTCATGATACTCGTGATAAATCCCCCGTCTTTTACCATCTGCGCTGCGTGCAAGATGTGGGTGATGTCAGCGCTGTTGGCAAAAGGCGGGTTGGCAACAACCGCGTCAAACAGGCCTCCCAGATCATCGGCGGTCATATCGAGAAAATCTCCCTGATGAATATGGACGTTTTCAAGGTGAAAAAAGTTTTCCCTCAATACATCCACGTTAGGTCCATACTTTTCTACGGTGACGATCTCGCCGGCGTTGTTGTTTAAGGCGGCTGTGATGATTCTCCCGTGACCGCCGTTGGGCTCCAATACGCGCAAACCCAATGCCGATGGGCCATACAGAAAAAGATCTTCGGCCAGGGTCTGCGGGGTCTGAAAAAAGCCAATTTCCTGCTGGATGGACTTTTTTCTTTCGGTGAACCCCTGCTGTAAAGCAATCTTAAACTCTTCGGAATACTCCTCTGGGATGATGTGCGATTTTGTTTTTTTGTCCCATTTGATATTGTATTTTGCGAGTATTCGCGCTACCTGGTTGTAAGTGTCTCTGGTGAGTTGCTGCTCCATGAAGAGTTGGTTCCCAGTGATGGGCGACATTCTGATGGCTTCCACTGCGTTCATGTGGGTTTTCTCCTTGTTAAATAGCCTTCTTTCGATGGCGATTGACGATGCTTATATCAAGCTTCTCCTGCGTAATATTATACCTCAAGTTTTAGTTGTTTTTTCTTTTTATGACTTGATATCCGCTTTTTTAATTTGCTTTAGGCAACGCTTGCACGTTACTTTTACTTCGTCATCTGAAGCTTCCGGCAACTGGCCTGCGCCAGAAGTGATAATCGGTATCTGAGTGCCGCACAGCGTCTCGGCCGCGTTTACAGTCCAGTGCCATTTGGAATACTGCATGGTAAAAGCCCTGGCTTTTTTACGCTGCGCCCACCGAACAGCATGGGATCTGCCGGTATCTTTGCACAGTCTATTCATTCAGTTGCATCCTTTTTAGCGTGAGTTTATTATAATTTATTTTCTATTGTCGTTTTTATTTTTTAATCTTTATTAGGAATCCGGTCGAAAGATTGTCAACCGGATTTTATAGCTACAGTTTTTTTACTGGCTTAAAGGTGCAGAGTTTTCCCAATCCCGGGCAAATGTATCCCGTAATACTTGCAGGTTTCCCGAGTTGTGCAATATGAGCCCCATTTCTCGGTTATCCATTAAGCTCACCTCCGATAGGTTCTCCGACCCTATAAAAGCTTCATTATTCGTGCAAATCATTTTGGGGTGGTCGTAAAGTGGTTTTACTGGCATCAGGCGGACTTGAACACCGTGGCTTTCCAGCCATTGCGCATTCTTCCGGTCTTTGGACGATATGCTCGCTGGTAGAATGATTCGCACATCATGACCTTTGGCCGCAATGGCTTCCAGTGCGGCACGATCGTCGCCCAGCTCTTCCGATTCGATGTCAATAGGCCCCGGCTGATGGATTACGGAAAGAATTTGCTGCTGAGAGGTGCCTGGAGACAAAACCAGAACGCGATGTGCCCATTCCGGAGCATGGGTGCGCGTCCAGTCGGCATTGAACACGCTGTTCGCCGCTTTGACAATCGTAGGATTGCTGGTCACCACCATATAATCGCGATTGCGGTGGAAGTCGCTCCAACCGAAGTTTGGGGAGCCGATTTCACAGGTGCTGGCCGTGCAAATTGCCTTCTCGTGCATGAATGCCCAGTGATAACCATGGGACGTGAAGCGGTATGGTGCCCATTTGAACGCGGCGCCCGTGGCCACGGCTTCCTGTTTTTCTTTTTGAACTTTCCATGCGGGCATTTTATAGGGTTTCTTTTCCAGTATGATCCGGACATGGACCCCCCGTGCTTCGGCCGCATGCAGTGCATCCAGTATCTTGCGGTCGCTCAAAAAATAGACTTCGAGATTGACTTCTTTTCGGGCGCTCTGGATCAGACGGACGATGGGGGTAACGCCGGCATTGGGTTCAACATACACATGCATGATCTATTTCTCCTTGGTTGTGAGTGTGTACGAAATTGACAATTTCCTGGTTGGAGTGGAGTTGCCGGAGGTCGATGCTGGTCATGTGATAAGCATGGCGAGCGCGTTTGTGGTGTTCCACGCCGATGATTTGTGCGGGGCGATCACCCAGCCATTCCAGACATCGATTGAGGTTTTCCGTGATGAAAACCACCGGATAACGGTTGTTTTCCCCGGATTCTATGCAGATATAGCTCATGACGGTTCTCCTTGGCTGTCTGGCGTTTGTGAATGAATAACCTGCTGCAGCTCTTCCGCTATGGCGGAAACCATGACCTGGATACCGCGCCAGTTGGGGTGTACACGATCCACCCAAAAATAGCCCGGGTGGTTGCGGCTCAGAAGATCCCAACGAACCAGGTGCACGTTTGGATGGGTTGCGGCAATATGTAAATAAAGATGCTGGACTTCTTTTTCCCACGATCTCGGCATTTCCGGCATGACCAGCAAGATTTGCCGATGTCCCGCGAGGCGTAGAAAAGTCCGCATGTTTTGTGGTGTCACGGCGCCATTGGTGCCGAGCTCCAGAACCACGTAATCAACGTTCCTGGTTAACCCTGTTTTCTGCAGTTCTTCCCATATCGGGATAGCGGATGAAAACTGGCGCCCTACGCGCCCATCGATCAGTGCATTCGGAAAAACGTGCGCAAAATATCCTGACCAGCCTGTCAGGATACTGTCACCAATGATGATGAGGCCGGTTGGGCCATCTTCCGAAAAGCGAACCACAGAGTTTTTGTCCAGGACGTAGCTTGGTTTGGGTGCCTGTGTAAAGTCATTTCTGGCATCGACCAATGCCATACGATCCAGGTATCGCTCTGCCGCGTGTGGTCGCGCGGCTGCAATGGCAGGACTTGCTAACAGTGGTATACACGCTATTGCGGAAAAAAACAGTGATATGCCGATGTATTTCCTTATTTTCATCCGCAGGTTTTTACAGATTTTCTTCATTTAAACTATCTTTTTTATGCTGACAATGCTTATATAGTACATGAAAAATAGTCAAAACATGAAGTTTTCGCCTACGCGGCGATGCACAGGAGATGCCGGGTTTCTGGCTTGAGCCGGATCCTATCAATCGCCTACGCGGCGATACACGGCGTCGCCCTGGACATCATCCCCTCAGATACCCTTTCAATCGCCTACGCGGCGATACACGCTGGATAAGATACTGCCCTCTCACGGTTTGCCCTCTCAATCGCCTACGCGGCGATACACAGTAGATGCCGGGTTTCTGGCTTGAGCCGGATCCTATCAATCGCCTACGCGGCGATACACACTTAATCGCCCCCTTGTATATCCCCCCGGAGCCTATCAATCGCCTACGCGGCGACGCCCAAAAATGTGCGCCAATATGAATCGGCTCTTGCCTCTCAATCGCCTACGCGGCGATGCACCAAATTACACTCTCACTCGACCCGCGCCAGGCCCTCTCAATCGCCTACGCGGCGATACACCTCAAGCCGTTGGGCGCAGACGCCGCCGCCAACCTACCAATCGCCTACGCGGCGATGCACAAATCATCCAGTCGTGCAGCATCCAACTGTTCCCTACCAATCGCCTACGCGGCGACGCACCTCGCGCGGTATTCCCACACTGAGCCAGAAAACCTCTCAATCGCCTATGCGGCGATATACCATCTCTCCTTGACGCAAAAAAGCCCTGCGACCTCTCAATCGCCTACGCGGCGATACACAAGTCGCGAGAATCCCGGGCAGCCAGCAGAGCCCTCTCAATCGCCTACGCGGCGATACACGATTCTAAATTTTCTCGGAACGTCCACCTTTCCCTCTCAATCGCCTACGCGGCGATACACGATTCTAAATTTTCTCGGAACGTCCACCTTTCCCTCTCAATCGCCTACGCGGCGATACACCGTAAATCTATGTGTAAAACGCTCTGCAACTACAGTGGCTTGCGGTGATTCTTGTCTGCAACACTTTGTTTACGCTTGTCTGGCATTTATTTTTAGTATTCAGCATCTTGTGCTTGCTGCGGATTTGCAAGGTGTTCTCTATCTGTTATCAGGCAAACATGGCAGAGCAATCGTCTGGGTGGCTCTCGATAGCCCGTAACCGTTGGGTTCGCCGCCGCCCGACGACGTGCCGGTGAGCACCTGGCGGTCTACGGTGAGCCGAAAACGCTGCCCGCTCGACGATGCCATCATCAGCACGTAAGGCTTGCCTTTAAGGTCTAGCGCGCGACGTTCCCATGCTTGTTTTTGTAAGGCTATTGCCTGATCCAGGGGAATACTTTTCCGCGTCTTCGATACACCCGATGGGAGCCTCAGCATCATAAACGCCTCCCATCCCTGGATGGCTTCGTCCGGGGGGGCATGAAATACTGGAGACAATACGCAGCTATAGTCGCTCTCAGACATAAGGTTGTCGTGCATTTTTGTGCCGCTTTCCGGTGTTTCTGTGAATATGCGTAACACATCCCCAAATCCCGGCGCTCCACGTTTTTGCATCCAGTGCGGGAAGGCGACAGCAAACGGAATATGGTGATGTGCCGATAGGCGATGCACCGATTTCCAAAGAGCCCCCAAACGGTGTGAAGCGTGGGATGGTCCAGTCGTGGTTTCTGTGTTTCTGGGCGCCGATAGTAGCTGTATATCAAAATAGTTTTTTGGGTGCATTTTTTCGTCCTTTCCTAAAACACCAGATGCAAGGTTTCTTTTGTGCTTCCGGACTGCCTGGTTTTCGGGGTTTCCGGCGTGAATGTCCCCGTCCTCGTGGAAAACAAGCGCGCGTGTTCCAGGTCCCATCTGAAGCGTTTGGGTATGGCATTTTCTATGCCCGCTCGTAACGGTGATGCGTGCGGCATGACGCGCGGATCCCCCAGGCTGCACGGATAGGATGGTAGACCAAACCGACTGTCCGCTATCCATACGGTTACGCAGTCTTCTGATCGGCGAATGCCGCGTCCGATGCCTTGCCTCAGCTTGGAAATCATCAGGCGCTTGTTGCTGGCATGCAGGATTTTGCGGGCCGCCTCCGGGTCATATTTTTCCATGAGGATCTGTTCGTGCAGACGGTCAATCGGGGCGATGGGTAATCGCGCGATCATGAGGTTCTGGAATCCACCTGGCAGGTCGAGCCCATCCCATCCGCCTGCCGAAACCAAAATACTCCCCGGGTTTTCCCGGCATTGATGAGCGCACATGGCCATGTTTTTTTCTGCTGACTGTGCAATAACCCGGCTGTCATGCCCCGTTGCGGCGATATGTGTCGCAATTTTGTCCACATCTGCGATAGTCGGCGTGAGTATCAGCACACCTTGGTCTGCGGTGGATTCCGTAAGCATGGCGTCGATCATGGGGAAAAGATGTTGTTTTTCCCATTCCGGATTGACGAAACCGTCCTCTTTCTCGCTTTTTTCGGAGCGCATGGTGGGCGGGGTGTCCATGGATAGTACAAAACGCATCTCGCCGAACTTTTCTGGCTCAAATATGGGAGGGTCACGCACATCTTCTACCATCAAAAATGGCTGTTTGTGCCAGGCTTCTTTTCCTTTTTCTTCATTCTTTTGGAAAAGACCGATGCTGCTGGGTTCCGGCATCGTTGCGGATATAATCACCGCCCCCCACAAACGGCTACCTTTTGCATCCTCGATAGCCGCTTTCCCGGGATAATGTCGCCAATACCGGGCCACCAGTCGGCCGGGGTTGGCCGTGGACATATGGATAGATGGCCTGCGGGTTTGCGCTGACCAGGACATGCCTGCGACCATCTGGTATGGATTGCCCTTTAGTTGAATATCGAGATAGTCTCCGATGACGTCGCATGTGCTGTACACGTCCAACAGGGCTAGTCGCGCATCTTGGGACATTTTCGCTGTCTTGACGCCTTTGATGCGCTGCAATAGTTGCAGATATAATTCCTGTAACCCTTGCTTCATCAGGAATTTTTGTACCGTCATTCCGGAGTTGCCCGGCATCGTTTGATGATCCAGTATCATTTTTTCATCGGAGTTGTCATCAACGGCATTCACGGCCATTTTTGCCGCTTCGCGAAGCTCCCGAGCCTGTTTCACAAGGGCTGCATCTATTTCCCCTACCGACTGGCTATGGGCGTTTTCCAGGGTGTGTACCAGCCGATGCAGGGATAATGTTCGGCTGGCCAGGCTGTCGCCGGCTTCCGGCAGCCGGTGCGCTTCGTCAAAAATCATATAGCGGATTTGTCTATCTTCCGGCACATTCTCTGTGTCCTGGTCATCCGGTTGTTCCGGATTGTCCAGTATCGCAAACCATCGCCGCGCATTCAGTAAGGCGGCCGCGTGGCTCATCAGAATCACGTCCGCGTTTTTGGCCTGTTCTATTCTGGATTGATAGGCTGCCAGCGTCCTGGCTTCCTGGTATTCGCAGGCGAGCTCTTTGTCTGCTTTCCCGGGGATTAAGGGGTCATGTTCATCGACCCCCAGCGCCTCTTTCGCGTCCACCATCAATCCACTGGTCGTTTTTTTGTTGAGCCACTGCTGCAGTTTTTTGAGTTTTTTTTGTGTCATCTTGTCGGCCTGGTCCGAGCTGTTGGCCAAGGCCCACTGGACCGCCTGCGGAGAAACAAACTGTGTGGCTCCACAATATTCCGCTACGGTCAGGGTGATACCCGTTGTATTGGCGACCGCACGGATCGCTGCGGGCAAATCCCGTTCGGCTGTCTGGCGGCGCAGTTGTGTAGTATGCGTCGCATACCCGCAGCGGATTTTTTGCCCCGCCAGATGATGGCGGGCTACCTGATCGAGCATGGGGATCAGTGTGGCCAGTGTTTTACCAATGCCGGTATCCCCTTGTGCGGGCAAAATGGCGCAACGTTCCCCGCGTAAGGCGTCCGCCTGGTCCATACAGGCAAAAACCTGCTCGGCTAATCCCTGTTGCGGGGCGCGTGGCCGGTAATGCATCGTTTTTGACAGAATACCGTCCTCGCCGAAATAGTGCCGGGTTTTTTCGGTCTCCATGTTCATCCATTTGCGCGGGAAACCCCGGCGTTCAGGCCGGGGAGGGATAGCGCGGCAGGTGAAGCCTGCCCCATTCCCGCATCTCCTTTTTGCAATGCTATCTTGGTCCATACATATCCATACCCGTCCGCCCGCTGAATCCGCGCCCGTTTCTCCGAACACGGCATCAGCGGTTTCTTTCTTCTGTCCAAAACAAATACAGCCATTGACTGCTCCTATGCCCTTACAGGGTGTAACCCTTACGGGCGACAAGTCCTTACGGACGCTTGTGACGCGGAAGCTTTCGCTCCCATCTCCCCTCGGGGCTGTGTGATACCGGCTCCTACTGTTACCAGTAGCGGCAGAGACCTTCGGCGCTTTCCCTTTCGCCCTTACAGGGTGTAACCCCAGCATGATGCCTGCCTTGCAGAGCCTGGGACTGAGGAAGCATCCCAGGGTGCGTCTTACCGACCTGTATCCCACGCCTGCACATTACCGCTTGTGCCCCCTGGTCAACCCAGCTTGCGTACTGCCTTGCAAGCTCCGGCCTTTAGGCCGGGGTAGTTGACGCCTCTGGCCCTCCTTTGGTGGCGGATTTCTTGTCGGATCTTTGGGCGGTGCCACTGATGTCATACTGGTCCAATCTCTCCGTAAAGGCTGCCATAGCTTCCTCGAAGAGTGTTCCCGTTATTTTCGGCGCTTCAAAGGGGGTGACGCTGATTGTTGCGTTGTCTTTCCCCGTGCTTTGCCAGGACGCGCTGTACTCACCGAAACCCAGGGCTTTGTGCCCGCCCAGATAGGGGTTGTTCATCGCGTCCTGTCCGATGGCATGCAGCAGCAATCCCAGTTCTTCCAGTGTGGCGTGCAGTAATGTGAAGCTCGTTTCAAAACTTTCTGCCACCACATATTCAAAACGGTCTTCCAGCGGATGAGACACGGCATTTTCGTCGGTCAGTTCTTTTCTCTGTTTTTCGTAGGCCTTGGCTTCCGCGAATTTGGCCTCTTTTTCTTCGCCGGCGGGCAATTTGGCGGCTTCCCGCCGTGCCTGCTTTTCCAGATGGCTTAAACGTGTCCTTTCCTGGTTGATGGCTCGTTTTTCCTGGAGGTCCGCTTCCAGTGTTTCATGGCTGACTAATTCCATGATGGACTGTGGATCTCTCATGGCGTCGTCTGCACGGGTGCCGCCGAATTTTCCGATGACGAACTGATGATCTTTGGGAATGGCATTTTGGATGATGACGTGTCCGGCGGACATTTTTCCGGCAATGTTTGATGATCCAAAAAGACCACTGACCGGATCACGGCGCCGGGCTTCCTGGTAGTCCAGAATGGAACCGACTGCCGCCCCTGTCGTGAGGTCTCCCCCGACGGCCGCATAGTAATAGCTGTTAACATCCGGCAGACACCTTCCCTGTTGCTCGACGATGTACTGTACGGCCGATCGGCGCCAGCCAGCCTTGATCTGTTGTGATGGGATGAACGGCATTTCTTCCAGAATGCCCTGCTGGTTGACTGTTTTGATGCGCGGCAGCGCGATTTCCCGGCGGCTGTTCGGCCATTGCGTGGTAAACCCCCCGGGAATCCGGATATGTCCGTGCATCTTCATCGTGACTGTTTTTGATGCTTTCACTGGCTTTTTCTCCTGTATTCAAAAATAGGTTTGTAATGCGAAAGGGCTTAACTGGTGGAGGTGTCGCAGGTTTGCGCGATCCTCTTCCGTGAGTGCATTCACTTTTTTCAAGAATGCTTCCCTTTTCTTCTCTTGGTCTTTTTGGTCGTCGGTGTTCTGCAGTGCTTTGGCTTGCCTTAACAGGGGCAGTAACGACTTGTAGTAATTTTCGTAGGCTAGCATTGCGCCTAATGCGGCCCAGCTTTCACGGGTATCTTCTATGGGTGATTCTTTGCTGGATGGGCGGTATTCCAGGAAGGATTGAGCGATGCTCCATTCCGTGTGCAGAAGGGTGTGCAGCAATGGGCTTGGCGATCCTTCCCGAAGTAGCCCCCACCAGTACAGTGTGCCTTCCGGCAGTGCCAGCACATCCCGGATGGATTGCGGAGCGATTTCCCGGGTTCCTATTCGTATGGTCTTGTCGCGCGTCACCGCTCCATCAAAAAACACCACATCCAGAATGTCGGCCGCATAAAAACGTAACTGTGTCGGTGTAACGAGCAATCCAAATCCGGCCCCTTTGCCATGTATCACGGAGATACCCTGCTTGATGGCGGGTTTGCCTATGTCTGAATGGCGCGGCATTTTGGCGCTCAGGCAGAAACAGGCGGCGCACTTTCCGGCCCCTTTGCCGGTATCCTGCGTTCTTTTGAATGAGGGACCCTGGCCGCATTCGCTACAGCCGCCCGGAGCGTTTTTTACGCGATCTTCCGATAGCATCTGTTGCATATAAGGGGTGAGGTGTTCACGTAATACCGATAATACCGATGGGATTTGGTTTTCTATGGGATGACGCATATTTCCCGTTCTCCTGACAAAAAGTAAGGCGGGCGCGTATTTCTGTGCCCGAGACGCTGCTGCTGTTCCATGTGCCCGTATCGCGTGGCCCAGAGATCCACAGGCAACGCCCTTGCCGGGCGTTGGCCATCAGGGTGTATCCAAGGGTCTGTATCCTCAGCCAGAACAGATATCCGGGTCTCGCGCACCGTGCCGTATCCTTTTCTGGACCATTTCCCCAGCGCCGGTATTTCGTGGGCCATGTCGGTCAATGCCGGGAGATCGTCTGTCTCTGCGAGAAAAAACACCTGGGGAATCCAGCGGGCCGTTATGGCATCCATTTTTGGTTTGAACGGATGTTTTCCCTCCAGTTCACTCCGCTTTTTGCGCGGGATGGATTGGATGATGTCGTTTTCTTGGAAAACATCCTGATTATTGGTTCTGAACAGCGTCTTTTGATGTTGTATTATTCGATCTTCAAACTGGGTGCCCTCCCATAAGAGCTGTGAGCATCTGTAAATACCGCTGCCACCATCGATGACAACGGGTATGGGGTAATGTGCCATTCCGGGTATAAAACCGCCGCCTGCACGTTCATCGGCAATGGCCAGCAGTAGCGCATCCAAATGTAACGGTTTCGTTATGATGATGGGTGAATCCAGAAGGAATTCTATTTTTACTTGCATATTTGGCATATTACATCTCTTAATGCGTTTTGTTATACGCATGTTATCATATTTTGCTCGTTTCTATCTGTTCATTTTTGAATATATAACCGTGTTTATGTCACTCAACTCCCCAGCAAATGCAGGTAGCCCTGCACAATTTCATTGGGCCAGAGCAGCATCAACCAGCCCCCCAGGGCCAGATAGGGGCCAAAGGGAATGGCATAATCCCGCCCCTTGCCGCCCAGCAGAAAGGCCACAGCCACCAGGCCTCCACTGACTGCGGCAATAAACAGGGTCAGGAACACCGCCTGCCAGCCGAGCCAGGCACCAATCAGGCCGAGCAGTTTGAGATCCCCCCACCCATGCCGTGTTTTCCGGTCATTTTCAGATAAGCGGTGGCCAGCAGCCAGAGACTGCCATAACCCAGGACAATGCCGAGCAAGGCATTCCAGGGCGTGGTCAGGGCCAGTCCCGGCCAAAACAAGGCGGAGGCGTTGATGAGCAACCCGAGCAGCATACCCGGTTTGGTGATGCGATCCGGGAGGAGTTGGGTTTCCAGATCAATCAGCGTCAACGCCAGCAATATCCAGGTGAACAGCAACGCGGGGAGGAGGGACCAACGTAAACTCATTGCATGGTGTATGGCCCACTGCCAGGCCACTATCACGCTGAAGATGCCGGTCAACAGCTCCAGTGCCGGATAGCGCCAGGCAATGGCGCTGCCACAATCGTGACAGCGGCCGCGCAGCAGCAACCAGCTGAGAACGGGAATATTTTCCCAGGCACGGAGCACATGGCCACAGTGTGGACAATGGGAGGCCGGACGAATGACCGATTCGCGCCGGGGAACCCGATGCACCACCACGTTGAGAAAACTGCCAATGAGTAGTCCGTAAATTGCTGCTAAAAAATAATAAAACCAATAAAAACCATCTTCCATTGTTACCAAAATTGGTTTCCTCATTTAAATTTTGATTGAGCAGCAATTAAAGTGAAAATATTACACTCTTATTTTTGCTTAGTTAGCTTGCAATTTTCAAAATACATTATAACATTCTATAACTATTGTTAATATTGGATTTAAGTATGAATATTTTTAAAATTTTCATTTATGTTATTTGTTTTAGCTATAATGCTTATTTGATATTTAAGCCTGTCACTACATATGATTGTTGG
>NZ_MXAV01000049.1 GCF_002847505.1 Acidithiobacillus marinus
GGGTAGGGGGTAGAATGCTGTGGAGCGGTCGTGCCCTGAATTGGAGTTAGCTGATGGTCCCTGAAGAGCTGTTTTCTCTCGCGTTAGGATTGGTTCCGCCGTGGTTGGTGGATCATGTGACTTTCACGGTGGAGGAGAAACGCCTGGATCTGCACATCAACTTTCCCAAGGGTAGTCGCTTTGCTTGCTCCGTCTGTGGTGAGGAGTGTCCGGTACATGATACCCGTGACCATACTTGGCGGCACATGGATTTCTTCCAGCATGAAGCCTATCTCCATGCCCGCGTACCTCGTGTGAAGTGCCAGGAGCATGGAGTGCATCAGATATCTGTTCCCTGGGCACGGGAAGGCTCGCATTTCACCCTGCTCTTCGAAGCGCTGATCATGACCCTGGTGCGGGAGATGCCGGTATTGACCGTAGCCCGCCTAGTCGGCGAGACCGACACGCTCCTGTGGCGGGTGATTGACCACTATGTGCCAGAAGCCCGTACCAGAGTGGATATGGCCCATGTCCATGCCGTCGGCGTCGATGAAACCAGCAGTCGGCGCGGCCACGACTACATCACGCTCTTCGTGGATCTGGATGCCCGGCGACTCTTGTTCGCTACTCCCGGCAAGGATGCCAAGACCTTTGAGAGATTCTCCGCAGATCTACAGGCCCATGGTGGTAGCGCGGAAGCGATCACCGATGTGAGCATGGACCTCTCGCCGGCCTTCCAGAAAGGGGCTGCCGAGCACCTGCCCAATGCGGAGATCACTTTCGATCGTTTTCACCTCATGAAGCTCGTCAACGAGGCCGTGGACGACGTGCGCAAGGGGGAAGTCCTCACTCAGCCAAATCTCAAAAAGACCCGCTGGCTCTGGCTCAAGAACGATTGCAACCTCAAGGTGAAGCAGAAAGAAAAGCTGCAGGCATTACTCAAAGACCAGAACCTCAAGACGGCGCAGGCCTACCAGTTCCGCCTGACCTTTCAGGACATCTTCACGATCAAGAATCGCCATCAGGGGGCTACCCTCTTGAAAGCCTGGTTGGAAAACGCCAGAACCAGCGATCTGCCGCCTATCGTCAAGGTCGCCTACACCATCATGAATCACTGGGATGGCGTGCTCCGATGGTTCGAGAGCCAGATCACCAATGGAATTCTGGAAGGTTTCAACAGCCTCATTCAATCCGCCAAGGCCAAGGCTCGGGGTTACCGCACGCACAAGAACTTTATCAACATGGCCTACCTGATCCTGGGCAAGCTGGATCTCAGGCTACCCACTTGAAATGACGAGGAACCTGATTGTTTGGCTTATGACAGGCGTACAAAAATAGTCATTGTCGGCCACACGGGAAAACAATGATTCCCTGGCGGCCGAATCCGCCACTAACTTATGTCTTGCTTGATTGGGAACCCTGCAGCGTTGGCGTGTCTGGTCGTTCCTATGCTGTATGTATGGTGTATGTCCAGATTCGCGTTTTCGCCCCGCACTTCACCAACCATAATCTCGTCTGTTGAGCGTCGCATGTATTCCGTTTGGGTTTGGGTGAATTCGTTTAAACTTTGTATTTTCCCTACATCTTCCGGATCAACCCAGTCCAGGTTATTCAGTAGCCGCGACAAGATCAGAAATTCCTCTCTCGTGGCTTCTTGAGCCTTGGTTTCACCTGGCATCCCCACTTGATGTTCATTAAGCCATTGCTGAAAACGGGCTTTGGCTGTTCCTTCCGGTATTGCGTCAGCGATTTTTTCAAGAATCGTCGGATTTTCTGTTCCTGCTGCGGTCACGGCCTCCAAAATGGCAATAGCGTTTCTCCGCGCCTGTGTGTAAGCATAGTATGCGCCCGGATTGTTTTTTGCTGCAGTGATGTTTTCAACCATAATACTCTCCTTTCTGTTGCTGAAGTTCGTGAATAAAGCCGATCGTGTTCGTGTTGAATGATCGTTTAATCTATTTATTGATTTTTGGGCTGTGAAAGCTGGAGGCGTCCAAACGGCAAATCGTATCCTGTGATAGCTCAATGTGAAAACGATAACCAAAATCATCATCGAAACTTTCGGAAACGCTAACGCCCTGCTCCAGTTTGTCCGCAGCCATGCGCAATCCCGCGGCCAAGTCGGCCAAGGTATTGTCCTTGCGCCCCTGCACTGTTACCAGCAATCGCTGCAAGGGATAATTTTTCCACATCCAATTGTTCGGTGTGTTTTCAACTTCCATTACTTTTCTCCTCTGTGTAAGAAACTATGACTAGATGTTGACTGTATAGCCAAAAATCACGCCTTTTCCTTGGCGGGCGCGATGATTGGTGTCCATAAATCAGGCGCTTCTTCCACTTCGTTTTCTGTCTCGTCCGTCCACATTCCATCCGGCCAGTGGATGAGCACGTCATATTCAATGACCCGACCCATCCATGCCACCAGCACGCAATGTGAGCTATGTGGTACGGGTTTATCCTTCACCTGATGCCAGATCATGAGCGACGCTCCGGATGCCGCATCCATATTTCATAATGTCCCGGCCCAAGACGCTCGATCTTCGCAGCGCCCACAATGTTCTTTGTATGCACTAGATTCCCTGTAGTCCCCTCAATGTGTAACAACGCTTGGCTCTGTTGATGGGGCGCAACGATGGCAGACGCAGTTTTTACGACGGGTTCTCCTGTCACTTCGTCATATACAACAAAAGAGCCCATCAGAAGCATAGTTAGCAGCGCCGCTACCATCATGATGGTGTCAGCTTTCTCAGGATAGCGTTCATCAAACCTGTCCATCATCCTGCCGATGGCAGTTAACCCTGTAGCGCTGAGATACACGGCCATCAGTATTAAAAAAATCATCATCCAGACGGCTATACCGTCAGATTGCAAAGCTGTATATCGGACCAAACTGTGCAAGGCAGATGGTTTCACCAGAAACAAGAAAACAAACCACACCGAGGAAAAAATGCTGGCAAAGGTGAAAGCGCGAGCCACAGCCTTGATGATTGCCGTCACCGGACGGATACCTCCCGGTAAACTGGGGCGGCTAAAAAAACCGTTTGGGGACATTGCAGGTGCGTTAAGCATCATTGCTCCTTCTGTATATCACAAGTGTTGCGATGATAGGTGATACAAAAATAATGAACAGCGCGAACACACATAATAAAATTTCAATCATTCCAATCATTCGCTGAACCCTCGGTGAAGTATTGATTCCAGTTCACGATTATCGCAGATGTTATCCATGACGATGAATTTTAATTTCCCACCGCCTTCAGTTAAACATCGCATCATCAATTTTTTCATGTGTATCCGACGATTTTCTTTCCCCGTTCTCCCCAAAGTCAAGTTTGATGAATCGGGAAAGCATGCGGCTGTGCTGTTTTCTTTAGTCGCTGATGTATTTTCAATCATGATGATCTGTTCCTTTATAAATAGGTTGGCCTTGACAATCTATTAAGTGGCTAGATGCTGTTCTCTTTGCCTGCCAACATCTGCGGGCTTCTATCGACGTGTCCAGCAATAGCTGCTCGGAGAAAAGGCAGGAAACCCACGTCTCTTACTGACACCTGACCGGGATCCGATGGGTGCCGACTGGTATAATAGAGATGCGCCTCCGCCGCCAGGTAAGGTTGCCATGTAGCGAGTTCTGGGTATTTAGCCTGCACATCCTCTCCCAGTCTGCGCAGTTTGGCGTCTGGCCAGTAATACCCTAGATCCGGTATGGCTTTCTGTGCGGCGAACTGGTCATTTAGTATATCTTTTTCCATTTTTCGTTCCTCCTTATGCTCATGTTTATTCATCAAAATTCGTTAGCATTGCGGTACGCTTTTGTAGTAGCCTTGATTTCCCTCCGCCATGTCTCGCCGCTTGTGCGCCAATGGACGTATCCTTCAGTTTCTTCCAGGTCTTTTGTGCCCATATAACCTGTGCATTCCCGACACGCGCTCAACCATACATCCGCGCATAGGTCCCAACCATCAGGTCGAACAATAATGTCAAAGGCTTCAAGAAAAACGCCGTGTATCCACTGAGAATCATCGTACTGGGGATATTCCTGGCTGAGCATTCTCCGTGATGCCGTATCAAGCAAATAATCCAATTTCCGCCAAATTCCCATGACAATCAACGGGGCTTGTTGAAGTACACAAAAAAATGCATCACATTCTCTTTCCAGCGGCCATGAAGCAGCCCAATCTGGACAATGCCCATCCATAAACCACCAATAGCAACAACCGGCGTCGCCAACCCTGAATCTTCTGATTCCCTCGTTCAGCATCCATGAGACCAGCTCCGCCAATTCAGTCAGCGCCGCATCGGCCTCTGGATGTGATTTTATCGGTATAGATACCATCTACTCACGCCATGGAATTATCGAAAATGCAATTTTGCATGTAGAACTCCCGCATGTTTTCTGACATCCCCATAAATGTCGCGTCATCCGCAATTATTATTTCAATATTATATTCACGCTGCTGCCCGATCATGTCTCGTAACCAATCTTCGTCAAGAAGATGTGCTGTTTCAGCGCCGAAACAGACGATCATGGGTTGGTCATGACTCTGTGCCCTGTTTTTCTGTAAAATTATTTCCAGTAAGATTTTCTTCATGTTTGTTTGTTTGATTTTTTGGCTTTATGCATTCTGAGGTTGACCGCCTTAAATCAGCATCGCATCCGTACCGTGCACAACTTGGTTGACTACCGCCAAAATTCTGGTAGGCTCTTTTGTGCATACTAGGGTTGGGGGGCGACATGGCGGAGTTGGCAGGTTCGGCGGCATCACTGGCGGAGTTCATCTGGAAAAACGCCGAGGACTTATGGGGCGACTTCAAGCACATTGACTTCGGCAAGGTCATCCTACCCTTCACGTTGCTTCGTCGATTGGAATGTGTGCTGGAACCAACCCGTCAGGAAGTCCGAAATGCTTACGAGACGCACAAGGAATCCGGCATCGACCTTGACCTGATCCTGCGCCAGACCACGCGCTACCCTTTCTACAACACTTCTGAATATGCCCTGAGCACGTTGGGCGGCACCAGGACCAGACAAAACCTTCAGGATTACATCGCTCACTTCTCGGATAACGCTCGCGTCATTTTCGAGCAGTTCGATTTCTCCAATACCGTCATCCGGCTCGACAAGGCTGGTGTACTGTTCAAGATTTGCAAGAATTTTGCCGGTGTCGATCTGCATCCGGACGTGGTGCCGGATCGGATCATGAGCAACCTCTACGAGCACCTGATCCGGCGCTTTGGCGCGGAGGTTAACGAAGGTGCCGAGGATTTCATGACGCCACGCGATGTGGTTCATCTGGCCACCGCACTCCTGCTTGATCCGGACGACGCCCTGTTCGATGCCAATCCCGGCCTGATTCGCACCCTCTACGACCCGACGTGCGGCACAGGCGGGTTTCTTTCAGACGCCATGAATCACGTTGCCGAATACGGCAATCGCTTCAAGGTGCCGCCGGTGCTGATCCCTTACGGGCAGGAACTGGAACCCGAAACCCATGCGGTCTGCCTAACGGGCATGCTGCTGCGCACTTTGGAATCCGATCCGGGCCGCGACCTGTCCAAGAACATCAAGCTGGGCAGCACGCTTTCCAATGACCAATTTGCAGGTGAGCGATTCCATTACGGACTATCCAATCCGCCCTTCGGCAAGAAGTGGGAAAAGGACTCGACGGCCGTCAATGCCGAGCACAAGGACAAGGGCTATAACGGTCGCTTTGGCCCTGGCCTGCCCCGCATCAACGACGGCTCCATGCTGTTCCTGCTGCACTTGGCCAGCAAACTGGAATTGCCAGAACGTGGTGGCGGTCGTGCGGCTATCGTTCTTTCCGGCTCGCCCCTGTTTAATGGTGGGGCCGGTTCCGGTGAGTCCGAAATACGCCGCTGGCTTCTGGAAAACGACCTGGTGGAAGCCATTGTGGCTTTGCCCACAGAAATCTTCTTCCGGACGGGTATCGGCACATACCTTTGGATTCTCTCCAGCAAAAAGCCGGCACATAGGCGTCATCAGGTGCAACTGATCAATGCCACGAGTCTTTGGACCTCGATCAAAAACGAGGGCAACAAGCGCCGGATCATCAACGACGATCAGATGCGGCAGATCATGGACGTGTACGCAACTGCCGAGAACTGCGAAATCTCCCGCATGATCGATTTTCGCATCTTCGGCTATCGCCGCATCAAGGTACTCCGTCCATTGCGGATGGCCTTGCACATCAATGCCGAATCGCTGGCCAAGCTCAAGGATGAAAAAGCATGGGCAAAACTCACGGCAGAACAACAGGCGGCGTGGGAAGGTGCCCTGCAACCCTACCTTGGCGTAATCAAGCCCTTCTCCTGGGCGGGAACCTTTGCCGATGAAGTGGTGCGGTCGTCGCCGTCCGTTGGCAAGGTCGCCAAGCCCTTTATCAAGGCACTGGTCAATGCCTTTGGTGAGTGCGATCCAGAAGGCGAACCGGTGCGGGATGCCGACGGCCAGTGGGTGCCCGATCCCGACCTGACCGATTACGAGAACGTCCCGCTCACCGAGAGCGTCAAGGATTACGTCGCCCGCGAGGTGCTGCCACATTTGGCGGATGCCTACATTGACGAAACATTCCGCGACGATAGGGACAAGGAAATCGGTCGTGTGGGCTACGAGATCAACTTCAACCGTTTCTTCTACCAGTATCTGCCGCCCCGCAAGCTGATAGACATCGATGCTGACCTAAAACAGGTGGAGACCGAGATCGCTGAATTGCTGGGCGAGGTGACGGATTGAGCTTGCTAGCAGTCTGTAGTACTAGAATCGACTGGTCTGCTACTGGAGCGTGGTTTTCTGGGTTCGCCACTTTGGCAGGTGTTATTGTGGCGTGGTACGCCATGAGTACCTGGAGAGAACAAATCCGCTTACAAGATCGTTACCAAAAGGCCGATATACTTCTGCGTTGCTTCATCCTGTGCATTAGAGCGGGCAGTGATTGGCAATGGGACTGTGGCGTTGGAGAAAATCGTGCTACCACGGGTGAAAGCGAAAAGGCGCGCATATGGAGAAATGCTCTGATGGATTATCGCTTGGCCTGGGAGTTGGCCCATTCGCTTTTTGTAGGTGATCAATGCAACAGATTAACGGCTCATCCGGAAAAATTACAGTCAGAAATCATTGATGCCGGACATCACCTCTCCGATCCACCAACCGGAACTTCTTTATTCTTCAAACAACTGGAAAAGTTGATGGCTGTTGGCGTAAGCGAAATTATTGCGCGCAGGGATGCGAAGTGACAATGACGAACGGTGATGAGTATCTCTATTGCCATGCCGACTGGCTTCGTGAACAGGAGAAAAAGGCGTGAGCCTCAATTCGACAGTCTTAGCTACCATCATATCTCCAAATGGTGGAATTGATTCGGCGCCGCTTCCATCGGACGATGAGCCTTGTTTGCGGGAACTACAATCGTTTGTTGGCGGCTGCATAGAAGCCGTTTCCCTGCCAGGTAGCCTCTATATAGTGCTCAACGAAAACGGCAAGGATGGCCCACACATGATCAACCATACGGCAACAGCGATTGCGCATGAGGCCGAGGCGATCATGCCGACCGACTACATCGCCGGGGTCGCGGTCATTCTTCCGCAAGAGGTGTTGCAATGAGCGACCTGATACCTGCCTCGCCGGAGTACAGCGCAGTTCATTCCGAAATCGTTCTGTTGCTGGATACCGCTCGACTCGCCGCTGCTCGCAGCGTCAATGCCGTAATGACTGCGACCTATTGGGAAATTGGGCGGCGCATTGTGGAGATGGATCAAGGCGGGCAAGATCGCGCAGCCTATGGCGATGCGCTGATTGAGCGGCTGGCTGGCGATTTGACGAAGCGGTTTGGGCGAGGCTTCAGTCGGCAAAATCTCCAGCAGATGCGGTCTTTTTACTTGGCATGGCCAATCGAGACAATTCGCCAGACAGTGTCTGGCGAATCTTCAGACCTTTCCAACATTGCTGCCACCTTCCCGCTTCCTTGGTCAGCCTACGTCCGCCTTCTGTCTGTCAAAAACGAAGCCGCACGCCGCTTCTACGAAACGGAGGCGCTACGTTGTGGCTGGTCGGTTCGCCAGTTGGATCGTCAGGTCAACAGCCAGTTCTATGAGCGCATTGCCTTGTCACGCAACAAGGCCGCCATGCTGCAAAAGGCAGAGCAAGCCGAGTCCGGCGATAGCGTGACGCCAGAGCAGGCGCTGAAAGACCCGTTTGTGCTGGAGTTTCTGAACCTCAAGGACGAATACTCGGAATCGGAACTGGAAGAGGCACTTATCCAGCACCTCGCAGACTTTCTAATGGAACTCGGTGACGATTTCGCCTTTGTAGGTCGGCAACGGCGTTTGAGGCTCGACGATAGCTGGTTCCGTGTCGATTTGCTGTTCTTCCATCGCCAACTCAAATGCCTGATCGTCATCGATCTGAAGGTCGGCAAGTTCAGCCATGCCGATGCTGGCCAGATGCACATGTATCTGAATTACGCTAAAGCGCACTGGATGAAGCCTGGCGAAAATCCTCCCATCGGGCTGATTCTCTGTGCCGACAAAGGTTCAGCCGAGGCTCATTACGCCCTGGACGGCTTGCCCAACAAGGTACTGGCTGCTGAATACCAGACCGTGTTGCCAGATGAAAAACTTCTTGCCGATGAAATCGAGAAGACGCAGCAGGCTTTGGGCGCTCGTCGGCGGGAAGATTCCGGAGGTGAAGCATGAGCCATTACAGGCCTTATCCGGCCTATCGGGATTCCGGCGTGGAGTGGATTGGGGATGTGCCATCGCATTGGAAAACTTTGCGGCTTGCTAACGTGGGGTCGTTGATGAAGGCCAACGGGGGCTCAAAACAAGATGATTCTGATTGCGGTGTGCCATGCGTTCGATATGGCGACCTTTACACGACTTATGATTTCTTGATTCGCAATATCCCAAAGTTCATTAAACCAGAGACTGAGATTGGCTACACGCCTATCAAATATGGTGATTTGCTATTGGCCGCATCCGGTGAAACATTTGAAGAAATTGGAAAGTCAGCCGTAAATCTAGTAACAGCCGATGCATGCTGCGGTGGGGACATTGTTATTCTTCGCCCGAATCGAGAAATTGATCCTGTGTTTTTGGCTTATGCAGCAGGATCAATATCGGCTCAAGCCCAAAAATCTCTAATGGGCAAAGGTTTTACCGTAATTCATGTTTACGGTGACCAACTCCGAAACTTGGTAATTGCTGCGCCAGCTGAGCAAGAGCAGGAAATTATTGGTGCCAAGATCGAGCGCGAGACCGCCCGTATCGACGCCCTGATCTCCAAGAAAACCCGTTTCATCGAACTGATCACAGAAAAAATACTTGCGATGGTGGATCACTCGTTTGAGCACCAAGATACACGGTGGATTCGACTCCAGCACGTCTGCGAAATCATTAGTCGCCCGGTTTCTCAGCAAGATGGCGAGGGTTATACACGTTTGGGTCTCTATAACCGAGGTAGAGGTGCCTTCAAAAAAGAAGAGGCAGGCAATGAAGACATGGGCGACTCTGACTTCTTCTGGATTGATGAGGGCGACCTAATACTAAGTGGTCAATTTGCATGGGAGGGAGCAGTCGCATTGGCGACAAAAGAGCATTCCAGCTGTGTAGTTTCGCACCGCTTCCCGGTCATTCAAGGGCGCAATGGGGAGTCTCTGACCGAGTATTTGTTTGCCTTATTTATGACCCACTATGGTGATTTCATTCTGAACGACTGCTCTAGGGGTTCTGCCGGGAGGAATAGACCACTCAACATCAATGCTCTACTCAAGTGGAAGATTCCAATTCCTCCAATTGACTACCAAAAGCAGATTGCATTACTGGTCAGCCTCAGAGAGCAAATTCGAGTAAAAACAGAACGTAGCATTGCCCTTCTCAAGGAGCGTCGGTCTTCTCTAATTACCGCCGCCGTCACAGGACAGATCGACTTGCGGGGAGAGATAGCGTGAATTACTTTGCTGCGTTTTTCGATGCGCTCACCGGAGTTGGAACATTAGCATTGGCATTTTTTACGTATAAAAGTGTTGATCAGTCAAAACATATGGCTGCCGCCGCCAAGGAAAGCATCGATCTGACAAGGAAGATAGAAAAGTCTAAGATAAAACCTTACTGCACTATCTCTCCGCTTTCTGTAAATTCCGAAAAAGTGTTTGTTGGAACTTGTTCAGAGGCATACTTCTCCAACAGCCATGATGGGCCGACCTTATCTTGTGTTGTTAAGAATCATGGCCCAGGAACCGCTCATGCGGTAAGCCTTATGTTGTGCGGGGATGATAAAAAGTTGTGGACCAAAAGAATACGTGTCGCGGACATATTGGCGCCCGGAGAGCAGATCAGTTTTCAAAAACAGTTCATCAAGTCAGATTTGCCTTCATCCGAAGTGCGGGAATACTCGCGTAGTAACGGTTCCAGCAGAGTGGAAGGGCAACCAGAGTACTTATGCACAAACATCAAATACATAGCCGTTGAATATCGGGACTCGGAACAAGACACGTTCCACGCTGTGCGGCTTTTCGTACCGAGAGCGGCCCTGAACCATCCAGTTCCCGTTATTGAACCGACAGATGCAGAAAAATTTGCTACCAAATCGGTAGAAATGCTTTATTTTGATGGTCCGCACGAAAACAAGCCTTATTACAGTGAAACAGAGGACCAAAAGGCCGCTCGGCTGGGCGAATTTGCTGAGGAGAAGGCATGAACGGCAACACCGCACATCAAGAAAAGTATTTCGAAGCCTACGTCGTTTCCAAGCTGGAAGCCCAAGGCTGGCAGATCGGTAGCACGCTCCAGTACGATACCGAGCGCGCCCTGTACCCGGGCGATCTCATCGCCTGGCTGGAAGCCACCCAGCCAGAAAAATGGGCGAAGCTCCAAAAGGACAACGGTGAGCGTGCCAGCGAAGTGCTGATGGATCGCCTGGCCAAGGCCCTGGAACAGCACGGCACCATGCAGGTCATCCGTAACGGCTTCTCCATCGCGGGCTGCGGTCACATCGACCTCACCGAAGCGGCCCCGGAAGACAAGCGCAACGAAACCGTGCAGAAACGCTATGCCGCCAATATCCCGCGCGTGGTGCCGCAACTCGAATACCACCCCTCCCGCAAGCTGGCAATTGACCTGGTGCTGTTCATCAACGGCATTCCGGTCGCCACCGTGGAATTGAAGACGGACTTCACCCAGTCCGCCGAAGCCGCGATGGAGCAGTACAAGAGCGATCGGCTGCCGTATGACCCCAAGACCAAACGCCGAGAACCCCTTCTGACCTTCAAGCGCGGTGCCGTGGTCCATTTCGCCATGTCCGATTCGGACATTCAGATGGCGACCAAGCTCGATGGTGAGAACACGACCTTCCTGCCGTTCAACCAGGGCAATGAAGGCCACGCAGGCAACCCGGCACGCAAGGACAGGGAATACCCGGTCGCCTACTTCTGGGAGTCAGTCTGTCAGCGCGATGCCTGGCTGCGCATCTTTCACAGTTTCGTCTATGTGGAAAAGAAGGATGTTGTCGACCTGAAAGGTAACTGGTCGAAGAAGGAAACCCTGATCTTCCCGCGCTACCACCAGTGGTCAGCGGTCAATGCCATGATTGCCGATGCCCGTGCCAACGGCCCCGGCATGCAATACCTGGCCGACCACAGCGCAGGATCCGGCAAGACCAGCACGATTTCATGGACGGCCCATGATCTAGTCAAACTGCGTCTGGACAACGGCGATGCCATCTTCAACAGCGTGATCATTGTGACCGACCGGAACGTGCTGGATAGCCAGCTTCAGGATGCGGTCAAGCAGATCGACCATCAGTTTGGTGTGATCGCCGCCATTGACCGGCAGAAGTCTTCCAAGTCGAAGAGCAAACAACTGGCGGAAGCCCTGCTGGCTGGTACGCCCATCATTGTGGTGACGATTCAGACCTTTCCCTACGCGATGGAAGCCATCGTTACCGACAAGGCTCTAAATGGTAAGAATTTCGCCGTTATCATCGATGAGGCGCACGCTTCGCAGACCGGGTCGACCGCTGCCAAGCTCCAGACGGCGCTTGCCATGAGCGGTAACGGCAAGATGTCCACACTGACGGTGGAAGAACTGCTGGAGGAGCTTCAGAAATCACGGGTACGCCCGAAGAACATCAGCTACTTTGCTTTCACGGGTACGCCGAAGCACTCCACCCTCATGCTGTTTGGTCGCCCAGCCGATCCGTCGCGTCCGGCATCGAAATCCAACTTGCCGCAGCCATTCCACCGGTACCCCATGCGTCAGGCCATCGAAGAGGGCTTCATCCTTGACGTGTTGCGCGGCTATGTGCCCTACAAAACAGCCTTCAACTTTGCCAGGCAAGTGGAAGATATCAAACGCGTCAGCGGCAAGCAGGCCAAGCGGGCACTGGCCCAGTGGATGTCTCTGCATCCCACTAATGTCACACAGAAAGTGCAGTTCATCATTGAGCACTTTCACAAGAATGTTGAATTCCTGCTCAATGGCAAGGCCAAGGCCATGGTGGTCACCAGCTCGCGGGCGGCGGCCGTGCGTTACAAGAAGGGCTTTGACCGCTACATCGAGAAGCACCCCGAATATGCCGCCATCCGTTCCCTAGTGGCTTTCTCTGGAAAGCTGACCGGCAAGCAGGTGATCCACTCCGACGACGAACGTATCGCTGGAGAAGTCTTCACAGTGGATGAAAACGAGGAATTCACCGAGATCACCATGAACCCGGAAGTGGCCGGGCAGGATTTGCGGCTGGCCTTTGAGCGCCCTGAATACCGAGTCATGCTGGTCGCCGACAAGTTTCAGACAGGGTTCGATCAACCGAAGCTGGTGGCAATGTATATCGACAAGAAAATCGCCAATGACGTGGAGATCGTGCAGACCTTCTCGCGCCTGAACCGCAAGGCGCCTGGCAAGGATGAAATCTTCATCATCGATTTCGTCAACGAACCGGCCAACGTGCGGCGGGCGTTTGCCATGTACGACGATGGTGCTCAGATTGATGACGTGCAGGACCTGAATGTGGTCTACGAGATCAAGGAAACCCTTGATGCTCAGGGGTTGTACGAGGACTCCGATCTTGAAGCCTTCAAGGAAGCCCGTTTCAAGACCATCCGTGACATCACACAGGCGCAGGAACCTCAGCACAAGGCGCTCTATGCCGCCACGGAGCAGCCGACGCGGCTCTTCAACCAGCGGCTGAAGATGTTGCGCGAGGCCGTGAACACCTGGGAAACGGCCTACGAAAAGGCGCACAGCCAGGGCGACGAGGCTGGCATGAAATCGGCGGATCATCATCGGCACGAACACGCTGACCAAATCAAGACCCTCATGACTTTCAAGGCGGGTTTAGGGCGTTTCTGCCGCACCTACGCCTACATTGCCCAATTGATCGACTTTGGGGATCCGGCGTTGGAAAACTATGCGGCGTTTGCCAAGTTGCTTCAAAAGCGGCTCAATGGCGAACCGCCTGAGAAGGTCGATCTGAAAGGTCTGGTGTTGACGGGATTTGACATCAAGAACAAGGACGACGTTGCCGGTGACGAGGATGAGCCTCCGGTACTGAAACCCGTCGGTCCTGGTACGGGCGGCGGAAAAGGCGATGACCCCCGCTACCTGCATGAAATCATCGACCGCCTGAACCGCTTGTTTGGTGATGCCACACCACTGCGTGACCAGGCGACGTTCGTCAATCACATCGTTGCGATTGCACGGGAAAATGACATCGTGATGGCTCAGGTGGAGAACAACAGCCGGGAGCAGGCGCTGAAGGGAAATTTGCCAGGCGCGGTTCAGCAAGGGGTGGTTCGCGCGTTAACCTCACACCAAAAGCTGGCCACCCTGGTGCTCAAGTCCGACCGTCAGGCAATGGCCGCACTAACTGACGTGATTTACGAGTTGATCCGGGAGTGCCGCGACATCGATCTGGATGACCTCGGTGTTTGATCTGTTGAACCTCCCCGGCGTCAAGCCGATGGATTTGCGCATGGGCCATAAAGCCATCGTCGTCATTGCCGAAGTCATTGAAGGCGATCCGCCGCAATGCCCGGACTGCGCCAAACCCATGTATCGACATGGCCGGCGGACAAATACGTTCGCCGACACCCCGATGCAGATGCAACCCGTGCGGCTTGAAATCACCCGGCCACGCTACCGGTGTAGCGCATGCGGCAAAATGGATACTCCGGATCTGCTTTTTCTGGACGAGCGCCGTCGGGCTACGAAACGTTTAGTGGATGCGGTGCGTGAGCGTTGCCTTGGAATGACCTTCCATGCGCTGGCAGATCAAACCGGGCTGGCCGTCAATACCATCAAGAACATCGCGCACGATCTGATCGAGGATTTGGAGCGCACGGTGCATTACGAAACCCCAGTCATCATGGGCATCGACGAGGTGAATCTGGCTGGTGACTATCGTTGTGTGATCACGAATCTGGCCACCAACAACGTCTTCCAGATGCTGGAGTTCCGTACCCAGGAACACCTGAAGCCGTTTTTCAAGAACCTCCACGATAGAGAGAAAGTAGAGTGGGTATGCACCGATATGTGGCGACCGTTCAAGCGATCCTTCCGCCAATATCTTCCAAATGCGCGCCTGGTCATCGACAAGTTCCATGTGGTGAAGATGGCGTCCGAAGCGCTGGAGGAGGAGCGGAAGAAGTACCAGGTAACACTGACCAAGGACGAACGCCTGCATGTCAAGAAATCGATCCGCTGGCTCACCCTGAAGCGGCCGGCAACGCTGACCTCTGCGGAACGCACTGCCCTTGAAGTGGTTCGGCAAACCATTCCTGCGCTGGCGGAGGCCTATGACTTCAAGGAAGCCTTTTACCAAATTTACGACGATCAGGACAAAGCATCGGCCATGCGGGCATTCGAGGCATGGGAGAACTCACTGCCATCAACAGGGCTTGATATGTTTCGCAGCCTGACCAAGACTGTCCACAACCATTATGAGGACATCTTTGCCTACTGGGATGCACCCAGCCGTATTACGAATGCCTACACGGAATGCCTAAACGGTTTGATCAAGGTTTCCAACCGAATGGGGCGGGGATATAGTTACGAGATCATCCGGGCAAAAACGTTGTATGCCAAACATGCGCGCAAGGTTGGAAGCGGTGTTCGGTTGGCGTTTCCGTCTTCTGCAAGCCGCAGGGGGGGGGCTGAAACAGTCGAGTACGGTCCTCATATTCCGACCTTGGTTGAGATCGCAGAAGAGGGCGGTCTTGACTGAAACCGGTAGCGATACAGATTCCATGAATGATAAGCGGTGCTCCAGCGCCCAATGCCATTGGGTTGCTGTTTGCAATAAAACTGAACGTCTCCGTGCGGCCCAAAGCGGAAGTTGGCAATCAGCGCCGCCGGCAAAAGGACAGTGAGAATGCGGAAGGTTGCCAATAAGGAATCTATGGCTCCTGTACTAGTGTAGTGTTGCATTCTGTTTACTGCTTAAGTGGCTGTTGGCGCGAATGACCTTTTGCAGGATGTCGCGGGCGGTTTTGGTCCAGATGAAGGGTTTGGGATGGGTGTTGTGGTGGTCGATGTACCCCTCAATGGCCTGGATGAGTTCAGGCACACTGGTGAACACCCCACGACGTAACCGCTGGGTCGTGATATCCCGAAAGAAACGCTCGACCATATTGAGCCAGGATGCCGAAGTGGGCGTGAAGTGCATGTGAATACGCGGGTGCTTGTCGAGCCACGCCTGTACTACTGGGTGTTTATGAGTCGCATAGTTGTCGGCAATCAGATGCAGAGCCTTGTCCTTGGGCGTCTGCCGATCAATTTTCTTCAGGAACTTCAGCCATTCCACATGGGTATGGCGCTGTTGACACTGTCCGATGACCTGACCATCCAGCACGTTGAGTGCGGCAAACAAGGTCGTAGTGCCATTACGTTTGTAGTCGTGGGTCATCGTTTCTGCGCGGCCCTTTTTGAGGGGGAGTCCCGGTTGGGTCCGGTCCAGGGCCTGTACCTGACTTTTTTCATCCACGCAGAGCACCAAGGCATGTTCCGGGGGAGACATATACAACCCCACAATATCTTCCAGCTTTTCCACAAAATGCGGGTCTCGTGACACCTTAAAACCACGCAGCAGATGAGGCTTGAGGCCATGCTTGCGCCAATGCCGCGACACACTGGCGGCACTGACACCCAGTTCTGCCGCCATCCTGCGCGTACTCCAATGCGTCATCGCTTCCGGCTTACTCTGCGTGGTCAATTCTACCAGACGGGCTACATCCACTTTCACCGGAGGGGCGCCGCGCGGTAAATCGCGTTCAATGCCCGACAAGCGGTGTTCCAGATAACGCTTGCGCCAACGTGCGACTTGCAGGCGATCCACCCCCAGGCGCTCCGCAATTTCTTTGTTCTGCAAGCCCTCTGCCGCCAGCAATATCATCCGTGCCCGTAATGACAAGCGGACACTGCTTAATCGGGAGGCGACTATACGGGACAACTCGGACAGCTCTTCGCTGGTTAAAATGACTGTGGGCGCAACTCGCAAGGCTCGACTCCATTCATACCCTCAACATGGAGCTATTTTATCATCATTAACCTTAAGGTTCACCAAGAATGCAACACTACACTAGATGACCTGCTCAACGACGGCCGACTGGCGCGGCTGTTCTCGAAGGACGCCCGCCACTGCGCGCTACAGCTGTGGATTTTGCAGGTCAAGTCCGGGCAATCGATTGAAAATCGCGTAGTTTATGCCCGCCTGCTCCCCTACAGCCATTCCAGCGATCGCTGGTCCTCCACCGAAGACGATAACTTCGATACCTTCGGGCAATTCAAGGCACAGGTTATCCGGCTCAACTTGTACCTCAAAAGCGACTACTGCGTGGACCTCCTACGGCAATTGAGCGTCGGACGAACCATCTCGGAAATCAGCGAAGAACTGAAGTTCTTGCTCTCGGACCAGTTGAAGGCACGGTTCGGAGCGATCGCGCTCGCCGCCGATGACTTGGTCTACCGCCCCGTCGCCTACTTGCTCAACCGCGACGCGCATGACAGGCATTCGCTCTCCAGCCCGCATGGCGGAGCTGGGGCCTTCAGCGCTTCGATCACCCAGACCGACAAAGGGGCGCTGTTCCGCCTGAATCAGGACTACGACGTTGCCATGACCGTATCGGTGGTCAAGCACCTCAACGCGGATACAGGACTGGATTTCGGTGGTGGCGACGCCGCCCGGTTCGGCGACCTCGAGCTGCTCGTCTTTCCTGCGCTGGATGACCAGGAGCGGCGCTTGTTGAGCGTGATCTGGACCGATGCCCGGCGCGCCCTAGTCGCCCGATTCAATCCGATGCAGGTACCGCACTTCAGCGGCTTCCAGTTCCGCCTGAGCATCGCGAACGACAGCCAAATCGTCTACTCAAGCATCGCCACAGCAGAACGCAATGCGGAAGACGTGTTCGAGTGCAGGTTCGATCTGGGCACCGAACTACGCGCCAGGACCGACAGTACCGAACTGGAGATCTTCGGCTTCCAAGACGAACATTCCCGCGAGGGTACGCTGTGTTGCCGGTGGCGGATCGGATACATTCGAGAGGCCAATCTTCAGTTTAATGTGGTGGTGGGCCACGGCTCCAGTCCGGTCAAGTTCGACTGGCTGGAAAAAGCTACTCGGCCGTCCGAGTCGGATCGGGTGAAGGCCGCCCTAACGATCAATCGAGGCAATCCGGGATTTACCAACCGCATCGGCAGACGTGAGGCGGACCCTTGGGTCCCGGCTAATCGCGATCTCGTGGCTCTTTTTGCGCGGCTCCATCCGCAGAAGTCGGAGGGGCGATTCTTCCTGCGCTGGAGCCAGGGCGACGGGGAGGGGCGACTGCAATTCGTGGAGTGGTTCAAGGAACTGCTGGCCAAATACCAGCAGCACCAGATGGTCGTCTTCGATCCCTATTTCGAGGACGCAGGCTTGGGGCTTTTGTTGCTCTGTGCAGCACCCGAGGCCGACTACATCCTCTTCACATCCCTACCCAAGCCGGCCACTGAAGGCAGACCCATGCGCCGCAAATCCGGCAGATCCGGCCAGAAACGGATTAACAACCTGCTGGCGAACTGCGGGCAGAACCGTCACCTACTGAACAGCATCAAGCTACGCATCTGCGGCCTGAAGGAAGGTCGGCTGCACGATCGCTACATCCTGATCATGGGGCCGGACGGGTTACCGGTCGCAGGCTTCAACTTGTCCAACTCCTTTCAGAAGGCCGCCGAAAACTACCCCTTGCTGGTCACCCCGATCCCTGCGGATACCCTGCTAAAAGTTGAGCAATACAAGTCCGAGCTGTTGCAGGAGGCAGCGACAATGCCGCCTGAAGGCGAGAGCGGGAATCCCTCCATGCGGCTTCTCTTCGACTCTACGGCATCGCCTACAGCGCCGCGACGCTACGAACCACTACGCTTCCTCGAGAAGGCCCAAGCAGGCGATGTGCTGAGCGTATGGATCGGCGAGCCGTCGCTGCAAGGCTTGAGCGGCGATCCGTTGAAGGATCGGATGGCGGTGCTGGAATTGCTCAAGGATGGCTCGCTGGCGCTGCCAGAAACGGCAGGTCTGCGCAATTGCCTGAACCAGCAGGCTGGAGACTTCTCGGACTTCAGGGCGACTTGGGAGGTGCTCGGCGAGGTGCTCGCACATTCACGCTTCGGGGACTACCGCTTTCACGAGCTCGAATCCGAGCGTGACTTTCTGGAATTCTTGGCACGGTTCCTCGATGCATCGTTCAACCGCGTTCATGACGAGGTGGACAAGGAATTGGCCGTGACGGATGCCCGGCTCTTTCGGGAACCGGTCGAGACCCTGCTATACAGCTCCTACCACCCGCATCACTTGTTCCATCCGACAAAATACGCAGCCCTGACTTGGTCGGAGTACTTCACCATCAAGTTTTTGTGGTGGTATGCCCCAGACGCTCTGCTGGCGATCGCCGAAGCCCAGATGCCCCGTGTGCCAATGGAGCCGCAAGGCTCGGACGCGGTGCGGCTGTCCCTATTGAGTCAGATCGTCAGCGACATTTCGCTGTCGGTGCAGTTCGACATCAACGAGGAGCAGCGGGACCGGCTCGTTCGCAGCGGCAATGGCCTGTTGCAATGGATGGGACTGAATGCAATTGAGATGCTACTGGAAAAACCGGGAGGGCTCGCCAGAGTGCTGCAGTTGGCGGCGGGCTTTACCTACCCGGAGCGGGTGCGTGCCCTGGGATGGCTGGTTCATCACGCGGCAGGGAATGCGAAGAAGACCGAGATCTACAACGGCCTGGTGGCAGCGCTGCATGAGGCGCTGCCGGCGACGATCCCCGCCGACGAGCTGAGGCGCCTAGTCGACTCGATGCGCGGGCATATGCGGCAACTGGCCTGGACCGAGCCGTGGCTGTTCCTGGATGTGGTCCTTCCCTTGTTGCAAAACGACCGGGCCAAGTTCGATGATGCCTGCGAGATCTGGGTGCAGGAGCTGGCCGGCATGCTGGAACCGCAGTTGAAGGATCGGGCGCATCTGTTCGACCAGACACGCGAGGGCCAGACGACCAACATTACTGCATTCCTCTTCGCCAATAGCAGCCCCGAGCGACAGCAGGCCAGCCTGAAGTCGCTGCAGGAGATCCTGAAGCGGCAGAGGCGGATCGTGCAACAGCCGCTCGCCAGTACCTCGAACTGGACCCGGTGGGACAGTGCCCTCAAGGTCTCTCTGTGGATACTGGCCTTCAGCAAATGGGGCGAATATTACCTGCCCCAGCGCAACATGACGGACTGCGAGTTGGAGCGGCTGTCGCGGGATGCCCGAGAGTTGGCCACGGTCAGGCCGATGGTCGAATGGCGCTCGGAGGTCGCCGGCAAGCCGGGCCAGCTCGCCGCGTTCCTCGACCAGGTGGAGGATCTGCTGGCCTCAAGCGACGAGTCGAAAAGCAAACTTCAATAGTTGGGTCAGCGTTGGCCTCAGACCAATCGGGTATTGTTGCTGTAGCGACGCCATGCTGAACTGATTCCTGCCGCGCTTCGCTTGTCTCCTGGCTCGTTCGGCTTCGCCGAGCCGAGCCGAGCCCAGGCGGCGTTTCATTTGGAAAACCGGTCCATATGGACATGAATTCCAACCAACAGCACCGCTCACTTGAACAGGCTGAATTGCCAATTTCCAACCAAGAGGCCAGGAAAGGGTTAGGCCGTTTCACCTGCAAAATTGCTCGATTCCAACCCTAGATTGCAAATAGCCGATTTTTTTTACGTCGTGCGGCCCTTCTGGCAGCCATAAACAGCAAAACTTCCTGTCATCTTCGGGAAAGTAGCAGAGATTACCCTGATCACCGCTATGGATTACTCCCAGAGACTTTAGTTTCTCAGAAAACGTATCATTGCCGCCAAAAAATAGCAGCTGTGAACCGGCTTCTATGCGCGATTGTATTTTGTTCGCAATATCGTATTCTCTTTCTTGATCTGTGCCGATCTTTGAAAATGAGTGCTGAGTGTTTATGTCGTGTTCCATTTTTTAATCCTTGATCTTTTTTCCGCAATATGGGCAAAATTGAAATTCATTTTCCTGTAGATCCCCCTCATTCAAGGTGAATCCGCGCCCGCATCCGGTCGCGTAGAAGCCATCCTCATCGTACTGCCAGCTGCAGTATTCTTCTGCGTTATCCTTTTGTGTTTCCGCAATATCCTGCAAGCTATATTTCAGCCTTATTTTTCTTTTCGCTTCCTCAATATTTCTGACTTGAATCGGTGCAAAATCCCAGAAACGCCCATTCTTCACGAGTAACTCATCCCAGATGCCATCGGAATCACGGTAAATGATTGGCATCCCATCTGGTAAACCCGGCTCTTTCCGGATTTGGTCGATGACCCGATCCGCCATATTCGTGACGGTTGGGCCGCCGAGCGTGTTGCTGCAGTCCTCTATGCAGCAAATATGATCCTCTATCCGGCACGAGTAATGTATTTCAAATCCCATATATCCTCTTTTGATTATCTCCACAGTGCCTGCTCAACATGGTCCAATCCCGCGCTCAGTGGCCATTGCAGGACGCGTCTGGACCAGTCGCCACTTTCGCTCAGCCGCTTGGCCAGATTTTCCAGCCCTAAATGTTTGCAAAGATCATTGCAGTCGGTTGCATAGAATGACTCACAAATCAGCCCGACCTCCTGCGGTGCCGGCGCCCGCCGCCAGTCCATCAAGTGGCGATTCCGCTCGATGAGCGCCATATTTTTTGCGATTTCCCGGCTTTTGGTATCCTTGGCGGCGCCACTGATTACCGCCGCTTCCAGTCGTTCCAGGTCACCGTGCCTGGCCAGTAGCTTTGCAGCCGTTTTGCTGCCCACCCCGGGGACGCCATCGATGTTGTCTGATTTGTCGCCGGCGATGGCTTTGGCCAGAATAAAATCGTCGGTGTCTCTGAACGGTCCATCATCCACCGTGGCGCTCTCGCCGCTGGACAGGTCCGCCAGCGACGCCCGCTTGTTGGTGATGGGCGAGAGCCAATCGGTCGTTTCTGATAGCGCCTGCAGCCAGTCCTTGTCATTGCTGACCAGTGTGATTCGTTGTGGAGCGTCGTCGGTGAATGCCTCTGCTCCGGGTCCCAGACATATCCGGTACGCCAAGTCATCAGCCTCCGCATCGGCTGCCCGCACCTGTGGTACGCCCATTTGCAGAAGCAGGGTTTGTGCATGTGGCGCCTGTATCCGCCACTTCTCCGCAATTTCTATTTTTTCCGGAGTGTCCTTGCGATTAGCTTTGTATTCAGGAAACAAGTCTTTTCGCCATTGTGCATGGCCGTCCCAGAGAACGATGGGTACAGCCTTGGGAAAGAGAGCGGAAATCCGCATGACAGACTGTGACAGGCCCAGTATTCCACCTGTAGCCATCCCCTTATAAGCCAGACGGGATAAGGCTGGCTGGTACATCGCGGCATAGCCTATGTTGTTACCGTCGATCAGCAGTAGATGTGAGGTATCCTGCATCTTGGGTCCTTTCTTGCTGTCTCGCTCAAAAAAGCCCGCTTTTTCAGGCGGGCAATATCCGCAAACAACCGCTTACAAAACCTGAAAATGCTCGTTTCCCATGTTTTGTATTGGCATTATAGCTTATTTTGAGATGCTTTTTAATGGGTTTTTTGTATTTCATCGACTGGATGGATCTGGTGCCGTTCCAGCTTGGGCTGCTACACTTGGTGCTCGCCGGTATCACCCATGATGTGTGGCCAACGACGCCAGGAAGTCCCGCATGCTGGCCTGGGGTTTCCACTGCTTTTGCACGATTGCTGACTGCTGCCGGCGTTTGCGTTCTTCCGGTGTGGCCACGGCGTATCGATAGGGGATAATGACACGACCGTTGACCGTTTTGGCTTGCCCCATTTTCAGGAGTGTGTCTTGCTTTTCCAGCAGGTACAGGGCGCCTTGGGCCTGTTTTTTCGTTACTCCTATCGCCGCTGCGATCACTTCTGCGGGCAGGCCTTCCGGATGTTGCTCCGCCTGGGCCTCCAGGTATTCCAGGACCATGGTGCTGATATTTTTCTTTGCTGATTTTGACGCCATTTTCGCGTGTCCTGCTATTCCACGGCGGATTCTTTGGCATGGTTGGGTTGCCGCGATGCCTGGGTATCTGAATTATCCTCGGATGCGTGATTCTGGCTGCTTTTACTCACGGATACTTCTTCCGTTACCTGCCCTGAAATTTGGGCATACAGCCGGTCAAACAAATCCTCTTGTTTGGTTTTTCGGATGGATGTCATTGGTTACTCCTTTATGGGCCTCTGTTCAGCCACAATAATGCCATTACCACGGCGAAAACAATCGCAGGCACACCAAGAAATACATACTCCAATGGTTTTGAAAGATTTGTAGCTATCGGCCCCAAAATTAACATGATGATGAGGAATGCCGCATACACGCCAACCGGCTTCAACCAGTCATCGCCGGATTGTTGCGTTTCTTCACTTTTACAAATCTTTATTTCTTTTTCATAATCGTACATAGCTTATCCTTTTTAGTCAATATTGCATAGTTTTACAGAAGATTGATCTCCCTCAGCTTGGCAATTATTATCCAGTATCCGAGATACCTAAAATGACAAGCGGAACCAAACATGAAAAAAATATGATTCCGGCCAAACACATCATTTCCAGATTTCCGTGCCCTCTTGGGGAAAACGCTGGAGAGGTAACAGCCATCACCAAGAAAGAAAAAACAACGGCCATCCTCAAAGCGGCTAACAGCCATTCATCTGATTTTGTTTTCATCCGGTTGCGCGGGAACCCTCGGCGTTCAGGCCGGGGATGGATAGCGCGGCGGTCTGTGATCGCCCCATACCCGCATCTCCTTGTGTCAGTGCTATCTTGTGGAAGAATCAAAACTTAATGCTCATCAGAATTTCCTTGCAGCCTTATTATTCCGTTTGTGCTGCTGGATTATCTTGAATGATTCATAGAAAAATACAGCCACGGATATTAAAAAAGGACGGTCAACATAAGGCTCATCCCATAGTTGCATAACTGATATTGTATTAAGGACAACATCGCGCCCATAACTGCGGTTGCTATCCATAGTCCGATTTTCAGGAAAGCTACGTTATTCCCCATGTTGAGTTTCTCCAATGCCCTTACGGGCGACAAGTCCTTACGGACGCTTGTGACTCTGGCCTTTCGGCCAATATCCCCTCGGGGTTGTGTGATACTTGCTCCGTGCTGTTACACACGAGGCAGGCACCTTCGGTGTTTTCCCTTTCATCAGCATGGTGCCTGCCCTCCAGTGTCATGGACTGAGGAAGCATCCCTGAGTGGGTCTGAACGACCTGTATCCTACGTCTGCACATTACCGCTTGTGCCTGGTCAATCCAGCCTGCTTACTGCCTTGCTAGCTCAGGCCTTTAGGCCGGGGTAGTTGACTATTTTCGGCCAACCTCTCGCGCTCATCCTGACGAATGGCTTTCGCCACATCGTTGAAACCGGCAGATATGTATGCCACAGAAAACCATCCCCAGATCAAGCGGCGTAGAGGCCCGTAATGCTCCGCCTTCAGCCTCCACCGGAATGGTCCTGCAATCTCTAATATCACCACCATATCTTTACCTCTTGTCATTGTTTTCGTCCTTAAAACTTGCTGTTGATTAACATCGTTGATGAAGTGAAGGATGATCTAAGTACCATCCTTCACCGGTATTGTGTGACTTTCTCGATGTCATTCGGCTTTGCCCAGAGCCTGTCCAGTGTGGAGGTGAAAGCTGCCACCTATCTTGCAAGTCTGGCACTCACTGCGCTGCTCTGTCTCCGCTGCCCTGATTTTCTCCCCATCAATGGCTCGGGACCTTGTTTCGTGTTCGGTGATGCGCTGTGTAGCGCTCTTGTGGTCATTATACCGTAATTTCGTGTCGTAAATATCCAGAATACGGTTTTTTTATGATCGATATAACCTGTTTTTCTTTTTATTCTGGGTGCCGTTCAGGGCATCGGCAACCACCTCTTTTCCCGCTCTACCAGTACCGCCGCCAAAACATATCGTGGTGCTTGTAATAGAAGCGCCTGACGAGCACCATGAACCAGATGAACAGCATGAAAACAAAGGCATCGAGGATGGCCTTCGCCACAAAGATGACCACCACGGTCAACAAGCCGGTGAACAGTATGGCTAACAGGATAACCAATAGCGCCAAAGCGGTTTTGCTGGCCGTGGGATAACGCGTCTGCCCGGCCTTTGCCCAGGCTTTCCTGCCATACGCTATAATCTGGCGCAGGGCTTGGTCGATCTTTTTTCTGGCTTTACTGAAAATCTGCATCCCGGGTTACCTCCCCTGTAAGCGCATCATTTTAGCCCAAGATGATACGGTAAAAACTCAGGTCCGTCAGTTTGGCGACATGCACCATAAGGAGGGCATGCAGTACACCCACTCGCAGTGCGTCAATTTTCGCTGCTTACCCTTGGCTTTTTGCGTTAGGCCCTGGTAACTGCAGTGGAAACTGACTGCCCATACTAGCAGCCGGTAAACCATTCCGGATGATTTTTCCGGTCCCCAGCCTCAACCTGGCGCACGAGCTCCATGGCTTTTTCTGCAGCCAGTGGGCAATTCACGTCACCACCTAATGGAACCGCGAATGGCCGTAAGCTCGTGCCCTCCTGCTTGCCTGCGGAGTAACTCAGGATGAATCGGTGGCGCACCTCTTTCGGGGTGAGTAGCCGCGTGTTGGTGCCTTGCCAATATAGGAGGGTCATCGTGGCCAGGTCATTCATCGTTTTGCTTTTTTGTTCTTTAGGTTTTGATTGTTGCGATTTCATATCGCGCATCAAATGGGCGAGGGCTGATCGTATTTCGTCCGGAGAAAAAGGTTGAGGCGTGGCTATCATCAACTCCGACTCACTTCTGGATGTCTGAATCAACTGCAGGTGATCCGTTGCGTTGTCGTACAGATACCAAAAATAGGCGTCTTTCGCGGAGATTTCCGGGTTTTCCATCGAGGGATCCCAGTTGGATGCCGATAGGAGTAATTCCAGTGTTTTGGATTTGGCGATTTGTTCCTGGTTCATTTTTATTCCTATTAACTATTTATCTTTACCTTTATTTTGTTATTGCAAATCTATTGCAACACCATTATGCCTACTATCCGTTTTTATTGAGTAACTTCTCATAGGCCGATCCGATGGCATCTGTTAATGAATTCTCGAAATCTCTGGTTACGTCTGATTGGCCCGTCACCGCATGTATCAGTTCATGTACGAGAGTTCCTGCATACATTGAAACTGACGATAATGCACTTCGCGCTATCACGACATATCTGGTTTCTGCATCCCAACAACCCATCGTATCTGAGTCTGTAAAAAAATCTTCGCGCATGGTTTTTGATATGCGAATTTCTTTCACTTTTCCCGGCTTTCCACCAAATAGTTTTAATATATTTGGTGTTAGCGCATAAATATAACTCTCTTTTTTTGTCAACTCTTTGGCATCAACATAATCAAAGCAGAAACTTTGATTATACTCCTCTATAAATGCATGCAAGTCTCGAATGCGTGTGCCGCTGTCATCCTGTAATTTGTCCAACGATTTGGCAAGATTCCCTGGCACCGTAATGAGCTGCAGTCCATTCCTTTTGGCCTGATCCATTATGTCTGGGTTTTCCATCGCCTGCTCTGCAGAGATGAATAAGTATTTCCCCATTTTGTTTAACACTTTGACCGCATGGCGTTGCACCTCGATCCAGCCGATTTCATCCCTATTATTACCGAATCCGAGATTTCTGAAATCCTTAGCAATAGCTTCTGATACCTCTGGAGATTTTGAAGAAAGTAGAATTTTTTTAATGATATCAGTATAGGCACTGCGCCCTACGTTGGTGCGCTCACGATTCATGGCTTTGCGTAAATTCGCCGTTAATGTGGTGATGTTATAGCTAAACAGAAAATTTGGTTCATTTGCTACATGGGTGCCATTCACATAAATTGATCCGCTTTCTCCCTGGCGGTGAACTACTTGGCCATTTGCTGTGGTGTCCATAATTACTGGATCAGAAAATTGCAAAAAAAGGGATTTCGCCAGTGTTATATCCGCATCCGAAATCCCTCTCAAGTAAAATTTTGTCCCATTCATTTCTTGATCATCTGGCGCGTACACCTGGGCGTGCAGCGTAAGTATGTCTGGGAAACCTTCTTTGGCACCCCAGTCGGTGGTAATCCCAGCGAATTTTGATTCTATGTGAACGTCAATGCCTCGGCGTTTGAATGTCGCCAAAGCATCCTTGAGTCCAATTCCGAACATGCCAATAACGTGTTGACTTCTGTGTTTTTCATCACTTTCATTTTGGGTTAAATGTGTGTATCTCAGCCCGCGCCCATAGTCTCTTACTATGG
>NZ_MXAV01000005.1 GCF_002847505.1 Acidithiobacillus marinus
GGGTAGGGGGTAGAATGCTGTGGAGCGGTCGTGCCCTGAATTGGAGTTAGCTGATGGTCCCTGAAGAGCTGTTTTCTCTCGCGTTAGGATTGGTTCCGCCGTGGTTGGTGGATCATGTGACTTTCACGGTGGAGGAGAAACGCCTGGATCTGCACATCAACTTTCCCAAGGGTAGTCGCTTTGCTTGCTCCGTCTGTGGTGAGGAGTGTCCGGTACATGATACCCGTGACCATACTTGGCGGCACATGGATTTCTTCCAGCATGAAGCCTATCTCCATGCCCGCGTACCTCGTGTGAAGTGCCAGGAGCATGGAGTGCATCAGATATCTGTTCCCTGGGCACGGGAAGGCTCGCATTTCACCCTGCTCTTCGAAGCGCTGATCATGACCCTGGTGCGGGAGATGCCGGTATTGACCGTAGCCCGCCTAGTCGGCGAGACCGACACGCTCCTGTGGCGGGTGATTGACCACTATGTGCCAGAAGCCCGTACCAGAGTGGATATGGCCCATGTCCATGCCGTCGGCGTCGATGAAACCAGCAGTCGGCGCGGCCACGACTACATCACGCTCTTCGTGGATCTGGATGCCCGGCGACTCTTGTTCGCTACTCCCGGCAAGGATGCCAAGACCTTTGAGAGATTCTCCGCAGATCTACAGGCCCATGGTGGTAGCGCGGAAGCGATCACCGATGTGAGCATGGACCTCTCGCCGGCCTTCCAGAAAGGGGCTGCCGAGCACCTGCCCAATGCGGAGATCACTTTCGATCGTTTTCACCTCATGAAGCTCGTCAACGAGGCCGTGGACGACGTGCGCAAGGGGGAAGTCCTCACTCAGCCAAATCTCAAAAAGACCCGCTGGCTCTGGCTCAAGAACGATTGCAACCTCAAGGTGAAGCAGAAAGAAAAGCTGCAGGCATTACTCAAAGACCAGAACCTCAAGACGGCGCAGGCCTACCAGTTCCGCCTGACCTTTCAGGACATCTTCACGATCAAGAATCGCCATCAGGGGGCTACCCTCTTGAAAGCCTGGTTGGAAAACGCCAGAACCAGCGATCTGCCGCCTATCGTCAAGGTCGCCTACACCATCATGAATCACTGGGATGGCGTGCTCCGATGGTTCGAGAGCCAGATCACCAATGGAATTCTGGAAGGTTTCAACAGCCTCATTCAATCCGCCAAGGCCAAGGCTCGGGGTTACCGCACGCACAAGAACTTTATCAACATGGCCTACCTGATCCTGGGCAAGCTGGATCTCAGGCTA
>NZ_MXAV01000050.1 GCF_002847505.1 Acidithiobacillus marinus
CAAGAATCGCCATCAGGGGGCTACCCTCTTGAAAGCCTGGTTGGAAAACGCCAGAACCAGCGATCTGCCGCCTATCGTCAAGGTCGCCTACACCATCATGAATCACTGGGATGGCGTGCTCCGATGGTTCGAGAGCCAGATCACCAATGGAATTCTGGAAGGTTTCAACAGCCTCATTCAATCCGCCAAGGCCAAGGCTCGGGGTTACCGCACGCACAAGAACTTTATCAACATGGCCTACCTGATCCTGGGCAAGCTGGATCTCAGGCTACCCACTTGAAATGACGAGGAACCCTTACTATCCAGCAATCATCTTCTTTGTATATTTCTATATTTTTGCTTTGCTTGGTTATTGTATGCTCGTCTATGGCGTTGGCGATAATTTCACGCGCTGCATGATGGGGTTGCCAATTTTCCAGTATCTTCTCGATGTTAAGATCAAATTTTCGCACGACATCTTCTCCTGTGAAGCCGTCTACCAGTTATCCTCTATTTTTGTGGATCATTTGCGGCACCTCTGTGCATGCCCCGCGAAAGGCGCATCAGGTCCCCTATCTCGCAGTCCAGGACGACCGCAATTCCCGCCAGCACGTCGGCAGAAATGCGTTGTCCGCCATCCACGATTCTATTTAGCTGCGTATTGGATATTTTCACGCCCAGCCGATCCAGGCGCCGATTGAGTTCGGTGACGGTTTTCACATTCCGCTCGGCCATCGCCACCCGGATGCGCCATTCAATACATGGTAACGTTGAGTTCGTGCTCATTTCTTTTCCTTGTTCTCCGCGATTTTTTGTACCCACGCAGCAAACATGGGATCCTCTATACCGTACACTCCCTGGCCACCCTCACGGGTAATGATTCCCTGGTGGCTTAATCTTTTGATGGCTTGCTGGATGCCGGGAATTTTGGTGGTCCCTGCGGGTACCCCCAGAAAACGGTCGATTTCCAGTCGATTTGCCTCGCTGTACACCTTTGCCGGACGATTGATCTGGAGTAATACGGCTCTATCCATGGGTCGTAGCTGTTCCCATTTTTCCTGATAGTTGGCAGATTGTTCCATCTCGCCACGGATAGCTTGCAGGGCCAGCTCCATATCTTCTGTGTCTGTCAGTATCATATTTTCGAGTAATGACCGGAAATACAAAGGCACGCGCTCCAATGCCACAAAGGTCTGCCATGCCCGCTCAAAATCCAGGGTTTTTTGCGTGATTTTGCTGTAGGTGTTGAGGAGGTGCTGGACAAACCCCTCCCCCATCACCGGAAAGGAGAGCTGCTGGCCAAACTGATAGAGCGGGGCTTTCTCCCGGTTGAACATTAAACGCAGGCCTTCTTGTGAGGATCCGGTGAAAATCGCTTTCACCCGATCGCCATGCCGGTTCAGTGCGCTGCGTAGTGCCGCCACCAGCTCACCGTAGTGGGCATCATCGGCCAGCGTTTGCACTTCATCAATGAGCAGGAGCACCTTGCGCCGGCCTTCAGCCAGACGGCGTAGGGACTGCCCCAGATCCACGACATCTTGCGAGGAAAGGTTATCCCCCTCCCCGCCTATCGTCATGCTGGCATGTGCTCCAGCAAATCCGCCACCCACGGTGATCTTCGGACCTTTCTGAATTTTCCGTATCGCCCGGGTCAATAAACTCTGTTCATGCGCCTCGATTTCGTTGATAAGAGCGCGCCCCGGGTCTTTTCTGACCTCCCAGAGCGAGACATAAATAACCCCATAGCCAGCCTTTTCAGCGGCGGGGGTCAGATCGCGGCGCAGGAATTCCGTTTTCCCCATGCGTCTGGGCGCAAACAGAGCCAGAGTATTGCTCAACCCGATGTTCATGGTTTCCACGTACTTCTGCGCGAGTTCGGTTCTCGGGTAATGCCAGATGTCTTTTTTCAGTTCCATATATCAAATTATATCACTCTAAATGATATATATCACCATTGATGATACGGAATAATATTATTTGGTGTTCTCTCCACTAATTCCCAAAAAGCGCCGCGCCTATCTGCTGCAGTATCGTCCACCATGGTTTCTTTGGCGCCTCTTGGAGCCTGGCATAGATTATGGCCACGCGATGAATAGTTTGCTGCCGGTTGTAGAGTCGGAATGACTCAGCCTCGTGTGCCGCCTTGTTTCGCAATCCCGCAAACCGCCGGAGATCATCCTCCAGCCCGCGTCCCAACTGCCCCTGTAGGTTACGCGCCATTTGGCCAAGGCCCCGGCCTTCTGCACGCCAACGCTCCTTGAGGGTTTTTTCCAGTAGCGAACTCATGACCAACACGGTTTCTACATCACCTTTTCTGTGGACCAACTTTTCGATCTGACGTTGATAGGTGGTGCTACCCGGCATGGTTGCCTGCCTCCTTGTGTGTCTTGGCGATAGGGGTGGACGATGCGGTGTGTGTTATGGGGGCCGCATCAGCACGAAGTATCATATGCACTGAACTGAATACCATCATGAACACACCTAACAACAGCAGCAGCGTCGCTAAAATCAGTAACGGTTTATTGAGTTTCTTTTTTTTCTTTACTGTGAGCATCCACATTCTCGTCTGATGTTAATCATCTTCATCCCGTTCCCGTAGACATGCCGGGACATAACCGGTGTGTAAAATACGGATGGGTGTGGCGATCATTTTATCCCGGTTGTAGGGGGTTGGATGCTGGAACTTGAGCCAGTCGAGCACGTCGCTCACCATTCTCGGGTTTGCTTTGAGTGAAGCTTTATCGACTTCACCGACATATAATCGATCCCCCTGCTCCAGGCACCGATCTATCCAGTGGCGGTCCTTTTCCGTGTAGTATGATGTAAAGCGGGCACCTTTATAATCACGAATTTTTCCTGCCAACCAGCTGCTCTCGGCTTTCCCCCAATAGACCGGTTTATCGCCGTTGACATGCACATAGAGCACCCGCACAAATGCGGATGCTTCTGCATACGATCGGCACAGCGACCAATTTATCGTGACATTATATTCAGTTTCCACTATTACTCCTGCTTCATTGTTTTTTATGCCTTTTTCAACATCCCTCTAACCCCTGTCCCGCAGTAAAAAATGCCCGGTGCACGCTGATGCGGCGCATCCTCTACAGAACGCGCCAGGGCGCTTACCGCCAATGCGCAGGATGCATTTTTGCTCAATGCCGCTATCATACTGCCATTATAGGGGGCGTAGAGCGGATGAATCGTGACGTTGGCGCTGGCCGCACGCGATAGGTCCAGACGATCTTTCATCTCCCAGTCCGGACGCCCGTAAATGGTCACTTTCGCGCCGCGTTGATCAACAGCTTCCATGATCGCCTCATAGATGCCCGCTCCGGGACGGAGCATATCAAGATCATCCTGTTTCCCGACTGTGATTTCTATTTCTGTGGATTGAGTGTCTTTAATCATGCTTTGTACCTGGTTTTTCAGGTGCTCCCCCCAATCCACCTCAGCTGCATCAAATCGGTATCCATCCAGATCCTGCATGTTCTTCTGCATGGCGCCATTTATACTGATTTCCTGCCCGTACTCGACCAGATAAGCTACCGTGCGCGAGTAAATCGTCGGAGCCGCCGGGGTCATGTCGAGATTGCCTGCAATCATCAGGCAGTCTTTCGCCCTGGATGTGGCTACGTTGATCATATTCGCCGACCCATCGAAAAAACTGGTGGCGTCGCCGTAACCCACGGTCGGAGAGAAAATCACCATTTCCCGCTCTGCCCCCTGCAGCTTGTGGATGGTCCCGACCGTAATATGGTCCATGACTCCCGCTTGTCGTAACGCATTCGTGATCGTGATGGCCTGTGCGGCATAGGGTGTGACAATGCCCAGCACTTTATCCAGCGCCTGCGTTTCGTAAATCTCGATCAGTCTTTCCCGATTGGCCGCTACCCAAGCCGCAATACTCCGCGCCTCGATCTCGTTGACCCGGCTTTCACCGGATTTTTTGGAGAACCCCGGGATGTGCATGTACTGTAGCGGCGTCAACCCTTGGGCAATCGCGCGTTCATTTACTTCTCGCGCGCACTGCAGACGGCCATGGTAACTGATACGGTTAAAAATCTGCATGACCGGTTCGCATGAGCGGCGGTGAATGGACAGGGTAATCCCTGCGCCGGAAAGATGTTCGTCTTTCTCCATGCGCTGATGCCCTGTCGTGTCCGTCGCATAGGCTCTGGACTGCAAGGATGTCCCGTAAGCCGTCACACCCATATCCCGCATGTCTTCGTATTTTTCATAGCCTTTCACTTCGGAGGTGGCCAGGTTCTCCCGGTCCATTTCTTCACTGGTCGTCCAGATCGGTTCCGTTTGCGATTCGTCTCCCAGCATCACCAATTTCTTTCCCAAGGCAATCGTCGGGAGCCCCAGTTCCGGAGACACTTGCCCGGCCTCATCGATGATGACCAGATCGGCCAGCTCGATGAGCAATTCCCGATTGCGTGAGGAGAAAAACTTCGGCGCAGAATACAGCGTGGATACCATCACCGGGAATGCCATAAAACGCAGTCGCCACCCCTCTTCGGACATCTTGCGGTCAGTCGCGTAATCCCACGCGGGCACCTGTCCCCGCGCATTGGCTTTCCTTTTCGCCATCTCCGATAGCCACCGCGCCTCCCAGTAGTGCACGGCCAGCCAGAACAACTCCGCTCTTTCCGTCGTGTCCAGTGCCGCGTCTTTTTCCTGGAGCTGCGGACAATCGGCCACGGATGTGCCGATGCTTTCCAGGGTGGCCTGGTCTCCAAAAGCTTCTCTCAGATGCTTGGTTATGGTGCCTGCTTCCTTGATTTCCATAGCTAGGCCGCGCATCCAGTCAGCCATATTCTCCCAGGGCACAGTGACCCCCGCCTTTCTCAAAGCTTCTGTTCTCTGGCTTTCTCTTTTCTTTTTTGCGCCGGGGACCATCTGCAGTATGCGTGATGTCGCATTCGCGTCCATGGTCAACTGCTCATCGTAGACCGCCTTGGCGGCCCGCAGCTTTTCGCGCCATGTTGATTCAATGCCGATGGCATATCCTTTGCGCTTTTTCATCGCCCATGCCCGGTCCAGGCTCTCTTGCACTTTTCGATACTGGGCAATCTCGTTACGGTTTTTTTCCGCCATTTTCCGCATCTGGCCCAGTATCGTCTGTGCGGCACTGTCCGGGCTGTCCGGTTGGGCGCCGAACTGTTTGGCGTACATTGCCCGATAGGTTTCCCAGGATAACCCGGACAAAAAATCATCGCGCATTTGCGATATGGTGGTCACGCTCTCCATTCCGGGAAAATAAGTTGGCCATTTCCACAAACTGGAATCGACATTGGCGGCCCGACTGTAGGCCGCCAGATGCAATCCTACACTCCCAATGGATGGCAACCACCTTTGCGTCAATAAAGCCGTGTCTTTCTGGTATCCGCCACAGTTGGCAAACACCTCCAGGACGTTCTCGATCGCCTGATTATTCGCCGAGCTGATCAGCACTTTCCCCGGGTCGTCCGGGGTCATCAATGCCGCCTTTACCGCTACGTCCGCTACCAGCGCCTGAATCAGTGCGGTTTTTCCTGTGCCCGGCGGTCCCTCAATGGCGAGAATATCCCCCTTCTCCATCACTGCCGCCGTCTGCGCCGCCCGGCGCTGATCCCGGTCCAGAGAAAACGCATCGCCAATCTGGGCCACATGCGCCTGCATGGTGTATAGCGGATCCTCCATGCCCAAAGGTGCGCCCCTGTGTTTCAGGTGGTCACCCGTACGCGTGAAGTTTTCAACCAGCTCCGGCGGCGTCCCGGAAAGCATCGCCTCCATGATCTGGTCATAGGCCACCAGCAATGGCCCCGTCATTTTCGTTCGGTTGATTTCTCCCGCCGGCGATGGAATGAAAAATACCGAGCGCTCCATGACCCATCCCTCGGGGATCTTCCCCCGCATGTCCTCCATGAAGCTTGCGCCGTTATCCCGGCTCCAGGGGTTGGTCCCGCCAGATACCAGCTTCAGCAGCTTGTCGATCATCGGCATCGCCACCTGCCAGCGATTCTCCCAGGGCAGATCTTCTACGGGCTTCTCTCCAGCATCCCCCAGAAGCGCATATGAGCTGACTTTCCATTCTGTTTTCTCGGAATCGGCAAAATTGAACGGGCGGAAAAAGAGCGCTCTTTGCACCCAAGGTCCTCCCGCATCAAAATCCGGGGCCGTTCTCCCTTCTCTGTCCACCTCAATGGGAACCAGCAGAATTGGTGTGATATGGCGCATGCTCTCACGACCCGTAGATCGCGATATACCGCCGATGCCCAGCAGGAAAGATCCGCCGTTGGGGTGTCCGATACCGCGTAAAACATCCTTGTGGATCTGCCAGCCGCCGGCTCCCCCATCCGGCAGCAGAAATCCGTCCCGCGTACCCTCCCCGATGGTGACGTGGGCATAACTGGAATCGAAGAGGCTCTTACGCCAATATCTGGCTACCGCATCGCTGTTTTTCATCCGGTTGCGCGGGGAACCCCGGCATTCATGCCGGGGAGGGATAGCGCGGCGGTCGATGACCGTCCCATTCCCGCATCTCCTTGTTGCAATGCTATCTTGTCCCACGAATACCCATACCCGTCCGCCCGCTGAACCAACGTGCAAAAACGGCGATGGATGCCTTGTACCAGCCCATTTGCGGACTGGATGTTGAAGCTGCCGCTGGCCCGGATAGCGACCCGGCCCAGATAGGCTCCGGCTTTCTTGCCAGTTGTGACCATGGCCCGGACCATATCCCCTGTCTGGAAGCCAAACACGCTCTTGCTCCGGGTGAAATACCCACGCGGAAAACCGTACTTCGTGAGCCGTGTGCGCTGGTAACTGCCCCGGCCTGTCGCCTTGATGGACAGCACGGGCTGCTGCTGCCATTTTTTGATGGTGTCAACATGACCCACGCAAGCGGCATCCAGACAATGGGCCTTAGGAACGGACAGGCGCATACGGTTCCACTTCGTTCGGCCACCGGTGCCGGTTTCCACGTCCAGGCCGGTTGCTTTCAGCCGTTGGAATAATGCCCAACGGATGGTGTTCACCGCCGCTGCATCGCGCAAGGGCGCTTTCGCCTGAGCCAGCATTTTACGAACCCGATCCGGCTGTTTCACCATGAATTGTTCCAGCGGCTTGTTGCCTTTGGCCTGATTACAGTCATGACAGGCCAAGGTGAGATTGCTGACACGATCACTGCCGCCTTTGCTACGCGGGTGGATATGGTCGATTTCCAGGGGGATATTTTCGGCATCACAGTAGGCACACTTGCGGCACCATTTCTCCAGCAGATATTCCCGGACCTCATACCCGGCCAATGTCCCTTGCTGATATTCAGCGCCGGAAATTTCCGGGTTCTGCATGCCCTGCATGTCGAATTTCACCAATTCTTGCGATAGGGCGGTGATTGGCAACCAGCGCATCAACCGTGATACCCAGGCCATCGTCGTATCGACGCGATGCTGGAGACTGGGTGCGAGCCAGTCCCGGGGCTTGGTGCGATTGTCGAAGCGTGCCGGACGGTAACGAAGCTGATTACGCCGCCGTCTGCGAAAGGCCCGGCGACTGGTCAGCCGGTCACGGATAACGCTGCCTCGATGCTGCAATTCCAGCAGCATCAGAACCACGCGGATTTTGACGACCTCTCCGGTTGCCTGGTCCACAGCGTCGCGCTCGCGGGTGACGGCAATGCCTGTGACCTTGCTGCCGGGGTCAAGGCCAATACGCACGTCCTGCAAGACGGAATCTTTCTGCAAACGGTCCACCAGTCGAATAGTGAAAGGCACCATGCGATGCACCCGTGCGCGGCCCCGCTCCAGCAGTATCCGCGCCCGTTTCTCCGAGCACGGCATCAGCGGTTTGTGGCGCTTGTCCAAAACAAATACAGCCATGTCATTCTCCTATGCCCTTACGGGAGACAAGTCCTTACGGACACTGGTGACTCAGGCTTTCGCCTATATCCCCTCGGGAATGTCTGTAACCGGCTCCGTGTTGTTACACACGCGGTTAAAACCTTCGAGCCTTTGCCTTTGCCCAGCATGATCTCAACCTTGCAGAGCGGCGAACTGAGGAAGCATTCGCCGGTGCGTCTGAACGACCCGTTACAAACGTCTGCACGTTACTGCTCGTGCTCCCTGGTCAACCCAGCTTGCGTACTACCTGGCAAGCTCCGCCCTTTAGGGCGGGGTAGTTGACGTTTTCTGCTTCTCCTGTTCTTGCTCTTTCGAGATTCTTTGTGCTCGCATCGGCTTCACTTGCTCAGGTTTTTGACGGATGCCGCTGCAGAAGCGGCGGCACTCCCTATGGAAGTAATAGCCGACGTCATCATGGATCCCACCGATGCTGCCACGGTCCAGCTGATCGCACCGGTGAAGACGAGAAAAATCAACAAACATATAATGCTCAGCACAATCAGAATCGTATCAATCAATCCTGCACTGGTCCCTGAGTGCTTCGATTTTGTGTGTGTCGTGGTTGCCGCTTTCTGCTTCCCATCGAAATTACTCTGGGAAAGGTGCGCCAGGTTGTTACTACTGTTTTCCATGCTGGTGATGCCCTGGTCGTTGACCATCTCTGTGCCACCGTGCACATATCCGCCTGGAGCGTCTTCTATTTTGAGGATTTCCGGCTTATCCCCTCTGGCGCTGGCAGCCCCATCGCATTCGTGCAACCCTACGGATATCCCCACGCTGAGCAATGCCTCTTCTCCGTAACACTTGCTGGACTGTGCATTGCCGTTGTAGTGCTCAATGGACCGGTAGGCGTCGATCAACACATTGGGACTGGAGCTGCCATATTCTTTCCACATGCTGTCAAAGACGTTGGCGCCGGCATGGATGCCATCACAGGGCTTGAATAAATACGAAGATGAATAACTCGGGTGATAGACAGAATTCACTTGCGTGATGCCTTCGTCCACGCTGTCGCCGGCGGCTCTGAATCCTTCGCCTGCGCTGACTGCCTGGGCATAAGTCGCATAGTGCAAAGACTGATCCGTCGTATTGTTGAATATGCAATACGGGTTGCCGTGTGTCTCTTCGTTGATGATGGCGGTCATAATCACCGGTGGCACAATGGTTTCGCACTTGCCGATGATGCTGGGGATAGGGACGTTCACGGGTATCCCCGCCTCACTGCTGCTGGATGAGCTGCTGCTGGATGAGCTGCTGCTGGATGAGCTGCTGCTGGATGAGCTGCTGCTGGATGAGCTGCTGCTGAGCGTCGTAACGATGCCCAGCAAAAGATTTTCTTTCCCTACAGATGTGCTCACCGTATGCAGTTGTCTGTCCATCTGCGCCTGATTTTCTGGCATCGATGCGCTCGGATGCCCGCCAGCGGCGACATAATTCATATCCTGGCTGAATGTCACCTGATTGGCTTGCTCCTGATTGGGGGCCGGAATGATGGTTGCAGGATCCACAGGGTTGTCGTTTTGCACTACCGATGCCGTAACATAGCCCATCCCATTGCTACCATGCGGGCCAGCCACGGCGATGGGCTCACCCGCCTCTACCTGCTCTCCGCTTTTCACCATTGTCGCGGCCGTTCCTGATAACGAGACACTGGTGGCACCGTTTTTTATGATAATTTTATTTTTCGTATTCTTGGGGATAAACACCTCTCCGGTCAGCGGTGAATCCACGAGAGAGCCGGGCGTTGGGGCGTACACGTTGTCTGTCTGCGGTGCATATTGGCTATTGTCGTTTTTATGGATGCCGTAGGTGGAAATAACATTCCCCTGGATGGGGAAGCTTGGCGTTGCGGCCGACGCTATTCCCGCTGTAGTGAGCGAACCTACAGACAGAATGGGCAAGATGATGGGCAGTGCCCATATCCTTTTTCGCCTGTTACGATATTGCGAGCCGTGATTCGTGAGTACGGTAGAGGGTGTGGTAGAGGGTGCTGATCTGGCAGGAATGGTGGCAATGGCACATTTCACCCACAACAGCCGTTGATGGTTTTTCTGAGTCTTACCCAGGGCCTTACTCGGCCCTCCAAATTTCTGCAATCGTTTTTTCATCGCTTTCTATCTGGCTTTTGATCTGTGTCGTTATGGGTTTCCCGTTTTGGAGCCCCTCATTCATACTACTCAGGTATCCACGATATAAGGCGTATGCGATACGATCATGCGTTTCCGCTGAAACAGCCAGCGTTGATAAAGCAATAGCACCTTTCGTTTCTCCTTCACTTAGAAGGGAATCATACATCATTTCTACTTTTTTTATCCATTTTTTTGTTATTTTTCGATTTTCTGCCGATTGGATTCGTTTGTATGCCGTATGATTGATCGCGTAGGCCCACGAGGTATTTGCCGCACTGCTCGGCAGGATCGCCACTATGGTTTCCGCCGTCACCGGGGCATGCATGGATAGGGCTACTAAGGCTGCCGTTTCAATAGCGTTGCTCTGGTGACCCGGCCTGATGCGGAATGGCGCCGTTATCCCATAGCCTGGATACCGCATCATCGGTCTGTACGCCTCTTTTACGGCATTGGCTGTCCATGTAGTCCCACGGTCACGCTCAATACCCTCTACCTCCCGCAAAAAACTGTATGGGAGATCGGCGATGTGCAACTGCGTGGATAGCGAATTGGTGATGGGTGTGGCTGTTTCAGCCTGGGCTGCTGTTGGGTTTGCCAGAATACCCAGTGCAACTATGGTTATTCCAGCAGTGGCTATTCCTGAAAATGTCATACTCATGATGGAAATATAGCCAGGCAAGTGAACCTTAACCCCTGCTTTGTGTATTGCGCAATACACAAATATTGATTTCTGTAATATTGATTTATGATTTTACCGAAAGTTAGCATGTTGTACAACACTGCGTTCAGGCGTCGAGTTTCTGTTGAATCGTTCAGCACGGCGATCAAGCAGATTGCAGAGTAAAAGCTCCCTGAGTGTGATCCCAGAAAACAACACGGCCAGGCCGACCTCTATGGCTGTTCTGTAAATCGCCTCTGGCAACCAGAGATCGAAGCCCAACCCCACAACAGCTAAGCCTGTCGTGGCAAATCCAATGGCTGTTATCAGGCTCAGTCCGTTGTACAGCCAGTCATTACGGTTGCCCAGCTTGTTTTCCAGACACCACCGGGCTTCATCGTCAGAAACCATCTGTTCATCCAGGTAATCCGGGTGGAGATATATGACCTTTGCTTTAGGCCATGCGCTGATTCTGGTGCGTTTCTGCCCTTTATAGCGAATAATCCTGACCTTCGCTGCACCGTGAATCATGTTTTCCAAATCATTTACCGTTCTCATCTGTTTTCTCCTTTTTTGTTGGGCCTTTATTTCACATCCCCGCAGTGACCAGAGAGGCGGGTACCTCTTATTTGCATGTTTGTGATCGCTGTGTAATGTGCGGCAGCATGGATGTGGTCAGTAACCGTCCATTGGGAATCCAGATGATGTGCGCCCGTATGGAACCACCCTTTCTGTATGACCGTTGCCCCCGGTGCCTGGCAGTGAAAAGTCCACTGTGTTTTCCCGTCAGGGAGTACCTGGTGACTGCTCGTGCAATGACTGCTCCCTGCAGGGATGAACACCTTCTGGGGAGTTTGGTGCGCCTTGACGCATATCAGGGTAGTCCGCTGCATCGGCGTAGAGATCGCTGGAGAAGACACTCTCGTTGTCCCGGAAATTTGCATGGACCACAACCCGGGCTCCATGGGACTGTCTGCTGCGAAAGCGGTGATGCTTACACACCCGATCAATAGTAATCCTGTGGTGACACCCGTTTTGATATAGGTACGCATAAGTTGTTTTCCTTTGTGTGTTATAAAGCTTGTATTCTGGTTGTCCGGCTAACCGGTCATCGCAGTGAAGTTTTTTGCCGAAATATAGTAGCCTCGTGCATTGGCCTCTTGTGGATTTTCACAAATAACAATCTGATGTTTTGGAAATGACTTTTTGATGAATTTGAGCATCGCACTTCCGCCACCTCCAGCGACAACAATCAGGTCAATATGATCCGCCGCACCGATTTCTGTTCTTAGCCTGGACTCAATCGTTCTGCCAATTGTTTTTAATGCCGCTTCATAATAGATTTGTGTGTCAACGGGATTACCGCGTACACGTATTTCTCGGTGCAGCAGAATGGATTGTTCGACGGCTACAATATCCAGCTTGGCGTCGTGGTCATTCGCGATGCTTCTGCAGACTTCAGAATAAACATCAAACATGCCCTGGTCGATAGCGTCCGCATGACGTTCAACTATTTTTGAATCACATACTTCAATCCAGTCTGTCGTGCGATAGCCCGGGTCTATAATCAGCACTTTTCTTTGGTGTGTATCTTCGATGTTATTTTCTTTATAGTCTGTGTAAGCCCCGAGCGGTTCTGGCACGACGTTGGCTTTAGTCACTTTTATTTTTTTGCCTTCGCTGGAAAGGTGTTCCCCCTTCCATATTTCCGCTAACTGTTTTCTGATTTTCTGTCTTTGGTATTGGTTGACCGCAATCCCCAAAGTGATT
>NZ_MXAV01000051.1 GCF_002847505.1 Acidithiobacillus marinus
CCTTCGCGGAATCCACTGGATATGATAAACAGTATCGTCAGAATAACGAATCCAGCCAGAGGAACAATGGCTATCCCATCCATCAGTAATCTCCTAATTCACGATCATTTTATGGTCAACAATCACGTTTCTATTATGTTGCTTTGTGGCTGCCCTTCTTATGCGCAGTTCATCGATGGCTTTTCTTGCGAGCGTGATTCTAAGGGCCTTCATTTTTTCTATGGTTACGGCCTCATCCTCTTCTCTGGAAGCTGCAAGATCAGCATAGCCATTCTCGTCCATATCTTTTACAAACAACCGGCCTTTATCTGTCATGTCCCAGATAAAGGTGTGTGACTTTTCTGTAGGTAGGTTTTCGTTGTCAATGATCTCGTCCACGATAAAGCGGCTAATCACCGTATCCACATAGCGCACACCGAATTTAGTTTGGCCCACTTTCTCCGTAAGAAACCCCAAAGCCACAGGGCTAATATCCACAACCAGAATCCGGTATTCCATGGCAATTTTTACGGCCGTATCCGAGCGATACTTGTGTGTGATAATGGCCGCAATATCTACATCATCCAGCGCGCTGAAGTGGATGACCTCCTGGATTCTGCCCACAAACTCTGTTCTGAACGGGGCGTTGTTTGCGCCCGTTCGATGATTCTGAATCGTGCTGGAAGCAATCCGTTCGCGGAGGTCGTCATCCTCCATCGTATCCAGGTTTTCCCCCGCCAGGATGTTTGAGGTCATGACGACAATGGCGTCGGTAATATCGATCCGTTCACCGAACGAAGCGTCTTCCATGTAGCCCTCATCCAGCGCGGTCATCATGCCATCGAATAACTCCTGGGATCCTTTTTCAATTTCATCGATCAGAATCACGCACTGCCCACCCATTGCTTTGACTTGTTGCGTTAGAAGCCCGCCTTTGTCCGACCCCTGATAACCGCGTGGGGGACCAAACGCCTTGAACTGGCCGCCCTCCCCTACACACTCATTGGCGTTGAAGCGGGCAATGTGGGTGCGGTCGCCATAAACCATTTCGGCAATCGCTTTCGCAGATTCCGTTTTCCCCACGCCTGATGGCCCCAGGAGCAGCATGCTCATGAAAGGTTTGCCGCGCCGGCCCAACAGCCCACTTCTGGCTCTCTTGATGGCTCTGTCGATTCTTTGTATGGCCTGCTTCTGACCAAAGAGCGGGGTGCTGGTTTGCGCGATGCTCGTAATCTCTGTTTCTGATGTTTCCATCATTTTTCTCCATGTTTGAGTGGTGCGATGCACCCTTATGAATGGTATTATACACGTTATTGCTCTGGTTTTTGGGGGTAAAATAGTGGATAGAGTAAGGGCTTCTGCCTTTATTTTTATGATCATCCTCCTTTCTTTTCCTTGGTATCCTGTATGGTGGTTCATGATTTTGGCCTTAATCGTGCAGTTCGCGCTGGGTGTAGCCATAGTATTTAACCGCGAAAGACTACGATTTGTGCTTATCAATCTGATCCCTCACCGGCATCCATATCAGCAACGCATGCGTCTGAAAGTGGGCCGGCACAAGCACGAGGAGTACGGGATCCCCAAGCAGACCTTTGTGGGTGTCATCGAAGAGGATCTCTGATGGGTACAACTGTTCAAGATGTGGCGCGCGACACCGTAAATAACCAGACTGCAGGCATTCTCCAACCCAAGAAAAGGGCGGCCATCAAGCGATATTTAGAGGACTTTTTTGAGCGTCGGGTGCTCGGCAGTGATCTGTATGGTGAATACGATGTCCGTTATGGTGATCCCCTTTTTGTAGATGACCAGGGATCCGTCCGGCATGAACTCGCGATGGGTAAGTCCGGTGCCGGCAAAACGGTTTATCTGGTGAATAAAGCCCTGGGCCAGATCCGGCGTGGGGGTGGCGTTGGCGTTATCGAGAGTAAAAGCGACTACGAGTTTCGGGACATGACGATGGCCATGTGTGACGCCTATGGCCGCTCGCTCGATTTCCGTTGTGTAAATATAGATAACGCCAAGGAGTCGAATACCTATAGTCCCTGGAATCGCGGAGGACCAGATGTTTGCGCATCGCGGGTCACCGGAACGGTGGAAACCGGAGGGAATCCTTCCGCAGAGCACTTCAAGGAAATGGCGCACTCTGCGCTGCAGGCAACCATTGGCGCCATTAAACACCTGGGTTTGTCGTTCAATGCGTTGGACTTGTACATATTGCTGAACAACCCCAACGCCATGTCGTGGCTCGAAGAACGGGTTAAGTCCCGGGGGGTGAGTGAGGCTGCCACTCTTTATACCATGCACCTCGATAGCTATCGCTCCATGAACAAAGAGGGCGTTCTGACCATAGATCTCGCGCGTATGCGGCAGCAGATTGGTGGTGTTGCCAATCGGTTGTATCCCTACGGGATTGGGGATATGGGCGAAGTGCTCAATCCTTACTCGGCCGAAGTAGACCTTCTGCGGGGTCATGATGAGTCCCACATCATGTTCTTCATGACTCCCGAGTTGGAAAAAAGTGAAACAGCCAAGTCCTTTGCAAAGATTCTTTTTTCTGACCTGCGCTCGGTGATAGCTCAGATGTACCGCCGCCGGGATGCTGATAAGCTGGACATTCCCTATCGCTGGCTATTCGACGAATTTGGTTCTTATGCCAGCCGGCAGATTACTACGCCACTGGAAATGATGCGCGGATCCAGAATCGGCGCCACCATGTTTTTTCAGGCATCTGCCAATCTGGTTGAAGAGCCGCTCGGAGAAACCTTCCGATCAAAGATTTTTGCGAATACCGATATCAAGACGTTTTTGCCTCTAGGTGACCCGGAATCCATGGAGTACGCCGCCGACTTTTGTGCAGATGCTTTGCAAAATCTTAAGATGCAGGCGAGTGGCGTCAGTCACGCGAAAGGGAACAAGAACCTCGATTTCGACATATTTCACAATATATCCGAATCCGCTACCGACAGCATGACCCTGAAAGAGCAGTATGACTATCGGGTGCGACCAACCGAGTTCCGGGATCTGGAAATTGGCCAGGCCATTATCGCTCATGGCAAGCACATCATGAAAGTCCGATTCCCTGAAGTTATTTTGCCTAACGGCATCCCTCCTTTCAGTCTGGAGCGAATCCGGACGCCCTATATAAAGGGGTTGGATATGCGCGAAATGTATGATGCTGCTTTCTCGCTTGAGAAGGCGGTATCTGTGTCTGCATGAAGTCTAAAACCCAGTCGATTCTAGCCCGCTTGAGCGAGTCTCAACTTCCTGCGGCTCTGGATGAGGGGCATACGGTAATGGTTGCCGGGCCTGGCTCTGGAAAGACTACAACGATGGTTGCCAAGGCTGCTTATCTTTCCGAGAAGTACGGCCCGGAAAAGGTAGCCATGCTGACGTTCACGCGCAATGCTGCCCAAGAAATGCGGGAAAGGTTGGGCGCCGCCATTGGTGTCCACGAAGCCGCTGCCGTGCATATTTCTACATTACACGTCGCCATGGGCGAGATTGTATCGAAAGTGAGTAAATGGAAAAAACGAAAGCGATTAAGGCCCGGAGAAGCCCTTTCCATGATTCACAAATCCCTTGATGAGGCGCATGGAGCGCGCCTTGACAATAACCAGAGGGCCAGATGCTTCACTGCTTTTAACCTGATAAGGAGCCGGTACCCCCTCCCGGATAAGCCGCCAGACGGAAATAGTGAAACTGTTATAGCTTATGCGGCAGTTGTTAGTTATCTGGAGTCCCTCAAGGAACTGAATCTGACAGACTATGACAGCATGCTCAAGGATAGCGTGGAAGCTCTGCAGATGGGATTGGCAAAGCCCATGGATCGGCGGTTTCTTATCGTCGATGAATACCAGGACACTGATGAAACGCAGCATGAGTGGATCAAAATACATGCCCGACATGGGGTTATGGTCACTATCGTTGGTGATGACGATCAATCGATCTACGCATTTCGTGGTTCTATTGGTTATAAAAGCATGGTCGATTTCATGGAATCCTTCCCGCATAACCGTTACAACGTAACGACGACTTATCGTACTGCCCCATTAATTATGAAAGCAGCTACTAATATGATCGGCCGAAACGCACAGCGACTCGATAAAGATGTTAAATCTGGCGTCAGCTCCAATCCAGGGGTGATCGAATTTCGAGTGTATAAACGTAATGGTTTGCTCCAGGAAGCGCGGATGTCTCAAGACCTGAGTGGATTTTATACCATTGATTCTGGAGATATGGTGACTGATGAAGAATCTTGCGGAGACCCTGATAATGATACTGATCCGCAAGATGATGCCGAAAGCGCGGCGGCTGATGTGGGTGGTGCGGCGTATCAGGAGGCCTCTGCGGCCGTGGATTATGTGGCTGGACTGATGCAGTTCGAGGGCGGGGTTGGTGCGATTCTGGCCAGGACGAATTTCTCTCTCGGTATGCTGGAGGCCAGGGCGCGGCAAATAGGTATTCCTTACCAGCGTTCCGGGGCCGGTGTGTTCCTTGATAAGCCGCACATTTCTGAAGCACTCGCATTGATTTCCATGGGGTTTGAGTTGCCAAACAAGAAGAATGTCGGGATGGCTCTATCGCTCTATCAAATCACGCCGGCAAGTATAAGTCAGGTCATTAAAGTGATGGGAGCTTGCGGGGCGTGTGCAGATCCTTTTGACTTTCTCTTCGACTCAGAATTATATGCAGGCCTCGATACAGTGGATGATGCGACCAAGCTGAGGGCCTTTCGTGAAGCGATTGCCGATTGGCGTGACCTTGTTTTGACGCGCGGCAAATGTTTAACCCGAGATATGATTCAAGAGATTCAGAATGGTTTAAGCGCACTGCTGAGCGATGTTTGTCTGTACCAATCCGACAAGGGTAAAAAACTGAACGAGCTGAATTTTTTCTTTTCTTTTGTTGGACATAAAGTGGATGGATCCATTCAGGAAAGGGTGCGATCGGCGGCCAGAATACTCGGTGGCGAACCCAGCACCACGAACAGTGATAGTCGCCAACTTTACATTGGCACGCTCCACTCCGCGAAAGGTATGGAATTTGATTATGTGTGGTTGCTGCGCTGTAACGCCACAGACCCGCAAGACGGCATGGATTTGGTTTCAAGCATCGAAGAAGAGCGCAGGCTTTTTTACGTCGGCATGACGCGTGCAAAAACTCATTTGTTTTTTTCCGCCATTCAGACTTCTCGGAGCAAGAGTATCGTGCGGTACATTGGGGAATGCCTACGCTGATCAACCCAAATCGCGCCGAACATCAACAGCGATGTTCGGCGCTTTGGGCTCTATGTTTGCGAAGTGGCCCTGCTCATATCATCGAGATTTTTTGGGAGGCATGGATCTCAATGATGTTGGTGCACTCTGGTTGTACCCACCAGTGGGGGCCGTCTTACTCTGAGCAGCCGCCTGATTATTGGAATTTTGTGGCCCTTGCCTTGTTCTGGCCTGATTTGATCCTCTGTTTAAAGCCGGGCCGGAGCCTTGGCGGCTGGCTGATGGACCGTTGCCCTGGCGTGCTGGGCCTGGGCCTGAACCTCCCGGGCCATTGCCCTGACGACCTGCCGATGGGCCGTTGCCTTGACGCATTGCCCCCGGTCCTGAACCTCCTGGGCCTGAACCTCCCGGGCCGTTGCCCTGACGACCTGCCGATGGGCCGTTGCCCTGGCGTGCTGGTCCCGGTCCTGAACCTCCTGGGCCTGAACCTCCCGGGCCATTGCCCTGACGACCTGCCGATGGGCCGTTGCCCTGGCGTGCTGGTCCCGGTCCTGAACCTCCTGGGCCTGAACCTCCCGGGCCATTGCCCTGACGACCTGCCGATGGGCCGTTGCTTTGACGCACTGCCCCCGGTCCAGAACCTCCTGGGCCTGAACCTCCCGGGCCACTGCCCTGGCGACCTACCGATGGGCCGTTACCTTGGCGTGCAGGTTCCGAACCGGAAGCGTTGACATTATTCCCTTGCCCGACGGCAGATGTTTTGCTTTGTTGAGACGATTGGCTGGGGCTTTGAGATCTCCCTGCCCCGGAACTTTGCGTATTGGTACCGCTGTTAGACCCATCCCCGGCTCCATCGGTTGCCGCTGTAGATCCTGAAGCTGTTTTTGCTGATGACTGGCCGCCGCCAGCGCCGATGTTTTGCTTGGTGTTGTTAGGGGCGCTTGGTACCCCTCCAGTTGCTTTAGGGGCAGAAGCAGAAACTCCGCCGCCCTTTACCGGATTAGATGGCGTTAGTCCGCCACCGGTGCCCGGAGTGTTGCCACCTGGGGCAGTCGTCTTTCCAGGTGTTTTTCCAGAGCTTTTACCGCCCTTTCTTCCCGCTCTCATTGCGACCATGGCAGCCATTGTTGCCGCTGCGCCGGTAGCTCTAGCCATGCTGCTGCCGAAATTGTTTCTCATGCCATCGCCCGCTTTGCCGAACAGCAGCATATAGGCGATGGTTGGTATCGCCAAAAAACCCATCGCTTCAAATATGTTGACGATGTGATTCATGAGCGCGGGGTTGGAAACAATGCCAATATTCGGGGACATCATGCTAGACGAGCCGTAATTGTTCACGTTGTTGGCCAGATGCGGGATAATGCCATCCAGCCCATCACAAACGATCAGCCAAATGATGTAAAGGGCATCCCAGAGATTCACCAGAATGACCGGCAATGCCATCCATTCCATGGCATGCATAAAACGTCCCGCTATCAGCATCCAGAAAGGACCGATAACGCTGACCAGGATGGCAGCCGTCATGGAAAGGCCGATGATGTATGGGGCGGCGGTATTGAACAATGTGCCAATGGAATAAACAACGACCTCTATCAATCCCGTGATCGTGAAGCTTCCCAAGTCTGCCAGTGTTTTCCCGAGCCAAGAAGATACGCCCGGCGTATGCCCAACAACGTCTTTTGGCCGCCTGATTTGGTTGGCGAACATCTGCAGGGTCTGCGCACAAGCTTCGTCGCCATGCGTGGCGCACATAGCTTGCATCGCGGCCACATTTTTCGGGTTGCGCGCATAGCCGGCAACAGAAGCGACCAGCACGCTGCGGCCAAGATTCTGGTATAAGTCGCTTAATGATGTGAACTTCTGGGTCGGGTCGTTTGTCTTTTTCCCCCCGAAGTAATCTTCCACGTCCACGGCCAGATCGGATGCAATGGCCTGCGTAGGTGTTCCTTCCTCTGTCCTTCTCATTTCTTTGTAGTCTTTTTTTGAATCGATCTGCTTGAAGATCAAATTAGGTAACCACGCATAGGCTTCTGAAGTCCAGGACGTCACTGGCGTTACTGTGTTGTGCACTTTATCGTAGGTGGAAATGTCCTGATTGAGTTTCCAGTATTTCTTGCTGAACAGCTTGACGTTGACATAGGTTGGGGTGCTGCTTTTCGAGCTGCTAGATGTGCCCGCCGTAAATGGCACAACCGATCCTAGCTTGTCGGCAACACCGGCCAGTTGCGTTTGCTGTTGTGCTACGAGTTCTGGCCAGCTGGGATTCGGGGGGTCTGACTTTAATAGTGATTTGACCTTGGCGGCCAGCTTCCCGTAATCGGGGTCTGTCTGGCTGTTCGTGCTGTAGGGATTAGCAAACACATAGGCCAGTTGCGGGTTGGCTTGCAGGGCAGTTGCCAGCTTTGGATCTGACTTCAGGATTGCCGGTGCCAATACGTTTTTCCATTGAGCGATATTGGCTGCAATTTGAGGGTCATTGGATTGCATGGCAGAACTGAGGTCGGTATCGATGGCTGACTGGACACCAGGCCACAAGTCCGTATCGGAGGTTCCGGCGATTTTGGCGGCGAGCGTCGGCAACCCGGATGATATTTGATAGGCCAGGTAGGTGATGCCGTTGACAAGGCCGAGAGATCCCGTTGAGAAGTCGTGCATCGAAGAAAGGATACTGTTTCCATCGACCGCTTTCTTGACGGTTGTTCCGGTGCTACCGGCAATCACGTCATTCATGGCAATTTGCACCGGAAAATAAAACAGCCCAACAGCTACCATTATTGAAGCAAATTTTTTAATCACATGCAGAAGGGCATCCGGTTCTTCTATATTGTTAAAAATAGTGTGAAAAATCCCGAAGACTGCGAGTATGAAAAACAGCCATCCGCCATATTCAATGAGGCCGCGAATGATCGAACCGGTAATGGTAAATCCCACTGCAGCAAAAATATTGATGACCATTTGAACTGGTGCGGATTCCATTTATAGCACTCCATTCGGGTTTACATTCTGTACGGGGTTGGGTCCATTGTCTGTTCTCATGTTCTTAATCTGGCTTTCGTTCAGTTGCACAGCGGCTACTTCTGACTGGGCGATCTTGGTTTTCGCATTTTCGTAATTCTGCATGGCGTTCACCTGGTTCTGGAGCATCGCGATCTGTTTCATGAGCGATTTCTTTTTGTTGAGCAGGTCTGTTGTGGTTGCTGATGGGGTGGAACTACTGGACGAGCTGGATGATTTTGATGCATCCAGCTTGAGCGTTGTTTTTTCAACAGCTTGATAAAGTTTAATGATTTGAGCGCGGATGTCGGCAATCGCGATTTGTCCGGACAAAGCGGAAACATAAAGTGTTTGGGCTTGTGGTGGCAATTCTTGTGCGGCAGAAAATCCCGATGAATTAACGATATTTCTCGCTTGGGCGGGTAGGCATGCGCCGCTCCCGCTGTCCGCTGCTGCGGGCTTGTTCAGTGCTGAGGATGTGCAATTAGGGATCTGGGATGAGGGTGTCCCGCCCAGGATTTCATTCAGCGCATAGGCCACATGCGTTTGCATGTTTTTGTTCATGTCATAGACGGTGGTTTGCGGTGGCTTGACGACGACAGATGCTTGGCCATTCGAGTTGTCACCGACTTTTGTGTCCTGGAGCAATCCCATCAGACTTTCGATTCGCGTAGTGACATTCATATCGGTGTATTTTTTGAGGAATCCAAGGTTCCCGAAACTTTCCGGAAGATTGTTGCTGACAATGCTGCTGAGTGCGCTGCTGCTATTCACACAGTTTGTGTACGCCTGGGATGGACCTACGCCGTTCGCGATTTGTTGCTCAAAACACTCATTGTGCGCCTGGGCCATTTTGCGAGCGCCCATGTTGGCACCCATGGCTTTGGCCTGCTGCATCGAACACTGGCTCGCGAACTGTGAAAAGTTCAGATCCAGTGTTTTGTTTTCCATGTTCATTACTGAGGCCAATGTCGGATTAGAGTACGCTGTAGCCAGCAAGTAGTTTTCTAAAGCCGATTGTGTGCCGCCAATCAGAGTGTTCTTGAATTTATTGATGATGGCTTTGGGGTTGATAGATTTGATGAAAGCTTCGGGGTTGATGCCCGAGCAGCTCACGCCCAGGCTACCATTAAAACCGATGTTGGCCGTAGCCGAACTGCTGGGGGAATAAAGGGATCCTGACCCAATGGCCGCACCAAACTGCATCGTGTTTTCGCCATCGCCAGAGCTGTACAGCGCGGATGCTTGAGAAACACTGGTGGCAGTTAAAATCACTGCAGCAGCGAAGACGGGCCAAAGTATCTTTCTCTTCCGTTCTCTTCTCATGGTTTATTCCTCAGACTCATATCACGCTTTCTTAGTGCGATGATCGCATCTTTGATCGTTTTCATATTCGCGGTTCCGTCAATGACCATGCCGCGATGGTATTCGGTGTCTGTGATAACAAGTGACGGGACCTCTCTTATGCCCGCTAGTTCGGCTTCTTTTTTATTTTTCGGATTGACGTTGAAATCAAACCAGCTGTTCGCTGCATAACGGATAGCTGCCTGAAGTGAACCCGCCCCCACCAAATCCTCTGACACGGTGATATTGGGATTTTCGGTCGCTATAGCCTGTATCACTTGTTCCTCAGCAGCGCACCCTGGGCACAGCTTCGGCGGTTCTCCCCACATTACAATTTTCATCCCATCGCCGTAATAGTTGGGAATTTTGGATTCCATGGCGAGTAACGGGGGAATTTTTGTTTTTTGTGCCATCAGCTTTTTTTCTTCTCTGGTGAGTGCTGCAGCGACTTCCGTGGCGTTCTCTTGCTGGCGGATGGCCTGCAAAGCCCAGGCTTTGATATGTTCTGGCGTGGGGTCTAAGAGGGCAGATGCCGCAGCTTTCGGGGGTTTCCCGTAATTTTTGTAAAAGGCTTTCTCGCGGCTCTCCAAGCTATTTTCTGGTGGCTTTTTGGGTTGTTTGATCTTTTTCTTTGCGGCCTTTTTAACCTCTTGTTTTTTGAGGCAGGCGATCATGTTGCCTGGGGTCAGGAATGATCCACATGCCGGGCCGATTGGCCCCGGCGTCAGAAAGGATCCCGCAATGGCGCTCTGCCCGAAAGCGGCACAAGAGATTGCGAGCACGACGCTTTGCCACTTATGCACGCGGAATCTCGTTCGCATCTGCATAATTTTTGGTAGCGCCACTGATGAATATGACTTGCGCCCCGGAGTCCGGTTCATTGTTGCCCCCTTGGGCGATGTCGAGGCCTTTGGGGTAGGTGATATGTTCTTTGGCCATCGCCACGGCCAGTTCTGCCATAGCCTCCAGAGATCCTCCGGAAACCTTTAATATCACTTGGGCTTCCGGGTGCTGGTTTTTGATTTTTACCGCCGTAGCCATGGCTTTCCCGGCATTGCTTTTTGTGGTGTAGATCAGGATTTTGGCAATATGTTGATCCTGGCCTGCGGATCTGCGGGGCATCATGCTGGGGTTTTGGGTGGCTACGGTTGATGAGGCTATTTTTTCGATTCTTAGAAAAGGATAAATCTTGCAGATGCTGGCTTTTGGATACACCACCCCCGTGATGGAAACCCGTCCATGGATATGCTTAGTCTGTCTCGGCAAGAGTTCATAATTGCCGTGATCTGACCGTAACAAATCGGCTTTGGCGCATGGTTCTCCATCGGTGATAGTGCCGTGGAATGTTTCGGAAAACGCCGACATTGAGAATGCGCAAAAAACAATGCCCATTGCGAGTAGAGCCCTTGTGTTCATCGCGCACCCACCGTTACGGCGTACCCCTGGGGTGCGCTAAAAGTAACAGTATGGCGGGTATTGCTGACCTTCCCGACAATCCAACCGGATGCAAATCGATGGCCGAATGAAACCCAGTGCCCTGTGCTGATAGCGCCATTTTTGATGACGTAGGCATAGCTCTCACCGCCCCTCTTGAGGGTTCTGATGACCTCGTATGGCGGTGGCGTCTTTTGGGTGACTGTCGCTCGAATTCCTTGCGTTGTCGGCAAGGCTGGCTCCCCGATGTTTGCCGTCTTTTGCGGTTGTTGGGTGCCCGGGATAGCTAATCCGAACGCGGGGCGGTGATACTCCGGCATAGGAGTGTAAGGTGCTGATGGTGCGGAGTACCCTGGATTTGGGGCGCTGTAAGGTGATGCGCTTCCTGTGAGGCCGGGTCCGCTCGGCGGGGTGTCGCTCAGCGCGGAACTGGGAATAACCGGTTCTTTAGGGGCTCCACCCTGGTGAATTTGGCTATCTGCCCACCGCAAATAAGCACTCTCCCCGCCTCTCGGTGATGACGGCGGTGGCGTCTCCGATGCCTGCGCCACAGGATGGGATGTTTTTTGCTTTGGAATATGGATGATAGGGACCGTTGTGGAAGCTGTGTGAGCATGTGGTTGCATTTGTTGTTGTACGGACTGCGGGCTGAGGGACGCGGCGGCCTCAGTCGCGGGGTTCGTTGACGCGACTTTGCTTGCCGGTAATTCTTGGTTGGTAATTTTACCGGAGAGAACGTGTGGCTGCTCGGCTCTCACCTTGTTTATTTGCGCCTCTGCCGCGTGCTCATTTTTCATCTGCTCGTAACCAAAAGCAGCTATCCCCAGAATGATGGCTGACGCCACAGAAAAAGCGATGATCTTCTTCTTTTTGGCGTTTGGGTTATGGCTCGCATACTTGCTTGGTGGCGATACCTGGACGTCGAAATCATCCGTGTCGTCGTCAAGGTCCGCAGAGGTCGAGGGCGCCTCGTCGTAGGACCCTGCATCCGCCAATTCGTCAGATGGCGGAACGGATGTGGTTATTGCCATATCCCCTTCATCGTCTGCACTCTGCGAAGCTTCCTCGTTATGGCCGCTGGAAATATCAGGATGGCTTTCTTGTGCGCCCTGTTCATCCAGCGCTTCGTCGATAAGCGGATCATTGACAGTCGGCTCTTTCCGGTCCTTATTTTGGTGCCCAAGACCTTTGTTGCCTAACATATCCAGAAGTTTCTTGTTCATTAAATACCCTCTTTGTTAAGCTGCTTTAATGCCATAAGGATACTCTCTTACGAAGCGTTTCAGCGCGCTCATGTTGTCATTGTTCTCTTCGAGAAGTAATTTATTATAAATCGCAGTGTCCGTTGGCTCTGTCGAAGATAGCGCATAGGAAAGCGGGTCTGGAACCACGCGACCAACTGTGGATGGCATGCCTTCCATGCTGACATAAAATTCACCATAATACCGCTTCCTTAGCTGCAGTGAGCGGATTAGCGCGAGGTCGTTTTTACTCACAGGAATATAGTTGCCGAGTTTTTCCATCTCGCTTTCACTTTGCGGCAAGACAAACTTGGTAGCGGTGTTTGCGAGGATGACCTGCCCGACCGGGGAATCGTAATCAGCCATTCGTTGACTGATAGCAAAAGCCTGGCCGCCTAAAGATCGGTACGCCCGGAATGATGTATCAAGGAAGTCGGCGGAGTAACCATCTTTAAGCAGACTCCAGATTTCATCAATGCCAATCAGTTTCTTGACGCCAACCAGCTTTGGGTCGTACATGATGTCGTTGATAAAATGGAACAAGGACAAGACTACAAATCCTTGGCACTGCATCCCTGAAAGTTTGGCGAGATTGAAAAATATGAAGCGGTCGTCATCTTTGATTTCTCTCGGTGAATCTACGAGCTTAGAAAACTGCCCCGTTTCGTAAGCCCGCATCTTTTGGGCTAGTAACTCGCCCTTTTGGCCTTTTGTGCGTAAAACAGTCAGGATATCTTTGAGAAGCGTCTCACGAATAATCGTGTCGGTTGCTTCATCGTAGTTTTCTTGCGAAGCCTGTAAAGCCGATGAGGACAGGAGCTCTTCATCGATTTTATCTACTTCATTGGTGTTTTTTCCTTGGGTGATTGCTTGTATGAGTGCCGTTGTCCAAAACGCCTGGTTCGCTTTTGTGGGTTTTCCTCCAAAAGGATTGATACTTACAGGGTTGTCGAGATCGATTTCGACATACTTCCCCAGTAGATTGGCAAGTTTCTTGTAGTCCGGCTTGATGCTGATGAGCGTTGCGCGCACGTTATTTAGCCGCCACATCTGTTTGATGTAGTCATGCACAAAAAACGATTTCCCTGAGCCTGATCCACCAGCTATCAAGAAATGGGGATTAGATTCTGCCAACGCTGGATTGATAAACAGGGGATTTCCCCACCGGCTGGCATACATGACTGGCGGCATGGATTCGATGTCGCTGTCACTGAGCGCGTCGTTCTTGTCGAAGAGGTTTTTGGTGATGCCTTCCCAGGCTCCGCCGAGTGGCAAAATGTCCGCAAGATCCGTGGATAATAAGCGCCTATGCCGCGCCAACCAGAAGTTGATTTTTTTATCCTGGGCCAGCGGGTATGAATGCAGAATGGTATTAGCCCCAATCGTCGTTTCGACGTTGGCCTCCATGTTCCTGGCTCTTAAGAAACCGCAAACACGGTCTGCCATGTCGTCTGCTTCGTCTTCCGTGGTCCCTTGGACGATGACCCCATACATGACGGAGAGCATTTTTTCGCCACGATAAGCGCGTGTTTGCGCCAACTGCATGGATTCCTCGGCCTCTTGCGACTCGATTTTGTTGAAGGCGGTCTGCATCCGGCTGCCGATAAATGATTGCACTTTCAGGCCAGCGACCGCGAGCGCCTGGTTGGGGACGTGGATGTTGGCAACGATCATGATGTCACCAAATTCGCTCACCAGCTCAGAAACCATCCCGCTATAATAGGCCGATGGCTGTGTCGTCATGGTGATCATGCGAAAATAGGTGTTGCCGGTTTTGATGCCGCCGTCGCTGATGCCTATGGGGCCTAGTGATGCCACGGTATCGCCTAGAACATCGCCCTGCCGATATACAGGCGCTCTTGATCTCCGGTCCCGATCAGGGAAAAACATTTTCTGGATAACCGCCAGCAATTCGTTCGCATCTGCTCGCAGATATGCCAGACCGACCGCCGTTATTTGTCGCTCGATCGTTCTGCAGGTGCGGTTAAACGCCCTGATTTTGTCGGAAAGCCTTTTATCGATCTTCTTTTCAATATGCTTCAGGGAGACGGCCCCGATGAGAGAGTCAAGCAGTTTGAGGCTGCCGGCCCATTTATAAGGCTCGGTTCTCAAGGTGATCACAATATCCTGATCTACCGGTTTGAAGTTGATATCCGGGCTATCTGGGAAAAAGCCATCTTTACGCGCGTCCAGCCATCTTTGGGCGGTTTCTTCCGCAAAAAGTTTCGCCGCCTCGTTTTTGCCAGCGGTATTGAGATAGGCGTCAATATATTTGGCGATATTGCTGGTACGCATAGGGATGATCTGCGCGGCGAATCCGCTGGGGATGGCCGCCAGGACTTTGGATACGGCGGCCGAAACCAGCGCGTCGCCATTGGCCATGGTTTCGACCGGAGGAACCCCTATTTTCCAGATGATTCCGAAAGACCCATCTTCCATGATCTGAATTTGGCCCGCCTTGCCAAAACTTATTGGTACAAAATACGGCGGAATATACTCTTTGACCTTGGGACCCGGATCGAGATCATCCTCAATCTGATCATATCGGGCCTGGTTAAAAATTCTTTGCCCCATCATTTTTCTCCCGATATGCTGGTTTGCGACTGGTTCACGTTCGGTATGGCCTGAATGCCTCCCGATGTTTTCCACTGGAATCCACTGATAGGGATACCAACCCAGGTGCCCATGTGCAGGGTGTCATTCGCATCTACCCATGGATAAACATAGGCCATCGCAATTTTTGGGGCTTCGACGATGCCTATCCCGGGAGGAGGGGTGTAAAGCGGGTGTTGGAATGCGGCAGATTTTGCCAGTTGCTTGACCACATTTGACCCGCCACCTTGCGCTTCATGGTAGGCGCGTTGCATAGACATGGTTTTCACAACCACATGGCCCGGTGTGGCGCATCCGGCCAGGAGCGATGCGGCCGCTACAAATCCCATGAGCTTCCACATATTCTTGATAGCCATGTCTTTATCCTTTCTTGAAATTGCGTGTCAACATGGATCCCGACTCCGGTAACGGGATCGTGTCTGTAATAACCACGGTAAGCGGGGTGTTTGCACCTACCTGTATCGACGGTGCATAAAGGGAGAAATACTGCTGCAGGGCTTTAGTGCCTGCCTGTGCTCCACCTTGAGCAACACCAGCCAATGCCGCCGTGTATGGATTTCCGGTCAAAATGGAGGCGCCACCGCCGCCGTTACTGGAATAGGTGGTAGTGTACTGACTTTGATTCACTGTTCCTGCAGCTCCGGAGAGTGCCCCGAGTATGGATTGGCCTACAACCTCGTTGCCCAGGTTTTCATGGACAACGCCCTTCACTCCTTCGATGCCGTCCTGGCCGACTACCCATCCACCAATCGCCCAATTCTCCGTTCTACCGTCGGGCATATTGCAGCTGAGTTTCGTCGGTTTGAACTCGACTCTGGAGGCCGAAAAATCGGGGTATGCCTCTGCTTGCACAAAACAGTTTTTCACATCTGAAGAAAACCCATTGGCGGCATGGTAAGTCCCGTTCAAATTGATCAGGGTAAGGTTGTTATCAGACCCGCCTTGCGTATTCGCTGACGCGACAACGCCATTCAAGAGACTTCCGCGTATAAAGCCATCAGAGGCAATGACTGGAGATTTTTTTTCAACCCGTTTGTCTGCTGTGTTCTTCAATGGAACCCCGCCGTTCATGGCCTGTCCCGGGGTTTCCGTGAATCGAGAACTGCCAGCAGCGCCAGGATTGCCGTTCATGCTGTGGTAAGTAATTTTCCGGCTGTGATTGCGCTCATTCTCTTTCTGTTCAACGATTTCTTGTTGGAGCGCTGACTGCTGGCTCTGCATGGAGCGGATGAGCTGGTTCGTTTCTTGAGAGCTTTTCAGCTGTTCTTTCTGTATGGCAGTAATTTTCTGATTTTGCTTTTTTTCAATCTGATCGAAATTATTTTTAATTTCGTTCGAGATACGCTGCTGATACAGGGGTCCAAACTGCCCTTCTCCCAAGCCGCCCATCTGCAGATTGTTCTGGTCATGCGGTTTAATGGTCCTTTGTACGGGGCGACTTTGTGGGCCTGGTGTAGAAAAAATAACGGCTATGATAATCGTCACGAGGACAACGGCTATCGCGCCGCCTATCCATTTCAGGGTTTCTTTCTTATCTTTTTGATTGCCGCCGGCGTTAGCACCCATCCATCACCTCGTAAAAATCATATACATGGTTGCTTTCTGCCCTTGGCTGAGTGTCCACTGGTTTGTGCTGACCATGCGGAGCTTACCTGCGCCGGGTATGTGTACGGTGAAAGTAACCGGATTGAACCGAACTTTTGGTTGCAACGAATCCTTTTCCCATGTCGCAATGATGCCCGTCATTTCCGGGCTGCTCACGATGGCTTTGGCGACAATCTTGTAAGGGGGTGCATCCATAATGATAGTGTTGACGCGCTTGGCGGAGAAGCCCGGCATCACATTCCCACGGATCAACGCCCGCATGAATGTTTCTGGCGTTGTTTTTGCGGCCGCGTTTAACTCATTGTGGAAGCTGGTAGTGGCATTTCGCACTTTCACCATTGGGGTGTAAGGCAATTTACGGCTTATATCGGCCATGTAAATAGTGCCATTTTCGCCGCGAATGAAAAGTCTTTGCGAGGGATTTTTGCTCAAGGCGCGGATGCTCAGAATGTTTTTGGTGCCTGGAACCGGTGAGACATCAATGCGGTCTGGCGCCTCATCCCACCAGGTCGCAATGGCGTCCGGCATCACCAGTTCCGTGAGATCGTGCCTACGCACGGGGACCGGGATGTATGACTTTCCTGTCCAGGTAACCGTTTGCGCTGCGGCCACGGGGCCAAGCGCCAAGGCAGACGAGAGAATGACTGCGGATAGGCCAATATGGAGGTATTTTTTCATTCGCTCACCTTGCCCGCTCTAAAACTATTGATAACTACGCCGTATGGATTCTTTGGAGAAGCAGAGACGGCTACGGTGAAAGTCATGCTGACGCGCTCCTTGTGGTCGCCAAGCACTAAATTCCCGGAGAAATAATGATAATGCCCGGTTGTTACGATCTTGTACTGGTTTACCCCGATCTCTTTGAGGTGGTATGTGTCCGCCACAAAAATTCGGCTTTCGTCATGCCCTTGGATGGACTGAATAATGGCTGTTTTCTGCGCCTGAAAATTCATCAGTTCGCCGGGGCTTAGAAATGACTCGAACTCATTATACCTTTGTTCAATGTTTTTGGGCGTAATATCCAACGGTAACTTTACCATGTAAATCGCTAGATTTTTTACGTTTTCTGCGCTTATTCCCGGCGAGTAAAGACCGCTCCTGGCCCCTGGTATCACCATAACCGGAATATTTCTGGCCATGCTTGTCACTGTGTTTTGCGCGTTAAACAGCAATACCGCCAAGACCACGATAATCATACCCAGAAAGACGATCACCATATTCTTGTAGGAATTACCGGCTTCCACTGCTGCCATAAACGAAACAAAGCGGCTTTTTGACCATCCGTTATCCTCGTTTTCATACTCGGATGCGGCTTCTTCCATTTCTTTCATTGATATCCCTTCTTTTCGTTTACGGGCTGAGTCTTTTGATTTTCCGTGAAATCAGCTTGTTCACTGGAAATCCAAGTTTGTAGGCGAAATGCATCATATAGCCGTCCTGCTTGTCGCTGACAAAACGAATATATAATGGTAACGCAATCACTCCTATCAATATCCCAGCAATCAGAGAAAATGTGTGCAGTACATAAAATGGTCCGAAAAGAACAACCAAATACTCAAACAACCTATTCTTTCGGTCTATATGCCTTGGCGATGGCCTTGGTTCATTGCTCTCTTCGTCCATTTTTGCCTCTTAAGTTTCCTGGTGCTGATTTTATCCCGTTGTTTGTGTGTACCCGGACTTGCTTGCGCCATAAGTTTGAGCATGCTTGATTATCGCTGGCACGAGGAAAATCAATACGCCCAACGCCATGGTCACCAGCGCTGCCCCCAGGCCAAGCTTTATGAACATGCCGATAGCCACAAGAAATATGACGATGCCAATAAGCAGTCCCCATCCACCGTATAGAATACCTTCAATCATCGATACGGCATTACTTCCGGAAAAACCTGTTACTGTGTTGGCAGCCGTAGTGGTTGTGGCTGCCATAGCCGGTGAACTCATCACAAACATCGTGATGAGCGACATAACCACCGTTGCAAAAATCCTTAATGCAATTTCCTTCTTCATTGTAACCTCCTATTTTCCAAAAAGCGTCCTTTGCACATTTTTTTCCATATCGCGCGAGTCTATTTCACCCGTCACCAAGTAGGTAATACTCGCCGCCCATAACCTTTTTTGCACATTGATAGAGGACATCACATCCACCATGTCTCTGCGTTGGATGCTTTTTTTAACGTCCTTTTCGCATTCTGCAACTTCAATGCCTTCGAGCAAGGTGATCTGTCCCGTATATCCTGTGTTGTTACACGTCGGGCATCCATGTCCTTTGCGTCGGGTCTTTCTCTGGGTTTGATCTCCCATGCTCCGGCGCCAGGCCGTATTTTCGGCCAGATGATTGTTGGTAGACTCGCGATCATCTGGCTGAGCGCAATCATCGCACAGTGTTGGGAGGCTCGTTTGCAAGGCGACCAGATGCACGCTGTTGACTGCAAAATCAATGGACATGCCATTATCCACTAATCGGGTAATCGCTTCCGCTATAGAGGAGGCTTCTAAGGCAATCACTACCATTTTCCCGGCATTCGCTATTCGCTGTGCCAGCTGACCAAAGCGGGGTTTCTCACTTTCAACAATCCGCATAACCACCGATGATACTGGCGATACTTCGGCATTGTTCGGGGTAATTGTTACCCAATTTGGAGAATCTATGTGGGTGCCGATGCTTCCCGCCAGTGTATTCTGGGCGCGAACCGCTCCAGCCAGGCTCACCGCTGTTTCCAAGGTGTTGGTGTTTCGTGTCCCGGCGACGACCACAACGCCACTATTTTTGGTGGTCATTTTGGTCAATATAGCGGCTGATTGTGCATCCATTTGTTCGATCAATACCGGCAGAGGTGTTTCCGCCTGAGCGAAAGGCTCACATTCCATGAGGATCATCTGACCATTGGTAGCAGCGGCATCCTGCAAAGTGTTTTTGAGGTATGAAAAGGTTTCCTGATCGATCGCATATCGTTCAACCCGGCCATAATGGCGATGGATCGTGATAGCATGAGTGGATGCATAGAATCCGGTGGCCGCGATTGCCCGCATCGACTCTTTTATTTCTGTAGCTGCAGCAAACTTTTGGTCCAGGATGTTTTTTATGAATGTTCTGGCGGAAAGATTGATGGCCGTCAATTTTTTAAGCTCGGCTTCTGAGACAACCATCCATTCCACGACATCTGGCATTATTCCCAGCGCGGATTCCATCACTTTGGTCACTTCCGGCCGCAAAATTTCAGGATCGCTTTTTTTTGTTGCCGCTACTTTTAACCCAAGACTGCCTTCTTGATCGCGGCGATACAGTATCCATGGCTGCCAGTCATAGTAAGCCGTTTCCATTCCATCCAGGACAAGGTGCAAGTTGGCCCGCGTCAAAAGGCAATGAGGGCTCTGGTTCTCTGCTTGTAACAATTTGGCCAGGCGGCTTTCGCTCGGCAACTTCCCACAATCCACAGAAGGCTTCTGGTCTTGCGGCTGCGGCGAGCGCGACGCAGGTTGCTGACGATCAGCTTGCGGTTTTCTCTTTTCGATTACAGCTTGCGTCTGCTGGGGCCCTGGCTTGATTTCGGGTTGCTGTATCACCGGGATTTCTTCAGCTTCATTGCTTTGGTCATCCAATAATTCAGGCCTGAATGGGTGCTCCGCGTCATCTTTTTGGCTATCAAGTGGGGGTGCATCCTCGTCGATAACTGTTCTTGGCGGTTCCCCATCAAAAAAATCGGGGAAAGTATCCGGTTTCTGGATAGATTGATGCGCTTCTTCTGTGCGTTCTTCCGGTTTTTTGGCCGTTTCACTCTGTTTCTTGTCGATGTGTGACCCAAAATCCATTGTTGTCTCCAACTTTATGGCGCAATTAGACCGCTATCACTGGGATTTAGGTCGTTGATTGCTGATGTTCTTTGCATTATATTGGCATAGTTCGCCACATTCAAGAGCGAAAATGAACTATGGAGCTTTCTTATGTATAAAAAAACCGCCTTATTGTCATCGTTATTTATAGCCTTTTCTGCTTTTTCCACCACTGCTTTTGCCGATGATGGCAGCGTTTTACACACTGATAATAAAGCGGTTTCTGTCAACCCTGTCATCAACATCGGGAAGCACGCATCTTCGTCCGCAACCAGTGTTTCCACTGTCGATCCATTCACGGGTAAGATTGGCAAGTATGAACACTATGTTGCCCAGTACAACACCAGTAGCATCCTCAAGAAAATCAAGAAAAATGATCTGGAAATCGCCAGAATCAACCATCAGATGAGCGCGTTAGGCGGCAACGCTTCATCTTCCTCTATGGCTGGGCCGCATCATGGGAAATCCGACGATGCAGAAAACGCCATGCTCCTGCGTCAAGTCAGCGCCCTGCGTCAGCAGGTTTCCGGCTTGCACGCACAGTTTGTAGCGGCTGAACAGGCCGTGGCCAAGAAGCACGCCATGGACAATGCGCCACAGCTGGTAGCGATAATGGGTGATTCCGGGGATCGTTCTGCGCTCATCCGCATCGGACACAAGGTACACAGCTTTCGCTCTAACACGACTTTTGGTGAATATCGGGTTGGCAAGGTTGGTAATGATGGCGTAATGGTCTACGGCCCCAGCGGGGGGCATTATATTCGCTTGTCTCAAGTAGGTGCTATTGGGGTTATCGACGCTGCTGCGCCCATGACAAAGAGCCAGTATGGCGGTGGCACTGGCGGTACTCCTATGGCTGGCAATACGCCAAACAGTGCCATTAATGCCCGCCTGTTGCAGGAATCAGGGGTTCACGTTCTCCCGCCACGACCGGGAATGCCAGGCAAGTTCGGGCGGTTTGTGCGCTAGCCCGCCTACCCTCCACGCCAAAAGCCCCGTCCTTAACGGATGGGGCTTTCTTTTGTGTGGCGTTACTGCTTTGCCATCGCCCGCTATGGTTGAACGGGCTTTAGGTGGTTAGTAAGCGCCAATAACCGGGATAGAGATGAGGGTCCCGCCTGGCGCCCAGGCATCCACAAAGGCACTGAATGGCGGCGTGTTCAGGTTTCCATTGCCGGACGAGGGGTCTCTGTCATCCCCATAGCAGCTGGTAGCTGCGGAGTTTGAATTTGGACCGTTGCCAATGCCGATAGGGAAACCCCAGGCGGTAATCATCGAATCTCCAGACAGCCCGAGAGCGGATGAAAACCCGGATAGGTCGGATGCGGGCTGAACATCGCAAACGGACACATTGGTATTGGTCAGCGGACTGTTGGTCACTCCAGGGTATGGAAAACCGGGACCATTGCCGTTTCCGCTATTGCCGATTTCGCTTTGAGCGTTCCACTCGTCAGAATTTGTCGTGTCATTAGCATCGCTGCTCGCGAAATAATCCATGCCCAGATTTCTCTGGGTACTGGCGAGATAGGATGTCGTAAAATAGGTGCCATAGGCGGTGGCAACGGCCTGCATCTTCCGGATGGTTTTCGCATACAGTTTTTCTTCAATTGGAAGGCCGTTGACGATGGCCGCATAGGCGTGCGGAGGCAGTGTTAATTGTCCAGTTTGCGCGTTGAATTTGACGCCGGATGCGCTGTCAGCCTGCGATCCGCCATTAGAGGGCACCGAGACAAAAGCAATGATGTGATATGGAACGCTGTAAGACAGATATTTTCCGTACAAAAGATCACTCACATAAACCTGCCATGGGCGGTTGTAGCCATCCACGGCGGTTTTGTTCGGTGCCTCTCCGGTATAGCTGCTTAGGACCTGATAACCGGTTTCCGTGGCTGAAGGGTTGTCGATGGGCACAGATGTGTCCGTGGTAAAGATCGATGTCCCGGAGGTATTTAACCAGATCGTAGCACCCGTCTGGGAGTCAATAGTCATGGCATTGTTGATGTAGGCCTGCGTCATCGCTTTACGGAGTTTTTCCGTGTCGGCCTGTGTTACCAGTTTTTGAGAGAACGTGATGTATTGGTCGATGGACGGCAAAATAAACGCAGCCAGCAAGGTAATCACGGCTATGGCTACCAATATTTCAATCAGCGTAAACCCGCTCTGCTGAATTTCTTTTCGCATGATGCCGCCCTCCTTCATTGTTTTTATACCCGCAGCTCTTTAGGAAGATAGGAGGTGCGTCGAGCGGTGTCTGCTGTGATCACATTATCTCTCACCAACTTTTCCAGACAGCGGTTGAGTGTGATCATTTCTTTATCGGTTTCCATCTCCCTGATAAGCTGGTCTAACTTATCGTTCTTGATGTTTCCGGCTATTGCTGCGTTGCTGGTCATCATTTCGTATGCCAGCACCCGCCTGTCCATACCCAAGGATGGGACAAGCGCCTGGCTCAGGATCAAGATAGCGGCATCGGCAAATTGCTGTAGTACGGCGTATGACTGTTCCTTCGGGAACATATTGCGAAATCGCTCCACCGTTCTCGGGGCGGAGCGCGTATGCAGGGTGGCCAGCACCAAATGCCCCGTATCGGCCGCTTTCATCGCGATCTCTGCGGAAATTCTGTCGCGTATTTCGCCTACCATGATGACATCGGGGTCTTCCCGCAAGGCGGAGCGGAGCGCGTCATCAAAAGACTGGGTATCACGATAAGGGCCCACCTCACGCTGGGTGATCAGGGCGCCGGATTCATTCTCATGGTGTCGGAATTCGACCGGATCTTCGACGGTGATGATATGCTCCTTGCGCCGGCCGCGATGCTGTATCATTGCCGCCAGGGTAGTGCTTTTCCCAGAGTTGGTTTCCCCGGTCACCAGAATGATGCCGGACTTTCTATCAATCAGGTCGATCACCTTATCCGGGAGACCGAGCGTGTGTATGTCCGGGATCGTTTCGGAGATTTTCCGCATAGAGGCACCGATTTTTCGGCTGTTGTGCCAGTACATACTGACACGATAACGCACGCCATTGATAATGGATGCAAAATCGGTTTGCCCCTTGTTTTCCGCTAGGGTTTTATCCACGCTGAACTCACTCGGATCATTTTCCAGCGATTGGTCGGCCTGCACCAGAATCGACTCGAAATCTGCCTTGGTAATGGTCGGCAAGTCTTTCATGATCTCGACCTCTCCAGCCTTCGTTCGCCAGCGCGGATGTTGACCTTCATGCAGGTGAATATCCGAAAATGTCTGGTCCTGAAAATGTCTCAGCTCGTCAATAAACATACTTCTTCTCCACGTTGGTTAACCAATGGGTTCTGAAAATTCTTGTTCCAAATAAGCGCCGCCGGGTAAGAGCGAACGGACAAAAATGGTATATGGCGGTTCCTGGTCATTGGCTACGGGTGCGGTATTTTCTATCTGCAATTCTTGGCCCCATGCATTGCGCCGATAAAGCCCTGAACTGCCAATCCAGCTATCCAGGGACATCTGGGAGGCATCTGTCCAACTCTCCGCACACGCTAATGGCCCTGCCCCATTGTCGCCGTCACAACCGTAAGGCTTGAAATAATCCACATCGATATTATGCACGCCGCCGGATTGTTGGGCCGCTTCAAAGCCCGTCACCAGCGCTGCGCCCAGATCACGCATGGACTTCGCGCTGGCGAGAAGCAGGTTCTGTTGGGCAACAGCCCCGGAATAAAGCGCGAAATTCTGCACTGAATTGGGGGTAAAAGTGTTTGACCCGCAAACGGGCGCTTTCCCGCCACCGGGATGGGGGACCCAAGCCCAGATATTGTAATAGGGTAATCGGTATTGCCCGAGCTGCTGCTGGTCACCGATGCAGAGTTGCAGGCCATATTTTTGGTTGACGCCCACATCTGTCAACAGTTCGCTGGCCGTCAACGGGAATGTTTTTCCCTGGCTAAGGGCCCAGGCATTTGATTGGTAATAGGCACCTATGCGCTTGACTACGGACTGTACATACTGTTTTTGCTCATATTGAATCCTGGGTAATTGGATGGAACTGGTAAAAGCGGCAGCTGTGGCCACCATCGCCAGAAGCACGAGCATGATCACCACCGCCAACAGCAAGGCGGCAACGCCAGACTCGTTCTTCTGGTTTTTATCCATGTTTTTACTGGTTGGTGTACGCAAAAGCGTAGTAGAAAGTGGAGGTGTTACCGGTCCCGGCGACAACGGCACAGTTGTTCCCTTGCTGACCAATAGTCGTGCCGCCTACCGGAGCAATACCGCACGCGATCCCCGCCTGGTTGGCGACATTATTAGGCACATGCTGGAACTCTACAGCGATAGCATTCGCGTCTGGAGAATTGGCGGTAATCTTGGTGGCGGCTACTTTGGTGATAGTGGCGGTCACACCCGGGCCAAACTTCGGCAGGACGATGTTGTCATTGGTGCTCACATTGCTGTAGACATTGATATATGGACCATTCCAGGTGCTGCTGACACTGGTTCCGCACGTATTTGTCGTCGATCCGTAAGTGCTGTAGTTGAATAGTTGTGCGGTATTCAGCGGATAGCAGGAAGTATCAATTTCCATCCGTTTAGCGGCGCTGGCAAGGCTCGTTGAAAGGGAATACATGATTTCACCTTTGGACTTGCCAAAGTTGAAGTTCTGGATGGCCAACACGCCTAAAATGACGATCAGGGTCAAGGCTACCAGCAAGGTGATGAGCGAAACGCCCGCCTCGCTGGAGAATTCATTGGTATCTACGTTGGTGTTTTCACTGCTCATGGTTCGCTCCTGTTCAAGCTTGATGCAAAGCTGTTTCGATCATCGGTACAGCGGTAATCATGGCCACAAAAAAGATGATCACCCCCATCAGGATGTACATCATATTGCGCGCCAGAGTGGTAATCCGTTCAGAAAGCAGGTCTACGTCTTCAGCCAGGTTGGATGAAAAGAGACGGAGCCCTTCAACTACGTCATCGGCACTGCCCGCACGCAAATAGTTGGCCACGGCACCCTGTACAAAACGGGGGAATCCCGCGATAGCGACCGCTCTGGCCGGCTCGCGGCCGCGTCGCATGGCAATCGCCATGTTTGCCAAGGCAGTGCGGCTATCCATGCGTTTGGCACTTTTGGAAATCAATTCGGCAGCCTCAGCGCGGTTAATGGCTGCTTCATACAGCAGCGCGTATGAGGCCCAAATCATAGCGTGGTCGCTACGTTCTGAAAGCGCCCGGAAGCTCGGTATTTTATCTCGCACATACGCCCACAATGGGCTTCTGATGATGAAAATCAGTAGCGGAACCAGTAATACATAAAGCACGGTGGACACGACGACGTGCGCATCAAAAAAATCGACGAAGGCGTAAAGTTTTGCGACATACCCGGGAAGTGAAGCATTCGGCAATTGCGCGTAAAAGTGTTGGATTCTCGGGACTGCAAAAACAAAAACGCCCCATATCAAAATGTAAGAAAAGGAGAGGATAGATAGCGGCTCCAAAAAAACGGCTCGCAGCTTTCTTTTCAGTGAGTAGGTTTGTTGGTACTCGGCCGCCAGATCGCCCAGCCCCCGGGGTGCATCCCCCGCCTCGCGCAAGGCGCGGATAACGGAAACGTCACGTTTATCGATGCCGGCGTACTGCATGCACCCGTCCACATTGGAGCCATTTTTTGCGGCAACCACCATCATCGATATAATGACGGACAACACAGAATCCATCGTGAACTCCAGGCTTTCTTCCAGCGCCTGCTCCAGTCCGCTGCCATTTCCTAATCTTCTTCCCAGTGTTTTGTAGAACTGGGCCATCTCGCGGCCGTCGGCGCTTTTCCGCACGACAAGATCCAGGGAGTCGCTGATGTTGATTTTTATCTCAATCACGCGCAGTCCTTGCTGGGAAAGCTTGGATTGCGCGGATTCCAAATCCTGCGCCATGACTTTCCCTTCGAAAACGGGGCCGTTTTGTGGTTTGGCCTGGAAGTGATAAACAAGATTCAAGGAAATCCCCTTTAGTCGATATCTTCAAGAGCCACACGCCGTAGCTCATCGATGGAGGTTATTCCCCGGTGTACCAGCGACATGCCTGTACCCCAGAGGGTGAGGTGTGGTTCTATAGCCGATTCAAGCTCCGTAATGGGGGACTTTCTGGAAACCATCTCCCGCACAGGTCTGGTGAAATGCAGCAGCTCGTAGATCATGTGTCGGCCCCGGTAGCCTTTGCCATGGCAGATCTCGCAGCCAGCACTGTTATGGCGGTAGATGCTTTGGCCCGGCTCCAGTTCGACGATTTTTGCAAGCTGCGCCAGGCTGTCCGTTCTTTCGTCCTTAATCTTGCAGTAGCTGCAAAGCTTACGGAGTAGCCTTTGGGCGAGAATGCCGTGAAGCGTCGAAGAAACTGCATCCATATCCAGCGATTCACCGGTGGCATCGAGCTTCATATTCCGTAGCCGCTGAATAGCGCTGGCGGCTGATTTAGTGTGCATGGTGGTAAATACGTTGTGCCCCGTATTGGCCCCATCGAGAGCCACAGCCGTAGTGTCAGCATCGCGGATTTCCCCGTAAAGGATCGTGTCTGGGTCACGACGCATCAGTGCCTTGAACCAGCGAATCCATGTCTGGGCTTCGCTCTTGTTGCTGTCGAGCACTTTGGCATGATGTTGTGCCCACAAGCCGACCAGCAATTCAACGGGATTCTCAATGGTTTGTACGGACTCAGAAAGTGGGTCGATCGTTTTCATGAGCGCATTGAGTGTCGTGGTTTTTCCGGACCCCGTAGGGCCGGTCACAATCAACATGCCCGCACTTTGTCCTGCGTAGTGCAGCAATCTTTTTTTGGTGAGGTCATCGAAACCAATTTCTTCAAATTCAGTGGTATCGTCAGAGACTGAAAGGATACGCACGACTGCGCTTGCCCCTTTTACAGTGGCCGTGATTTCCACGCGGAACTGGTATTTACCTGCTAAAGATGATGGTATGGAATCCCCCAGGGTACCTTCTGTGATAACGCCGTCCTGAGAAGCTGTATCCATCCTGATGACCTGGACAATACGATCGTATTCTTTCTCTTCACCTTCTGCGCCGCGAGGGTTGCGCTCAAGAATGGCAAAGGGTTCCAGCACACCGTCGATGCGGATGAACACCGCTCCGGCTCCATTCGGTAATGGCAAAAAATGAATATCGGATGCGCCTTGATAACAGGCGTGAACCAGTAAAGCCTGGAGCATTTCTTTATAACGCTCTTCTGACCCTTTTTTGGCTCTCGCCGTGGTAAAAAGACTTTGGGTATCGAAAAACTCACTGCGAAATATATTTTGAATAACCTTGTTCGCAGCCAGGCACACTTCAATGTTGCGTGTCCGTTTGTGCAGACTATTGATGGCTTCCTGCTTTTTTGATGGATGGTTGATGGCAATCAGAACCCGCTCATTCTCGTCAATACCAACCGGGACATAAGGCACGTTGGATTCTTCTGCGCGAATATCCGGCGCGTAGGCATGCAACAGGTTGGCTTTCACAAAATCCGCTGATTCTGCTGGGAAATAAGGGATTCCAGAGCGTATACTTTCGGCTTTGACGACTTTTTCACTGGTCCCGAGTCCCAAGTCGGTAATGCCATCGGCCATATCGATACCCGCGACACGACAATATTCGGAGAGAAACCGAATTTGCTGTGCATGGAACCCCATAGTAACCAGGGCCTCGTTCAAGTCGCCGGCGCGCCTCTCGGGAACGAGCATGTTTGGGATGCTAAAGCCCTTGCCCTCTTCCCAGGTCACAAACCCTTTCATACGCCTACGGCCTCCACGCTCATGTTGAAATTGCGGCCGGTGATGGCTACATGGTTAACGGCAAGGCCGATATACTGGAGGTACTTCACCCACTGCTCGAATTCGTCGATAGTTGACCATTCTCCCTTTATGGTAATTTTCTGGTCTTTCAAACCGGGGTATCCGGGCATGGGGGTGCCCAGGTTTTTCAGCACGATACCCATGGCGTTATAGCGCCCGCCAAAGACTTTTGCCTGAACGTCGATGCGGCTGATCTTGATGCCAAAGGCCCCACTGGTTCGGTTGATATCCTGGACATCCGTGGGCAGTAACTTGGGTAGCGGCTGAGCCATGACTTCCGGTATATCTTTAAGCTGCAACTTCATGCGTGACGCCAACACCATTTCGTGTGCATTCCGCATCTGCATTGCTCTGGCAGAGGCGAAAGTCGCTTTTGCTTGATGTTGCGCAGAAATCGCGTGATGCAGCAGAATGAAGCCGATGACGAATAAAACAGTCGCCGCCAACCCGAAAGCAAGACCTTTGTTTTTAGTGCTTATCGGCTTCATAAACGACCTCATATCGTGATCCGGATGGGTTCATATGCACAGCACTTATACGGTAGCCTTTGGGCGCAGACCGGTGGATTTTTGTCATTAATAATTTTGGCGGCAGCCAGGCCACGGTATCGCCCTGGAGGGCACCGTCCTTGCTGATGAATGGCGTAACATGGATGATGATGCCATTAGCAGGCTGGTGGTTATTACGGTTGACTCCCCCTACCGCCCCGCTGGACATGGATAAGGTAGCCAGCTCACCAGGTTGCCACAATTGGCGGGCAGCTGTTATGCCTTTTCCCAGGTTTACCGAACTTTTCGATTCAACAAACCGCACATGCTTTTGCAGCAGCGCTCTGATTTCACTTTCACCTTTTCCGTTATCTTGCATTGCTTTTTGCATCGCCGAATGCGCTTCGGCCAGTTGGCTTTTTTCAGTCACCAGAAACGCACCGGTAGCCAACAAGAATGCTGCACCTGCAGCCATGCCGATACCGCCCCAGTAAGTAGCCGGCTTGCCACCCACCTCCCCGTCTACCGGGTAGGCCATGCTAAGCAGTTTTTTACTGGGGATGCTGAGTGAGGATGCCTTCAGCCATGTTTTTGGGATGATGATGTCAATGTCACCATCACCGATCTGCTCTGCCCTCCGCGCAGCTTCTTCCCTGCCCGCTTCGGAAGCATCGGTACTGACTGCGTACCCCTTGATTTCGCCAGAAGCTTCGACATAGGCGGCTATGGCAATGGAATCCACCCCTTCAGCGTAAACCCCAATAATCTGGTCATTCTTCAGGGGTATTTTGTGCGCGCTTTGCGCGACCAGAATGCCGGGTGCCTGCCGCTGGTTCCATGTCAAAAGCTCGGCTTTTGTCGTGGCAAAAGCGATCCGACCATAGCTTTTGATGACCGGATTATCATTAAGGATAACCCGCAGTTCGTTTTTGATGGCCTTGCTGTTTTTCCCTTTCCGCGAAATGCTGAGATCGTTGCCGGTAAAGCGCAGGATGATGGCCTTTTCGGGGATGTGCTCTGGCGTCACGATTTCTGATGTTTCAGGGGTGACACGCCAGATATCTACCGTTCCACTGGACAACTCGGCGGCGATATAAACGGGCGTTTTCCCCGGGGTTGTGCCAGACACACGCCTCCTTCTCGGCGCTTTTGGCATCTTCCCCCCATCATCAATGGGATCATCCAGATCAAGAACATCATCATGATCTGACTCGTCCAGAATAACCGCATCAATTGCTTCGGCCGGATTGGGGTCCTTTTTTTTGGATTTTCCCCAACGCATTACAGGGCCTCCGAAACCAATGGGTTATATTTTGGTGCCGGAATAATATTCGCGTGCACCAATATCACCAGCTGACTGGTGGTGCCCTGATCGTTGACGCCTTTGAAGAGATAGCCGAGGCCTGGGATTTGGCCTAAGAGCGGCGTCTGGTTATTGTCGTTTTCTGAGGACGTTGTGGATGCGCCTCCGATAATCAGCGTCTTGCCGTTGGGAACAATCGACTGCAGATACATTTGCCGTAACTGCTGATCTGGAGCGTTGATTTTGGTGCCGTCCACATCACCTGTAGTAAATCCGGTGATATTCGAGATTGATGGGACAATTTTGAGGCTGACCAGATGATTACCTAAAATGTTCGGCACAATCGAAAGGCTCAGGCCATTCACCGCATAGGAGAATGAAGCGCCGGTACTGGTGGTACCGCCAAGCGATGCCACATTGGATTGCACGTCACCGATGTACGGTACTTTATGCCCGGAAAAGATCGTGGCGGGTGTGTTATTTTCCGCTACCATGGTCGGCTGGCTGATAATGCGCGTGTTGGTTACGTTTTTGAGGGCGCTGATGACGCCAGAAATAGTATCGCCCGTATAATTGAGATAACTCTGGCTGGTGGATCCCAGAGACCCGTTGATAGAAGCAGCACCATTTGGAGCTGTTGCAGCCGACAAGGAAACAGGGGATGTCGAACTTGATGAAAGCCCGGGTATTGCGTTGGCAAACCCGAGCCCCATGGCCTGAGTCCCACTAATTTGAATAATTTTCCCCCAATTGATGCCATATTGCAGGCCATTTTTCAGGGTGACTTCCAGTAGGGCAACGTGTACGGCTACGCGCTTGTCGGCTTGCGCCACGTAATCCTTGATAAAGGCGTCGGCGCGCGCCAAACCTGTTGCATTGGCGCTCACGCTAATCATGCCGGTTTCTGCGTCCACCTGGACATCGCTACCCTTTCCGGCAACAGCCTCCAGCTGTTCCTTCAGGTTGCTGGCTTTTTGGTTTTTTGTTTTGCCTTTGATGGTGAAACTGGCATTGAGGGACGACGATCCGCCGCTGCCGCCGCCACCGCCACCGCCACCGCCAGCCATCCCGCCGCCACCGCCGCTGGAACTGTTTTCGTAGCCGCTGACAGCACTATTACCACCGACCTTATACTTGGACTGGCCATTCAACAGTATGCTGGTCGGCACACTGAAAATATAAGTGCCATGCTTGGCAATAATGATCCGCCGCGAGTTGGGTTGAATGATGGCACAATAACCGGCCGCCTCCGCCATGGTCCTGATGGCGCTATCGGTGCTTTGTCCATCCACAGAAACAGTAATGGTGCGCGTCGGATCCGCGCCTTGCGCGAAGAAAACGGAATAGTTTTTCTGCTGGGCGATGGCGTTGATCATCGCGCCCACGGGGGAATCGTTCGCAGACATTTTTACCTGGTCGGCGGGGTTGATGTATTGCGACGAAAAGCCTCCGGTATAGGCTTTATCCATAATTTGTACCGATTGTTCCTTTTGCCCTTTTTCAGCCTTTTGGTAAATTGTTTCTTGCTGTTTAGCTATTTGTTTCATGCTGGGCTGAGCGCAACCGGCAAGTCCTGCGCCGATCACCGCCAGGATAGAGGCCCGCAGAATGAATGTGCTCTTACTCATTGATTATCCCCACTGAAAGAAACCATGGCATTTTGATTCGTGTAGGGGGTGACGGTGACCACCCTGTTCACGCCCCACATCTGAATCTTGAATTGGGGGTAGGTTTTTTGAATTTGATTAACTACATCCACCACACTCTTTCCGGAGTATGTCGATGTGAAGTAAGGGGTCATGTCATGGCGATCATTCCAAAGCAGTTTCCAATGATGTTTTGCCAGGAATGAACCGAATGAAGCGCTCAGCTGCTCCCCGCCTTTGGCAATGTATACGGGCATGCTTTCCACTTTGTTGATGGTCACATGGAGATGTTTTACGGCGTTGCGCTCTAAGGGGGTGATGCGTTGGACAGCCGTACTCGTGTGCGGTTGGTTGTGCGCCACCATTGGTGTCGTGACTTGTTCTTGGTGTGTTGCCGGGGCCGGCGACACATGGACTGGGAGGGCCGGCAAGGTGTCCGAAGGGTTATTTTTTATTTTCTCTGCGGGTACCGATTTCATGGTGTTTGGGGTCCGCTGTTGCATGGAGTTGCTGCCTTGCGCACCTTGCAAGTTTGCCAGCGCTGATTGGGCGGCCCCTGCTTCTTGATTTCTGGCCAGGTTATTCAGCGCCTGCTGCTCTTGTTCTGTGTTCGATACGGGGTGCGCAGCGAATGGTACGGAACCGGGTTGAATCATGACCGGCTCTTCATGGGCAGGAATGTAGACCCCGCCGATAATTTGGGCCGGCGCTTCCTTGTTTTGGAAAGGAACCGTTGGGCTGTAGTGTTCGGCAAAAGCAGTGACCGGCAGGCAAAAGGTCGAGCCAAACAAGGCTAAAAGTGTTATTTTTCGCTGGTTTTTTCCCATTTTTCAGGTTCCTCCTGAGTGCTAAACTGGTTTTATCGCGCATTCTACTACTATTTCGTTCTGAATATCTACAATATATTGCGGCCATTTCCATTCTATACATACCACATTATAAAGGGTAGTTTTGCTTGTTTTGTACGAAAAAAGCCCTAAGTCTCCGGTTTCTTTGCCTTTTATCTTCGTGATAAGCAGGCCTTCCTTGGTCATGCTCCGCAAAATCATCTTGGCATCACTGTTGAGCATTTCTCCACTGGGCTTATCAAGCCCCATGACACCCGCATTTTCTGCTGCTTCGATCATGTGGGACGCGAAAGTTACCGCGTCCACAAAAACCATGTCCTTGTATCCATTGTTTATCTGAGCCTTTTTGGAACCGGATTTTTTTCCGATTTTCAGCTTTTCCATCAGCGTTTCAATGCTGGATTCCATTATTCTGGCTAGAATTTGCTCGTCAATAGCGATTATTCCTGCCTGATCCGGTGCGTTGAACGATGGGGCGCTGCCTTCCTGGCGCTCACGCTCACTGACCTTACTTCGTTGGTTGGTGCTCTCCCGACCGGTCACGAACATATCGGCGACCCGGACAAGTTTTACGGCCGTATCAACAACAACGCCGGTGACAACAGGATTGTCTCCGTTCAAGAGTATCGCTGCCGACTTTTCCAACGCCTTACGTGTTTCCATATCTATGCGCCAAAATGCACTGATGGAGCGCATTACCACCAGGCCGAGTTGCTCATGGCGATTGCTTGTTTTTATCCATGCCCCATTTTTTTGCCTGTATGCGATGATTTTCCCCGCATCGTGCGTAAGCGCGAGACAGCGTGTAACCTGCGCGGTAGGTGTGTTTTGGTCAAAGTTGTTTCTTTTGAGACTTCTTGCGGTGTGTTTCCAGACTTCAATACTGTGCTGGTATAGATTGCTGCCGTGATATCCGCTGACATCCGTGGGCCAATCACGATGCTCGTAGAGTATCCCCAGCAATTCCTGCTCATAATCGGTTGCCCATTCCGGTGTTTTTATATGTCCTTTTGCTTTTCTCAACTTGATGGACTGATCGCTCATGTCGTAGGCCGTTTTGATACCGTGAAACCTCAACTCAGTGGCCACATAGTCACTGTCATCACCACCAACACGATCAAATACGGAGGATTGTCTGGATGAAACTTCGTTGTTCTCAACTCGTTGGGCATACCTGTACAACGAATAGGCTGAAACGAACCCTGCGAGTGCGATCGGTGCCGCTATAAACGCACCGTGAAAAAAATCTGTGACAATCCATGTAATGGTCCCTATGGATTGATTCATGCCTATGGTTTTCACGACGGCATTCGCATTCCCTGCTCCACTTAATACCGTGACATACTCGATATAGTGCAAAGGGGCTAATATCCATAAACCAACCACTACGGCGACAATGGCTACCCAGAACACCCAGAAAATGCGAAACATTCAGGAATTTTGGTCTTTAACGAAAAGATTGTACGTGTAAGAAAGGCAGCCGTTATTGATGTCACCCATCCATCCGTGTGCGCTACCGCCTACCTGAGTCGAGGCCGCATCAGCGAGATCTGACACAATACCGGTGGTGAAAGTAACGGGTCGGCATGCTTCGATGGGTCGATAGTCCGGTGTCGCTTGCCAAATGCTGTAAGCATAGATGACCACCAGTACGGCAAACAGCAAACCTAACCATTCACTTACTGCGCGCATGGCATTCTCCTTGGTATCTGAGGTTATGGTGTGGGGCGGGTTTTCCGCCCCATATTACGGATCAGAGCGGTTGAACAGTCTTCACCGGCTTGTCTGTTGACGCCTCTGTATTTTCAGAGGTATCGGCGATGCCGTCAGCGCGTCGAATCCGGCGCTGGATAAATTGGCTGATTTCCATGCCGGACTCCTCGATAACTTTATAGACTGCCTGCATGAAATCACTTTGCGCATCTTCAAAGTCGGCGATGACTTGCCGGTACTTGGCGCGATTTTCCTTACTGGATGTCATGGCCAGATCTTCGGTGATCCGCTGCAACGCGCGATCAGCAGGCATGAGCATGGACCCTACGGCATGCGTCAGTGGGTTAAGTACGGTCACATCAATCTTCCGGCCCGCAAGAATTCTGGCCTCGAACTCTTCGATGGCTACCTTTTTCCGGCCGTCGGCCGTTTCCACGTAATTCGCATTGCGAATGGGCGCCCTGGTTGGGCGTTTTCCCCCCTTGTTGCCTTTTTGGGTAGTTGTGCTCACTGATTCGCTTTGAGTGTTTTCTTCATTTGCCATGTCAGGCTCCTTGAATTGAGTTAATTGGATGGGGATGGAATCCCGCCAGGCCCTTCCACGAGGGATTTCAGGGCATCGACCTTCTTGTTTACCGCAAGTATCGCCAATTGATTGCGATTCATGCTTTTCTTCAATGATGCTATTTCCTGGGTATTTTGCCGCTCTTGGTGGAGTTGCATTTGCGTTGCGCACCCAGTAAGCGCCATGACTACGCAAACCATAAATATCGATTTCATCTTCATTGTCTACCCTTCCCGTCTTGTTGCTTCAGAATGACTTTTGCCCTGTTGAAAAAATGGCTGACTTCCAAAAAATGCCGGTGCCAACGGTCAAAATATTGAATGGCTTTAGGCTGATTATTTTGCGCTTCCAGTGGAGACCAGTATGCAGCAACCCCTTTCCATGTATAACCGAACTCTGCAAAATTACGCTTAATGATTTGTGCGGCCAGTGAAGCCTCTATATCCGGATAAAGCGCGTATCTGATTAGCGGCATATGACGATTTATGGCAGTGTTTACCTGGAAGATACCCGCATCATATCCAACAGCGGCCGGTTTCAATAGTTGTACATCGTACCCTCCGTTTTCATTCAATGTATAAGCGGCAAGAATCCTCGGATTAAGACCGTAGTTTTTTCCTGCATAACAGATCGCATCCGCAATTTCATGGTTCATGCTGGTTTGCAGGTTGGGTGCCCGTGAGTGAACCAACATTGAGATAGCCAATAAACACACCGCCGTTGAGCTCATTGTTTTACACCTCAACCACTTCAAGGCTATCGATCCAGGCTGATCGACATATTGCCTTGAGGTTTCTGCCGTGTTTTCCAGACATGATTTTTCCTTTCCCGAATGGGACATGAATTTTGGCTATTCTTTTGTTCTTCTTTTTGTTATCGATGATGATCGGGTTTCGAGACGG